>NZ_CP081848.1:643750-1287500 GCF_018982885.2 Polymorphobacter megasporae | reverse complement strand
ATAGGTCGCGCCGTGGAGCTTGGCGACGCCGGTGATCGTCAGGCGCTCGGTGCCGATGCCGTCGATCTTCGCCCCCATCGCGACGAGACAGTAGCACAGGTCGACGATTTCGGGCTCGCGCGCGGCGTTGTCGATGACGCTGACGCCGTTCGCCAGCACCGCCGCCATGACAACATTCTCGGTCGCGCCGACCGATACGGTGGGGAAGGTGTAGCGCCCGCCCTGCAAGCCCTTCGGCGCAGTCGCCTTGACGTAGCCCGAGGCGAGTTCGATGTGCGCGCCCAATGCTTCCAGCGCCTTGAGGTGGAGGTCGATCGGGCGGTTGCCGATCGCGCAGCCGCCGGGCAGCGACACTGTCGCCTCGCCGGCGCGCGCGAGCAGAGGGCCGAGGACGAGGATCGACGCGCGCATCTTGCGGACGATGTCGTACGGCGCGGTGGTCGACGTGATCCGGTTGGCGCGGAAGGTCATCACCCGCCCGAACTCCGACGGGTGCGACCCCTCGATCGTCGTCGAGACGCCGTGGCCGTTGAGCAGATGGCCGAAGGTATCGACGTCGGCGAGGCGCGGCAGGTTCCTGAGCGTCAGCGGCTCGTCGAGCAGCAGCGCGCACGGCATCAGCGTCAACGCTGCGTTCTTCGCGCCCGAGATGTGAATACGGCCCGACAGCTTGTTGCCGCCGCGAATGACGATTTGATCCATGCGATGGTCTAGCGCGGGTCAGGCCTGCGACACAATGAGCAGTGCGGCCGCAAGAGACGCGGCGACGGTCGGATAGAAGGTCAGCGCGAAGCCGAACGCACGCGATGCCGCACCCCGCGCGAACCCTGGCCAGAACAAGGCGCGGCCGATACCGAACAGGACGACGCCGATCGGGACCACGACGAGCATCCGCGCGGGGAGGAGTGTCGCCAGCGCGAGGTGCGCGGGGGCGGCGATGACCACCTGTTCGAGCGTGTTCTGCAACACGGCGCGGGCATTTGTGACTTGCGGACTGGGGGTCGAATTGCCGCTGCTGTCGATGTCGGCGGGTGAGAAAAAGCGCAGCGCAGCGATCCGGGCGATCATCGCCACGACCCAGACGAAGACAAAGACGTCGCAGCGGAGCGCGAAGGCGATGCGGTCGGGGAGCGTGGCGATACCGAGGTCGGGCGCGATGGCGATTCCAACGCCGAAGGCAACCGCCGTAGTCACCGCCGCTGCAACCATGTGGACCGCGACGCCGCGTTGCTCGACGGCGAAGTCGCGGGTCACGTGGGCAGGATCCCTTGTCCGGCCAGCCATGCCGTTACGTCGGCAGCCACGGTGTTGCCGCCGCCAATGACGATTCCATACATACGATGGTCTAACGCAGGCTGGCCGCCATCGGCAACGCTATGTCGCGGGTGAGCGGAGCCAGCGGCGGCGGATCGGCCGCATCAGGCGAAAGCCAGGCGATGGCGTCAATCTCGGCTGCGGGCGAGGGCACGCCGACGATTGCAGCGTGATAGAGCAAGGCGTCGACGATCGCGTCCGGTTCGTTCGCGGCTGGCGCGCTAAAACGTCCGACGAAGACCGGGCCGGGCGCAACCTCGACGCCGAGCTCCTCACGGAGTTCACGGGCGAGGCACACTTCTGCGGCTTCGCCGGGATCGATTTTGCCGCCCGGCTGCATGAAGGCCGTCGTTCCCCGCTTGCGAACGAGCAATACCCGACCGTGTTCATCGATCACGATCGCCGCCGCGATCGTGATGATCGTCACTTGGCGGCAGCCGCAGAGAAGCCCTGCCCGGCCAGCCACGTCCTTGTGTCGGCGGCGTCGACGAAAACGTGGCCGATAAAACCGGCGGTGTCGGCGGCGGCGATATTGTCGGCGCGGTCGTCGATGAACACGCCTTCGCCGGGGGCAAGACCGAAGCGGGCGAGGGCGAGGGCGTAGATCGCGGGGTCGGGCTTGACGACCTTCTCGACGCCCGAGACGACGATGTCGCGGAAGCGGTCGAACACCGGTGCGGTCGGGCGGAACATCGCCCAGAATTCAGCGCCGAAGTTGGTGATGGCGAACTGCGGAACGTTTGCCGCGTCGAGCTCGGCGACGAGGTCGAGCATCCCGGGCATCGGTCCGGGGATCGTCTCGAGCCAGCGCGGCCAATAGGCGGCGATCAGATCGGCATATTTAGGAAAGCGCGCGGACAGCTCGGCGATCATCGTCGCGATCGGGCGGCCGGCATCGCTTTGAAAGTGCCACGCCTTGGTCACGACGTGGCTAAGGAACCAGTCGAGCTCGACCGGGTCGGGAATCAGTTTGGCGAAAAGATAGCGCGGGCCCCAGTCGTACAGGACATGCCCGACGTCCCAGACGACTGCGGTCGGTGTCTTCACTTGGCTGTCGCCGGAATCGGCGACAGGGAGCGAGATCAGCCCTGGCGAGCCTTGAACCGGCGATTCGTCTTGTTGATCACATAGGTCCGTCCGCGACGGCGCACGATCTGACAGTCGCGGTGGCGCAACTTCAGCGACTTGAGGGAATTGCGGACCTTCATGGGAACTTCCAAGATGAAATACAGGCAGGCGAATGGAGCGCGGTGCCTACGGACGAAGCCCGCGCAAGTCAAGCTGGCGCTCCCATTCGAGCGCGTGGCTGACGATGGTTTCGAGTCGGTCGTACTTAGGGGTCCAGTCGAGGCGCTCGTGGATGCGTGCGGTGGCGGCGACGAGCGTGTCGGGGTCGCCGGCGCGGCGCGGCGCGATCGTCCGCTTGAGCTTGAGGTTGGTCACCCGGTCAACCGCGTCGAGGACTTCGAGCACCGAGAAGCCGCGGCTGTACCCGCAGTTGAGCGCGAACGATTCGGTCGGCGCGGCTTCGAGCGCGCCCAGCGCGGCGACATGCGCGGCGGCGAGGTCGGAGACGTGGATATAGTCGCGCACCCCCGTGCCGTCGGGGGTGTCGTAGTCGGTGCCGTAGACCATGACTTCGCTGCGCAGGCCGCGCGCGGCCTCGGCGGCGACGTGGATGAGGTGGGTCGCGCCGCGCGTCGACTGTCCGCTCCGCGCCGCCGGGTCGGCCCCGGCGACGTTGAAGTAGCGTAGCGCGCCGTAGTTGATCGGATGCGCGCGGGCGACGTCGGCGAGCATGATCTCGGTCATCAGCTTCGAATTGCCGTACGGGTTGATCGGCGACTTCGGCGTCATCTCGTCGACCGGCACGACCTCGGGAACGCCGTAGACCGCCGCGGTCGACGAGAAGATGAAGTGCTTGATGCCGTTCCGCACCGCCGACTCGATCAGGCTGCGCGAGGCGACGACGTTGTTGCGGTAATAGTCGAGCGGCTTGACCACCGATTCGGGGACGAGCAGCGATCCCGCAAAGTGCATGATCGCGGAGATGCCCTGCTCGCTCGCGATCCGGTCGATCAGGTCGGGGTCTGCGACATCGCCTTGATAGAAAGGAACGCCCTCGGGCACCGCCCAGCGGAATCCGGTTGCGAGCGTATCGATCACCGCGACCGGCCGCCCGGCATCGACGAGCGCGAGCACCGCGTGACTGCCGATGTAACCGGCGCCCCCGGTGACGAGAACGGTGCCGGTCGTTGCGGTCGCGGTGGCCATTGGCTACTCCGGGTGGCTCGAGCAAGGGATATGCGTCGGACTCGCGTTATGCGCGTTGGTACGGCGCGACAAGGTTCACTGGGGTAAGTTTTGATGATCAGTCTGTTTCGCCTGCTCCCGATCGCCGCGCTGGTCGCCGTCGCGGGATGCGCGACCTCGAACGCGGGGATCGACGTCAAGCGCTTCCACCTGGGCGCACCGGTGACGCGCGGCACGATCGCGCTGGTGCCCGCCGACACCAAGGCGACCTTCGGGCTCGAAACCCGCAGCTATTTCGACGCGGTCGCCAACGCGCTTCGCGCGCAGGGCTTCACCCCCGTCCCGGTCGAAACCGGCCCCGCATATATTGCTACCCTTGCGATCAATCAGAATGTCGCGGTCGGTCCGCGCCGCCCATCGCCGTTCTCGATCGGCATCGGCGGCGGCGGCTTCACCGGCGGTCGCGGCGGCGGGGTCGGCCTCGGCGGCGGGGCGTCGTTCCCGGTTGGCCATGGCAGCCAGAACGCCGTCGAGATCGACGCGATGCACCTGACGGTCAAGCGCCGCTCGGACGAGGCGCTGATCTGGGAGGGCAATGCGGAGGTCGCGATCGACACGCGCTCGCCGCAGGCATCGTTGTCGCGGTCGGTTCCGGCGATGGCGCATGCGCTGCTCGACGGCTTCCCCGGACCGTCGGGCGTCACCCAGCATTACCCGTACAAGTAGGGGCACGCCTTGCCGATCACCGTCTCTGCCGCGTTCGACAGCGGCAATATCGAGGTGCTGCGCGCTGACGGGCCGCAGGCGATCGACCTCGCGATCCGCAAGGACGCACACAGCGACTTCTACCAGTGGTTCTATTTCCGTCTGTCGGGGGCGCGCGGCGAGGCGTGCCGCGTGCGGATCACCAACTGCGCCGGGTCGGCGTATCCGGGTGGCTGGCCCGATTATCGCGCGGTCGTCTCGACCGACCGGCAGACGTGGACACGGACCGAGACGAGCTATGCCGACGGGATCCTGACGATCGATGTCGCCCCGGCGACCGACAGCATCTGGATCGCTTATTTCGCGCCGTACACGATGGAGCGGCATCACGACCTTATCGCGCGGATCGCCGCCGCTTCGGGCGTCACCACTCGCGTCCTCGGCCATACGCTAGACGGGCAGGACCTCGACTGCATCGACATCGCCGGCGGCCCCTTGCAGGTCTGGCTCTACGCCCGCCAGCATCCCGGCGAGACGATGGCCGAGTATTGGATGGAGGGCGCGCTCGACCGGCTGGTCGACGCCGCCGATCCTGTCGCAACCGCGCTGCGCGCGAAGGCGAGCTTCCACATCATCCCCAACATGAACCCCGACGGATCGCGCCGCGGGCATCTGCGGACCAACGCCGCCGGGGCCAACCTCAACCGCGAATGGGCCGGGCCGACGCTCGACCGCTCGCCCGAAGTGGTCCACGCGCTCGCCGCGATGGACGCGACCGGGGCCGATTTCACGATGGATGTTCACGGCGACGAATCGCTGCCGCACAACTTCATCGCCGGGTTCGAGGGTATTCCGAAGATTACCGACCGGCAGTTGGGGTTGCTCGGCGATTACAAGGCGATCCTCGCGCGTCTCTCGCCCGATTTCCAGACGCGGATCGGCTATCCGCCGTCGGCTCCCGGCCGAGCGAACCTGACGATGAGCACCAACCAGCTCGCGAATCGCTTCGGCTGTCTCGCGATGACGCTCGAAATGCCGTTCAAGGATGCCGCCGAGAACCCCGACCCCGTCGCCGGCTGGTCGCCCGAACGCTGCCGGGCACTTGGCCGCGAATGCCTCGCGGCACTGCTTGAGGTCGTCGACCGGCTGCGGTAACTCGATTCGATGCTTACCGTCGACGACGATTTGTCCGGACCCGAGGTCGCCGACCTCGTCGGATACCATATGCGCGAGATGCGCGCGCACTCGCCCGAGCCGAGCCGCCATTCGCTGGATCTCACCAGCCTCCGCACCCCGGAGATCGCGTGGTGGACGGTGTGGGATGGCCATTCGCTGATGGGCTGCGCCGCGCTGCGCGAGGTCGATTCGGGCCACGGCGAAATCAAGTCGCAGCGCACCGCTCCCGAACATCTGCGCAAAGGCGTGGCCAAGGCGCTGCTGTCGCATATCATCGGGGTCGCGCGCGACCGCGGCTACATCCGCCTTGGGCTCGAGACCGGCTCGGGCCCGGCGTTCGATCCGGCGCTGGCGCTGTATCGCCGCTTCGGCTTCAAGGACGGCGAGATGTTCGGCGACTATCGCCCCGACCCGTTCCTGCGTTTCATGCACCTGGATCTTTGATCATGCCGACGCTTGTCCTGATCCGCCACGGCCAGTCGGCGTGGAACCTTGAGAACCGCTTCACCGGCTGGTGGGACGTGCCGCTGACGGCGAAGGGGATCGCTGAGGCGACCGCGGCGGGCGAACTGCTGCGCGAGCGGGGCTATGACTTCGACCGCGTCTTCACCAGCGTGCAGTCTCGCGCGATCAAGACCGCGAACCTGATGCTCGAGGCGATGGACCTGCTGTGGCTGCCGGTGGTCAAGGACTGGCGATTGAACGAGCGCCATTATGGCGGGCTGACCGGGCTCGACAAGGCCGAGACCGCGGCGCTGCACGGCGAGGCGCAGGTGCACGAATGGCGGCGCTCGTTCGACATTCCGCCGCCGCCGATGGAGGCGGGGTCGCGCTACGACCTGTCCGCCGACCGCCGCTATGCCGGGATCGCGGTTCCCGCGACCGAGAGCCTCAAGGACACGATCGCCCGCGTCCTGCCGTATTGGGACAGCGCGATCGCCCCCGAACTTCGCGCCGGGCAGCGCGTCGTCGTCGCCGCGCACGGCAATTCGCTGCGGGCATTGGTCAAGCATCTGTCGGGAATCAGCGATGCCGACATCGCTGCCCTTGAAATCCCGACCGGCCAGCCGATCGTCTACGAGCTCGATGACCAGCTAAATGCGACCAAGCGCTTCTATTTGCACGAGACCTGACACATATATCGTCGGTGCGTAGCGTTCGCGTCATCGACCTTGAGACCACCGGCGGCCAGCCGTCGGCGCATGGCGTCTGCGAAATCGGCTGGCAGGACGTCGCTCAGGACGACGACGGCGTCTGGCAGGTGATGCCGGGGCGCGGCAGTATCCTCACCAACCCCGGGCGGAGCATCCCGCCGGTGACCGCCGCGGTCCATCATATCATCGACAGCGATGTCGCCGATGCGCCGTTGTTCGCCGACGTTGCGCCCGGCGTGCTGCGCGGGCCGTATGTCGCGCTTGCGGCGCACCGCGCGAGCTTCGAGGGCAAATGGTGCACCCCGCGGCTGACCGGCGGGCTGCCGTGGATCTGCACGTGGAAATGCGCGCTGCGGGTGTGGCCGAGCGCGCCGTCGTTCTCGAACCAGGTGCTGCGCTATTGGCGGATGCCCGAGGGGCTCGACCGCGACCTCGGGCTGCCGGTCCACCGCGCCGGGCCCGATGCCTATGTCACCGCGCACCATCTGCGCGACATGCTCAGCGTTGCGTCCGTCGAGCAACTGATCGCGTGGAGCGCCGAGCCGGGGCTGCTGCCGCGCGTCCCCGCCGGGCCGAACCGCGGCAAGAACTGGCGTGACCTCGACGACGCGAGCCTGACCGCCTTTGCCGCCGACCGCGACGAGGACGTCCGCTTCTCCGCGCGGACCGAGGTCGCGCGGCGGGGTGGCGCGCCGGTCGCAGTGCCTGTCCCCGCGCAGCCGCGGCTGTTCTAGTCCTCAGACGATCGTCGCGCCGCCGTCGATCGCGAAGCTCTGCCCCGTCGTGAAACCGCCCGCCTTACCGGCGAGGAACACCGCCATCCCGGCGATCTCGTCGGGGACGCCGATCCGGCGCAGCGGTGCGCCGCCGGTCGCTTCCTTGAGCGTCGCGGGATCATCCCACAATGCCTTGGCAAAATCGGTCTTGATCAGCCCCGGGCAGATCGCGTTGACGCGGACGTTCGAAGGCCCGAACTCGGCGGCGAGGTTGCGCGCGAGCTGCATGTCGGCGGCCTTGGAGATGCAATAGGCGCCGATGATCGTCGACCCCTTGAGCCCGCCGATCGACGAGATGATCGTGATCGAGCCGTCCTTGCGCGCGAGCATCGCCGGGGCGACCATCTGGATCAGCCAGTGGTTCGAGACGATATTATTCTGCAGGATCTTCATGAACTGGTCGTCGCTGATCCCCGCCTGCGGTCCGTAGTACGGGTTCGACGCGGCGTTGCAGACGAGCGTGTCGATCTGCCCGAAGCGCTCGATCGTCTTGTCGACGAGCATCTGCAGCGCCTCCTTCGACGCGATGTTCGCCGGGATCGCGACCGCCGCGTCACGCCCAACGGCGGCGTTGATCTCGGCGACCGCCGCCTCGCAGACGTCCATCTTGCGCGACGAGACGACGACGTTCGCGCCGTGCTCGGCCATGCGGTGGGCGATCGCCTTGCCGATGCCGCGCGACGATCCGGTGATCAGCGCGGTCTGGCCGGTCAGGTCGAACAGTTCGGGTAATGGCATCGGTCGGGCTCCCAAGGATTTTCCTCGGTCTACGCCACTGCGCGCGCACCCCGCCAATGAAAAGGGATCGCGCCGGTCAGGCGGCGGCGTGGCCGGTCCGGCGGCGGCGGAGCGCGGTACCGATCAGGCCGAAGCCGGCGATCAGCAACGCCCAACTCGCGGGTTCGGGGACGGTGCCGCTGGTGCCGCGCCCTTCGATCACCTGCTGTCCCGGCACGACGGCGGTGCCGTTGACATCGAACCAGATCGTCGCCGGACCCGCGCTGGCGTCGACCATCTTCGTGAACAGCGAGCGGCCGAAGTTGTCGAACACCGTGACGACGAACGTATTTCCGGCGGTATCGGCATCGGTGCGCCCGAACAGCACGATCGACGACAGGATGATGCGGCGGCCGAAGTAAATGTCGAGGTAATCGCCGGCGGTTCCGACCGATTGGTAAATTCCGCTCGCGGCGTTGCCGCCGGTCCGGCCGTCGATTGCATTCGCCGCGCCGCTCGACCCCAGCGCGTTCAGGGCATAGGCCACACCGCCGTTCGCGGCGGCGGCGACGTCGATCGCCTCGCTATCGGCGACGACGACTTCGGCAAGCTGGATGAACGATCCTGTCGCGCTGGTGACGCGAATCCCCATGGCGTTCGGATAATAAGTCAACGCCGATGCCGACGAGGCAATCAGGAACGAAACGAGGGCCGACAGCAGAATACGCACCAAAAACACTCCCCAAACACACGATGCGTTCGTTACGGGAATGTAAGCAATTTGCGTGCCATGCCGTTATGTGACTGATTTCCCTCGATCGGAGAGATAAGTCCGTAACGGATGTGTAAAGAGTCCTGACGCTTTTCGCGGGCGCTACGGGCTTGCCGCGACGGTCCGCCGCGTCGCATGGTGGAGAACGCCTCCGGAGCCGTGCATGACCCCAGCGATACGTTCGACCGTCCTCGCCTGCCTGTATTTTGCCGGGTTCGGCTGCCTGATCCCGTTCCTGCCGCTGTGGCTCGAAAAGGTGCACGGGTTTTCGGGTGCGGAGATTGGCGTCGTCCTCGCGATCGCCGGGTTCAGCCGCGCGCTCGCCGGGCCATTGACCGCAGCATGGGCCGACGGGCGGAGCGACCGCCGCGCGCCATTGTTCATGTTCACGATCGTCCTGACCGCCGGATTCGCCGTACTCAAGCTGCTGACCGGTTTCGTCGCGGTATTCGCGCTGATCCTTATCCTCGACATCGCCTTCTGGGGGCTGCTGCCGGTGGTCGAGACGACGCTGCTCCGCCTGACCCGCACCGGCCGCCCGCCGTATGGGGTCGCGCGCGGCCTCGCGAGCGCGGCCTTCGTCGCGGGGACGACGACGGTCGGATTCCTCAACGACGCGACGCAAAGCTACTGGCCGATCTGGGCGTTCCTGCTGGTGATTTCGGCGGCGATGATCGCGTGGAGTGCGCTGATGCCGCGCGAACCCGTCCTCGCCCGCGCCGAAAAGCGCGAGCCGTTCGGCGAGCGGCTCGCGGCCGGCCTCGGCATGCTCCGCAACCCCGAATTTACGCTCTTCATCTTCGCCGCCGGACTGATCCAGGCGAGCGCCGCCTTCCTGTACACCGCCGGGTCGCTCGTCTGGACTAACGTCCAGCATTTCTCGGGCGGCACGATCGCGATGCTGTGGAACATCGGCACGCTCGCCGAGGTCGGCTTCCTCATCTTCCTCGGCGGCTGGTCGGCGCGCTTCCGCCCCGAATCGCTGATCGTCGCGGGTGGCGTCGGCGCGGTGATCCGCTGGACCGCGCTGGCGATGCTGCCGCCGCTGTGGATCCTGATCCCGCTGCAACTGCTCCACGCACTCAGCTTCGCCGCGACCTTCCTCGGCGGGATGCGCTTCATCCAGACATTGTTCGGCGATGACCGCACGCCGACCGCGCAGATGATCTACATGGGCCTCGCCAACGCGCCGACCTACGCCGCCGCCGTGCTGCTGTCGGGCCCGCTATACGACCGCATCGGCGCGCCGGGCTATCTCGCGATGACCGGCGTCGCGGGGCTTGGGCTGGTGCTCGCGATCATGCTGCGGGCGCGGACCGCGAAGACCGCCACGGTCGCGGTTACGGCTTAGACCAGCACTCCCTGCCCCGCCGCCGCGCCATACGGCGGTAGCGGGATGCTCGCGGTGGCGTTTCGCATCGCGGCCGACCAGCGTTCGGTGAGCTCGCGGTAGTAATCGTCGTCGTCGGTGATGCGGTGGACGAGCTCAGGTTCGGTTTCGCCGCTGCGCAGGACCATCAGGTCGATCGGCAGCCCGACCGCCAGATTCGACCGCATCGTCGAGGTGAACGAAATCAGCGCAACCTTGACCGCCTCGGCGATCGGCGTGTCGTACTGGACGACGCGGTCGAGGATCGGCTTGCCGTATTTATGCTCGCCGATCTGGAGATACGGGGTGTCGGGCTGGCACTCGATGAAGTTGCCGCTCGCGTAGATCAGGAACAGCCGCGGCTTGCGCCCGGCGATGCAGCCACCGAACAATAATGTCGCGCTGGTCGAGATCCGGTCGCCGCCGACCGCCTCGTCGACCGCGGCGCGCGCGGCGTGGAGCGCCTGGCCGATCAGCGTCGCAGCGCGGAACATCGTCGGTGCGGTGGCGAGCGTCTCAGGCGCACCGGCGCGCTCGCCGTCCTCCCCGACCGCCGCGAGCAGCATCGCGTCGGTCAGCCGGGTCATCGCCGCCTGGGTCACCGACAGCGATCCGGCGCTGGCGACGACCATCGTCCGCCCGGGACCGGCATCGATCACGCGCAGCTTGCGATAGCTCGACACGTTGTCCAACCCGGCATTGGTCCGCGTGTCGGCGAGCATCGCTAGCCCGTCCCGGACCAAAATCCCGACGCAATAAGTCATCGGTTCCCCCTCGACGCTGAACTGTCCGTGCTGGACGCTCACGCCTGTCCCTGATGCTGACTTTGACGCGAAACCGCGCCGGTGTCGACCGCGCTGACGGCGACGTGCATCGTCTCGACTCCGCCGCCGCGCCGCGCGCCGCGGACCGGGGCGGCGTCGAGATAGTCCAATCCGACCGCGACACGGACGTGCGCGGGGGTGATCGAGATGCCATTGGTCGGGTCGAAGCCGACCCAGCCGAGGTCGGGAACGAGGGCTTCGGCCCACGCGTGCCCCGCCGGTTGCGCCTCGGGGCGGACATAATGGCCCGAGACATAGCGCGCCGGGACACCGAGGATCCGCGCGGCGGCACAGAAGACGTGGGTGTAATCCTGGCAGACTCCGCGCGTCTGCGCGAAAGCGGTGACCGCATCGGTGCCGGTGCCGGTTGCGTCGGCGTCGAACACCATCCGCGCGTTGATCGCCAGGTTGAGCGCGTGCAGCGTATCGAGGATGTCGTCCTGCGGCTGGTCATGGGCGAAGGCGGTGATTGCCGGGTCGGCGGTGGTCAGGTCGGTTGTACGGAGGAACATCGCCGGTGGCAGCGGCTCGAGGAAGCCGCGGACCGCGCCGTGCGCCTCGTCGGTGTCGACCTCGCCAGTGACGCTGATCGTCAGCCTGGTGACCGGCGACGACGCGGTGAACAAATGCGTCGCGTTGCCGAAGACATCGGTCCCGGCGCGCAGGCTGCCGTCGGCATCGACGTCGACCCGCCACCGCGCGACATGCTGGTCCCACCCGCCACGCGGCTGGACACGAAGCAGCTGGACGACGCTGCTCGCTGCCTGCGAATAATCATACGCAGTCGTGTAGTCGATTCGTATGCGCACCCGATCCCCCGATCAGAAAAGATATTGCTCGGCGATCGCTGCCCCCAGCCGGTTGTTGTCGGCGATGAAGTCGCGCAGAAATTCGTGGAGCCCGCTCGAATAGATTTTGTCGATATTGCCCGATTCGAGGCGGCCATAGCCCGCCGAGGCAAGCCGGTGCGCCGGGCCGCGCCGCGCGCTCGCGTGTGACAGCTGGTCGAGACGGCGCAGGATCTCCTCGTAGCACGACGCGAGGCTGCGTGGTATCTGGCGGTTGAGGATCAGCAGGTCGGCGATCAGCCACGGCTTGACCGAATCGCGGTAGACCCAGCGATACGCGGTCAGCGCCGATACCGTTCGCAGGATCGTCGTCCACTGGAAGTAATCGAGGGACCCGCCAACCTTCTCGCCGCGCGGCAGGAGCAAATGGTATTTGACGTCGAGCAGCCGCGCGGTGTTGTCGGCGCGCTCGACCGCGCTGCCGAGCATGATGAACCAATAGGCGTCGCCGCGCAGCATCGTCCGGTGCGCGGCACCGTCGAACGCGAGCATCGACGCCTTGACCGTGTCGAGCAGCCGGACGAGATCGTCGCGCCCCTCGAGCCGCGTGCCGTAGCGCTGGACGTCGAGCCACGCGCCGTTGATCGCCTCCCACGCCTCGAGCGTCAGCGCGGTGCGGACCGCGCGGGCGTTGGCGCGGGCACATTCGAGGCAGCGGCGGATCGAGCTCGGGTTGGTCGGATCGACTGTCAGGAACTCGCTGACGCCGAACTCGTCGGCGGCGAGCCCGCGCTCGGCATGCGCCTGCGTCATCCACGCGGCTTCGAGTGCGGATTCCCACGCATTGGTCATGCCGCCGTACGACGACGGCAGCGACGCCAGCCGCAGCGTCGCCTCGATCAGCCGCGACAGGAAGTCGGCCCGCTCGATGTAGCGCCCGACCCAGTAGAGGTTGCCGGCGGTGCGAGAGAGCATCCTACTTCCCTCCCCCCTTGAGGGGGAGGGACAGGTCGCCGCTTGGCGACCAGGGTGAGGATGCGTGGCGCATCTCAATCATCGACCACCCACGTGTCCTTCGTCCCACCGCCCTGGCTGCTGTTGACCACCAGCGAGCCCGGATCGAGTGCCACCCGCGTCAAGCCGCCCGGCACGATCCGCGTGCCGTTGGTCCCGGTCAGGACGAACGGGCGAAGGTCGACGTGGCGCGCCTCGACGCCGGCGTCGCACAGGGTCGGGCAGGTCGACAGCGCGAGCGTCGGCTGGGCGATGAACTTCTCGGGGTTGGCGCGGAGCTTGGCGGCGAAGGCGGAGATCGTCGCGGCGGGCGCGTGCGGGCCGACGAGCATGCCGTAGCCGCCCGACCCGTCGACTTCCTTGACCACCAGCTCGGGAAGATGGTCGAGGACATACGCCAGCGCCTCGGGCTCGCGGCAACGCCATGTCGGGACGTTCTTCAGGATCGGCTCGGCGCCGGTGTAAAATTTTATGATCTCGGGCATGTAGCTGTAGATCGCCTTGTCGTCGGCGACCCCGGTGCCGACCGCATTCGCCAGGCTGACGTTGCCGGCGTCGTATGCGCTCATCAGCCCGGGCACGCCGAGCATCGAATCGGGGCGGAAGACGAGCGGGTCGAGGAAGGCGTCGTCGAGGCGACGGTAGATGACGTCGACGCGCTGGGGCCCCTCGGTCGTCCGCATATAGACATGCTCGTCGCGGACGAAGAGGTCGGACCCCTCGACGAGCTCGATGCCGAGCTTGTCGGCGAGGAAGCTGTGTTCGTAGAACGCGCTGTTGAACTGCCCCGGGGTCAGCAGCACGCTCGTCGGATCGTTACCCGCGCGCGCCGGGGCCACCGAATGCAGCATTTCGAGCAGCATGTCGGGGTAATTCTCGACCGGGCGGATGCGCAGCTTGGCGAACAGCTCGGGGACCAGCTTAAGCATGACCTCGCGGTTCTCGAGCATGTACGACACCCCCGACGGCGTCCGGGCATTGTCCTCGAGCACATAGAAATCGTCGGCGTCGGTGCGGACAAGGTCGATCCCGGCGATATGGACCCAGATGTCGCCGACCGGGCGCTTGCCGACCATCGCGAGGCTGAAGCCCGGGTTGCGCAAGACAAGCTCCTCGGGGAGGATGCCGGCGCGGAGGATTTCGCGCTTGCCGTAGATGTCGGCGAGGAATGAATTGAGCGCGCCGACGCGCTGGACCAGCCCCGCCTCCATCGTCGCCCATTCCTTGGCGCCGAGGATCCGCGGGACGATGTCGAACGGGATCAACCGCTCGGCGGCGTCAGGGTCGCCGTAGACCGCGAAGGTTATGCCGATGCGGCGAAAGAACAGCTCGGCCTGCCGGCGCCGCGTCGCCATCACCTCGAACGGGGAATCGGCGAGCCATGCGCCGATCGGGGCGTAGCAATCGCGGATACTGCCGCCCGATGCGACATGGCCGAACATTTCGTCGAAGGCGGGCGGGTTCGGCAATCATCCTCCGGGCGTTGGTCGCTCGCCCGCATACTGTGCAGTGCGGCGCGCCCGCGCAAGGGGTTGGTGTCACCCGATCGTCATTTGTCCGGTGATCATTGGGGACGAACGCGCTCGCCGGCCTCGCGCGACTGGGTAGGACCGGTGCGTGGCTGCGGTGCCGGGCGGGGTGCCTCGGGGCGCGGCTGGGCGATCGGCGCGGGTTGCCGGACGGGGGCCGCGTTGCCCGCCGGGGCGACCGCAACGGGTGGGCGACCGCCCTGCGGCTGGAACGGGACAAACCCTCCGCGCGGTTGGAAGCCGCCACGGCCGTCGCGCGGCGGCATGGTCCCCGGCGGCACATTCGCCGGAGGCACGAAGTCGGGCGGGCGGCCGTCGCGTCGCGGATTTCCCTGATAGCCGCGGACATCGCCGCCGACCGCACCCTGCGGGCGGACGTCGGGTCGGCGGCCTCCGCCCTGCATCACCGGCTCACCGCCGGAGTTGCCGCGAAAATCGGGGCGTCCGCCGCGCGGATCGCCCCGGCCCCGGTCGCCCCCCCGTTCACCATCGAAGCTGCGGTTGAAGACGCGGCCGCCAACGCGATCGTAATGCGTGATGCCGCGCGTTGCTCCCCAGTAATCGCGGTTGCGCCCGTACGGCAGGATCACGCCGCGCAGCGAGCGGCCATAAAGATTGCCGCGTGGGACGAACACCCACGCCGGCTGATACCATTGGTCGAAGCCCCAGCTATTGAAGCCGTCGCCATAGCCGGCGTCGAAGTTGAGGACGACGCGCGGCGGCAGCGGGGCCCAGCCGGTGACGTCGTCGCCGTCGCGCCACGCGACCCAGCCCGGGCCCCAGACGGTGTCGGGGGTCCACACCCAGCCGATCGCCGGGTCGAAGCCCCAGCGGCCGAAGTGGAATACCGCCCAGCCGAACGGCTCGTCACTCCGCCATGTCTGGCCATAGGCACCCTGCTCCCAATGGCCGATCGTGTACGGCCGCCAGTCGCGGTTGACGTTCGGTGTCCAGCCGCGCCCAAAGCGGCTGTCGACCCAGCGCCCGTAACGCGACAGCGGCTCGAAGAACACGGCGATCGAATCGACCGACTGGCCATCGGTGTCATAGCCCGACTGGGCATAGCCGTCGGGCGGCGGATATTCCTGCGCCGCGACCGGCACGGCACCGGCCAGCATCAGCGTGACCGGCAGGAGAAAGCGTAAACGCATGTGACACCGTCCCGTCGAACTACCGGACATCGTTATACTGCGCCGGTTGTCGCGCCGATGAACGTTATGCCGCACGTCATGTCGCACATCATTCGGCAGCAAGGCGCACCGCTGGCTCGTCGAGCGGCAGTTCGGGCTGCGCCGCCAGCCGCCGCGCGCGTCGCCGCTCGCCGGCCGATTCGATGCTCAGGTAGACGACCGGAGTGATGAATAATGTCAGCACCTGGCTGACCATCAGCCCGCCGAGGACCGCAACGCCCAACGGCTGGCGCAGTTCGGCCCCCGCGCCGAGGCCGAGCGCAAGCGGCAGCGCCCCGGCGATCGCGGCGAAGGTCGTCATCATGATCGGGCGGAAGCGCGTCGTCGCCGCTGCGCGGATCGCCACCGCCGGGGTCCAGCCGTGCGCGCGCTGCCCGGCGAGCGCAAAGTCGATCATCATGATCGCGTTCTTCTTGACGATGCCGATCAGCATGACGACGCCGATGATGCCGATGACGTCCAGCGGCATGTGGAAGATCGCCAGCGCCGCGACCGCGCCGATGCCGGCGGCAGGCAGCCCCGACAGGATCGTGATCGGGTGGATGAAGCTTTCGTACAGCACGCCGAGGACGATGTAGATCACCAGTACCGCCGCGAGGAACAGCCAGCCCATACCGGCTGTCGACGCCTCGAACGCCTGTGCATTGCCCTGGAACGACCCCTCGATCGTCGACGGCATGCCCATCTCGGCCTCGGCGGCGTCGATCCGCGTCTTGGCCTGGCTCAGCGCGGTGCCCGGGGTCAGGTTGAAGCTGATCGTCACCGCGGGCAGCTGGCTTTGATGGTTGATCGACAGCGGCGCGCCCTCGATCACGACGCGGGTCACCGCCGACAGCGGCACCGTCGCCCCGGTGTCGCCGCGAACGTAGAGCGTGTTGATGCTGTCGGGGGTCATCTGCTCGTTGGCGGCGATCTCGAGGATCACCTGATAGCTGTCGACGTCGGTGTAGATCGTCGAGATCTGCCGCGTCCCAAAGCTCGAATATAGCGTGTCGCGGATCGCCTGAACGGGCACGCCGAGGCGCGAGGCGGCGTCGCGGTCGATGATCACGCGCGCCTGCCGCGCCCCGCGCTGGAGGTCGGAATTGACGTCCTCGAACCCCGGGGTCGCGCGCATCCGTGCCTCGAACGCCTGGCCGAAAGCGAACAGCGCGGTCTGGTCGACCGATTGGAGCGTGTATTGGAAGTTGGTCGAGCTCGGCCGCGCGCCGAGCGTCAGATTCTGCGGGATGTTCGGCGAGGCGAGGACGCCGGGAATGCCCGACAGCGCCTTGCGCAGCCGCGTCTGGACGACCTCGGCCGAATCGCGCTCGCTCCGCGGCTTCATCGGCGCGAAGATCCGTCCCGCGCCGCCGCCGGTGCCGGTGAACGAATTGACCCGGAGGATCGCGGAGTCGGCGAGGATGATCTTGGCGATCATGTCCTGCTTCGCCTGGAGCGTCGGGTAGGCGGCGTCAGGCGCGACCTCGACACCGACGAACATGTTGCCGGTGTCCTCGGTCGGGAAGAAGCCCTTAGGGATCGCGCCGAAACCCCAGATCGCGACGACGATCGACGCCAATGTCAGCCCGAGGACGATCCGCCGCCGCGCCAGCACCCAATCGAGCGCGCGGGCATAGCCGCGCTGCGCCCGGTCGAAGTTGCGCGTCGACCAGCGCGCAATCCGCCCCGGCTTCTCGTCGCCCTCGCGCAGGACCCGCGACGCGATCATCGGCGCGAGCGTCAGCGCGATCACCGCCGACACCGCGATCGCAATCGTCATCGTCACCGCGAACTCACGGAACAGCCGCCCGATGACGCCGCCCATGAACAGCAGCGGAATGAACACCGCGACGAGGCTGACCGAGATCGAGACGACGGTGAAGGCGATTTCCTTGGTGCCCGTCACCGCCGCCTCGCGCGGTTTCTCGCCATGCTCGACGTGGCGGACGATGTTCTCGAGGACGACGATCGCGTCGTCGACGACGAAGCCGGTCGCGAGCGTCAGTGCGAGCAGGCTGAGGTTGTCGAGGCTGAACCCGGCGAGAAACATGCCCGCGAAGGTACCGATCGCCGCGACCGGCAGGACGATCGCCGGGATCAGCGTCGCGCGCAGGTCGCCGAGGACGAGGTAGATCACCAGCACGACGAGCAGCGCGGTGCCGACCAATGTCGTCTGCGCGTCGGCGACCGAATGGCGGATCGACTGCGAGCGGTCGACGATGATGTCGAAATGCGCGTTCGCCGGCAGGCTCTCGCGGATCGATGGCAGCAGCGCCTCGACGCGGTCGGCCATCGCGACGACGTTCGCCCCCGGCTGGCGCTTGATCCCCATCGCGAGTCCCGGGTTACCGTTGAACTTCGCCGCGCCGCGCAGATTCTCGATCGAATCGATCGAGGTGGCAATGTCGCCGAGGCGGACCGGCAGGCCGTTCTTGTAGGCGATAACGATCGGGGTGAAGTCGGCGGCGTGCTTGAGCGTGCCGGTCGCGTCGAGGATGTAGTTGCGCGGGCCGTTGCCGATCAGCCCGACCGCGGTGTTGCTGTTCGCCGCCGCGACCGCGACGCGAACGTCCTCCGGGGTCAGCCCGCGCGCGCTGAGCTTGGTCGGGTCGAACTGGATGCGGACGGCGAACTTGCGCGCGCCGAAGACGTCGATCTGCGCGACCCCCTCCAGCGTCGACAGCCGCGGGATGATCGTCGTGTCGGCGATCGTCTGGAGGTCGGACAGCCGCATCGTCGGGTCGCGCAGCGCCATCACGAGGATCGACTGGTCGGACGGATTGACCTTCTGGAACGACGGCGGCGTCGTCATCTCGATCGGCAGCTTGCGCGCGACCGCCGACAGCGCCGACTGGACGTCCAACGCGGCGGCGTCGATGTTGCGGTTGAGCGCGAACTGGACGGTGATGCTCGTCGATCCGGTCGATGACGACGACGTGATCTGGTCGATCCCGGCGACGGTCGACAACTGGCGCTCGATCGGCGTCGCCACCGCACTCGCCATCGTCGCCGGGTTCGCCCCGGGCAGGTTGGCGCTGATCTGGATCGTCGGGAAATCGACCTGCGGCAGTGCGGCGACAGGGAGCTGCTGGTAGCCGAAGATGCCCGCCGCGATGATCGCGATCGTCAACAGGATCGTCGCGATCGGCCGGTCGACGAAGGCGCGGATCCAGGTCATGCGGCGGCGTCGCCACTCGCTTTCGCCGGCTTGATCTTGACCTTGTCGCCGTCGCGAAGCTTGGCGAGCGCGTCGGTCACGACGACCGCGCCGGGGCTCAGGCCGCTCGTGAGATACGCCTTGCCGCCGCTGCGCCCGGCCACGACGACCTTGGTCATCGTCGCCGCTCCGGTCGCGGGAACGGTCCAGACGAAGGTGAAGTCGGGGCCGTTCTGGACCGCCGCCTCGGGAACTGCGATCCGCTGCGCGGTGCCGCCAAGCGGGACGTCGATGTCGACCAGCGCACCGGGCCACAACGCATCGCCGGCGTTCCCAAATTCGGCCTTCGCCGCGAGCGAGCCGGTATTGGCGTCGACGCTGTTGTCGAGGAAGACGAGCTTGCCGGTCGCGATCGGCGTCGTGCTGTCGTGGACCCGCGCGACGACCGTCACCGGCCCCGCCGCGAGCGCCGAGCGCAGCGGCTGGATCTGTTCGGGCGGCACGGCGAAACGGACGAGGATCGGCGACAGCTGGTTGACCGTCACGAGCGGCAGGACGTCGGCGGTCCGCACCGTCGCCCCGGTCTTAAAGTTGATCTCCCCGGTCCGCCCGGCGACCGGCGCGCGAACGGTGAGATACGACAATGCGGTCTGCCCGGCCGAGATCGCCGCCGCTGCGCCCCCGATGTTCGCCGCCGCGGTATCGGCCGCCGCCTGCTTCAATTCGATCGTCGCCTTGGTGACAAAGCCGCTGTTGACCAAGGCTTCGCTGCGCTTGAGGTCGGCGGCGGCCTGGAGGCGGGTGGCCGCCGCGCTCGCCATCGCCGCGCGGTTCTGCTCGAGCCCGGCGCGAACCGCACGGTCGTCGAGGCGGAACAGCGGCTGTCCGGCGCGGACGGTCTGGCCCTCGCGGAACAGGACGGCGGTGACCTGGCCGTCGACCCGCGTCCGGACTGCGACCGATTGCAGCGGGGTGACGGTACCGAGGACCGTGAGGCGCGGCGAATAATCGGTGAGCGCTGCCGTCTCGGTCGCGACCGTCAGCGCCGCTTTCGGCTTCGGCGGAGCCGTCCCGCTGCAACCCGCGACAAGCATCAGTAGGAGGATCGGCCTGGGGGTCATGGTCCTGCGGGGTCGATGCCAAATGCAAGTGAGATAAGCGCCGCTGCGACATCGCACGTCACGCGGCGGCGTCAACCGATAAGTCATGACAATAATACGATTGCAGGACGGCCCGGCGTGCCGAAACGCCGCACAACCAACCTCCGCATCATCGGTTGAGCCGCAGCCATCCCGGCCAATTCAGGAGCTTGACCCATGCCTGCCCGTTTCGCCGCAACCGAGCACGCCTTCGAAAAGGGCGTCGACAGCATTACCCCCGCCGCCGCGATCAAGCTGATCGACGACTGGGAAGTCAGCCTGAAGGACGCCGACATTCCCGGCGCCAAGGGCATCGTTCGCGATCTCGAAGCGCTCAAGAAGGCGCTCCATGCCGACCAGCCCGACGGCGAGAAGATCAAGACGCTCGTCGGCAAGCTCGCCGAAGAGACGACCAAGATCGCCGGCCATGCGACGCCAGCGACCAAGGACAAGGTCGCCGGACTCGGGAAGACGCTCGCGTCGGTGAAGTAAAGGTCCGGACCGGGGGCGGAGGAAGCCGCCCCCGGTTCAGCTGACCTTGACGCCCTTCCAGAAGGCGACGCGGCCCTTGATTTCGGCTGCGGCCGCCTTCGGTTCGGCATAATACCAAGCGGCATCGACATTGGTCTTGCCGGCAGCATTTACCGAATGATATTCGGCGGTCCCCTTCCACGGGCAGATGCTGGTTGTCTTGGTCGGCGACAGAATGCCCGGCGCGACCGACTGAATCGGGAAATAATGGTTGTTCTCGACGACCACGGTGTCGTTCGATTCCGCGATGACCGTGTCGTTCCAGACTGCCTTGACCATGTCGATCCTCCGAGCGTTGGCCTCCAATATAAGGTGCGTGCGCCCGCATACATCGCCGCGACGGTTGGCCCCACGCGCGTTGCCGTGCATGGTGGCGCGGTGTTCGACCTGATCCGCCCCGCGCTTTTCCGCATCGACCCAGAACGTGCGCACGAATTGACGATCACGGCGCTCGAATGGGGACTTGGCCCGCGCGATCGCCGCGACGACCCGCTGCTTGCGACGATCATCGCCGGTCTCGCGCTGCCGAACCCGGTTGGGCTGGCAGCCGGGTTCGACAAGGACGCGCGGGTGCCCGGCGCGATGCTGCGACTGGGCTTCGGCTTCGTCGAGGTCGGAACCGTCACCCCGCGCCCGCAAGTCGGCAACGCCAAGCCGCGCATCTTCCGCCTCGTCGCCGACAAAGCGGTGATCAATCGGCTGGGCTTCAATAACGGCGGCGTCGCGGCAGCGGTCGCGCGGCTCGGGGCGAAGCGTCCGACGGGCGTGATCGGCCTCAACATCGGTGCGAACAAGGACAGCGTCGACCGCATCGCCGACTATGTTGCCGGGACGATCGCGGTCCGCGACGTCGCCGATTACATCACCGTCAACATCTCGTCGCCGAATACGCCGGGGCTGCGCGGCCTGCAGGACCCCGGCGAACTCACCGCCTTGATCGCCGCCGTGCTCGGCGAGGCGCGCCGCGTACCGGTGTTCGTCAAGGTTGCGCCCGATCTCGACCCCGACGAGATCGACGGCATCGCCCGCGTCGCGCTCGACGGCAAGGTCGCCGGGCTCATCGTGTCGAACACGACGCTCGCGCGTCCGGGCATCGCGAGCCCCGAGGCCGGCGGCTTGTCGGGCGCGCCGCTGTTCGCCCCGTCGACCGAAATCCTCCGCGTCTTCGCCCGCGCTACCGGCAAGGCGTTGCCGCTGATCGGCGCGGGCGGAGTCGCGACGGGGGCGCACGCTTACGCCAAGCTCCGCGCCGGGGCGAGCGCGGTCCAGCTTTACACTGGGCTGGTCTATGGCGGCCCGGGGATCGTCGGGCGAATCAAGATCGACCTTGCAAACCTCCTTCGCCGCGACGGCTTTGCCGCAGTCGCCGATGTGGTGGGGTTGGACGCTTGATCGCGCGCCCGGCGTCGATATGGTTGCGCAAGGATAGCAGGGAATTCCGGTGAAGCATTTCGTCTCGGCGCTGGCACTGTTCGCGCTCGTTCCAGCGGTTACCGCTGCCAAGGCCCCCGCCGCGCCGCAGGCGATGGTCTCCGCCGCCGACCCGCGCGCCGCTGCCGCCGGGATCACGATGCTCAAGGCGGGGGGCAATGCGATGGATGCGATCGCGGCGACGCTGCTCGCGCTGACCGTCGTCGAGCCGCAATCGTCTGGCATCGGCGGCGGCGGCTTCCTCGTCTATCAGCCGGTCGGCAGTTCGACCCCCGCGACCTTCGACGGACGCGAGAAGGCCCCGGCGTCGGCGACCGACAAGCTGTTCCTCCTGCCCGACGGCACGCCGCAGCCATACCGCGAGGCGATTCCCGGCGGACGCAGCGTGGGGGTTCCCGGCAACGTCGCGATGATCAAGCTGGCGCACGATAAATACGGCAAGCTACCGTGGGCAAAGCTGTTCGAACCCGCGATCGCCCTCGCGCGCGGCGGCTATGACATCACCCCGCGGATGGCGAGCGCGATCGCCGAGCGGGCGAAGACACTCGCGCGCACCCCCGACGCCGCCGCATTGTTCCTCCACGCCGACCTGACGCCGAAGACTGCGGGCGAGCATATCGTCAACGAACGCCTCGCAAAGACCTTCGAGGCGATCGCCGCGAACGGACCCGATGCCTTCTACAAGGGTCCGGTCGCGGCGGCGGTCGTCGCCGCGGTGACGTTGGCCCCGACGAACAAGTCGAACATGACGATGGCCGACATGGCGGCGTATCGCGCCAAGGCGCGGGCGCCGGTGTGCGGCGCGTACCGCAGCTACCGCGTCTGCTCGATGGGGCCGCCGTCGGCGGGCGGGATCGCCGTCGTTGCGATGCTCGGCCAGCTCGAAGGCTTCGACATGGCCAAGCTCGGCAAGGACAGCCCGGTCGCGTGGCACTTGTTCGCCGAGAGCGAGCGCCTCGCCTTCGCCGACCGCGCGGCGTACGGCGGCGACGCCGATTTCGTCGAGGTGCCGACCGCCGGGCTGATCTCGCCGGGGTACATCAAGGCGCGCGGCAAGTTGATCAGCGCGACCAAGGCGATGGCCCATGCCGCGCCGGGGACCCCGCCGGGAGCCCCCGTCCGTCACGCGCCGCCGTCGCGTGAGATCCCCGCGACGACCGACTTCGCCGTCGCCGACCGCGCGGGCAATGTCGCGTCGCTGACCTCGACCGTCGAGGGGGCGTTCGGCTCGTCGCTGGTGGCGAACGGTTTCGTCCTCAACAATGAACTCACCGACTTCGATTTTGCCCCCGAGATCGCCGGGGAGAAGGTCGCCAACCGGGTGCAGGGCGGCAAGCGCCCGCGCTCGTCGATGTCGCCCGCGATCGTCTACGACAAAGCCGGGAAGGTCGTCCTCGTCGTCGGCGCGGCAGGCGGGCCGACGATTCCGGCGCAGGTGGCGAAGGCAATCGTCGGCGTCCTCGACTGGCATCTGAACATCCAGGACGCGATCGCGCTGCCGCTGATTTTCACCAACGACGACACGCTGGTCCTTGAAAAGGGGACGATGCTGGGGGCGATGGAGCCTGCGCTCGTCGCGATGGGGCATAAGACGGTGCAATATCCGCTCGGCCTCAAGGCGAACGGAATCGAACGGATCGCCGGCGGCTGGCGCGGCGGCGCCGATCCGCGCAGCGAAGGCGTCGCGCTGGGGTTATAGGATCACCATGAGCGCCGCCTCAAAGCTGTCATCCCCGCGAACGCGGGGACCCAAGGTCACCGAGATTAGTGACCTTGGGTCCCCGCGTTCGCGGGGATGACATCGGCGTTAGAATGACGACTACTCCCGCCTCCTTCGCCGCGCGCGCGGACGCCGCGACCAACCTCGTCCTGCACTTTTTCGACCAGGCCGACCTCTACGGCGATGAGCCGTTCCTGTGGCACAAGAGCGATGGCGCATGGCGGTCGATCTCGTGGCGCGAGACCGCGCGGCGGATCGCGGCGATGGCGGCGGCGCTCAAGGCGATCGGGATCAAGCGTGGCGACCGCGTCGTCATCGTCAGCGAGAACCGCCCCGAATGGCTGATCGCCGACCATGCGATCATGGCAGCAGGTGCGATCACGGTGCCGACCTATGTCACCAATACCGGCGCCGACCACCTCCACATCCTCGACAACAGCGGCGCGGTCGCGGCGATCGTCTCGACCGCAAAACTTGCCGCGACGCTGATGCCGGCGGTGTTCCGCGCCGAGGCGTGCCGCATCGTCATCGGCATCGAGGCGCTGCGGATCGGCCAGGAGTCGGGGACCGCGCTCTTCGACTGGGCGGCGCTGATCGCGAGCCAGCCCGGCGACGTTGCGGCGGTCCGCGCCGGAATCACTGCCGGGCGCCCTGACCTCGCCTGCCTGATCTATACCAGCGGTACCGGCGGCGTGCCGCGTGGGGTCAAGCAGCACCACGGCGCGATCCTGCAGAACGTCGCCGCCGCGAGCAGCATCATCGAGACCGACTTTCCACTCCCCGCCGACGGCGCACGCGATTCGTTCCTGTCGTTCCTGCCGCTCAGCCACGCCTACGAACACACCTGCGGGCAGTTCGTCGCGATCGGGCTCGGCGCGTCGATCCATTATGCCGAGGGGCTCGAAAAGCTCGCGGCGAACATGGAGGAGGTCCGCCCGACGATCATGGTGGTCGTGCCGCGGCTGTTCGAGGTGCTCCGCGCGCGAATCTGCAAGCAGGTCGAAAAGCAGGGCGGCACCGCGATCACTTTGCTCAACAATGCGCTGCGGCTCGGGCGCAAACGCTACGACCGCGGCGGCACGCTCCCGCTGCTCGATCGCCCGCTCGACGCGATCCTCGACGCGACGATCCGCAAGCGGGTGCAGGGGCGCTTCGGCGGGCGGTTGAAGACTTTGGTGTCGGGCGGCGCGCCGCTCAACCCCGACGTCGGGCTGTTCTTCGCCTCATTGGGCGTGTCGGTGTGCCAAGGGTACGGCCAGACCGAGGCGGGGCCGCTGATCGCGTGCAACCGCCCGCGCGCACGGATCAAGATGAACACCGTCGGGCCGCCGCTCGCGGGGGTCGAATTGAAGATCGCGGCCGACGGGGAGATCCTCGTCCGTGGCGAACTGGTGATGGACGGCTATTGGATGAACGATGTCGAGAGCCATCGCGCGCTCCAGGACGGCTGGCTGCTGACCGGCGACATCGGCAAGATCGACGCCGACGGGCATCTCGTCATCACCGACCGCAAGAAGGACATTCTCGTCAACGACAAGGGCGACAATATCTCACCCGCGCGGGTCGAGGGGATGCTGACGCTCCAGCCCGAAATCCTCCAGGCGATGGTCCACGGCGACCGGCGGCCGTATCTGGTCGGGGTCGTCGTCGCCGATCCCGAATGGGCGATCGGCTGGGCGCGCGACATGGGCATGCCGGGCGACGTCGCGAAGCTCCACGCCGAACCCGAATTCGCCCGCGCGCTGATGGCGGCGGTCGACCGGGTCAACGCCCGCGTCGCGACGGTCGAAAAGGTCCGCCGGGTGATCGTCGCCGATGCGCCGTTCTCGGTCGAGAACGCGCAGATGACGCCGTCGCTGAAGATTCGGCGGCATGCGATCGAGGCGGTCTACGGGGAAAAGCTCGATCGGTTGTACAGCTAAGGCATCAGCCCATTTCGGCGACGAGGCGCGTCAGGCTGATTGCTTTTTCCGGACATGCGGCGACGCAGAGCCCGCAACCGTGACACTGGTTGGGGTTGACGACGAAGCCTTGCTCGCCGCCGTGGACCCAGACTTTCAGGCGCGCCACGAGCGGAAGGGCACGACGCTCGCTGGCGTCGAGCTTGCGGACCACGAAGACGTCATACGGACAGACGACGACGCAATCCGCCTTGCCCTCGCATCGCGTTGCGTCGATTCGCGGCGCAAGGACGCCGGGCGGTTGCTTGCATCCCGCGTCCTTGCCGGCGATCATGCCCGCACCCAGTCGGCCTTCAGCTCCTCGCGAAAGGCAAACCGCTGGAGGTGTTCGATCACCACCCCCTCCATCCGGTCAAACACCGCCGCATCGGGGGCGGTGAGCGTCAGGGTCAATGCCTCGGGGCTGGCCGCGAGGTGAAGCACCGACGTCGGGAACGGGATCGTCCCGGCGGCGGGGTCGAAGCTGACCTCGAACTTATGGCTCCAGTGCTTGCACAGTTGCTGGAGATACTTCGACCCATTCGCGGTCGGGATCGTCGCGACGCTGTCCATGGGCTAGCTCCGCTCGATTTCTGCGGCAGCGGCATCGAGCGCCGCCGCGATCTTCGCCGCCGCGCTGTCGTCGACCCCGCCGCGGCCGAGCCGAAGCTTGAGCGCGAAACGAAGGTTGGCCATCGCGCGAAGGATGCGTGGGCCAAAGTCGGGGCCGCTGCCGGCGTCTTCGATCTTGGCGAAAATCGCGTCGACCGTCGCCTGGTTTTCGGCGAGGTTGGCGGTGCCGGCGTCGGTGATCGTATACTGGCGCTTGCTGCCCTCGGTGGTTTCCGAGGTGGCGAAACCGAGCTCCTCGAGCATCGTTAGCGTCGGGTAGACGACGCCGGGCGACGGCGCATACGCCCCGCCGAGGCGACTCTCGATCTCCCGGATGATCTCGTAGCCGTGGCGCGGGGCCTCGGCGATCAGCGCGAGGATCAGCAGGCGAAGGTCGCCGTGCTGGAACATCCGGCCGCCACCCGGGCCGCCGCGTCCGCGCCCGGGTCCGCCGTGACCGTGGCGGCCCATTCCGCGAAAATGCATCATTCGTTCTCCAAAGTTGTGACGGCCATTGCCGCCGTGGTCGTGGTTATGCTCGTGATTGTGATGGTTGAACATCGTATCGAAACTCCATTTTGATCTATCGATATGACCGATATATCTAAATGCGCTCACGATACAATGGCGGCACGAAAATTATTTTGGGATGGCGCGATTGCAAACCCGAGTTCGGAACGCTTAGCAGCGCCAATCAGCCGACGCTCAGCCCGACCTCGGTGCTGCAGACGCAATCATCTATTCGTCTCAAAAGTACCCCAACAGCCGCGGCAGCGAGCATCGTCGCTGGGCACCGCACCAACATTGACCACGATGCGACGTCAATGATAGGCCACGGGAAAGGAACGGATTTTGGATACAAATACGCGCAAGAAAGTGGCCAGGATCGCACTTGTAGTGCTCGTCTGTGCTGTTGTGCTGCGCGTGCTGTTGTTCTTGCTCATGCGCAGCTGAAGACGGCGAATTGGCTGGCTCGCGACGTGCGCCGTCGGGCTGCTCTATCCGCTCGGCCTGGTGCCGCTCCGCCTCGGGCCGCTCGGCAGCCTGGCCTCGGTCGGCTGGACCGGCCTAGTATTCCTTGCTCGCGCTGCCTGCCTGGTGGCTCGTCCGGACGTTGCGCGATCCTAGTTGGCGCGCTGCCGCTTAAGGCCCATCGTCGCCGGATTATTTGTGCGGCGGGAGTTCGTACGGGGTGAAGGGGCCGAAGGTGCAGGCACCGTAGCCGATCCGGCTTGTCGGGTCGAAGACCTGGAAGATGTCGCCTTGGCAGATTCCCGATGTGTATTCGCGGGTGACGATCGAGCGGTCGGGGTTGAGCGCGCCGCACGCGGGCGCGATGTCGTTGCGGTAGTATTTGTGGCCGCGCATCTCAAAGACGATCACGCTCTGGTTGACCAACGTCTGGCCAACGATCTCGCGCGAGCGGAGGCAGTTGATCGCCGGGCCGGTGGCGTGGCCCGACAGCATTCGCGCGGTATCGACGGCAGCGGTCGCGGGAACTGCGGCAAGCACGGCGAGCAGCGGCAAGATCAGGCGCATTTTCGGTCTCCCTTGACGATCAACGCACCAACCTGCGCCCCGGTGTCAGCGGAACGCATCCTTCGCTCCGCGGCGGGTCGCGAACTCGGCGACCGAGCGTGCGCGGGTGAACGGATTGGTCGCGCGTTCAAGCCCGATCGTCGACGGCACCGTCGGCTTCCCCGCCGCGCGCGCCGCGTCGATGTCGATCACGCGGCTGGCGAGCGCGGTATTTGCGGGCTCGACGGTGACCGCAAAGCGCGCATTCGACTGGGTATATTCGTGCGCGCAATAGACAAGCGTATCGTCGGGCAGCGCCATCAGCTTGGCCAAGCTGACCGACATCTGCGCCGGCGTCCCCTCGAACAGCCGCCCGCAGCCGAGCGCGAACAGCGTGTCGCCGCAGAACAGGACGCCCGCATCCGCAAAGTAATACGCATTATGCCCGGCGGTATGGCCGGGGACGTCGATCACACGGCCCGTCACCGAGCCGACCTGCACCGTGTCGCCCTCGGCGACCGCGCGGTCGATGCCGGGAATCTTCGCCGCCTCGCCTGCAGGGCCGGTGATCCGGCACCCGGTCGCGGCCTTGATCGCCAAATTGCCGCCGGTGTGGTCGGGGTGCCAGTGGGTGTTCAATATCTGCGTGATCGTCCAGCCGCGCGCTTCTGCCGCCGTGAGAACCGGCTCCGCGACCGCGGGGTCGATCACGACGGTCTCGTCGCCGTCGTGCACGAGATAGACGTAATTGTCGTTGAGCACCGCGATCTGGACGATTTCCATCACCAGACGCCGGTGTTCGGCATCGACGCCCACGGCTCGGCAGGGGGCTTGGCGCCGCCCGCCTGGAGGAGTTCGACCGAGATGCCGTCGGGTGAGCGGACGAACGCCATGTGGCCGTCGCGCGGCGGACGGTTGATCGTCACGCCGCCGTCGGCGAGCCGCGCGCAGGTGTCGTAGATGTCGTCGACGGCGTAGGCGAGGTGTCCGAAATTGCGCCCGCCGGTATAATCCTCGGGGTCCCAATTATGGGTCAATTCGACCTGCGCGGCGCTGTCGCCCGGCGCGGCGAGGAAGACGAGGGTGAAACGCCCGCGCTCGTTGTCGATCCGCTTGATCTCCGCGAGCCCGAGCAATTTGTAGAAAGCGAGGCTGGCGTCGATGTCGGTAACGCGGACCATCGTGTGGAGATATTTCATTCGGCGGCTCCTTGGCGGATGCTCCGAATATAGGTCAGCCGGGCGAGCGCGCCAGCTTCTACGACGGATTCAGCGCGAGCGACTTCGCCGCAGCGGCCGCGGCTTCCGACCCCGGTGCGCCGTCGACGACCTTCTTCCACTCGGCCCGCGCGAGGTCGGTGCGGCCCTGCGCCCCGGCAATATTGCCCGCTTCGAGCGCGACGTCGGGGTCGGTCGGCTCGCGCTTCGCGGCTTCGAGGATCGCCCTTTCGGCAGCAGGCAGGTCCTTCAACCGGCGCTCGAGCGTCGCCAGCAGCAGCCAGCCGGGGACCGCCGACGGGTCGAGCGACGTCGCCCGGGTCAGGTCGGACCGTGCCTCGGTGGTGCGGTTCGCGTCGACCAAAGCGCGCGACCGGTCGGTCAGCAGCGCCGCGAGCCGCGTCGGCTCCGAGCCCGCGACCGCGATCCCCGAGGCGAAGTCGCTGATCGCGGTCGAATTCTGCTTCGCCAGCATCGCGGCGTTGCCCGCCTGCCCCCACAGGTCGGCGGCGTGCGGATCATTCTCGGCTTCGGCGGCCTGTGCCGCCCCGGCGAGCGTCGTCGCCGCGCCGGCGAAGTCGCCCTTTTGCCCCTGTGCGAGCGCGAGGCAGTGGCGCGCCGGCACTCCGCCGCCCGCACCGCGCCACTGCGTCGCCTTGTCGATCGCCTGCGCCGGATCGCTCTGCGCGAGGGCAAGGCATTCGCGGTAGCGCTGCGCCTCGAGCGGCGGCCGGGCGGGCGCGGCGGCCACGAGGGTGACGAGCATCAACGGGAGCAGCGCGCGCATTCAGGCCTCCAGGGCGTCGAGTGTCGCGCTCAGAAGGGCAAGATCCTGCGGCCGCGACAGGCGGTGGTCACCGTCCTTGATCAGAGTCACCTGCACGTTCGATGAACGCAAGGCGGAAGCGACGTCGAGGCTAAGATGCCACGGCACGTCGGGGTCGGCCTGCCCGTGGAGCAGGCGGACCCGGCAATCGATCGCGATTTCACCGCCGAGGACGCGGCTGACGGCTCCTTCGGCGATCAGCCCGGCGTAGTAGCGGTACGGCGCCCCATAGAGGCTGGCACGTGCCACGAAGCCGTCGCGGGCGATCGCGGCGTCGTCGGCAGCGCTCAGGTCGAGCCCCCAGTCGGTGAAATCGGGTGCTCCCGCGATCGTCACCACTGCCGCGACCGTTTCGGGCCGGGCGAGCGCGATCCGCAGTGCGATCCACGCCCCCATCGACGAGCCGACGAGGACCACCGTCCCGGGCGAGACCGCGTCGATCACCGCGAGCGCGTCGTCGGCCCAGCGCGAGATCGTGCCGTCGGCGAAGTCGCCCCCACTCGCCCCGCACCCCGAATAGTCGAGGCGCAGAAAGCCCCTCCCCCGTCGCTCCGCCCAGACCGCCAGCGCCTCGGCCTTGCTCCCGCTCATGTCGGACATATAGCCGGGGAGGAAGACGACCGTCGGCCCCGCGCCGGGCTGCCAGCGATAGGCGAGCGCGACGCCGTCGTGGTCGAGGGTGTCGGGAGGCGTCATCGCCTTATCCTTAGTCGCGAGACAGCCGCGGTGAAACTCCCACAGCACTGACGCAAAACCGTCATGCGCGGCTGTTAACGCCGAGGTAACTGCGATCGGGCATCGGTCGCGCCAAGGGGACGCCGCCATGACGACGATCAAGTTCACCGCCCTGCTGCTCTGCGCCGCCGCGACGCTGACCGCGAGCGCCGACGCGCTGACCTTCACCAAGGGGCGCTTGGTGGTCGCGGTCGAAGGCAATGGCGTCGTCGGCGCGACCGGCACCTACGCCGACAACGCCGCCGCGCCGCTGTCGCTTTTCGAATATGCGCACACCGGGACGACGAGCGCGGCGTACACCGGCAAGCTCGTCCTGCCGCAGACGACCATCGGCAAGAACTCGGCGATTTCGGGCGAATACGGCTCGTCGTCGGAGGCGCTGCTCCAGCGCTCGGCCGACGGCAAGTCGCTCGTCATCGCCGGCTACGGGGTCAACGCCGCCGCGTTCAACGCCAACCCGACCGCATACGGCACCGCGGTCAACGACCCGACGAAGCCGACCGCGCTCGGCCAGTCGGGCAGCCTCAAGGGTGCAGGCTACACCCCCGTCGCGCGCGTCATCGCCAGGATCGGCACCAACGGCTCGGTCGACACGACCACCGCGCTGTACGGCGTGTTCAACGGCAACAACCCGCGCAGTGTCGCCACCGTCGACGGCAAGTCGTATTATATCTCGGGCCAGGGGCGCAGCGGCGACGCCACCGGCGGCGTGTTCTACGCGACCGGCGGCGCCTCGAGCGCGACGGCGATTACTGGGCTCGACACCAATTCGAAGACGCAGGCGCAGGACACCCGCGACGTCCAGATCGTCGGCGGACAGCTTTACGTCTCGGTCGACAGCAAGTCGGGCAGCGGCAACAACCGCGACTTCGTCGGCACGCTCGGCACCGCGGGCGCGCTGCCGACGACCCTCGCCAACGGCGGCAACGGCCCGACCAAGCTTGCGGGCTTCGGCAACAGCGGCGGGACCGGCAAGCTGACGCTGACCGCGCAGACGTCGAATGGCGTCAACGCCGTCGGCAAGGAGATCAACCTCAGCCCCGAAAGCTATTTCTTCGCGACGTCGTCGATCATGTACGTAACCGACACCGGCCAGCCGAAGAACAACTCGGCGGCCACCAGCCTCGGCGACGGCGGCTTGCAGAAGTGGGTCAAGGACGGCAGCGGCAACTGGAACCTCGCCTACACGCTGTTCGCCGGTTTGAACCTCGTCGCCAACACCGCGGCATCGGGAACGACCGGACTGTTCGGCCTGGCGGGCGAAGTCGACGGCAGCCTCGTCAACCTTTACGCGACGAATTATATCATCGGCGACCTCGGCGCGACGTATATCTACGGCATCACCGACGTGTTGTCGGCGACAACCCGCCCGACCGGCGCCGCCACCGAGACCTTCGTCAAGCTCGCCACCGCCCCCGACAATTCGAAGTTCCAGGGCATCGCGCTCGCCCCGGTTCCCGAGCCCGCCAGCTGGGCGTTGATGATCACCGGCTTCGCTTTCGTCGGCGTCAGCGCCCGTCGTCGGCGGACCGCCGTCGCCGCCTAGTGCGGCAACGGCGGCGCGGCATCAGTCGTCGTCGCGATCGAGCGTCGCGAGGTCGATCACGTACCGAAAGCGAACGTCACCATCGATGACGGCCTTGTAGGCGTCGTTGATCTTGTCGATCGCGATGACTTCGATGTCGGGACCGATGTGGTGTTCGGCGCAGAAGTCGAGAATTTCCTGCGTGTCGGCAAGATTGCCGATCAGCGAGCCCGCGACCGAGCGGCGGTGGAACGCGACTTCGCTGTTGTCGACCCCCTTGATCGGTTCGAGTGCGCCGCAGATCGTCAGCGTCTTGTCGCGCTTGAGCAGCTTCACGAACGGGTTGATGTCGTGCTTCTCGGGGATCGTCGAGAGGATGAAGTCGAAGCTCGACTTGAGCGATGTCATCGTCTTGGTGTCGTCCTCGAGGACCCCGGTCACGCCGATCCGCTTGGCCTCGTCGAGCTTGTCCTTGGTCGTGGTGAAAACGGTGACGTCGGCCCCCATCGCCTTGGCGATCTTCGCCGCCATGTCGCCGAGCCCGCCGAAACCGACGATACCGACCTTGTCGCCCGCCTTGACCCCCCAATGCTTCATCGGGGAATAGGTCGTGACGCCCGCGCACAGGATCGGCGCGGCAACTTCAGGCTGCAGCCCCGCCGGAATCTTGAGCGCGAAATCGGCGGGCACGACGACGATGTTCGAATAGCCGCCGAACGTATTGTCGCGGCCATAATGATTTTTGCCGTCGTCGGCCTTGGCCTTGGGCACCATCGGCCCGTTGTACGTCGCGAGCCAGCTGTTCGGCCCTTCGCAATAATTCTCGTCGCCGGTGCGGCACGGCTCACAGGTCCGGCAGCTGTCGATCATGCAGCCGACTCCGACCATGTCGCCGACCGCGTGGCGCGTCACGTCGCCGCCGACTTTGGTCACGCGTCCGACGATTTCGTGTCCCGGCAGGCACGGGTAGACGGTGTTCGACCATTCGTCCTTCACCTGGTGAATGTCCGAATGGCAGACGCCGCAGAAGATGACCGCGATCTCGACCTCGTTCGCCTTCGCTTCCTCGCGCTCGAATTCGTAGCGCTTCAGCTTGCTGTAGCTGTGCTTGGCGGCGTAGCCGACGGCCTTGATCATGGTCTGCTCCGGTGATGGTGAGGATGCCGGGCAAACGCGAGTGGTCCGCTTCGGGTCCGTCGTGGTTGACTTGGCTTGGCGCATTCCTACGGTGCGCGGCGCTATGACCCAGATGATCCGCCTGACCCTGCCCGATGGTTCCGTTCGCGAAGTTTCGCGCGGGACTACGGGTGCCGACGTCGCCGCGAGCATCGGTCCGGGACTCGCCAAGGCGGCGATCGCGGCACGGGTCGACGGCACGCTGGTCGACCTGTCGCGGCCGATCGAGGGCGATGCATCGCTCGCGCTCGTCACGTCGAAGGACGAGGGCGTAGCGCTCGACCTCGCGCGGCACGATTACGCCCACGTCCTCGCCGAGGCGGTCCAGCACCTGTTCCCGGGGACGCAGATCACCTTTGGCCCATCGACCGACGACGGCTTCTACTATGACTTCGCGCCCAAGGATCGTCCGTTTACCGAGGACGACCTGCCCGCGATCGAGGCCGAGATGCGCCGGATCATCGGGCGCAACGAGCCGCTGGTGCGCGAAGAATGGGAGCGCGACCGCCTCGTCGCGCACTTCGCCGCGCACGGCGAGACCTTCAAGGCCGAATGGGCAGCCGAACTCCCCGACGGCGAGCCGCTGACGATCTACCGCGCCGGGTCGGGCGACGACGCGTGGCTCGACCTGTGCCGCGGGCCGCATCTGCCGTCGACGGGGAAGCTCGACCCGAACGCGTTCAAGCTGACGCGGGTGTCGGGCGCTTACTGGCGCGGCGACCAGGCGAACGCGATGCTCAGCCGCATCTACGGCACCGGCTGGCTCAACAAGAAGCAGCTCGATGCTCATATGCTGCGGCTCGAGGAAGCGGCAAAACGCGACCACCGCCGGATCGGCGCGGAGATGGACCTGTTCCACCTCCAGTCCGAGGCACAGGGTAGCGTCTTCTGGCACCCCAAGGGCTATCTGCTATGGCGCGCGCTCGAAGCGTATATGCGCCGCCGCCTCGATGCCGCCGGCTATCTCGAGGTCAAGACGCCGCAGCTGATGGACGCCCGCCAGTGGGAGGCGTCGGGACATTGGGGCAAGTATCGCGAGAACATGTTCGTCGTGCCGGACGAGGTTCCCGGGACGAACGAGGAAGGCCCGGTCCTGACCGGCGAGGGCGACCTGATGGCCTTGAAGCCGATGAACTGCCCGGCGCACGTCCTAATCTTCCGCCAGGGAATCAAGTCGTACCGTGACCTGCCGCTGCGTCTCGCCGAATTCGGCTGCTGCCATCGGAACGAGCCGCACGGCGCGCTTCACGGCATCATGCGCGTCCGCCAGTTCACCCAGGACGACGCGCACATCTTCTGCCGCGACGACCAGATCGTCGACGAGGTTCGGCGTTTCTGCGACCTGCTCGACATCGTCTACAAGGACCTTGGCTTCGACACCTACGCCGTCAAGCTGGCGCTGCGCCCCGAAAAGCGCTTCGGCAGCGAGGAGATGTGGGACCGCGCCGAGAACGACCTGCGCGAGGCGGTCCGCCTCGCCGGGCGGCAGGGGCCGGAATACGGCTGGGAGGAACTCCCGGGCGAAGGCGCCTTTTATTCGCCTAAGCTCGAATTCCATCTGACCGACGCGATCGGCCGGACGTGGCAGTGCGGCACGATCCAGCTCGACTATGTTTTGCCCGAGCGCCTTGACGCGAGCTATGTCGGCGAGGACGGCGCGCGCCACCAGCCGGTCATGCTCCACCGCGCGATCCTCGGCACGTTCGAACGCTTCATCGGCATCCTGATCGAGCACCATGCCGGGCGCTTCCCGTTGTGGCTCGCGCCGGTGCAGGCAGTCGTCGCGACGATCGTGTCCGACGCCGATGGCTATGCCGAAACCGTTTCGGCGGCGCTGGCCAAAGCAGGGCTGCGCGTCGACACCGACCTCCGCAACGAGAAGATCAATTACAAGGTCCGCGAGCACAGCCTCGCGCATGTCCCGTACATGCTCGTTCTCGGCCGGCGGGAGGCCGAGGAGGGCACCGTTGCGCTCCGCCCACTCGGCGGCGGTGAGCAGCGCGTGCTGCCGCTGGCGGAAGCGGTCGCGCTGCTGGCGGGCGAGGCTGTCCCGCCGGATTTGCGAGCCCAGCCGACGACGCTCGTATAAGCGAGCGTCGCCGGACAAGCCCCGCTCGACTGTGCCGCAAGCTTTCGCCGACGGCGGTCAGCCTAGCGTCCCGGCTGGAAACTGAACAACGCAGTGGGGAGTGATGCCGGTGCGCCCGGCTTGAACCACGACGTGTCCTGGATGTGCGAAGCGGTGACGTAGATCGTCCCGTCGGGCGCTTCCGACATCGTGTCAGGCCAGCGTAGTCGCGGATCACTGACGACCGTCTCCAGCGACTTTCCGGTCCAGCGCTTGACCGAATTGTCCATCGGCGACGTCACGTAGAGCACGCCCGCCCGGCTCATCCACAGACCATCGGCGACCGTCGTCGTGCCAACCGTCCGCACCGCCGCGGCAACGTCGCCAGCAGGCACGCCCTTGGCCAGCTTGCTCGTCGCGATCGAGTAGAGCGTCCGTCCGGTCAGCGCCTGCCAGTATAAGGTCGCGCCGTCGTTCGACAGGGCGATGCCGTCGGCGGCGAATGCCGGCTGGCGGCCATCGGGGCGACGCAGCGGCTTGCCGTCGACCTTGACGACGACATCCTTCTCGACCTGGGTCGACGGGTGACCATCGAGCACGCGGAACGAGTCGCCGGTCGCGAGATCGACGACGATGATTGCGCCGCGCGTCCCTGAGTCGGTGATGTACCCAGTCTTGCCGTCGGGACTGAAGCGAATGTCGTTGAGATAGCTGCCCTGCAGGACGACCGACTCGGCGAACTTGATGACCTTGACCACCTTGTTCGTCGCGAGATCGATGCGGACCAGCTTCGGACCGCCCGGCAAGATCTTCTCGTTGCCGGGCGCGGCCGGGTCGAGAACCCAGAGCGAGCCGCGACCGTCGGCAACGATCGACTGGACGCAGACGAAGTAATCGCCAACCGGCATCTCGTTCTGCTTAGCGTTGCGCCACGAATTCCATTTCGCGTCGGGGTAGGGCCGCAGCTTGTTGCCGGGAAGAACCTCGGCGACGGATATCGGCGCGTCATCGGTCCAGCGGGTAGTGTCTCAGTTTGAATTTTCCGGCGAAAAATCCGGGCATAATCCGCCGGAAATTCCGTCCCCCACGGGCGGCAACGGATTCGCCCGCATTCGAGCGGCAGAGTTGTTTATGGGGCATGATGCCCCATATAAGCAGGGAACAAAGCACCGTAAAAAGCTCTATGACGAGTAAGTGCGGTGCAGCGCACATACTCGTACATTCAGGATGGGTCAATGATAGGGGCTTTAAAAAGTTAACGGGACGATGTTGACAAGCCGATCAAAACTACCCGCCTATAAGGGGCGATGACCGCACGGTCATCGCTTCGGATAACGTTATCAGGACAAGGAGGTCCGCCATGCCAACCGGCCCTCAGGGTCAGAAACGACCCGCCGACGCAATCGGCCTAGCCGTGCTCGTCGGCAAAATAGCCACAGGGGAAGCCGATGACCCTGCGGTATCGCCCGTATCCGGAGTAAAGCCATATTCCGCTAGTCCCATTGCGCGGAAAGCAGAGCCGAACTCGGAAAGATTTATTCAAACGATTTAGGGTCGCTACCACGGCCCGCAAAGGAGCCCCTACCATGAGCGAACTAAGCCTCTTGAAGAAAGAGCTGTTCGGTGATGCGACCACTGCTATTTCGGATATCAAGTTTTACCCTGGCGAAAATTCCCAAGCTTCCATAGAGGAAATTGCCGGCTATACGCGAGCAGCACTCGCCGATATTCGTAGTGGCACGGCACGTGACATTGATCTGTCTTTTTAAACTGTAATAATAAAGGGTGGACATTTGCCGTACCGGCGATTGTATAAAAATCGACAAGAAGCAAATTCAGATTATCAGCCCAGACAATGGTATGTAAACGATGCCAAAGAACTAAGCTGGGTTGCTGATATAGCAATAAAAGCTTCAGCCGCGATGCCCGTAAATGGGCTTCGCGGCTTTATTGTGCGTCATCATGCTGAACCCAGTGTGTTGCGCCATAAGTACACTATCGTCGTGGCGGAAGGAGTAGATGAAACCGTAAAGTATATGGAGCGATTTATTGTAATCAAAGAATTGATGCATTGCTACTTCGAGATCGACGACCGGAGTTCAACCGACACTGAAATTATCTTAGATCAGCATATGCGCCAGTTCTTTGGCCAATCAGCGCGCACACAATCCGTTCACGTTAGAGCCGAGTATACGGCCCTCTGGATGGCGATGGGAGTGCTGTGCCCCGAACGGCGGCGCTTGGAATACCGCCGCAAATTCGAGTCGGGGGAGATCGCATTGGAGGCTATCGCTGAGAGCCTACGTGCGCCAGCCCACATCGTGAGGCGCTTGCTAACCGATCAGTTTGAGGACGAAATCCGCGAGATTTTAAACTGAACTTTCTATTTGTAACGTCATGAAAAGTTCAGTATGAAATGAGGCATGAACACGCTGCCTCACGCCAAACGCGCCCAAATCCTCGCCATGCTGTGCGAGGGTTCGTCCATGCGGTCGATCAGCCGCGTCGTCGATGTGTCGATCAACACGGTGACGAAGCTTCTCGTTGATGCTGGCGAGGCCTGCCTAGACCTCCACGATGATACCGTGCGGAACGTGAAGGCGTCGCGCATCCAATGCGACGAAATCTGGTCGTTCTGCCACGCCAAGGAAAAGAACGTCGCCAGCGCCAAGGCTGCGCCGGAAGGTGCGGGCGATGTATGGACGTGGACCGCGATCGACGCCGACACGAAGATGATCGTCAGCTACTTTGTCGGCGACCGTTCGGGCCAGTCGGCGATGGTTCTGATGGATGATCTTCGCAGCCGCCTCGCCAATCGCGTTCAGCTCACCACGGACGGTCACCGCGCCTACCTAGAGGCCGTCGAGGGCGCGTTCGGAGGCGACGTGGACTATGCACAGCTTGTGAAGATGTATGGCCCCACAGTCACCGCACCGGGCCGCTACAGCCCCGCCGAATGCACCGGCATCAAGAAGATCACCCGCGAAGGCAATCCGGACGCGAAGTACGTCAGCACGTCGTTCGTCGAGCGCCAGAACCTTACGATGCGTATGTCGATGCGCCGGTTCACTCGGCTGACGAACGGCTTCTCAAAGAAGATCGACAACCACGTCCACGCGCTGGCGCTCTACTTCGTCCACTACAACTTTTGCCGCATTCACAAATCGCTGCGCGTCTCCCCGGCGATGGCCGCTGGCATGACCGATCGGCTGTGGTCGTTTGATGACATCATCGCCAAGATGGACGCAGCCAAGGTTCCGGCTAAGCGCGGCCCCTACAAAAAGCGGGAGGCGATTTCAAAGTGAGACACTACCGTCCAGCGCGGAAAGTTGACGAACGTCCTGCCGTCGGGGGTGACGCTGACGCCGGTCACCTGATGGTCGAAACCGGCGACCTTCGTCAGCCCGCCAGCATCCGACGCACGGGCCACCCCGGCGACCGTGACCGCGAGGGCGGCGGTCGCAAGCAGCGCTGCGGCGCGCTTCATGCCGTCACCGCTGACAAGCGGATACCGGGCTTCGCGCCGCCCAATAGCGGGACGATAACTTCGGCGAATATCTTATGCATAACAGTCCTGCCCGTTGATCGGCCAACGAACAAGCAGAGGTCGGGCGTGTTCCCGGCACGGAGCATGAAAAGACTTGTGCATCGTTCGCCAGGACTGCCGGCATCCATGAGCTTCATGGCATGATCGCTACTGTACGTTACCGCGCCGGCACTTTGTACCTCAGGCCTGCTGGAGCATGGCGAATACAATATGTCGGCGAGCCTCTGCCGGATTTGGACGGATGTTCACGGGCCACCCGGCGGAACCCAACCCGATCTTACCCCGCGACGTGGCGCAGCAACCCGCGCTTGCGCAGCGCAAAGCCGACCATCCCGTATCCCGCGACGAGCAGCAGCCAGACGCGCGGCTCGGGGACGATCTCGAGCGTCGCGAGCGCGGTCGTTGCCGCCGGCGAACGCCGCGATGCGCGTGCTGCGACATCGACGAAGTCCGGGCCGCCGTCGAGCGGCAGCTGATCGAAGTTGATGACCGGCGCCGAAGGGTCGGCGACCGCGACGGCCAGACCCGGTGCGGGGACGGCGAGCAGGACGGCAACTCCGGCGATCGACTTCATCATGGTCAAGCTCCGCAACACGGCACGTCCCCCCGCCAAGCAGTTACGGCGGCGCGCACCAGCGCTTGCGCTCGCGCGGCACCACCGCCAGCGCTTGCCCCGGCGCGCGGCTTGCTCTAGCCCGCAAGGCCCGCCGGAGACCGATCCGCCCCATGACCACCGCCCGCACCGCCACCGTCGCCCGCGCGACCAACGAGACCAGCGTCGACGTCACCGTCAACCTCGACGGCAGCGGCGTGTATACCGTGTCGACCGGCATCGGCTTCCTCGACCACATGCTCGAGCAATTGTCGCGCCATTCGCTGATCGACCTCGACGTGACGGTGAAGGGCGACCTCCACATCGACGCGCACCACACGACGGAAGACAGCGGCATCGCGATCGGCGAGGCGGTGGCCAAGGCGTTGGGCGACCGGCGCGGGATCACCCGCTACGGCGACGCGCTGATCCCGATGGACGAGACGCTGACCCGCGTTGCGCTCGACATTTCGGGACGCCCGTATCTCGTCTGGAAGACCGCGTTCAGCCAGCCGCGATTGGGCGAGATGGACACCGAATTGTTCAAGGAATGGTTCGCCGCCTTCGCCGGGTCGGCGGGGATCACGCTCCACATCGAGACGCTGTACGGCGTCAACAACCACCACATCGTCGAAAGCTGCTTCAAGGGCCTCGCCCGCGCGCTACGGACGGCAGTCAGCCTCGATCCGCGCAAGCTCGATGCGATCCCGTCGACGAAGGGGACGCTGGGCGGTGTCGCCGCGAATCCAGCCCCGCATGGCTGAGCAGGTCGTCGTCATCGATTACGGCGCGGGCAACCTGTGCTCGGTCGATAACGCTCTTCGCGTCGCGGTCGGCACCGACTCGGGCGCGACGGTCAGCGTGTCGAGCGACCCCGACGTCATCGCCCGCGCCGACCGTATCGTTCTCCCCGGCGTCGGCGCGTTCGGCCAGTGCATCGGCGCGCTGCGCAGCGCTTCGGGGATCGAGGATGCGATGACGCAGGCGGTCAAGGGCCGCGGCGTCCCGTTCCTCGGCATCTGCGTCGGGATGCAACTGCTCGCGACCGAGGGCGTCGAGCACGGCAGCCACCGCGGGCTCGACTGGCTCGGCGGCACCGTCGCGCGGATCGTCCCCGACGACGCGGCGCTCAAGGTCCCGCACATGGGGTGGAACACCGTGTCGCTCGACGCCGCCCACCCCGCGCTCGCCGCGCTGACGCCCGACGCGGCGGCATATTTTGTCCACAGCTACGCCTTCGCGGTCGCCGACCCCGCGCACCGCCTCGCGACGACCGATCACGGCGGGTCGATCGCCGCGATCGTCGGGCGCGACAATATCATCGGCGTCCAGTTCCACCCCGAGAAAAGCCAGGCGTACGGCCTCGCCTTTCTCCGCGGCTTCCTCGAGTGGCGACCGTGAACCCTGGCATGACGAGCTTCACCATCTACCCGGCGATCGACCTCAAGGGCGGGCAGGTCGTCCGCCTCGCCGAGGGCGATATGGCGCGCGCGACTGTCTACGCCGACGACCCCGCCGCCCAGGCCCGCCGCTTCCACGACGACGGCGCGACCGCGCTCCACGTCGTCGATCTCGACGGCGCGTTTGCCGGGAGCGGGGTCAATAGCGCCGCGGTCGAGCGCATCGTCGCCGCCTTCCCCGGACGCGTTCAGGTCGGCGGCGGGATCCGCAGCCGCGCCGATATCGACCGCTGGCTGGCACTCGGCGTCGCCCGCGTCGTCATGGGCACCGCCGCGCTCGACGATCCCGATCTCGTCCGTGCCGCCGCGAAGGCCGCCCCCGGATGCATCATCGTTGCGGTCGACGCGCGAGGCGGGATGGTCGCGACTCGCGGCTGGGCGAGCGTCTCGACCGTCGCCGTCGCCGACCTCGCGCTGCGCTTCGAGGATGCCGGGGTCGCCGCATTGCTGTTTACCGATGTCGGCCGCGACGGGCTCCTCAAAGGCGTCAACGTCGAGGCGACCGCCGCGCTCGCCGCCACGTGCTCGCTGCCGGTGATCGCGAGCGGCGGCGTCGCCGGATCGGGGGACATCACCGCGCTGCGCCGCCACGCCAATATCGAGGGCGTCATCGTCGGCCGCGCGATCTACGACGGGCGGCTGACCCTGCCCGATGCGCTGCGGCTGGCGGCATGATGTCACTTTCTCCTGTCATCCTCGCGAAAGCGAGGACCCAAGGTCACCACATCGCGACCTCAGGTCCCCGCGTTCGCGGGGATGACAAATTGGTGCTTGCATGACCCTCTCCGTCCGCGTCATCCCGTGCCTCGACGTCGCCGACGGGCGGGTTGTCAAGGGCGTCAACTTCGCCCGGCTGACCGACGCCGGCGATCCGGTCGAGGCGGCGCGGGTGTATGACGCCGCCGGGGCCGACGAGCTGATCTTCCTCGACATCACCGCAACCCACGAGGAACGCGGAACAATCCTCGACATCGTCCGCCGCACAGCGAGCGTCTGCTTCATGCCGCTGACCGTCGGCGGCGGCGTCCGCACCGTCGACGACGTTCGCGCGCTCCTGCTCAGCGGCGCCGACAAGGTCGGGGTCAACTCGGCTGCGGTCGCCCGCCCCGCGCTGATCGGCGAGCTGTCGCGGCATTTCGGCGAGCAATGCATCACCGTCGCGGTCGACGCGAAAGCGGTCTCGCCGGGGCGGTGGGAGGTGTTCACCCACGGCGGGCGGCGCGCTACGGGCATCGACGCGGTCGCCTATTGCATCGAGGCGGCGAAGCTCGGCGCGGGCGAAATCCTGCTGACGAGCATGGACCGCGACGGCACCAAGTGCGGCTATGACATCGCGCTGACCCGCGCGGTCTCCGACGCTGTCCCAGTGCCGGTGATCGCGAGCGGCGGCGTCGGCGGGGTCGGCGACCTCGTCGAGGGCGTCGTCGACGGCCACGCCAGCGCGGTGCTGGCCGCGTCGATCTTCCACTTCGGCGAAGCGACGATCGCCGCCGCCAAGGCGCGGATGGCCGACGCCGGCATCCGCGTGCGGACGGTGTGATGGATCAGCTCGCCAAGGCGTCAGCCGACCAATTCGACCGCCTGCTCGCCGCCGTTGTCGAGCGCCGCGAGGGCGATCCGGCATCGTCGTACGTCGCCAAGCTCACCGCCAAGGGTCGCGCCAAGATCGCGCAGAAACTCGGCGAGGAAGCGGTCGAGACCGTCATCGCGGCGATGGGCGACGACCGCGCCGCGCTGGTCGGTGAAGCGACCGACTTGATCTTCCACCTCGCCGTCCTCCTCGCCGACGCCGGCCTGACCTTCGACGACCTCCGCACCGAACTGCTCCGCCGCGAAGGCGTCTCGGGACTGGCGGAAAAAGCGGGACGCAAACCCTAACCCCGTTCCTGTTCGGGGTTGGGGAAGCCAGGAGTAGATCATGCCCGTCGATGCACTCGCCCCCTATGACCCGACCAATGTCTTCGCGCGCATCCTCCGCGACGAGATCCCGTCGCGGCGGGTATACGAGGACGACTTCGCGATCGCCTTCCACGACCTCGCGCCCCAGGCCCCGGTCCACATCCTCGTCATCCCGCGCGGGCCGTATGTGTCGTGGGCCGACTTCAGCGTGAAGGCGTCGGATGCCGAGATCGCCGGGTTCGTCCGCGCGGTCGGCACGGTGGCGCGGCAGCAGGGGCTCGAGGCACCGGGCTATCGCCTGCTGTCGAACGCCGGGGTGCACGCGCATCAGGAGGTCCCGCACCTCCACGTTCACATCTTCGGCGGCACGCAGATGGGCGTAATGCTGCCGCGCTAGCTGGCGTTCGGCGCGGGCACAGCGGCGGCAAATCGTGGCCGCGAGGCGCCGCGTTAAATTACCATGACGGGAATTGAAGGCCGCCGGTGAACGCCTATATGGCGTGCGTCAGGGTCAACGATGCTGCCGTTTAACCGCTCCGCGCTTGCCATTGTCGCCATCACGGCGCTGGTCGCGGCGGCGTGGCTACTGCTGTTCGCGGTTCCCGACTTGCTCGACCGGCACAGTGACGGCGCGCTCGCGCTGGCACTCGGCCTCGTCGTCTCGGTCCCGTCCGGTCTCGCGTGGGGCGCGATCCGGCTGTGGCATCTGCTCGCCCCCGAGGATGATGGCGATGGCTGATCTGGCGACGACCGGCGACGGCGGGACATATCTCGAACCGCGGCGGTCGCCAGGGCGACGGCTCGGCTGGATTGCCGGGGCGGTGGTGCTGGTGATCGTTGCGTTCATGTTCCTGTCGAACGCTTTTTTCCGCGTGCTGCCCGGCTATGTCGGCATCCGCGTCAACAACATCGGCTCGGACGCCGGCGTCGTCAGCCACGCGCTGCCGGTCGGCTGGTATTTTGCCGCGCCGGGGGTCAATTTCTACGAATATCCGGTGTTCACCCGCACATATAGCTGGACCTCGTCGAAGACCGAGCAGAACGTCGTCGACGAAAGCTTCGGCTTCCAGGACAAGAACGGCCTCGGGCTGCGCGCCGACATCGCCGTTGCGTACCACGTCGACCCGTTGCGCGCGCCGATCCTGTTCCAGCGCTACCGCGCCGACATGGACGCGATCATCGCCGGACCGCTGCGCAACGCGATCCGCAACGCGATCGTCGAGCGCGCGTCGGGGCTCGGCGTCGAACAGATCTACGGCCCGCAGAAGGCGGCGCTGGTCAACGATGCACTGAGAGACGTCCAAGCGTATTTCACACCGGTCGGGCTCCAGGTCGAGCAGCTGTACTGGGCGGGCAACATCATCGTTCCCGACGCGGTTCTCGCGCAGATCAACGCCAAGATCGCCAACGAGCAGCAGGCGCTCGCGGCACAGGCGAACATCGCCACCGCGACCGCCGACGCGCAGGCACGCGTGGCAAAGGCGAAGGGCGACGCCGAGGCGATCCAGGTCGAAGCCGAGGCGATCCGCACCAACCCCGAGATCGTCAAGCTGCGCGCGGTCGAGAAGTGGGACGGTCACCTGCCGACGTACACCGGGGGCGGGGCGCCGCTGCCCTTTGTCGATGTGAAGTAGCGGGCGGCGAGAATTGCCGGCAATTCCGCGACGGGGTCAGACGGGGCGATGCTGCCGCGCTGATTCTCAACCCTCCCCCGTCTTCGGGGGGAGACCGCGCCGCTTAAGGCGTGGTGGAGGGGGGCCAAGGCGTGCCGTCCGCTTGAGACTGCCCCCTCCACCATGCAAGAGCATGGTCCCCCTCCCCCGAAGACGGGGGAGGAATAAGGACGACCGCAGACTGTAGGATTTGGCACCGCAACCTTGACAATTCGCGCCTTTTCGGTTACGCATCCAAAATGACGAACATCCCTCCCACCCCCGTCCGCCGCGCCCGTCACGACGGCTGGACCGAGGAGCGCAAGGCCGCATTTACCGCTGCGATCGGCAGCGGTGGGACGGTCGCTGCCGCGGCAGCGTCGGCGGGCATGTCGCGGCAGTCGGCGTACCGGTTGCGCATCAGCCCCGACGGTGCGGCGGCCGCGGCGGCGTGGAGCGGTCCGAGGAGGGAGATGCGCGGCGACTTCTTCGACGCGCTTCACGACAGCCTGGAAACAAGCTTGGCCGCCGCCGATGCTGCCGACACGCGCGGCAAGGGGGACTGGATTATCCGTGCGCTGCGCCTCAGCACCCGCCGGGCGAAGCGGCGGAGCTGGGCTGCGGCCCGTCGCACCAAATCCGCGCAAAAGCTGGTCGTTTAGTGGACTTGTGTAACCTTCCGACCGCAATGCGTGCGCAAAAGCCGGTCGTTCCGTGGACTTGTGTAACTTTCCGGGAGAGTGCTCGACTTGCGCAAAAGCCGGTCGTTTCGTCGACTTGTGTAACCTTCCGGCGCCGGTCCCCGGCCCGCGCGCACCCTTGGCCCCGCCGCGCCATGTTAGCGCTTGACCGCGCCCCGCCCGCCACGCCACCTTGTGCGCCAGCAAACGGAAGCACGCTGCAACCCCGGATCGGGCGCGGCGGTCGAGGGGATTTCTGAATGGACTGGCGTATCAAGTCGTTGGATTCGATCCTGGCGACCGCGCGACATAAACCGCTGACGCGCAGCCTCGGCGCGTTCCAGCTGACGATGCTCGGCATCGGCGGGACGATCGGCACCGGCATCTTCGTCCTCACCGCGACCGCGGCGTCGAAGGCCGGCCCGGCGATGATGATCAGCTTCATCATCTGCGGCGTCGTCTGCCTGCTGACCGCGCTCGCCTATTCCGAACTCGCGGCGATGATTCCGGTGTCGGGGTCGGCGTATACCTTCAGCTACGCGACCTTCGGCGAGGTCGCCGCGTGGGTCGTCGGCTGGGCGCTGGTCCTCGAATATGCGATCGCCAGTAGCGCGGTCGCGGTCGGTTGGTCGGGCTATATGGTCGGGCTGGCAAACCGCTTCTTCAACATCACCATCCCCAGCACGTGGGTCCATGGACCGTTCGACAAGGACCCCGGGCTGATCAACCTGCCGGCGATGTTCATCGCGCTCGCGGTGACGACCTTGCTCGTCGTCGGCACCAAGGAGAGCGCGCGCTTCAACTCGGTTCTCGTGATGATCAAGATCCTGACCTTGTGCATGTTTCTCGCGCTGGCGTTGCCGCTGATCCACACCGCGAACTTCCACCCGTTCATGCCGCTCGGCTTCTTCGCGCACGAGATTCCCGACCCGTTCAAACCCGGGATCATGGCGTCGGTCGGCGTCTCGGCAGCAGCGGCGACGATCTTCTTCGCCTTCGTCGGCTTCGACGCGGTCTCGACCGCCGCCGAGGAGACGGTCAACCCCAACCGCAACATCCCGATCGGCCTGATCGGCGCGCTCGGCATCTCGACCATCTTGTACATGCTCGTCGGCATCGCCGCGACCGGGTCGGTCGGCGCGCAGCCCGACAGCGAGCTCGCCAAGTCGAGCGAGGCGCTCGCCTACGTTCTCCACACGATTGGCTTCCCATGGGCGGGAAACCTGTTGTCGATCGCCGCAGTTGTCGCACTGCCGTCGGTCATCCTCGCGCTGATGTTCGGCCAGACGCGCATCTTCTTCGTCATGGCACGCGACGGGCTGCTGCCGCCGGTCCTGTCGCGGATTCATTCGCGCTTCCACACGCCGTACGTCATCACCATCGCGACGGGCGTCTTCGTCGCGGTCTTCTCCGCCTTCTTCCCGATCGACCTGCTCGCCGACGTCTCGAACGCCGGGACTTTGCTCGCCTTCGTCGCGGTGGCGATCGGCGTCCTCGTCCTCCGCGTCCGCGATCCGCAGCGCCGCCGTCCGTTCCGCGCCCCGGTGGTGTGGGTCACCGCTCCGCTCGCGGCGGCGGGCTGTGGCTTCCTGTTCTTCTCGCTGTCGACGCTGACGAAGGAATTGTTCGTCGGCTGGGCCATCATCGGGCTGATCTTCTACGTCCTCTACGGCCGCACCCGGTCGAACGTCGCGCGCGGGATTATCGGTCACGACGAGGATCTCGACTCCGCCGAAGCCGCAAGCCTTAAGCACTAACCCGCTGAGAACGTTCCCGAATAGGACTTAGGGGGCGTTCTCGGTTCCCGCGATCTGGTCGAGGACGCGTTCGGGGGCGACGTCGTCCTGCAGGTCGGCAATCTCGCCGTGGTCGGCGGTGGTGTCGATGCCGAGCTTTTCGGCCACCGCCCGGGTCAGCTTGATCAGCTGGGTCACCTCGTGCTCGGCGAGCAGGCTGACCTGGAGGGCGAGGTCGTCGCGGCGGTTGTCGGCAGCGGTCAAGATGTTCTGCGCGATCAGGATGAACAGCGACAGGAAGATCGCCTCCGCCGACGCGATCGACCCCATCAGCGCCAGCGCCGGGTCGAAGCCCGTGACGTGCCCGACGACCCCGTATTGGAGCAGGGTCCACGTCCCGTAGAACAGGATGTGGAGATAGACGAAGCTCATCCGGCCGATCCGGCGGCCGATGCCGGTGGCGAGCCGGACATCGAAGCTCAGATTGGCGGCGTCCTCGGCCCGGCGCCGGGCAACCGCCTCGATGTTCCGCGCTAGCGCCGCCGACAGCCCGTGTTCCTCAGATGATGGCTTGCCCGGCGGCACCCGTGGCGGGCGCGGCGGGGCAGCCGTCGGCGCGCGATAGGGCGGTTCGTCAGCCAAGCCGCGCCGCCACGAGCGCCTTGAGGTCGCCCTCCGACCGCGCGCCGTAGTGGCTGATGATCTCCGCCGCTGCGACCCCGCCCGCCCGGGCGCAGTCGGGCAGCGCGCGCCCGGCGGCGAGCGCGCTGAGGAAGCCAGCGGCGAACAGGTCGCCCGCCCCGGTGGTGTCGACGACGCGGGCAACCGGCTCGGCGGGGACGGCATGGCGCTCCCCTCCGGCGATGACGACCGCGCCCTTGTCCGACCGGGTGACGACGGCGATCGTTGCATGGCGGGCAAGTTCGGTCATCGCGGTGTCGAGGTCGTCGGTCCGGTACAGCGCGCGGACCTCGTTCTCGTTGCCGAACATGACGTCGACGTGGCCGCCAAGCAGGCCGAGGAAGTCGTCGCGGTGGCCCTCGACGCAGAACACGTCGGACAAGGTGAAGGCGACTTTCCGGCCAGCGGCACGGGCGATCTCGATCGCCTTGCGCATCGCGGCGCGGGGGATGATCGGATCCCACAGATAGCCTTCGAGATAGAGGATCTGGCTGGCGCGGACGACCTCGGGGTCGATGTCAGCCTCGCTCAGCTCCTGGCACGCGCCGAGGTAGGTGCTCATCGTCCGGTCGCCGTCGGGAGTGACGACGATCAAGCAGCGCCCGGTCGGCGGCCCGTCGACCATCGCGGGCGTGCTGAAGGCGACCCCGGCGGCGCGGATGTCGTGGGCGAAGACCTCGCCAAGCTGGTCGGCGGCGACGCGACCGACGAACGCCGGACGCCCGCCCATCGCCGCGATTCCGGCGACGGTGTTGGCGGCCGACCCGCCCGAGACTTCCTTGCCCGCACCCATGATGCCGTACAGCCGCTCGGCCTCGTCGGCCGCGATCAGCCGCATCGTGCCCTTCGGGATCGCATGGCTCTCGAGGAAGCTGGCCTCGGCGGTGGTGATGACGTCGACGAGGGCATTGCCGACGGCGAGGACGTCGTAGGTCGAGTTGGTCATGGGGTTCCTTGGCGCTGGCGGCTAGCTTGGTCGCTGGTCGCGGCTGGCCTAGCCCGGCTATAGCGCACGGGGCAAGCCGCTGGAGCCAACCGATGCGCCTGATACCTCCGATAACCGCCGCCGCCCTGCTCGCCGTCGCCGGCTGCGGCGAGACGCCGCCGCCGAAACCGATCGCGGCGCCGCCGGTCGCGTTCAAGCCGGTGCCCGGTCTCGAGCGGATCATCGGCAAGCCCGCGACGACCGCGACGGGATTGCTCGGCGTGCCCGGCCTCGACCGCCACGACGGTCCGGGACGCAGCCTCCAGTTCGCCGCCGCCGGGTGCATCCTCGACGTCTATTACTACCCCGACCCCGCCGCAGGGCAGCCGACCGCGCGCTATGCCGAGGCGAGGCTGCCCGACGGCAAGCCCGACGCGACCGCGCGCTGCTTCGCCGCGCAGATCGCCGCGAAGGGCCACGGCTGACGTTGGCGAGATCCGGTCGAGGTTATCGCTGTCCTACAGCCACGGCGATGCGGTAGCGTAACGACGTCGAGTCGCTTTCTACCGGCGACGGTTCTTTCTCATTGTCGGATCGTCGAAACGTCGCGGCTGCGCCGAAGCGTCGCGCCAAAGCTCATGGTCGCGGGCAAATCGTGACCTTCCACCGAAAACTTCGCACGAAATCCTGCCCGGTCGTCCGCGACGCAATGTCGGGGGTGACCGCCCCGCTTGCCCGGCGCGCGGCGGGTGTGTTAACGCTTACGTCAACCACGCCCAGCGACGGCAACCCTTGGGAGAGCGACCATGGACCTCAACTTCTCGGCTGAAGACATCGCGTTTCGTGACGAAGTTCGGACCTTCATCGCCGACAATTACCCCGCCGGGCTGCGGGCCAAGTCGGAGGAAGGCGAGGAGCTGTCGAAGGAGGACTTCCTCAGCTGGCACAAGGTCCTCGCCGCGAAGGGCTGGGCCGGGATTGCATGGCCGGTCGAATATGGCGGGACCGGCTGGACCAGCGTCCAGCGCTACATCTTCGCCGAGGAAAGCGCGCGCGGCGACGCGATGCGGCTCCTCCCCTTCGGCCTCAACATGGTCGGGCCGGTGATCTACACCTTCGGCACCCCCGAGCAGAAAGCGAAGTTCCTGCCGCGCATCCTGTCGGGCGCCGACTGGTGGTGCCAGGGCTATAGCGAGCCGGGCGCCGGGTCCGACCTCGCCAATTTGCGGACCAAGGCCGAGCGCTTCACCGGTGACGACGGCAAGGAATATTACCGCGTCAACGGCCAGAAGACGTGGACGACGCTGGCCCAGCACGCCGACTGGATTTTCTGCCTCGTCCGCACCGATCCGACGGTCAAGCCGCAGGAAGGCATCAGCTTCCTCCTGATCGACATGAAGACCCCGGGCATCACCGTCCGCCCGATCATCACGCTCGGCGGCGAGCACGAGGTCAACGAGGTCTGGCTCGAGGACGTCATCGTCCCCGTCGAGAACCGCGTCTTCCACGAGAACAAGGGCTGGACCTGCGCCAAGTTCCTCCTCGCTCATGAGCGGACCGGCATCGCCGGGGTCGCCGCGTCGAAGCGCGGGGTCGAGCGGATCAAGACGATCGCGCGGACCGAGATCGACAGCTTCGGCGACGACGCCCAGCCGCTGCTCGCCAACCCGTTCTTCAAGCGCAAGGTCGCCGAGCTCGAGATCGACCTGACGGCGTTGGAGTTCACCGAGCTGCGGACGCTTGCCGGTGAGTCATCGGGTAAGGGTCCGGGGCCGGAGTCGAGCCTGCTCAAGATCAAGGGCACCGAGATCCAGCAGCGGATCACCGAACTGGCGTTGGAGGCGGTCGGCCATTACGGCGCACCGTACTTCCGCGGCTTCGGCGAGGGCGACAACGAGCACCCGATCGGCCCCGACTACGCCCACCGCGCCGCCCCGACCTACTTCAACATGCGCAAGACGAGCATCTACGGCGGATCGAACGAGATCCAGCGCAACATCATCGCGAAGATGGTGCTGGGGCTCTAGCACGCTCTCCCTCTCCCCTTGAGGGAGAGGGAGAGGTCGCCCCTTGGCGACCAGGGTGAGGGTACGCCGCCCTCACCCTCACCCTGCCGCTGAAGAGCGGCTGTCTCTCTCCCTCAAGGGGGAGAGCGAAGAACCTGATCGGGGACGGACCATGGATTTTAACTTCACCGACGAACAGACGATGCTGCGCGACTCGGTCGGGCGGTATTTGTCGGACACCTACACGTTCGACGCCCGCATGACGGCGGTGAACGGCGACAGCGGCTGGAACCCGGGCGTGTGGAAGGCCTTCGCCGAGGAGCTCGGCATCCTCGGCGCGCCCTTCGCCGAAGCTCATGGCGGGCTCGGCGGCGGGGCGATCGAGAACATGATCGTCATGGAGGAAATCGGCAAGGCGCTGGTCATCGAGCCGTACCTCCAGACCGTCGTCATCGGCGGCGGCTTCCTCAAGGCGGCGGGCGGCGCGCTCGCCGACGCGGTCATCCCCCAGATCATCGACGGCTCGGCGGTCATCGCCTTCGCCTATGCCGAGCCGCAGGGGCGCTACAACCTCGCCGACCTGCGGACGACCGCGAAGAAGGACGGCGCGGGATACGTCCTCAACGGCCACAAGGCGGTGGTCTATGCAGCGCCGTGGGCGACCCACTTCATCGTCACCGCGCGGACCGGCGGTTCGGTTCGTGAACGGTCGGGCGTGTCGGTGTTCCTGATCCCGGCGAACGCCGCCGGCATCACCCGCCGCGACTATCCGACCGTCGACGGCGCGCGCGCCTCGGAAGTCTACTTCGAAAACGTCGCCATCGGGGCCGATACTCTGATCGGAGCCGAAGGCGAGGGCCTGCCACTGGTCGAGCAGGTCGTCGACGAGGCAACCGCCGCGGTCTGCGCCGAAGGCTCAGGGGTCGTCCGCAAGCTCCACGAAGGGACGCTCGACTACAGCCGCCAGCGCAAGCAGTTCGGCAAAGCGATCGGCGAGTTCCAGGTTCTTCAGCATCGCATGGTCGACATGTTTATGGAGGTCGAGCAGGCGGTGTCGATGACCCTCATGGCGACCCTCCGGCTCGACGAGCGCGACCGGGCCAAGCATGTCTCGTCGGCCAAGAACAAGATCTCCCGCGGGGCAAGGTTCGTGGGCCAGAACGCGGTTCAGATCCACGGCGGCATCGGCATCTCGAACGAGCTCGCGATCGGCCATTATTTTAAGCGCGCCAGCATGATCGAGAGCCAGTTCGGCGACGCCGACTACCACCTCCGCCGCTACGAAAGCCTGATGGATTGATCCTCGAGGCCGCCGTCCTGTCGGTCAGGCCGGGCGAGACGGCGGCGTTCGAGGCGGCAATGACCAGGGCGCGCCTGCTGATCGCCGCCAGCCCCGGCTTCCGCTCGATCGAGGTCCGGCGCGGCATCGAGACCCCCGGTTGCTATCTCCTGCTCGTCGGCTGGGACAGTGTCGCGGACCACGAAATCGGCTTCCGAGGGTCGGCGCGCTATGCCGAGTGGCAAGCTTTGCTCCATCATTTCTACGACCCGATGCCGGTGGTCGAGCATTATGGACCCGCGCTAGGCTGACCGCCCGAGCCAGAAGAAGCGCCCGACCAGCAACGCCGCCGCCATCGCGCTCGCGGCGATCGTCCCCCAGACGATGCCAGGGACGCCGAGGCCGAGCGGGATTGCAGCGACATAGCCGACCGGGATCAGCACCCCGATGTAGCTGAGGAAGTGGGTCGCGGTCGGTGTCCAGATGTCGCCCCGCGCCCGGAGCGCCTGCGCCCCAACGACCTGGAGCCCGTCGCTGACGTAGAACAGGCACGACAGCCACAGCGCCCCGACGGTGATCGCGACGACGGCGGGGTCGTGGGTGTACGACCCCGCGATCGCAGGGGCACCGATGCCGACGGCGGCGCAGATCAGCGCCGTCGCCGCAATCGCCGTACCGAAGCCGAGCAGGCCGGCGCGGCGGACCCCGGCGAGGTCGCCCGCGCCATACGCTCGGCCGACCAGCACCGCCGTCGCCGTCGCGAGCCCGAGCGGAACCATGAAGATGATCGCGGCGAGATTGATGACGATCGCCCAGCTCGCCACCGCGGTCGCGCCGAGCCAGCCCGCGACGATGGTCATCGAGGCGAACGCCCCGCTTTCGACAGCATAGCTGAGCGACGCGGCATAGCCGACCCGGCGCAGCGCTCCGGCGGCGGCGCGGTCGGGCCCTGGGGCGGTGAAGACGCCAAGGCCGGGCGACCGCTTCCACCACAGGATGTAGGCGGCGACGAAGCCGAGCAGCGCGGTCCGCGAGGCGAGCGTCGCGCAACCGCTGGCGACCGCGCCCGCGACCGGCAGCCCCGAATGCCCCGGGACCAGCCATAGGTTGAGCGCGAGGTTGACGGCGTTCGCCGCCCACATCGCCGCGGTGCCGGGGAGCGGATGGCCGTGCGCCTCGAGCCAGAAGATACCTGAATCGACGATCAGGATCGGCAGCAGCGACAATGCGAGCATCCGCAGCGCCGGGACCGCCCCCGCCGAAAGCGCCGGGTCGAGGCCGATGTGGCGGAGGAGGAGCGCTCCCGGACCGGCGAGGACGACGATCGCGGCGATCCCGAGCCAGAAGGCATAGACCAGCCCGCGCCGCAGGATCGCCCCGGTCTCGGCGTCGCGCCCTGCCCCGATCGCCTGGCTGGTCAGGACCTGCACCCCCGACAACAGCCCGATGCCGGTGGTCAGGACGATCGACGTCGGCGCCCAGGCGAGCGCGAGGAAGCCGAGCTCGGTCGCCGAATAGCGCCCGACGACGAGCGTATCGACCAACCCCATCGCCATGATCCCGAGCCGCGACGCAACGACCGGCCCGGCAAGGGTCAGGAGATCGCGGAGGCGGATCGGGACATGGTCTTTCTGGTCGAGGGTGACGGCGTGCATGGCCGCGGCTCATTAGCCGGTCGGGCGCGCCAAGTCACGGCAACGGCTCGAAATCGCCGCGTCCGGCTACGACCGGGTTACTGCTGCGCGGGGACAGTCCGCCGCGCGACCCCGATTTCGACCGTTCGAACCACCACAGCGCAGCGCAAACTGCGAGCCACGCGACGGCCCACGGCCATGGCCCGATCGATCCCGGGGACATCGCGGGAGAGAGAACGCCCTGCCCCGAAGCGAGCCGCAGCGTCGCGTCGCGGGTCGCCTCCGCGCGGACGTTCGGCAGCGCCGCAGCCGCGACCACCGCGAATGAGGTCGGCACGGACTGGCCGCGCTGGCGAAGCTGGTGCCAGCCCGCGACCCGCGGCCAGTAGGCGGCACATCCAGCGGCGGGATCATCGACGAGCGTCGCGACGCCGCCATCGGGTGCAGTAACGGTCGCGGTGCCGGTCAGCCCGCAGAGCGCGATGCGTTGTCCGACCCATGTCGGCTGCTCGATCCTCGTCACCGCGCGCCCTGCACCGCGGCCGAGTGTGGCGAATGCGGCACGCCACAACTCGCCATAGCGCGCGTCGTACCCCGCCAGCACGAGCCGGAAGCTGTCGTCGAGCGGCCACAGAGCGATGCGTCCCTCGCCGTCGGCCCGCCACGCCGCGATCGTCGCGCCGCGCGCGTCGCGAACCAGCGGGCTCGCCGTGGGGGCACCGATCCTGACCGCCCACCGCGTCAGCGCCGGCACGGCGGCGTCGCGGTTTATGCGTGCCGGGGCGTCGCTGCTCCCCGGTCCATCGCGGGCAAGGCGGGCAGCCTCGTCGGCCGTTGGTGCCGCGAGCGCGACCGGGGTGCTCCCCTCACCCGCCGCAACGGCAAAGCCAAGCGATTGCAGCGCATTACGATCCGGCGCGGACAGCGGTCCGTCGATGCGGACGAGCAGCCCGAGCCCGGCGCGCACCGCCGCGAGCATCGCGCTGCGCTCGCCGGGGGTCAGTCCGGACCAGCTCCGCTCGTCGAGCACCGCGATGTCGAACCGCGCCAACGTCGCGGGCGTGATCGCCAGCGGCGCGTCGCCGAGCGCGAGGCCGCCGCCGGTCGCGATCTGGGCGTGAACGGCCAATCCAGCTTCGGTCGCCCAGCGGCGGATGTATTTGACCTCGGGTCCTGGGGCGCCGGCGAGGAGGAGGAGGCGCATCGCGGGCACGGCGACAGTCGATTCCGGAACCGCGGTCTCCTCGACGAGGCGCGATCCGGTGCGAAGCCGCAGGGTGAAGCGAGCGGGTCCGGGCGCGCGCGCGGTGCCCGAGACGACGAAGTTTCCGGCGGCATCGGGGACTGCGGTGTCGACGCGGCTGCCCGCGGGATCGACGAGATCGACTGCGGGCTGGGTGATGCCGCTGACCTGGCCGCCGACTTCGAAACTTGCTCCGGGGGCGACCGAAGCCGGGAAATCGACGCGGACGAGCCCCAATGTGGCGGTTTGCGGAGAAAAATCGACCGGAATGCCTGCTGCCGCCGCGATATCGCGGGGTTCGAGGCCGTCGCCGATGATCTTGAGGCGGGCGGGTGCGAAGCGGCGCAGGGCGGTGGCGAGGTCGGGGACGCGGTCGGCTCCAGCGGTCGCCGGTGCTTCGGGGAGCGCGACGAGGTTTTTGCCGCCGAGGATCGTCCCGCCGTGGCGGGTGAGGACGGTCAATGTACCGCCCGGCAGCGCGGTCGAGGGCTGCAGGGTCAGGTAGAGCAGCGCCGCACAGATTGGCTGGGCGGCAAGCAGGATTACCGTCCGCCACGGCCTATCCCGTTCTCCTACCGGTGTTTTCCGCACGCGCACGCCGGTCCGCACAGCACCGCACACAGTGGCCACAATGAGGATCCATGCGAGCACAATCGTCACGGGGTGATTCGCAGCGCGTCGAGGTAGCGGCGGCCTTCGGCGGTCGCGGCGGCGCGCGGTGCGGCGGCGGCGGCGGGGCGGACTTGCGCGCGCCACAACAGCCCGCGCAGCGCTTCGCGGCAGTCACTGCAGCCGGGCTCGCGGCGGACGGCGTCGATCGCCGCGGCGAAGGCGAGCCGGTCGTCGACCCCCGCCGGATCGGTCCGCAACCATGCTTCGAGCGCTGCCAGTTGGGTGGGATCGACGCTGCCCGTCGCGGCGAGCGCGCGCCAGATCACTGCAGGCGCCGGATCGGCTGCAGTCGCCGCCACCGGCGGCAGGTCGCGATGCGCGAGGCCGTCGCGCTTGCCGGTCAGCCGCCGCGTCTCGTCGATCGCGGGAAGCTCGGGCCCGACCTTGGCGACGAACAGCCGCGTCGCCTGCTGGACCTGCTTGATCAGCCCGAGCGCAGTGTGAGCGAACGGCAGCGCCGCCGCCGGATCACCTTGCCGCAGATGGAGTTCGGCCTGCCACATCGCGTCGAGCGCGCCTTTCAGCGATTTGCGCGTCCCCGGATCGAGCAACGTTGCCGCCTCCGACTCGTCGTGGACATGGCCGTAGTCGGCGAGCGTATCGGCCTCGCTGCCGAAGCGCGGCGGCGTGACCTTGCCATCGCCCTCGGCGGTCGGGGGATTCGGTGTGGTCGGCGCGTCGGCGGTTGGGGCAGCCGCATCGGCGGTTGGCGGCGGGGTCTTCCCCTCCTGCTCCTCGCCGAGAAATTGGCCATAGCGCAGCCGCAGCAGCCGCTGATCGGCACCGATAATGTCCGACTTGGCGAGGAAACGCGGCGGCGCGGGGCGCGGACGCGTGGCGAGCAGCGCCTCGGCATCGATGATGATCTGGCGCTCGCTGCGGAAATAGGCGGGGAGCGCGCGGGTGACGACGCCCTCCATCCCCATCGCCTCGCCCTCGCTCGCGGGCCAGCGCAGGATGAGGCTGGAGCTGCGCGCGGTCTGCGGCCCCGGGGTCCGGTTGTCGGTGACGACGAGCTGCGCGACGAGGTCGCTTCCTGCAACGAACTTGAGCGCGGGCAGGTCGACCGCGACGGCGAAGCGCTTGGCGGTCGCGCTGCCACTGCCGTGGACCGTGACGACCTGCTCGCGGAACTTGACGTTCTCGCCGTCACCCTCGGCGATCGTCAGGTGGAGTTGCGCCGATGCGGCGACGCCGTAATCGTCGGTTGCGGCGAATACCAGCGGCCAACTGTGCTGCCCCGGGGTGACGAGGCTGAGGCTGCGGTCGGGCGCGACGACCTTGACCTGCGGCGGCGCGTCGACGACCGCGTCGAGCCGGTGAAGACGCGGCACCGCCGCCCCCGCCGCGCGCGGCACGACGCGATACAGCAGCGACCGGTCGAGGGTGCGGCGCGCGGTCCAGACCGCCCCGTTGCGGGTCAGCGCGGTCCGGCTGCCGTCGGCGAGAACGAGATCGGCGGCGGGCGGCTCCGGCGCGAAGGTCAGCGTCCAGTCGAGACGCGATCCTTGTGGCGCGGCGATATCGAGGGTCGCCGCATCGCGTGGCGGGAGGCCGGTGTAAGCGGGCGGGATGATGCGCAGCCGCTGGCCGACGAGGCGGGGGACTCCGGGGATCACCGGTACATCCTCGCTGCTCGGCGCGAGGATAGTCGACGATCGACGATCAGGGATAAGGACGATCGCTGCGATCGCAACAAGCGCCAAAAGCCATGTGAGGCCGATCCGTCGCGCCGACCACGACGGACGGAGGTCGGGCATCGCGGCGGCGATGCGGCGTTCGATGCGGCTCCGCTGGAGTCGCGCCAGCGGGGTCAGCCCGCCGTCGTCGGCGAACAACAGGTCGGCGCTGTCGTCGAGGTCGGGCCGCGCCGCATCGAGCCGTCCGATCAGCCAGCCGCGATCGAGCCGCTGCGCCCGCTGCACCGCGACCGCCACGACGACCGCAAGCGCGACGACCGCGACGGCGACTGCCGCGAGCGGTCCGACGGCGCGCCACGCGATCGCAGCTGCCACCGCGGCGGCGGGAGCGCCGACGAGCACATCGTCGGTGATGTGCCGCCGTTGCGCCGGGCGAACGAAATCGACGGGGCGGAATGCAGCGGTCACGCGGTCCCCCGCCGCCGCCCGGTCGCCAGCCAGCGCTCGATGACGAACATCGCTGCGATGACCAGCGCCAGCCACGGCTGGAGGTCGCGCGCGGGCGGCGGGTAGATCGCGCCGCCGGTCAGCGGGGCATAGTCGATCGCCGCGACGCGCGCCGGGGCCGGACGGGGGGCATCGAACAATGCGCGCAATCGCTCGGGGAAGTCGGGTTCGAGGAGTTGCGGCATCGCCGCCGGATCGAGCGGGCGGGTCAGGCGGATGATGCGGCCCCGGCCCAGCGGCTCGGCGGTTGCGAGCGCTGCGCCGACCGCGTCGCGCCAGACGACGTGCGCCGCGACCGGACCGGCGTCGGCTGCGAGCAACGCAGTCCCGCCACCGGCGACCCAGTCGCGCACCGCCGCCGGAAGGTCTCCGGGCGCAAGCCAGACGAGGTTCGCGGGGTATGACGGCAACGGCGCGGACGGCGGCTCAGCATCGAACGCCGGGGCTCTCCCCGGCGCGGTCCAGCCGATCACTGCGGCGCGGAGATAGCGGAGCGCGTCGCGGCGCTCGGGCGGATAGCGCACGCTTAAGAGGGGCGGCAGTGTGCCTGCGGGGGCGGGGGCGGCGGTCATCGCTCCAGATGTGATCTGCCAAGCAACGGGGCGTGACAGGCGCGGTCGCTCGGCGTCGGTGCCGGCGATTTGAGAGGGGACGACGACGCGGAGGCTTGCCCCCGGCGGGAGTTCGGCGTCGAGCTGGCGGAGCAGGCTCGCGACCGCGATCGCGCCGTCGGGGCGCTTGTTATCGAGCGCGGGAAAGCCGGGGGCGAGCCAGCGCCGCTGCGCACTGGCGTCGTGCGGGACCGCTGCAAGGTCGGCTCCGGGAACCACCGCCACCCACTGCCCGCCCGTGCTGCTCCCGAAGACCGCCGGGCGCGCCAGCCACAGTGCGACGAGCGCGAACAGGAGCAGGCGCGCGATCAGCAGCGGCCATTCGTCGAAGCGCAGCCGGGTGCGCGGGCGCGGTTTCGCCGCAAGCCAGCGCAGCGCGGCGAAGTCGATCCGCGCGAGTTCGCTGCGCCGCGCGAGGTGGATCGCCAGCGGCACCGCGAGCGCGGCGAGCGCCGCCAGCCCGAGCGGGAACAGCAGCACCGGGGTCATCGCGCCGCCGCCTCGCGCGCGCCGAACAGGATCCGCAGCGGCGCGTCGATCGCCTCGTCGAGGACATGGGCTGCGAAGCCGATGCCGCTCGCTGCCAGTCGTGCCGCGAGTGCGGCCCGCGCCGCAGCGAACCGCGCGACGAAGTCGGCGCGCATCGCCGGGCCGTCGCCGAGCAGTTCGACCCCGGTCTCGGGATCGACGAAGCGGTGGCCCCCGGCGAAGGGGAAGTCGCGCTCCTCGACGGTCAGCAGCTGGACCGCGAGCACTTCGCGCCGCGCCGCCGCGAGCCGCTCGATCAGCCCGACGCAAGCATCGTCGAACAGGTCGCTGAGGACGACGACGAGGTCGCGGGCGCCGATCCGCTCCCACAACGGCGCGAGCCGGTCGGCGGCGGGAAAGCCGCCGCCAGCGGTCAGCGCCGACAGCTCGACGAGGAGCCGGTCGCGCTGGCGCAGGCCGTTTCCGGGGATGGCAAGACGGACGCCGTCGTCGCGCAGGACGATCCAGCCGAAGCGGTCGCCCTCGCGCAACGCCAGTTCGGCGAGGCACGCGGCGAGCGACTTCGCGGCGTCGAGGCGCGACCAGCCGGGGCGCCCCCCGTCGCGCGCACCGTCGACTTGGGCCATCGAGGCGCTCGCGTCGATCAGTATCCACAATGCGAGCGGGCTCTCGCGCTCGGCCTCGCGGACGAAGAAGCGGTCGGAGCGCGCATAGAGCTTCCAGTCGATCTGGCGGAGCTCGTCGCCGGGTTCGTAGGCGCGGTACTGGGCGAATTCGAGCCCGGACCCGCGGCTGCGGCTGGCGTGCGCGCCGATCCCGCTTTGCCCGGCGGCGCGGCGCGACGACAGGCGCAAGCCCCGCAACCGGCTGCGGACCTCGGGCGGGATCAGGTCGACCACGCCGGCCCTGTTACGCCGGCCACGGCACGCCGCGCAGCACGTCGATGATCGCATCATCCGCGCTGCGCCCGTCGGCCTCGGCGGCGAACGACAGCAGCAGGCGGTGGCGCATCACCGGCGCGGCGAGCGCGGTCACATCCTCGCGCGTCGCCGCCAGCCGCCCGCGCAGCAGCGCGCGCGCCTTCGCCGCGAGGATCAGCGACTGGCCCGCGCGCGGCCCCGCGCCCCAGCGGATGTATTTGCGGACCTCGGCCGACGCTCCGGCAGCGGGCCGGGTGGCGCGGACGATGCGCGTCACCCACAACAGCAGGTCGGGGCCGACATGGACGTCGCGGACCAATGCCTGGAGCTCGACTACGGCGGCGGCGTCCATCACCTTCGGCACCTTCGCGCCCGCGCCGCCGGTCGTCGCGACGAGGATGTCGCGCTCCTCGGCCTCGCTCGGATAATCGACGCGGATGTTGAGCAGGAAGCGATCAAGCTGCGCCTCGGGGAGCGGATAGGTGCCCGCCTGCTCGATCGGGTTTTGTGTCGCGAGAACGAAGAACGGGTCGGGCAGGACGTGGGTCACCCCGGCGTAGCTGACGGTTTTCTCCTGCATCGCCTCGAGCAGCGCCGCCTGCGTTTTCGGCGGGGTCCGGTTGAGCTCGTCGGCGAGGAGCAGGTTGGTGAAGATCGGCCCCGGCTGGAAACGGAAGCTGCGGTGCCCGGTGCCGTGGTCCTCCTCGAGCAGTTCGGTGCCGAGGATGTCGCTCGGCATCAGGTCGGGGGTGAACTGGACGCGGCGGAACTGGAGGTCGAGCGCCGCTCCGAGCGTGCGGACGAGCAGCGTCTTGCCGAGCCCGGGGACGCCTTCGAGCAGGCAATGCCCGCCCGCGAGGAGGCCGATCAGCAATTGCTCGACAACCTCGTCCTGCCCGACGATCGCGGTCGCGATCGCGCGTTTGAGGTCGCCGAGCCGCGCCAGCCGCGCTTCGACGTCGGCTTCGGAAATCGTCATTGCGGCTCCGCGAACTGAAGGGTCACGAGGTGAGGGCGTACATCACGATGTTGACCCCGAATTTGGTGTTGTCCTCGGCGAGGAAACGCTTGTTGTGCCAGTCGTAGTCCCACTCGCAGCCGTAATCCTTGTTGCTGTAGAGCAGGCCGAGGCGGCCATCGATCGTGATCCCGCGCAGGTAATCGTGGATGAGGTCGTCGCCCCAGCCGTTCAATTCGAACGCGGTGTTCGGCGGGCCGTCGACCTTGAAGAAGCTGCGGAAGACCGGGTGATTCGGCGCGAGGCGCTTCAATGCGGCGGGACCGAAGATCGCCGCCATCTGCCGCTCGAACGACTTGGCGAACAGGCCATCGATGTCGTGGTTGCAGTCGTCGACGAGGACGAAGCCGCCGTTGCGGACATAGCGCTCGAAGTTGCGGCGCTCGGCGGCGTTGAACTCGACCAGCTTGTGCCCGGTCATGTAGCAGAACGGCGCGGCGAGCATCGCCGGGTCGGCGAGCGCGACGATCCGCTCCTTCGGGTCGACACGCAGGCTGGTGTAGTCGATCAGCGAGGTGATCAGGTTCGACGGCATTCGCTGGTCGAGATCCCAGTCGCCGGACTCATACTTGAGCCGGGTGAACCAGAAATCGTAACCCTTCGCGGCTCCAACGGCGCGCAGGGGTGCCTCGACCAAAGCCCCGGCAAGGCCGCCAGCGAGCAAGCGCAGAAAATCCCCCCGGGTCAGCCCCGGCATTCGGCTCAGACCGCGTCCGACAGCGAGGTGAAGGTGAAGTCGCGCAGCTTCATCGGCGGCAGGACCATGATCAGGTCGGACTCGTCACCCTTGACGCGGACCGGCTTGCCCAGCTCCTCGATGTTGTTGAGCATGATCACCGGCGACTCGTTGAAGCGGAAGTTCTTGAGCGGATACTTGATCTGCCCGTTCTCGATGTAGAACGTCCCGTCGCGCGTCAGCCCGGTCAGCAGCACGGTCTGCGGATCGACCATGCGGATATACCAGGTGCGGGTGACGAGGATGCCCTTGGCGGTGGTCTTGATCAGCTCGGCGGTCGACTTGGTGCCGCCCGCCATGACGAGGTTGCCGATGTCGGCATTGGCCTTCTTGCCCTGCTTCTGCGCCCAATAGCGCGAATATTGCAGGTTGCTGACCTTGCCGTCGGTGACGAGCGGCAGCCGTTCGCGCGGCTGGCCGTCGTCGTCCCACGGCAGGATCAGCGCCTCGGGGTGCGACGGGTCGGCGGTGAAGTTGACCTGGCGGTCGAACACCTGCTCGCCGATCTTGTTGCCGCCGCCCTTCTTCGACAGGAAGCTGCGCCCCTCGTCGGCCTGACGCGCGTCGAACGCGCGGAACATGAAGGCGAGCAGCCCGGCGGCCGCAGCGGGTTCGAGGATGACGGTGTATTTGCCCGGCTCGATCGCCTTGGCATCGGCCGATGCACTCGCCTTGCGCATCGCGGTGCGGATGTCGGACCCGGCGCTAAAGGCCTTGGCGTCCTGGACGTTGCGCCCGACCCAGCCCGAGCCGCGACCGTCGTCGGTCCGGACGGTGCAGGTGTAATCGATGTTGGTCGCCTGCTGGTAGCCGAAGTTGCCCTTGCTGTTGGCGAAGGCGACGAAGCTCTGGCCGTCCTGGAGAAAACCCGCGGCGACGAGCTTTTCGGCCTTGCACGGCTGGATCGAGTCGGCGGCGACCTGCGCGCGATAGTCGGGTGTGATCGCCGCGGTCGCCGGGCTGAACGTCGCGGTCGGCTTGTACGTCTGCTTCTCGACCGCCGGAACAAATTCGGGGTTTTCCGGCGCGAGCTTGGCGAGGTCCTCGGCGCGGCGGACGACGCGTTCGAGCGCGGCGTCGTCGAACTCGTTGATCGTCGCGATGCCGACGCGCTTGCCGTACGCGACCTCGACCGACAGGTCGACGTTGCTGACGATCCCGCTCGTCGAGACGTTGTTGAGCGCGAAGCGGACGTTGCCGTCGATCGAGCCCCTGAGCTGGGCGGTGCACTGGTCGGCCTTCGACAGCGCGATGACCTTGTCGAGAATCGCCTTGGCCTGCGCCTCGGTGAAGATACTCATCTGAATATGTCTCCTGGAGCGCGGATCAACCGAGCGAGCGGGCGGTGCTGATGACGTTGATGCCGTTGAAGCGCGCGGTCGACGACCCGTGGCTGACCGCCGACACCTGCGCCGGCTGGCCCTTGCCGTCGAAGAACGACCCGCCGAGGCGGTAGTCGCGGTCGTCGCAGACCCCGACACACGCGTTCCAGAACTCCGGCGTGCGGATCTGGTAGGCGACGTCCTCGATCATCTCGCCGACCTTGCCGTTCTTGATCTCGTAGAACAGCTGGCCGCCGAACTGGGCGTTGTAGCGCTGCTGGTCGATCGAGAACGAGCCATCACCGATGATGTAGATGCCGTTTTCGACGTCCTTGATCATGTCGGGGACGCTGAGGTTGGCCTTGCCCGGCAGCAGCGAGACGTTCGCCATCCGCTGGAACTGCACGCTCGACCACGAGTCGGCGTAGCAGCAGCCGTCCGACGCGGTCTTGCCGATGATGTGCGCCTGGTCACGAATGACCTGGTAATCGACGAGGACACCGTCCTTGATCAGGTCCCAGCGCTTGGTCTTGACGCCTTCGTCGTCGTAGCCGACCGCACCGAGGCTGCCCGGCTGGATCTTGTCGGCGACGATCGTGACGTGGTCGCTGCCGTACTTGAAGTGGTTCGCGCGCTTGTCGAGCGTGGCGAAGCTCGTCCCGGCGTAATTGGCTTCGTACCCGAGGACGCGGTCGAGTTCGGTCGGGTGGCCGACCGATTCGTGGATCGTCAGCCAGGTGTGCGACGGGTCGAGGACGAGATCGTACTTGCCCGGCTTGACCGACGGCGCCTTGAGCTTCTGGCGCGCCTGCTTCGCCGCCGCGATCGCGTCGCCCTTCATGTCGTACGACTTGCAGAAGACGACGACGCCGTTGGGCAGGACGGTCTGGTCGGCCTTGTTGCCGTCGAGATATTCGTAGCCGAGCCCCATCGGCGCCGACAGTTCGGAGCGGGTGCGGAACTTGCCGGTTGCCTTGTCGACCGCGGTGACGCGCATCAGCGGCCAGATGCGGTGGACGTCCTGATCGATGTACGAGCCGTCGGTCGACGCGAAATACTTCTGCTCGTTGACCGAGAACAGGACCGAGTTGATGAAGTCGGCACCGTTCGCGAGCGCCGCAGCATTGACGTCGAGCAGCAACGCGGCCTTTTCCTTGACCGGCACCGACATCGCGCTGGTGCGGATCGGCGCGCGCCACGACACCTCGCCGACGCCCGGGGTCGGGGCGAGCTGGACCGGGGCGGTCTGGTTGCGCGCATTGGCCTTGGCGATCGCCGCCGCCTGCCGCGCGGCGGTGGCGACGCCGTCGGTGGTCATGTCGTTGGTCGCGGCAAAGCCCCATGCCCCGCCGGCGATGACGCGGATGCCGACCCCGATCGATTCGGTGTTGACGACGTTCTCGACGTGCGCGTCGCGGGTAATGACGAACTGGCGGAGATAGCGCCCGACGCGGACGTCGCAGTAGCTCGCCCCAGCGGCGGTTGCCGCCTGGAGCGCGGCGTCGGCGAGGGTCTTCTTGACCGAGAGCGCGATCGCCCCGTCGATCAGTGCCTCGGCGGCGATGAGCTTGCCGAACGTCGCGGGGAGTACGAAACCGCCGAGCCCGAAGCCGGATGCGGTGAGGAAGTCACGTCTCAGCAAGGTCTCTCTCCGCACGAAGGTCTACCCGCGATCATGCACGACGGGTAGTTGGTACGGAAGGCAAAATTTAACGACGCGAATACGGGGCGATCAGGCGGTGCCTTTCGCCTGCGACTCGATCCCCGTGCCTACCATTCGACGCCGATCTTGCCGAAGTGACTGCCGCTCATCTCGTGGCGAAACGCGTCGGCGAGCTGTTCGAGCGGGAAGCGGCGGTCGATCACTGGCTTGATCCCCCTGCTATCGAGCGCGCGAACGAAGTCTTGCTGCTGCCGCCGGCTGCCGACGATGAGCCCCTGGAGCCGCGCCTGCTTGCCCATCAGCGCGGCGGTCGGAACCTCGCCGCTGATCCCGGTCAGCACGCCGATCAGCGAGATATGCCCGCCGACGCGGACCGCATCGATCGACTGGGCAAGCGTCCCCGGACCACCGACCTCGACGACATGGTCGACACCGCGCCCGCCGGTCCAGTCGCTGACGACCGCGCCCCAGTTGGCCTGCTCGCGGTAATTGACCGTGAAGTCGGCTCCCATCGACCGGGCGCGGTCGAGCTTGTCGCCCGACGACGAGGTGATCGCGACCTTTGCACCCATCGCCTTGGCGATCTGCAACGCCCAGATCGAGACGCCGCCGGTGCCGAGGAGCAGCACGCTGTCGCCCGCCTTGAGGCCGCCGTCGCCGACGAGCGCACGCCACGCAGTCAGCCCCGCGGTGGTGATCGCCGCTGCCTCGACCGCGTCGTAACCCTTCGGCGCGAGCGTGAATTCTGTTGCAGGGAGGACGACGAAGTCGCGCGCGAAGCCGTCGATGCCGTCGCCCGGCGTCCGGCTGAAGTCGCCGACGGTGGCGGTGCCATCCTGCCAGTCGGGGAAGAAGCACGACACGACCATGTCGCCGACAGCGAATTCGGTGACGCCGTGGCCGACCGCCTCGACTGTGCCCGCGCCATCGGCGAGCGGGATGCGGCTAGCGGCGGCACCCATCCGGCCGGTCGCGACGCCCAGATCGTGGAAGTTCAAGGTGCTGCCGTGGAGCGCGACGCGGATCTCGCCGGGCCCTGGCTGGCCGGGGTCGGGCCGGTCGACGAGAGTCAACCGCTCGAGTGATATCGGCGCCTGAAGTTCGATCGCGCGCATCGTGAATCCTCAAGGCTGGGAACGGATTAAGTTCGGGACGCTCTACACGTTTCAGGCGAGGCGGCGCGCGGCGGTGAAGCGCCACAGCCGCAGCTTGAACAGGACCCCGGCGGCGGCGATGCGGTCGGCGATGCGGGGCAGCTTCGCCGATCCGAGCACCTTCGGCAGATGCGCAATCGCCGACACCGGCAGCAGCAACGTTCGCACCTGCCACCCCGCCGAACCCCCGCCGCGCGCCGTATGCAGCGCCGCGCTCTCGCGGACCAGCCGCTCCCATTTCCGCGTCAGCTGCTCCCACGTCCGCCGCGCCGGGTGGGCGACGATGGCGTCGGCCGCGTAAGCGATCCGGTAGCCGGCATCGCGCGCGCGCAGGCACCAGTCGGCGTCCTCCGAGACATGCGCGCGGAAGCCGCCGACCGTGTCGAAGACGTCGCGGCGGGTGAACAAATTGGCGGTGACGCTGAAGCCCTTGCCCTCGACGTAGGCGCGATTGTCGAAGGCGAAGACGCGCTCGAACGCCTCGACCGCAGTCGGCGCGGCTTCGTCGGCGAACGAGACGCGCATCGCCCCGCCGACGAGATCGGCCTGAGTGAGCGCGGTAACCCCCGCAGCGAGCCAGCCCGGCGCGGGGACGCAATCGGCGTCGGTGAAGGCGAGGATGCCTGCTCCTGCCGCCGCAACCCCGGCATTGCGCGCCGCCCCCGCACCGCGCTCGTGCGCGATGACGAGCGTCGCCCGCCCCGCGATCACCGCCTCGACTGCAGCGGTTCCGGCGGGCGAGGCATTGTCGGCGACGATCGTCTCGAAATCACGAAACGTCTGTGCGGCGAGCGCATCGAGGCACAGGCCGAGGTTTGCGAGATCCTCGAAGTGCGGGATGATGACGCTGACCGCGGGCATGTTACTTGAGGTACTTGTCGAACCAGCCGATCGTCCGCGTCTCGCGGTCGTGGATATTCTCGGGCTTGCGAATGCGGTGACCCTCGCCCGCATAGATGATCAGGCTTGTTGGAACCCCGACCTCCTTGAGCGCGTGCCAGAACTCGACCGACTGCGCGGGCGGGCATTCGACGTCGCGCTCGCCGACATAGATCAGCGTCGGGGTCTTCGCAGCCTTGATCGTCGTCAGCGGCGACAGCTTGGTATAGATCGCCGGGTCATCGTATGCGCTCGCGCCGAAGAACGGGATCATCCACTTGTCGATGCCGTTCTGGCCGTAATAGCTGATCCAATTGGCGATGCCCGCGCCCGCGACGCCCGCCTTGAAGCGGGTCGAGTGCGTCACGGTCCACATCGTCATGAACCCGCCATAGCTGTGGCCGTAGACACCGAGCCGCTTGTCGTCGACCGGGGCGGCCTTTTCGACCGCGGTGACCCCGGCGAGGATGTCGCGCAGGTCGCCGCCGCCGAAGTCGCGGACGTTGGCGCGGGTAAAGGCCTCACCCTGCCCATAGCTGCCGCGCGGGTTCGGCTGGAAGACATAATAGCCGCGCTCGATCAGCTGGCGGACGGTCCCGTTCCACAGATACGACGGGGTCGTCGCCGACGACGGGCCGCCGTGAATGATCGTGATCATCGGATATTTGCGCCCGGGCACGAGCGTTTTCGGTGCGAGCAGCCAGCCCTGGACGTTGAAGCCTTCATTCTTCCACTTGATGCTCTTGGCAACCGCGTTCGACCCGAGCCCCGCATTCTCACGAGTGATCGGCGTCAGCGCGAGCGTGCTGCCCGCCAGGCTCCCCGTCGCGATCTCCGGCGCGTGTTCGAAATCCTCGATCGAGGCGGCGAAATGCGTGCCATCACGGCTGATCGCGACGTCGCCGTCGGCAGCGTCGGGGGTCGCCGACGACGACCACAGCGGCGTGAAGGTCGCCGAGGTCGCGGTCAGCGCGACGCGGTCGATCTCGTTCTGATCGCCGACGAGCCGGACCGCGACCGGGTCGGCCCCCTTCCATGCCAGCGAGCGGACCGTCGCCTTCATTCCCGGGGTCAGGTTGACCGGGGTGCCGCCCGCGAACGGGACCGCATACAGGTCGCCGCCGACCGGGCCGAAGTCGCTCATCAGCCCGCCGATATAGACGACCGTCTTGCCGTCGGGCGACACGCGCGGCAGATTGAGCTGGGTCTTGGGCGAGGCGATCACCCGCGCTGCGCCGCCGCCGGCATCGACCGCGATCAGCTTCGCGACCCACCAATTATCGTCGCCGTTGCCCTTCGATGCCGTCGCGACGAAACCGCGCCCGTCGGGGGTCCAGTCGTATTCGTAGACGAAGGTGTCGGACGGCGAGACCATCCGCAGCGATCCGCCGGCGGCGGGGACGACCGCGATCCGCTGCTCGTCGTCGGCCGCGCCGATCTCGCCGACCTGCGCCGCGCCGGCCTCGACCGCACCGGTCGCCTTGGTCGCACCCTCGGTCGCGAGCAGCGCGATCGTCTTGCCGTCGGGCGACCAGCGCGGGGTCTGGGCAACGCCGCGAACCGAGGCGAGCGAGCGCAGCTTGCCCCCGCTCGCAACCGTCAGCGTCGCGGTGCTCGTCGCGCGGTCGGTGACGACAAAGGCGATCGACGCGCCGTCGGGAGACCAGGCAGGCGCGCCGTAGCCGCACGTCGGGCACGGGTCGATCCGGCGAAGAATGCTGCCGGTTGCCGACCGGACGACGATCGCGGTGTGCGGATCGGGCGCGCCGGTATCGATCGGCACGACGCTCTCGACCGCGGCGACTTCGCCGGCCGGAGACAAGGCGACCTCGCGGAAGCGGTGGAGCCCGGCGTCGGGCGTGGCGGCGGCGAGAACGGCGGCAAGCGCAAGCAGCATAATCGGTCGGACCCCAGGATAGCTGCGTTCTTATAGCCGGTCTGCAGGGGGCGTCATCCCCCGCTCCGGGCAGCACGCAGTCACAACGAAAAAGGGGCGCGCCTTGCGGCGCGCCCCTCGTGTCGGACTTGAACGAAGTTTAGGCGGTGACGGCCGAGTTGCGACGGCGGGCCGCAAAGCCCACCATGCCGAAACCAGCGATCATCATGACCCACGAAGCGGGCTCGGGAACCGCCGCCATCGCGAAGGTGATGCTGCTGCCGACGCTCGCCGGACGGCCCCGGACGGTGCCGGTGTAGGCGATCGTGTAGCTGCCGACATCGAAGGTGTAGGAACCGAGATAGGCCTGCGTTGTGCCGCCGGCGCGCGGAACGATCGTGCCGGTCGCGAGCAGCGATCCGGCCGTGCCGGTACCCTTGTAGAGATCGAGCGACGCGAAATTAAACACACCGATGTTACCGACGGCGCTGTTGGTGAAGCTGCTGACACCAACCGTATTCGCCTGCGAGATCGTGAACTCGTACAGACCGGTGTTCGCACCATTCTTCTGGAAAGTGATGCCGAACGACGACGACTGCGTCGGCGGGACAACGATCGCGCCGAGCGAAACGAGCATGGTAACTGCAGACGCCTTGGCCGCCATCAGGGCGAATGCGGCGATTGAGATAACCTTGATCATATATTGTCCTCATTCGAGACGAAAATCGTGGGCCTGCGCCAGCCCCCCCAGGCCCGGCATAATCCCTTACGCAAGCATCGTGCCAAACCCGTCCGAAAGGCGAACATCTTGATATCGTTCAAGCGAGAAATATCGCCGCCTTCATAAGTGTAAACTAACCCGACACTTTAATTTCGTTTCGTTTACACAACGAAATGGGTTGACGGTCGGAACGTGCTTAACGCGGCAAGCCGTCGGCGCATTTCTATCTCGATTAAGAGCCGACCGATTGGCGACTGCACCGACGACGGCAGACGGGCGGACATCGCGTCGGCCATCAAGCAAATGTGTCTATTCGGGTTGGCTCGCGACATGGGCAAGGTTGCGCGCGCGCATTTCGGCAACCGCGGTTTCGCGGGTCGCATGGCAGGACAGCTCGTACGTCTTGAGCCAGCCCCGTCGGCTATCCTGAGTGCGCTTGAAAACGCTCCAGGTGCCGTTCCGGGATTTGACGACATAATCCAGCACGGTTTCGGACATCACGCCCCTCCACAGGCGTCTTTGCCCGAGGCGGCCATTTCGCAAACCCTTCATTAACCAGGTGCGAACCAACCGGGACGAAAAAAGGGGGGCGCGCCGTGAAGCGCGCCCCCCTTAAGATCCGTAGATATCCGCTTAAGCGGTGACGACCGCAGTGCGGCGGCGGGCCGAGTAACCGACCATGCCGAAGCCGACGATCATCAGCGCCCACGAGGCCGGCTCGGGAACCGCTGCAAGCGCGAAGGTGATGCTGCTGCCGACCGATGCGGGCTCGCCGACGACCTTGCCCGAGTAGGCGATCGTGTAGCTCTTGCCTGCAGTGAAGGTGTACTCATCGAGGTACGCCTGCGTCGTGCCGCCGTCATTGCGCGGGACGATCGTCCCGGTCTGGAGCAGCGTGCCGCTGGTCCCGAGACCCTCGTACAGGCCGATCGACGAGAAGTTGAAGAAGCCCGTCTTGCCGACCGCGCTGTTCGTAAAGCTGCTCACGCCAGCCGTGTTCGGCTGCGACACCGTGAACTCGTAATACGCGCTATTGTCGCCGTTGGTGAAGAACGTCGTGCCGAGCGAAGACGTCTGCGTCGGCGGAACGACGATCAAGCCCAGCGGAACGATCTTCGTCAGCGCCGAAGCCTGGGTTGCCATCAGGGCAACTGCGGCGATTGAAAGAATCTTGATCATGTTAATCTGCTCCACGGAAAGCGTTCGAGATACGCCGATCCCCCAACACCAGCGCCGTTAACCATGCAAACGTTGTGCCAAAACTTGAGAGCCGGATAAGCCATTGATTACGCTCATCCCAAATTCAATGGTTACTAGGTCAGTGTAAAGATGACCGACATGTTGACGATGCTGGATTTCGTTCCGCGGCCTAAAGATATTTTTTGGCGAAGTTCGTTGCGTTTCCGCAATAGAATACAATGTCAGAGTGCGCCGCGCGCGATCTACAAGATCAATATTTGCCGATATCCGATACTATTGATCGTAGCAGCTCTTCCGCCTTGGACGTGGCAGGGCAACAGTATTTGCACGTCCTAAGCTGGGTTCCCGGCAGGGCACCAGGTTCACCCGGCACGCGGCAAATAAAGCAGTAGCCAACTGGCTAACTCCAGAATTGCATCGGCGGATGGCACGGACGGCAAATCGGATACGGTAGAACGCAATTGGTTAACGCCGCACCGTGAGACGGCGGCGTAACCTTCGCTTCCGTCCGCCGGGCTGACCGGCTACGACGCCGCCATGCCCTCCACCTCCGGCCCGCTCGACGACCTGTTGATCGTCGACCTGTCGCGCGTCCTCGCCGGGCCGTATGCGACGATGGTCCTCGGCGATCTCGGCGCGCGGGTGGTCAAGGTCGAGCGGCCCGCAACCGCGGGCAACCCCGGTGGCGACGACAGCCGCCACATCGGACCGTTCAAGGCGGGCGACCCCAGCCAGTCGGCATATTTCGCGAGCATCAACCGCGGCAAGGAATCGATCGCGCTCGACCTCGCCGACCCCGGCGACCGCGTCGTGTTCGACGCACTGGTCGCGCGCGCCGACGTCCTCGTCGAGAACTTCCGCCCCGGTGTCATGGAGCGGCTCGGGCTCGGCTGGGACGCGCTCCACGCCAAGCACCCGCGGCTGATCTATGCCGCCGCGTCGGGCTTCGGCCACACCGGCCCCGACCGCGACAAGCCCGCGTACGACATGATCGTCCAGGCGATGGGCGGGATCATGTCGGTCACCGGCTGGCCCGGCGGCAAGCCGACGCGGGTGGGCACGTCGATCGGCGACATCACCGCCGGGCTGTTCACCGTCACCGGCATCCTCGCCGCGCTCCATCACCGCGAGCGGACCGGCGAGGGGCTGTTCGTCGACGTCGCGATGCTCGACGGGCAGATCGCGATCCTCGAGAACGCCGTCGCGCGCTTTGCCGTCACCGGCATTGCGCCCGGGCCGCTCGGCGCGCGGCATCCGTCGATCACGCCGTTCGCGGCCTATGCCTGCCGGGGCGGGCATATCGTCGTCGCGGCGGGGAATAATTCACTGTTCACGACGCTTGCCGCCGCGCTCGACCTCCCCGGTCTGCTCAGCGATCCGCGTTTCGCGACCAACGCCAGCCGGACCGACCATGCCGACGCGCTCGCGACGATCTTCGAAGCGCGGCTGGCGGAAGGCGATGCGGCGCACTGGCTCGGCGTGATCGAGGCGGCGGGGGTGCCGTGCGGTCCCCTCCACGACGTCGCGCAGGCGCTCGGCCACCGGCAGGTGCAGGCGCGGAACATGGCGATCACGACGGGCTTCCCCGACGGCTCGCCGCTGCTCGCGGCAGGCAATCCCGTCAAGCTGTCGGGCTATGCCGACCCTGTGGTGCGGGGGAAGGCCCCGGCGCTCGACGAGCATCGCGCAATGATATTGGCGGACCTAGGTTTATGAACGACGCCGACATCGCCCTGATCCACCGCCTCGCCGACGCTGCCGGAGAGGTGATCCGCCCGCATTTCCGCAACCTCGCTGCGGTCGAAACCAAGGACGACGCGTCGCCGGTAACCGTCGCCGACCGCGCTGCCGAAGCCGCGATTCGCGAAATCCTGTCTGCAGAAAGCCCCGGCGACGGCATCATCGGCGAGGAATACGGCGAGGACCGCCCCGACGCGGCGCGGGTCTGGGTGATCGACCCGATCGACGGGACCCGCGCCTTCATCGCCGGGCGGCCGCTGTTCGGGACGCTGATCGCCTTGCTCGAGGACGGCATCCCGGTACTCGGCGTGATCGATCAGTGCATCGCCCGCGACCGCTGGATCGGGAACGCCACGGGAACGACGCTCAATGGCGCGACGGTGCGGGTGCGAGCCTGCCCGGCATTGGCGGGGGCGCATGTCGGGACGACCTCACCGTATATGTTCGACGACCCCGCCGCGTTTCAGCGCATCCGGACCGGCGCACGCGACGTCCTCTACGGCGGCGACAATCACAATTACGGGTTGGTCGCGACCGGCTGCCTCGACCTCGTCGTCGAATCGGGACTCAAGGTCTACGACTGGGCGGCGCTCGTTCCCGTCGTCACCGGTGCCGGCGGGGTAATGACCGACTGGGCCGGCGCGCCGCTGCGTCGCGGCAGCGACGGCCGCGTCGTCGCGGCGGGCGATCCCGCGCTGCTCGCCGAAGTGCTGGCGACGCTCGCCGCTTAGCCCGGAGTGCCGAAGCGCGCGGCGTATTCGGTCGTCCGCCCCTCGTCGAGCAACGTCGCCTGTTCGACCAGCCGGTCGCGCGCGATCCGCCCGTTGAACGCGCCGAGCTGGGCGTCGGCGTCGAGCGCCTCGTCGGCGTTCAACCGCGCGATTTTGTCGACCGAGTCGAGGCCGATCGCTTCGAGCGCGGCGGCGAATTTGTCGCCGACTCCCTTGAGCGCGCGAATGTCGGGGACCGCCGCGACGATCGGCCCGGTCCCGGCGAGCGGCTCGGAAACGAGCGGCTCGGCCCCAAGCACTGAAGCACCCAGCGCCGGAGTTGCCAGCGGCGTCGTCAGCGGCAGCGGCTCCTGCGCGGTCCGCCGCAGCTTGGCGTTTTCACGCTTGAGCCGGTCGACCTCGTCGGCGAGCGGGCGCATCGCCTCGCGGCTCGCTGCGAGCTCGCGCTGCGCCTGCGCCGCCTCGGTCCGCGCCGCGGCAAGCCCCGCCGTATCGGCGACCGCGGCAACGCGCACCGTCCGCCGGAAAATTCGTCCGAGGAGCAAGCCGAGGACAAGTCCCCCGAGCGCCCACAGCGCATAGGCAAGGCTGAATTCATACGTTGTGGCCATCGGCTTCGCTCCGCAGTCGCGCCTCGCCGCACGCGCGGCAAGAGTGTGTCACGTCTCGCCGCACATGCGGCGAACGGGGTGGTTCGACAAGTCCCCGGCTGCTAATCGATGATGATGACCGTCGCTGCACCGGCTCCCGAATATCGTCTCGAAACCGGTGAACGCCGCCTCGCGATCGGCGCGGTGCTGATCGTGCTGCTGTTGTCGGCGCTCGACCAGACGATCGTGTCGACGGCGATGCCGCGGATCATCGCCGAGCTCCACGGGCTCGAACGCATCGCCTGGGTCGGGACGTCGTACCTGCTCGCGTCGACCGTCGTCGTGCCGATCTACGGCAAGCTCGGCGACCTGTACGGGCGGCGGCCGATCCTCGTCTTCGGCGTCGTCGTCTTCCTTATCGGCTCGATGCTCTGCGGGCTCGCGGGCGAGTTCGGCACGCTGCCGGTCGTCGGCGACGGCATGAACCAGCTGATCGTCTGCCGCGCGCTCCAGGGGATCGGTGCGGGCGCGCTGACGACCGGCGCGTTCGCCACGATCGCCGACATCGTGCCGCCTGCCGAGCGCGGTAAATACACTGGGTTGTTCGGCGCGATGTTCGGCTTCGCCAGCGTCGCCGGGCCGGTGATCGGCGGCGCGTTGACCGAACACGCGACGACCGCGCTGTTCGGCCATGTCATCAGCGGCTGGCGCTTCGTCTTCTACGTCAATCTCCCGCTCGGCGCAGTAGCGTTATGGATCCTGCTCAACCGGCTGCCGAACACCGGCGGGCAGGTCGGCGGCGAGCGGCGGGTCGACTGGATCGGCAGCGCACTGATCCTGCTGACCTTCGTGCCGTTGTTGCTCGCGCTGACGTGGGGTGGCCACGCTTATGCCTGGGAATCGCCGGTGATCGTGGCGATGCTCGGCGGCGCGGTCGCCGGGCTGGCCGTGCTGTTGCTCTATTCGCGGAACAAGGACCACGCCGTCGTTCCGATCGGGCTGTTCGCCAACCCGGTGTTCGCGCGCGGCAACCTCGCGCTGTTCATCATCAACGTCGCCTTCATGGGCATCGTCATGTTCCTGCCGCTCTATTTGCAGGTCGCGCGGGGCGTCACCGCGACCGCGAGCGGGTTTGCCCTCCTGCCGTTGATGGGGGGCGTGCTCGTCGGCAGCGTCGTCTCCGGACGGACGGCGAGCAAGACCAGGCAATACAAGCCGGTTCTCGTGGTGGGTGGAATCCTGAGCCTCCTCGGCGTCGGACTCATGCTGCAGGTCGGGCCGGAGACGTCGCGCAATGCGCTGATGCTGCGCCTGGCAGTCCTTGGCCTCGGGCTCGGCCCGGCGATGGGCATGTTCACGCTGGCGATCCAGAGCGCGGTCGAGCCGCGGCGGGTCGGCGTCGCCACTGCATCGGCGCAGTTCTTCCGCCAGATCGGCTCGACGATCGGTGTCGCGTTGTTCGGCGCGATCCTGACCAACACGCTGACCGCCGAGCTCCCGCGCCGCGCCCCCGACCTCGTCCGCGCCGATGCGGCTGCCGGTAAGACCGGGGTCGACATGAGCCACGCGCAGGCGCTGGCGATGGACCCCGCCGCGCTGCGGACCACGCTTGCGGCAAGCGGAGTGACCGATCCCGACCGCGTCGCCCGGACCGGCGACGGCATCCGCGCGAGCTTCTCGGCGGCGATCCTCGGGCTGTTCCCGATCAGCGCGATCCTGTTCCTCGGTGCGTTCATCGTCACCCTCGCGGTTCCGGGACGGCGGCTGCGCGGGCGCGAGGATGAGGGCGAGATGGTCGCGATCGAAGCCGGTGCTCCCGCCGAATGAGTGACCTCGCGCGGCGTCGCGCACTTCCCCCCGGTGCCGCGACCGAACTGCGGCCGATGCGCGACGGCTGGCGGCTGCGGTCGATGATCTGGGCGGCGGCGTCACCGACGCGGGGCTCGATCCTGTTCATCGGCGGGCGCGGCGACTTCATCGAGAAATACGCCGAAAGCTATTGGCACTGGCACGACCGCGGGTTCGGCCTCGCCGCGTTCGACTGGCGCGGGCAGGGGCTGTCGGGGCGGCTCGGCGACACGCAGGACAAGGGGCACTCGACCGGCTTCGACGCGCTCGTGGCCGATCTCGGCGAGCAGGTCGCATGGTTTCGCGATGCCCTGCCGTCGCCGCACTTCGCTGTCGCGCATTCGATGGGCGGGCATCTGCTGCTCCGCCACCTGAGCGCGCAGCCCGGCTCGATCGACCGCGCGGTGCTGCTGTCGCCGTTGCTTGGGCTCGTTGCTACGCCGGTCGGCCCGTGGCTCGCGCGCATCATCGCGACGGTCCAAGTCGCGCGGGGCAAGGCGGGCGACTATGCCCCGGGCGCGGGCGCGGCGCAGGCAAATAATGCGATCCGCGCTCGGCGGCTAAGCAGCGACCCCGAGCGCATCGCCGACGAGACGTATTGGGTCGAGCATGACCCGGGGTTGCGAATCGGCGGCGTCACCAACGGCTGGATCGCCGCCGCCTTCGCCTCGCTCGATGCGCTGACCGCACCCGGCATCTTCGAAGCCGTGACGACCCCGCTGCTGATCCTGACCGCGGCGAACGACCGGCTCGTCGACAGCGCGGCGGCGGCGCGGCTGGCGAAGCGGTTGCCGCACGCGCAGGTCGAACCGATCGCCGGGGCCGCGCACGAACTGCTCCGGGAGGCTGACGCGATCCGCGACCCGGTCCTCGCCCGCATCGATGGGTTTCTCGCATGACCAAGCATTACGACATCGCCATCGTCGGCGCGGGCATCGCCGGGGCGAGCCTCGCCTATTTTCTTGGGAGACATGGCGCGGGGTCGATCGTCCTGCTCGAAGCCGAGGACACGCCGGGCTATCACACGACCGGGCGCTCGGCGGCATTCTGGGAGCCGACCTACGGCGGCGCGGGGGTCGTCCCGCTGTCGGCGGCGAGCCGCCCCTTCTTCGACACGCCTCCGCCGGGGTTCGCGGTGCACCCGCTGCTGTCCCCGCGGGGCGCGCTCCACATTTCCGCGCCGGGAGAAGATGGCGCGCTCGCTGCAATCGCCGCCGACTTCGACGGCTTCGGCGTCGAGACGCGGGTCGTCGATGCGGCGGCGATGGCGGCGCGCTACCCGATCGTCGGCGGCGGCTGGGAGCGGGCTGGTCTCCTCGAACCCGATTGCCACGACATCGATGTCGCGGCGCTGCACGCGGGGTTTCTCGCCGGGGCGAAGCGCGCCGGGGCGGTGCTGGTGTGCAACGCGCGGGTCGAGAGAGCGGAACGCCGCGCCGCAGATGAAGCGGACACCCCCCACGAGGGCCTCCCCTCCCCTTCAGGGGAGGGGCCGGGGGTGGGGGAGTCGCGGTATGCCAACACCGAAGCTCCCCACCCCCGGGCCGGCGCAAGCGCGCCGTCTCTCGCCCCTCCCCTGAAGGGGAGGGGAAGCGAATATCTCTGGCATCTCGCCACAACCGCGGGCGACTTCACCGCGACCGCCCTTGTTGACGCTGCGGGTGCATGGGGTGACCATCTCGCCGCTCTCGCCGGAGTCGCGCCGCTCGGCCTGATGCCACTGCGGCGGACGATGGTCGTCCTTGATGTCGACCCCGCCCCGCCCGCCGACCTGCCGGTCGTCTTCGACGCCGCGGGGAGCTTCTACTTCAAGCCCGATGGCGGGCGCCTGTGGCTGTCGCCGCACGACGAGATCGCCGATGTCGCCCGCGACGCCGCGCCCGAGGAACTCGACATCGCCGTCGCGATCGACCGCTTCGAGCGTGCAACGACCGCCCGTGTTCGCCGGGTCGAGCGAAGCTGGGCCGGGCTGCGGACCTTCTCGCCCGACCGTAACCCGGTCTATGGCTTCGACAGCGACGTCCCCGGTTTCTTCTGGTGCGTCGGGCAGGGCGGCTTCGGCATCCAGACCGCCCCAGCGGCGGGCGACCTCGCCGCGCGGGCGCTGCTCGGCCTGCCGCCCGGGCCGGTCGACGCGGCAGCATATGCCCCCGGGCGGTTGAGGTAGCGGGGGAGGCGTCTGGCGATCCAGCAATCGACCATGATCCACAGCAGAGCCGCCATCATTCATATAGCCGTCGTCCCCGCGAAGGCGGGGACCCATCACCACGAAAGGTTGGGGTGATGGGTCCCCGCCTTCGCGGGGATAACGAAAGAAGTATCATCGCGCCTTGGCGGCAATGCGTCGAATTCGCTGTCCTACACCCCCGCCGCGCACGTGGCGTCGGCGGCTCGAGTCGCCACCGAGCGGCGTTCGCTCTTTCTCATCGTCAGCCGATCGAACGCACATGCCTCGGCGTGCACATGCCGTTTGACGCGTGCCCCTGCCGGTAAAAATCAATCTTAAACACCGTGAACTTCGTGTGACCTTTCAACCCGCGTAAACAAGGCCCCTGGGGTCAAGCCCCTCGATTCATTCACCGACTCACGAGCCAATTCGCAATGTTGACCGCGTAGCGATGCGCCGACGCGAGCGCCGCCGGGTCGGTGGCCAGCCCGTCGCCCGGGGCCTCGGTGACGAAGCTCGGACTGCCCGTGGCGGGGTCCCAATTATAGTCGGCGAAATGGTGGAAGGTGCTCGCCGCGATCGCCGGGCCGCCGCTGTCGCCGGCCTCGAACGCGACCGCGAGATTGAAGCGCCGGCCGGTCGACAGGCTGGTGCCCGTCGCGATGACGCGGGCGGACGGCTCGTCGGCGGGGGCCCCGACCCCGCCTTCGTGCGGATGCGCGGGCAGGCGGTCGACGCCGTCGAGGACCGGGTGGCGCGGCCCCTCGACCGCGATCTGCTGCCAGTCGCCGTTCGCCCCCGAATGATAGTTCGGCCACAGGATATCGGTCGTCACCGCGTCGTCGACGGCATGCCGCGCGGCGTCGGGGTCGAGGTTCTTCGAGTGGAAATAATGCGCCTTGCCGACCCCGCCGAGGTCGCACACCGACGAGCCGAGATCCATGTGGTCGCGGGTCACGAACAACCCGCGCCCTTTGCGGCGGAAGCGGCTGATCGCGGCACAGTCGTCCGTGGTCAGCCCGTCGCCGGTGTCGACCGCGAACAGCCATGCGGCGTCGAAGTCGCTGGTATCGAGGGTCGACAGGACCGAGTCGGGTGCGGGTAGCGGATCACGGTCGCGCGCGACGACGTCGAAGCCCTCGCTGCGGAGGAGCTCGGCGAGCTTGCTGAAGCGGACAATCCCCCAATCGTCGGTCGGCGTCGTGATCGTCGTCTGGAGCAGAACCCTGGGTCGTTTCGGCATCGGTCGTCTCCCGGCTGGCTGCGCTCATATGGCGCGCTGTGCCGCAAGCGCTAGAGGGCAGCCGCCGCCTTCGACCGTGCCGCCGCCGCAATCGCAGTATTCGCCAGTGCGTCGGCGCGCTCGTTGTCAGGGTCGCCCGAGTGGCCCTTGACCCAGCGCCAATCGACCTGGTGCGGCTTGGCGGCGGCGAGCAGCGCCTGCCACAGGTCGACGTTCTTGACCGCACTGCCGTCGGCGGTCCGCCAGCCGCGCTTCTGCCAGCCGTGGACCCATTTCATGATGCCGTCGCGGACATAGGCCGAGTCGGTGGTGAGGATCACGCGGCACGGCTTGGTCAGCGCCTCGAGCGCGCGGATCGCCGCGGTCAGCTCCATCCGGTTGTTGGTGGTCAGCGTCTCCGCCCCCATCAGCTCGCGTTCCACGGTTCCCATCCGCAAAATCGCGCCCCAGCCGCCGCGTCCAGGATTGCCCTTGCACGCGCCATCGGTGGCGATGACGACGCTGGGCGCGTCGCTGGTTCCTGCACCAATCGCCACGCTCAGGCCCCGAACAGCTCGGTGTGGGTCGCGCTGCGATACCATGTCAGCCGCCGGGCGAACGCCATCGGGTCCTTCTTGGTGACCAGCGCGTCGGCGGGGGTCGTGATCCAGTCGTAAGCGCGGCTCAGCGTGAAGCGCAGCGCCGCCCCGCGGCACAAGGTGGCGAAGGCAGCGACCTCGGCCGGGGTCAGCGGGTGCTCGCTGCGGTAGCCGGCGAACAACGCCGCCGCGATCGCCGGATGATAGCGGCGGCCATCGGCGGAGAAACACCACGCCGCGTGCATCACGGCGAGGTCGTACGCGCGGATGTCGGTGCAGGCGAAGTAGAAGTCGATCAACCCGCTGACCTTGCCGCCGAGCAGCAGGACGTTGTCGGCGAACAGGTCGGCGTGGACCGTCGAGCGGTCGAGCGAGTCGGGCCAGCGCGCCGCGAGTGCGCCTAGCTCCTCCTCGACGATCGTCGACAAGCCCGGCGACACCGCGCCGAAGCGGTCGCCGATCGCGGCGGTGAGCCGCCGCCAGCCCGACGGGCCGTGTTCGTTGTCGCGGACCAGCGTGAAGTCGGTCAGCGCCCGGTGCATCGCCCCCATCGCCGCGGCGGTGGCAAAGGCATCGACCGGCGACGGCATCGTCACCGACACGCCAGGGACATATTCGATCAGGCACGCCGGGCGGCCGCACAGCATCTGCAAGATGCGCTCGCCGCGGTCGGGGATCGGCCGCGGCACCGGCAGCTCCTTGTCGGCGAGGTGAGTCGTCAGCGCGAGGAAGTAAGGCAGGTCGGCGGCGTCGATCCGGTCCTCGTACAGCGTCAGGAAATAACGGGTGCCCCGGTCGGTATCGAGGAGGAAGTTCGAATTCTGGACGCCCTCGGCGATGCCCTTGAAACTCGTCGCGGTGCCGACGTCGTAGCGGTCGAGGAAACCGGCCAACGCCTCGGCGGAAACCGGAGTGAAAACTGCCATTACCCGTGCCCCGACGCCGGGGCGGCGTCAGGCATTCAGCGCTCGCGGCAGCTTGAACACGACGTCCTCGACCGCGCTGGTGACCTCTTCGATCGAGGTTTCAAAACGGGTTGCAAGCAACGTCATCAACTCCTGAACCAACACTTCGGGGGCCGACGCCCCCGCCGTTACGCCAACCGTCGCAACATCTTGGAACCATGTCCAGTCGAGTTCGGCGGCGCTCGGGATCAGGAATGCCCGCGCCCCCGACCGTTCGGCGACTTCGCGCAGCCGCTGCGAGTTCGACGAGTTGACCGCGCCGATGACGAGGACGAGGTCGCAATCCGGCGCGATCACCTTGACCGCCGCCTGCCGATTCGACGTTGCGTAGCAGATATCCTCGCCCTTCGGCCCGACGATCGCCGGAAAACGCCGCTGGAGCTCGGCAACGATCGCCGCGGTATCGTCGACCGACAATGTCGTCTGCGTGAGAAAGCCAACGCTGTCGGGATCGGCGACGGTGACGGTCGCGGCGGCGTCGAGGGTCTCGATCAGCGTCATCGTCCCCGTGGGAACCTGGCCGAAGGTGCCGATCACCTCGGGATGGCCGCAGTGACCGATAAACAGGATATGCCGTCCCGCCTCGACGAGTCGCTCGGCCTGGCGATGGACCTTCGAGACGAGCGGGCACGTCGCATCGAGATAGTTGAGCCCGCGCGCCGCCGCCTCGGCGGGGACCGCCTTGGGCACGCCATGCGCCGAGAACACGACGGGCACGCCGTCGGGAACCTCGCTCAGCTCCTCGACGAAGATCGCGCCCTGCCGCTTCAATGCGTCGACGACATGGGCGTTGTGGACGATCTCGTGGCGGACATAGACCGGGGCGCCGAAGCGGGCGATCGCCCGTTCGACGATGGTGACGGCGCGGTCGACCCCGGCGCAAAAGCCGCGCGGAGCGGCGATAATGACGCGTAAAGGCGGCAGCCGCCGGAACGAAGGCGCGATATTCATTGGGGAAGCCCTTTACGCCATCGCCCGACCCGGCACCATAACTTGTACACGCAGGGGACGAATTCTATGATACGGCCAATCGTCGCGAAGGGTTTCCATTTGTCCAAACTGCGTGTTGCCGGCGTTGTCGCATTTGTCCTGCTCGCAGGGTGCCAGAAGAACCAGCTCCTCGTGAAGCGTTCGATCTGCCCGGCGGTCGCGGTCCCGAACTATACCGGCGACATCACGATGTTCGCCAACGGCGGTACCGCGGCGAGCGATATCGACGTCGTCGCGGCGATTACCAACGTTCGCGGTGTCTGCGACGAGGCCGCCGACCGGCTCGGCACTGCAGTCACCTTCGACGTCCTCGCCCGGCGCAGTTCGCCGGTTGGCGCGCGATCGGTGTCGCTGCCGTTCTTCGTCAGCTTCGTCCAGGGCGGCAACCTTATCGTCTCGAAGCAGGTCGGCGCGGTCACGATCAACTTCGCCGATGGGCAGATTCGCGCCCAGACGTCGGCGGCAGCACACGCCGACGTCTCGCGCGCCGCTGCGACGATGAACGATGCGATGCAGAAGAAGATCAATCGCGTCCGTAAACCCGGCGATCTCGATGCCGCGACCGATCCGCTCGCCGATCCCGAGGTCAAGGCGGCGGTGCGCGCGACGACCTTCGAAGTGCTCGTCGGCTTCCAGCTGAGCGACGACGCGCTGGCGTATAACGCCGCCAAATAACAGTTGTGCGCCGCAGCACGTTGCGGCACATCTAGCGCGTCGTCGGGTTTCGGCCCGGCACACGCGCGGGAGAGTGTGGCGCAGGCCACCGCCGAAGGAGCAACCGCCCCCGGAATCTCTCAGGCCCCCGGACCGCGCGGGTGCGTTAGCGACGATCTGGAAAGCGGACGTGTCTTTGGGCGCGTTCCACCGAAGGGGTAAGCCGGGTCCGACCCGGTCAAAGCTCTCAGGTGCAAGTGACAGACGGGGGCACGGCTGGCGGTTTTCGCCGGCTGGACTCTGTCGCGAGCCGCTGCATGGACGAAGCCGTCGCCCTTTTGCCCCTCGATGCCCTCCACCGCGAACTCGGCGGACGGATGGTGGCGTTCGCGGGCTATGCGATGCCGATCCAGTACGACGGGATCATCGCCGAACATAACTGGACGCGGACCGCGGCCGGGCTGTTCGACGTCAGCCACATGGGGCAGCTGACGCTCCCGCTCGGCGCCGACGTCGCGCTCGAGACGGTGCTCCCTGGTGACATCACCGGGCTGCGCGAGGGCTGCCTGCGCTATTCGATGCTGCTCAGCCCGCGCGGCGGCATCCTCGACGATCTGATGGTGACGCGGCGCAGCGGCGACATTTACCTCGTCGTTAACGGCGCAACGAAGACCGCCGACATCACGCATCTAGCGATGAGCGGCCTCACCGTCAGCCACCGCGAAGACCTCGCGTTGCTCGCACTGCAAGGACCGAAGGCGGTCGACGCGCTCGAGCGGCTGGTGCCGGGCGTTTCCGAGCTTAGCTTCATGCGCGCCGGCGGCTTCACTTGGTCGGATGTGCCGCTGTGGATCAGCCGGTCGGGCTATACTGGCGAAGACGGCTTCGAGATATCGGTCCCCGCGGCCGCAGTCGAAGTGCTCGCCCGGGCGCTGCTGGCCGAGCCCGAGGTTAAGCCGGTTGGCCTCGGCGCGCGCGATTCGCTCAGGCTCGAAGCGGGGCTGCCGCTGTATGGGCATGACCTGACCCCCGACATCACGCCGGTCGAGGCGAACCTCGCCTTCGCCATCTCGAAGCGCCGCAAGACCGAGGGCGGCTTCCCCGGCGCGGCGATCGTCCTCGACCAATTGTTCAACAGTGCCGCCCGGAAGCGCGTCGGCCTCCGGATCGAAGGCCGCCAGCCGGTTCGCGAGGGCGCGGGCGTCGTCGTCGATGGTATCAAGGTCGGACAAGTCACCAGCGGCGGCTTTGGTCCGGCACTGGGCGCGCCGATCGCGATGGCGTACGTCCCCGCCGCGCTCGCCGCCGACGGCACCGCGCTCCACGTCGATGTCCGCGGACGCCTGCTCGCCGCGACCGTCGTGCCGATGCCCTTCTTCCCCAAATCCTACGTCCGCCAACCCCTTGCCAAAGCTGGAGCCGCGCAATGACCCTGTACTTCACCACCGACCACGAATGGGTATCGGTTGAGGGCGACAGCGGCACCGTCGGAGTCACCGATTACGCGCAGGGCCAGCTCGGCGATGTCGTTTTCGTCGAAATCCCGGCAGCAGGGACGACGGTGACCAAGGGTACCGCTGCGGCGGTCGTCGAGTCGGTCAAGGCCGCGTCGGACGTCTTCACCCCGGTGTCGGGCACGGTAACCGAGGCGAATGCCGCGCTGACCGAGGATCCTGCGCTGGTCAACACCGCTCCGGAGACCGACGGCTGGTTCTTCAAGCTGACCCTGTCCGACCCATCCGAGCTCGACGCGCTGATGGACGAATCCGCTTACAAGACATTCGTCGCCAGCCTGTGATCGCAACCGACACCGCGCAGCCGTGGAGCGCCGCCGACTACGCGACCAACGCGCATTTCGTCCCGGCACTGGGCGCGCCGGTTGTTGCGCTGCTCAACCCGCAACCGGGTGAGCGCATCCTCGATCTTGGCTGCGGCGACGGCGTGCTGACCGAGAAACTGGTTGCAGCCGGTGCCTCGGTCCTCGGGGTCGATGCCGACGCGGACATGCTCGACGCAGCACGGGCGCGCGGGCTCGATGTCGAACAAGTCGACGGGCAGGCGCTGGATTACGCGGCTGAGTTCGACGCCGTCTTTACCAACGCTGCGCTCCACTGGATGCCCGACCAGGCGGCAGTCGCAGCGGGCGTCTTCAAGGCGTTGAAGCCGGGCGGCCGCTTTGTCGGCGAGTGCGGCGGCTTCGGTAACATCGCTGCGATCCGAGCCGGCATCCGCGCGATGATGCTCGTTCACGGCCACGCCGTGCCGCCGGTCGAGGCGCAGGTCTACCAAACCGCAGCTGAATATACCGCTGTCCTCGAAGCCGCCGGTTTCACCGCTGTCCACGCCGAGATCATCCCGCGACCGACCCCGCTCGCCACCGGCATCACCGGCTGGCTCAAGACCTTCCGGTCGGGCTTCCTCGATAATTTCGGCATCGACCGAGCGCATCAGGATGGCTTTGCCGAGGAGGTCGAGGACTTCCTCCGCCCAATGCTGTGCGACCACGCCGGCAATTGGGTCGGCGACTACATCCGCCTGCGATTCCACGCGTCCAAGCCAGCCTGAGGTGAACTGATGCGCTACCTCCCCCACACCGAAGCCGACCGGCGCGACATGCTCCGCGTCATCGGCGCGCCCGATGTCGACGCGCTGTTCGCCGATGTCCCCGCCGCGGCGCGGCTCGACGCCCCGATCGCCGGGCTGTCGCTGCACATGCCCGAGATGCAGGTCGAACGGCATCTCGGCGCGATGGCGGCGAAGAACATGACCGCCAGCGGCGGGCCGTTCTTCCTCGGCTGCGGCGCGTACAAGCACCATGTTCCCGCCAGCGTCGACCACATCATCCAGCGCGGCGAGTTCCTGACGAGCTACACGCCGTACCAGCCCGAGATCGCGCAGGGGACGCTCCAGGTCCTGTTCGAATTCCAGACGCAGGTCGCGCGGCTAACGGGCATGGAGGTCGCCAACGCCTCGATGTACGACGGCTCGACCGCGATGACCGAGGCGGTGTTCATGGCGCGGCGGGTCACGCGCCGGAAAGTCGCGCGCGTGTCGAGCGGGGTCCATCCGCATTACACCGGCGTTCTGAAGACCTTGACCCGCTTCACCGACGATGAGCTGGTCACCCGCACCCCCGACTTCACCCCCGACGACGACCTTGCCGCGCTCGCCGCTGCAGTCGACGGCGAGACGAGCTGCGTCGTCGTCCAGAACCCGAACATCTTCGGGCATGTCGCCGACCTGTCGCCATTGGCGGCCGCCTGCCATGCCGCCGGGGCGCTGCTGATCGTCGTCGTTACCGAAGTTATTTCGCTCGGGCTGATCCGTTCGCCGGGTGAAATGGGGGCGGATATCGTCGTTGCCGAGGGGCAGTCGATCGGGAATGGGCTAAACTTTGGAGGGCCTTACCTCGGATTGTTCGCGTGCCGGGAGAAGCATGTCCGGGCGATGCCGGGGCGGTTATGCGGGGAGACGGTCGATGCCGATGGGCGGCGGGGGTTCGTCCTGACGCTGAGTACCCGGGAGCAGCACATCCGGCGTGAGAAGGCGACGTCGAACATCTGCACCAACTCGGGGCTCTGCGCGCTGGCGTTCACCGTGCATATGAGCCTGCTTGGTGAAAGCGGACTGCGCAAGCTGGCGGCGCTCAACCATGCGCGGGCGGTCCAGCTCGCCGAGCGGCTTGGCCGCATTCCCGGCGTCGAAGTCGTAACGACCAACTTTTTCAATGAGTTCACGCTCCGGCTCCCGGTCGAGGCGCGGCCCGTGGTGCGCAAGCTCGCCGACAAGGGCATCCTCGCCGGGGTGTCGCTCGGACGCCTGTTCCCGGGGGTCCACGACCTCGAACGCGGGCTCGTCGTCGCGGTCACCGAGACCGCGACCGACGCCGACATGGATGCTTTCGAAGACGCTCTCGACGAGGTGCTGGCATGACTACTTTCACCGGTAACCGCGCGCTAACCCTCGAAGAACCCTTGCTTTTCGAGAAAGGCGCGGTCGATCGCTGCGGGGTCGACCTGCCCGATGTCCCCGTCGTCGCGACGCGCCTCGGCGGGCTCGAACGCCACCGCGAGATCGGCCTGCCTGGCCTCAGCGAACCCGACACCGTTCGCCATTTCACCCGGCTAAGCCGCCAGAACTATGCGATCGATATGGGAATATTCCCACTTGGTTCGTGCACGATGAAGCATAACCCGCGGTTGAACGAGAAGATGGCGCGGCTTCCCGGGTTCGCCGACATCCATCCGCTCCAGCCGGTCGACACCGTCCAGGGCGCGCTGCAGCTCATCGACGAACTGGCGACATGGCTGAAAAAGCTCACGAATATGCCCGAGGTCGCGATGTCGCCGAAGGCCGGAGCGCATGGCGAATTGTGCGGGATGCTCGCCATCCGCGCCGCCCACGATGCCGCCGATCTCGCTGCCGCTACGGGCGCACATAGTGCCGCACAGGCCCGCACCCCACGCCGAACCGTGCTGGTCCCCGAGAGCGCCCACGGCACCAACCCGGCGACGGCGGCCTTCTGCGGCTATGCGGTCGAAAACATCCCGGCAAACGCCGCCGGCCGCGTCGACCTCGCCGCGCTGACCGCCCGGCTCGGTCCCGACATCGCCGCAGTGATGATCACCAACCCCAACACCTGCGGGCTGTTCGAACCCGACATGATCGCGATCTGCGACGCGGTCCACGCGGCGGGGGCGTACGTCTATTGCGACGGGGCGAACTTCAACGCGATCGTCGGGCGCGTCCGCCCCGGTGACCTCGGCATCGATGCGATGCACATCAACCTCCACAAGACGTTTTCGACCCCGCATGGCGGCGGTGGCCCGGGCTCCGGGCCGGTGGTGTTCTCGGCGGCGCTTGCCCCGTTCGCGCCGCTGCCATTCGTCCGCAAGGTCCGCGACAAATACGAGCTCGTCGAGGAAGCGCAGGCGCTCGCGTCCGCCGACCACGATCACAGCTTCGGACGGATGGTCGCGTTTCACGGCCAGATGGGCATGTTCGTCCGCGCGCTGAGCTACATCCTCAGCCACGGCGCCGACGGGCTGCGCCAGGTGGCCGAGGACGCCGTCCTCAACGCCAACTACATCCTGCGCAGCCTTCAGGACGTCTACACCGCGCCGTTCGCCGATGCCGGGCCGTGCATGCACGAGGCGCTGTTCAGCGACGACTTCCTCGAGGGGACGGGGCTGACGACGCTCGACCTCGCCAAGGCGATGATCGACGAGGGCTTCCACCCGATGACGATGTACTTCCCTCTCGTCGTCCACGGCGCGATGCTCGTCGAGCCGACCGAGACCGAGAGCAAGGCGAGTCTCGATCAATTGATCGGCGCGATGCGGTCGATCGCGACGCGGATGCTCAGCGAACCCGCCGCGACCTTCAAGGAATCGCCGCACCTCGCTCCGCGTCGGCGCCTCGACGAAACCGCCGCCGCGCGCAAGCCGGTGCTGACATGGCGCGAGCCCGCAGCATCGATCGCGGCGGAGTAAAGCGGTCGTTGTCGGCGCACGAGACCAGCATTCGAAGGCGTCGCATGGCGGTTAAGTTGCTCGACCGACGACAGAATGTGGAAAAGTTCGTTTCGGCATCAATCGGCATATGACAGGCACAGTGTAAAAACCGCAGTACGGTACCGAACAAATCCGAACTCGCCCCTCGTCGCGTCGTAAGCGCGCTGACGCGGGTCAATCGGGCGACAGTATGCCCGCGCAAATCGCCCCATGTGGCGATTACCCTATCTTATGGGAGTACGAACGCGCACAGTGATGCGCAGAGGTGCCACCCGATGAAGATAACTCAATCGTCGGCGAGCAATCTGCTCCTGCGGAATATGCTCCCCGATGACTATGCGCTGATCGAAAACGATATCGTTCGCATTCCGCTGCCGGTCGGATTGCGCCTCCACGAGGCGCACCGGGCGATTACCCGGGTCTATTTTCCCGAAGACGGCCTCGTTTCGATTGTCGCGGTGACGCCCGCCGGCAAGCAGTGCGAGGTCGGCGTGTTCGGCCGCGAAGGCATGTCGGAAACCGCGACGGTGCTCGGAACCGACAATGCGCCGTACGAGGCGTACGTCCAGGTCGGCGGGGTGTCGGCGCTTAGCCTGCCGGTCGAGTCGCTGACCGAGGCGTTCGACGCGAGCCCGACGTTGCGGCGGCATTTACTGCGCTATTGCCAAGCGATGATGATCCAGCTGTCGAGTTCGATCGCGGCGGCGGGGCTGACGATCCCGCAGCGCCTCGCGCGCTGGCTGCTGATGGCGCACGACCGCGCTCCGGCCGATAACATCGGGCTGACCCACGAATTCCTGTCGATGATGCTCGGCGTCCGCCGCGGCGGCGTCACCATCGCGCTGCAGACGCTGACCGCCGCCGGAATGATCGCGACGAGCCGGTCGGTGATCGCCATCCGCGACCGTGCCGGGCTCAAGCTGCTCGCGGGCGACGGCTATGGCCTCGCCGAAAGCGAATATGAGCGACTGATCGGCGAGCCGCTGGAGCGGACCGGGCATTTCGACGCCCGAACCGTGGTTTCGATCACCGGCGACTGACGTCACGGCAGGGGCGAGCTGGGCGATCGGCGGCGGCACCACGCATCCGGGGTGAGGGAGTCTGAAGAGTCGGGGGGTGTGGGCGGTCAGGCTGCAGCGAGCGCCGGCCGCCCATTTTCGAACAGCGCAGCAGCGTGGTCGAGCGGCATTGGGCGGCCGAGATGATAGCCCTGCGCCAGCTCGATCCCGAGCGCGCGCAACGTCGCGAGTTCGGCCGACGTCTCGACCCCCTCGGCGATCAACAGGCTGCCGATGTCGCGAGCAAATCCGGCGATCGCCCCGGTCAGCGCCTGTCGCGCCCGGTCCTCGTCGATTCCGCGCGTCAGGTGCATGTCGAGCTTGATCAGGTCGGGGCGCAGGTCGAGGATATGATGGAGGCTGGCATAGCCGGCACCGGCGTCGTCGACCGCGAGCCGCAGACCGGCGCGGCGCAGCGGGCGGAGCGCCTGCGTCATCGCCGGATAGTCGACGATCAGGTCGTGTTCGGTGATCTCGAGGACGATGCGGTCGACCGGGATCCCTGCGAACGCGCTGTCGAGCTCGCCGCTGAGCACGGTGGCAGGCGATGCGTTGACCGAGAGATACGCCATGTCCGGAAACGCGGCGAGGCCGGCAAGGCCGCGGTGGATCGCGGCAATTTCGAGTGCGGTGCCGAGCCCGGCGGCGGCCGCCTCGGCAAACCAGTGATCGGGGCCGTAGCTCGGCCACGACGCGAAGCGGCTCAAGCATTCGCAGCCGACGGGTGCCATGGTCACGAGGTTCCAGATCGGCTGGTAGACGATCGTCATCGCGTCGTCGGACATCACGCTGGTGATTCGGTTGCGGCGGTCGTCGACGATCGCCCGTGCGGCATGCTCGCGGTTGATCTCGAACTCGGCGAGGTCGGCGAACACGCGCATCATGGCGAGGTCGCGCCCGGACAGCGTCGGGTCGGCCACCTGCCCGAGACAACAGAACATGCCGTAGGTACTGCCGTCGGCGCGGCGCAGCGGGACGCTCATATGCCTGCCGATCGGGATCGCCAACGCCCCCGGCATTGCCGCGGCAAGCGGCTCGGCGGCGGTGTCGGGCATCAGTTCGGGTAAGCGCCCGGCGAGGATGTGGCCGCAAAAGACGTCGTCGAGCGCGTGTGAATCGCCGGGTTTGATAAATTCGCCGAGGCCTGGAGCGTCGACCGTCCGAAACACGACCCGGTCGCCGACGATTTCGGATACAAAAGCTACGTCCATGCCGAGATGCGTGCGGATCGAATCGAGCGCGCGCGCGACGACATCCCCCCGTGGTTCTGCCTTGATGAGGCCGGCGATCGTCGTGGCAAGTTCAGCAGGCATTCGTTTCGACTCCGCGCCCCCAATTTGTGTACAATATCGTACCGGATGGAGGAATGAACTTTTGATGGGCAAGACTCGATCGATGCCGATTTTCCGCGTCAGTCGACGACCGCTCTGGTGTCGCGGCACAGGTCGGTGATCGACCCGGGCGCGGGGATAAAGGCGGCAATCTCGCCGATTGCGGCGCGCTCCTGGATCAGGCGAACCGCGGCGATCGGGCCGCCGTGCGCGACGACGACGACACGGTCGCCGTCGGGGAGTCGTACCCAAGCCCGCGCTGCCCGGTCGACGAGGTTGCGCGTCGTCTCGCCGCCGCCGGGGCGAAAAGTGTCCGGCGCGGTCAGCATCCCATCCATCGCCGGTCCGGTCGCGCGCCAGATCGCGGTCCAGCTCAGCCCTTCCCACGCGCCGAAGTCGCGCTCGCGCCAGTCGAAATCGATGACCGGGGCGATGCCGAGGCGCGCGCCGAGCCAGCCCGCGAGGATCGCTGCGCGCCGCGATCCCGAATGGACGATTGCGTCGACCGGGCCCGTCCATTGGTCGACAAGGTCACGCGCGGCGCGGGTTCCGGCCCGGCTGAGCCCGACGTCGCTGCGCCCGTAACAGCGCCCGCGCCACGCCCGCGCGACCTCGGTATGGCGAACCAGCACGACGCGGCGCACTCTCATGCGGCGGACGCGAGGAGGAGCATGAGCTGACCGGCGTACGCCGCGAAGCCGAGGCAGTCCCCGGTGCTGCCACCTATCCGCCGCAGGAGCAGCGCCCTGAACCAAATCAGGAACAGCGCGGCGGCGGCGGTCGCGGCGACCAACGCCAGCGGGCGCTCCACCGCGAACCACGCCAGCCCGGGCAGCGCGAGCAGGACCGCGACGGCGACATCGCGCCCGCCGATCGCCGCGCCGATATCCTTGGCGAGACCGGTCCCCGCCGCCGCCGGAGGGATGACTGCCATCGTGACAACGACGAGCAGCCGCCCGAAGGTCGCCGATGCGACAATCGCGGCGGTCGCGATTACCGGATCGAGGCCGACGATCGCCGCCGCGCGCAGCCCGACCGCGAGGAGGAGCCCGAGCGCGCCGTACGTGCCGATCCGGCTGTCCTTCATGATGTCGCGAACGTGACCGGCATCGCGCCCGCCGCCGAACCCGTCACAGAAGTCGGCGACGGCGTCCTCGTGGAACGCACCCGTCAGCCGCGCCTCGACGATCAGCGCAATGACCACCGCGATCGCGCGCGGCCAGATCGCCCCAGCTCCGGCGAAGACCGCCGCCGTCACTACGCCGATAAGTGTCCCGACGAGCGGAAACCACGCGACGGCGCGGCCGAGCCCGACCGCGACCTGCTCGGCGCTCAACGCCGCGAGCCCCGGCACCGGCAGCCGCGTCAGGAATTGGACCGCGAGCAGCGGCGGGGCCCAGCCCGGGCACCGGAGCGCGCGCGGGCAGTCAGTCGGCACGCGCCGCCCCGATGTCGGCGAGCAGAGCGACATCGCACGCCAGCGCCGCCGCGCTGTCGAGCAACGGCAATGCCACGAGCGCGCCGCTGCCCTCGCCGAGCCGCATCCCCCAGTCGAGCAGCGGCGCGAGCCCGAGATGCGCGAGCGCCGCGCCGTGCCCTGGCTCGGCCGAACGATGCCCGGCAATCATCATCGCGGCGGTCCCGGGGGAAAGCCGCTCGGCGATCAGCGCCGCCGCAGTTGCGACATAGCCGTCGAGCAGCAACGTCGCCCCGCGCCGCGCGCCTTCCGCAAAAAACCCCGCCATCGCAACAATCTCGAACCCCGCGACCGCCGCGATCGCCGCGACCGGGTCGGCAGCGAGTCGCGGCAGCGCCCGCTCGACCGCGTCGCGCACGACGTCGCGCTTGCGGATCAGGACCGCGTCATCGGCTCCGGCGCCGCGCCCGACCGCGTCGGCGAGCGGCGCTCCCGCGAGCAGCATCGTCAGGCACGCCGCTGGCGTCGTATTGCCGATCCCCATCTCGCCCGCGATCAGGACGACCGCGCCGCGGTCGAGGGCCTCGCCCGCTTCGCCGGTACCGATCGCCCACGCGGCGGCGAATTGCGCGCCCGACATCGCCGGGCCCTGCGACAGGTCGGCGGTACCGCGCGCAACCCCAGCGTCGCGGTAGAATTGCGGCGGTGCGGCGAGCGGCGGTCCGAGCGTGCCTGCGTCGACGAGGCGGAGATCGCAGCCATGCGCCGCCGCGAGTGCGCTCGACGTTGCCTTGCCCGCCGCAATCGTCGCGACCATCATCCCCGTCACCGCCGACGGCCACGCCGAAACACCCTGCGCGACGACGCCGTGGTCGCCGGCAAAGACGACCAAGGCGCGCGGTCGCGTCACCGGGTCGAGCCGACGCTGGATCGTCATCAGCCGCACCGCCAGCGTTTCGAGCGTTCCCAGGCTGCGCTGGGGCTTGGCGAGTGCATCGAGGTGCGCCTGCGGTGCGCGCGTCATCGGACGAACCGCGTTGCGGCGGGACCCAGCCGCGCCTGCCAGCCCTTGCGGTCGAGTTCGGGCGTCATCGCATCCTCCACCGGGGTGCCGAGGCACAGGTAGCCGACCAGATGCCACGCCGGCGGCACCTCGAGCAGCCGCGTCACCGCCGCCGGATCGACGATCGACACCCAGCCAAGCCCGACTCCGTGTGCCCGGGCCGCCAGCCATAATGTATGGATCGCGAGCACCACCGAATAGCGCAGCGTCTCGGGCATCGTCTGCCGCCCAAGCCCGTGCCCGTCCGCAGTCGCCTCGTCGCAGAACACCGCGATATGCTCGGGCGCCTCACGCAGGCCGTGGAGCTTGAGCGCGCGGTAGGCGGCGCGCTCGGTCTCATCGTCATATATCTCAGCGGCTTGTGCGTTCGCCGCGTCGGCCGCCGCGATCACCGCCGACCGCAGCGCGGGTGTCATCACGCGGACGAAGCGCCACGGCTGGGCGTTGCCGACCGATGGCGCGCACACCGCCTGGTCGAGCAAAGTGTCGATCAGGCCGGGCGGTAGCGGCTCGGTCGTAAAGTGCCTGACGTCGCGCCGCCACGCGAGCAAGCGGTCGAGATCGGCGCGAAAAGCGGGGTCGAACATCATCGCTGCCGCTCGCGCATCACCCGATGCGGCCGAGCGTGACGACGAAGCGGCTGCCGTCGCGCGCGGTGCCGATCTCGGTGGCGACGCCGTAGGTCTCGGCGATCCGCGCCTCGGTTAGCACCGCGTCGACCGCTCCGGCGGCGACGACGCGCCCGTCGCGGAGGAGGACGACGTCGTCGGCGACGTGGAGCGCGTGGTTGAGGTCGTGGAGGACGACGACGACCCCCGCGCCCGCCGACGCTGCTGACTTGAGTACGGCGAGGACGTCGAGCTGGTGCGCCGGGTCGAGGCTGGCAAGCGGCTCGTCGGCGAGCAGCCACGCGGGCTCCCCGGCGAGGACGCGCGCGAGCAGGACGCGACTGCGCTCGCCGCCCGACAGCGTGTTGACCACCCTGTCCCGCAGCGCGGCGATGTCGGTCGCGGCGATAGCGTGCTCGACGGCGGAGATGTCGGCGGGGCTGCGACCCCAGCCGGCGCGGTGCGGAAAGCGGCCGAGCTCGACGAGGGTCGCGACGTCGACGTCCCAATGGACATCAGGGGTCTGCGGCAACAGCCCGATCCGCCGCCCGCGCTCGCGGCGGTCGAGCGCGAGGACGCCGGTGCCGTCGAGCGTCGCGATACCTTCGTCAGGCTCACGCAGTCCGGCGAGACAGGCGAGTAATGTACTCTTGCCTGCTCCATTCGGACCGAGCAGCGCGGTGACTTTGCCGGGGGCGCAGGCGATGTCGACGCGGTCGAGAACGGCGCGACCGCCGAAGCGGACGGTGAGCCCGGTGGTGGCAAGCCCGGTCATGCCAGCGACCGCCGCATCGAGGCGAGCAACCAGAGGAAGAAGGGGCCGCCGAGCAGCGCCATCGCGATCCCGAGGCGAAGCTCGCTGACCGTCGGGATCGCACGGCACGCGATGTCGGCGAGGAGCAGGAGCAACGCGCCGCCGAGCGCCGATGGCAGCAGTGTCGCCGAAGGCCGCCCGCCGACGACGCGGCGGACCATGTGCGGCACCATCAGCCCGACGAAGCCGATGATCCCGGCGGCGGCGACCGAGGCACCGATGCACAACCCCACGCCGCCAACGATCAGCCATTGCAGCCGCGCGAGGTCGACCCCCATCGACCGCGCCGCCGCCTCGCCGAGTGTCAGCGCGTCGAGCGAACGCGCGGTCGCGGCGATCATCACCGCGCCGAACGCGACCAGCGGCAGCGCGATCCTGACGTCGTCCCAGCTGCGGTCGGTCAGCGCCCCCATCAACCACGTGACGATCTCGGTCACCGCGAACGGCGTCGGCGCGACACTGATCGCGAGCGCGGTCAGCGACCCGGCGACGCTCGACACGATCACGCCCGCGAGCGCGAAGACGATCAGGCTGCCCGAGCGTCCGGCGAGGAGCGCGAGGATCAGCATCGTTCCTGCCGCGCCGGCGAGTGCGAACGCCGGCAGGACGAGCGCCGACACCGCAAAGCCGAAATACAGCGACAGCACCGCACCGAGCGCCGCCCCCGCCGACACGCCGAACAGTCCGGGATCGGCAAGCGGGTTGCGCAGATAGCCCTGCATCGCCGCGCCCGACAGGCCGAGCGCCGCGCCGATGACGATCGCGAGGACGGTGCGCGGCAGCCTTAGTTCGGCGATGATCAGCCAGCGTGGATCGGTCGCGCGCCACGCGTCGAACGGCACCCAAACCTTGCCTGCGATCAACGACAGCGCCGCCGCTGCGACGATCGCCAGCACGAGCAGCAGCGAGAAACGCGCAACGCTCATCGCGCCACCGAGGCGCGGATCGCCGCCAGCTGCGCGACGGCGGTGATGATCGTCGGCCCGGCGCATTGCAGCAGGCGGAACGGGTACGGGCGCACCGCGATGTGGCTCGCCAGCGCCGCGACCGCCGGGTGCGACAGCATCCGGTCGGGCTGGCCGCGCGACTTGGTCACCGACAGCAGCACCGCGGGGGGCCGGTCGACGAGATATTCGACCGGCAGCACGTCCCATTTCTTAAGGCCGTAGCTCGCGCTGAGGTTGCGGAACCCGGTCCGCCGGAGCAGTTCGTCGGCGAGCGTTCCCGACCCCGGGACCAGCCCGCCGCCCTGCCAGATCAGCGCGTCGACCGGCGGCCCGTGGGAAGGTACGGCGGCGGCGACGGCGGCGTCGATCCGCGCGACCAGCGCCGCGCCCGCCGCGTCATGGCCGATCGCGGCGGCGATGGTACGGATCTGTGCGTCGCTCTCGGCGATCGTCTCGGGCACCGGCAGCTTGAGCATCCGCACGTGCATCCGCCGCAGCGCATTGATCGTCGACGGCGCGACATGCGACCCGGTGATGACGAGGTCGGGGGCGAGCGCGACGACCTCCTCGGCGGTCCCCGACGTCGCCTTGAAGCGGCGGGCGAGGGCGAGCGGGATCGAAGTCGCCTCGGGGTCCTGCGAATAATGGCTGATCCCCGCGATCTGCACGGGGTCGGCGACCTGCATCAGCACCGCGTCGACGCACGGGTTGAGCGAGACGATCCGGGGACCGGAGGTCGCTGCGGCGAGCGCGAGGGCGAGCACGCCGATCAATATTCGACGCCCTTCTGCGCCTTGAAGCCTGCCTTGAACGGATGCTTGACCTCCTCGAACTCGGTGACGAGGTCGGCGAGCTCGATCAGCTCGGGCTTCGCATTTCGCCCGGTGATGCAGATATGCTTGGTCAGCGGGCGGTCGCGCAAGAAATCGACGATCTCGGCGATCGGCAGCGTGTCGTGGCGCAGGACGATATTGAGCTCGTCGAGAATGACGAACTCGTACGACGGATCGAGGATCAGCTCCTTCGACCGCTCCCACGCCGCGCGCGCGGCGGCGATGTCGCGGGCGCGGTCCTGCGTGTCCCAGGTGAAGCCCTCGCCCATCACTTCGAAGGTCAGCAGGTCGGGATAGGCGTGGAAAAAGGTCTTTTCGCCGGTCTCCCAGCCGCCCTTCACATATTGGACGATGCCGACCTTCATCCCCCAGCCGAGGCTGCGGATCGCCATACCGAACGCCGACGACGACTTTCCCTTGCCGTTGCCGGTGTGGACGATGAGCAGGCCGCGTTCGAGCGTCCGCCGCTCCTGCATCCGCGCGCGGGCCGCCTGGACCCGCGCCATCCGCGCATTGTGGCGGGCATGATCCTCGGGCGTCTCGGTCACGACGGCTTCTCCTGCAAGGTAATTGCAACGTCACGCCACCGGACCCGCCGACCTGCACTCAGAGCATGATCGGCGAGTCCGGTCATCGCTTTAGTAGCTCAGCCGGATACCGCCGTACGCCGCGCGCCCGGTCGTCCCATAACCGTAGGTCGTCTCATACTTCTCGTCGAACAGGTTCTCGACGCGCGCGGTGACCGCGATCTGCTTCGTCAGCGGATACGCCGCGCGGAGGTCGGCGACGACATAACCCTGCAGCCGCCGCGTGTTCGACGCATTGTCGAAGCTGCGCCCGACGTGGGTGACCGTCGCGCCGGTGTCGAGCCCGAAGCTCCAATGGTAGTCGAGCAGGACATTGACGGTCTGGCTCGGCCGCCGGAGCAACTGCTTGCCGAAGTTGACGTCGCCGGGCGAGCGGTTCTCGGCATCGAGCGAGGTATAATTTGCCTGGAGCGTCAGCGCGTCGATCGGTCGGACCAACAATGTCAGCTCGACGCCCTTGCTCACCGCCCGCGCGACATTGTCGTACGTCCCGAACGGGCGGTTGACGCAGATCCCGGTCAGCGGCGTGTTGCACGAGATGAAGTTGATCAGGTCCTTGCTGGTGCGGCTGAAGTAGGTCGCGCTCGCCTCGATCCGTCCTTCAAGGCCGCGCTGGGTGACCCCGGCGTCCCAGCCGCGCGAGCGTTCGGGGCGGAGCAGCTGGTTCCCGTATTCACTCTGCAACTGGTAGAGCGACGGCACCTTGAACCCCTCGCTATAGCTCGCGCGGAAGGTCGTGCCGCCGTCGTTCGGGGTGTAGACGCCGCTGCCTGCGAGCGTCGTCGTCCCGCCGAAGCGGCTGTGGCTATCGTAGCGCGCGCCGCCGGTTGCGGTAAGGCCGGTGATGGGCGTCACGACGACCTGGCCGTAGCCGCTGGTCAACGTCTGCGTCCCGATCGTCACCGGTCCGCCGAAGCTCGACGTCGTGAAGTGCGAACGTTCGCGCTCGGCCCCGAAGGTCGCATCGACGCCGGTGACGATGTTGGCGACGCCCTGGTATTCGAAGCGCTCGTTGCGCCCATTACCGGCGAAGGTCTCGGCGTTGGCGGCCGTCCCGTCATAATTGTGACGGCGGGTGTCGGTGATCGCGAAGCCGAGCCGGTTGTGGAGCCGCCCGTCGAACAGCGCGGCGTTGATCCCGGTATAGCCGACGATCTCGCGCGTCGTGCCATAGTCGGTGGTGTCGCCCAGGCTGAAATTCGGCGGCGGAAAGCCATCGAACCCAACGCGGCTATCCGAATACCAGCCGCGAAGGTCGACCGACACGTTGTCGTTCAGTGCAAGGTTCAAGTTGGCGTTCGCGCCGTAGTTGCGATAGCCATCCTTCTCCTTGCCGCCCTTGCGCTCGTCGAACGCCGAGATGCCGTCGGTGCGGAAATAGCCGCCGCCGAAGCTCGCCGACAGCGGACCGAACTTGTCCGAGACGTTGGCGACGCCCTGCCCGGTGTTGCGGTAGCCGTATTCGCCGCGCGCGTTGATGTGGAGATCGTCGGTCGGCGGGACGGTGATCAAATTGACGACGCCGCCGATCGCCTGGCTGCCCCACAGCACCGAACTCGGGCCGCGCAGGATTTCGACGCGGGCGATGTTGCCGACGAGAAGGTTGCCGAAGTTAAAGCCGCCGCCGGGAGCCGACGGGTCGTTGAGCTTGATGCCGTCGATCAGCGCGACGGTCTGGTCGCTTTCAGCGCCGCGGATGAACACCGACGTCGCGGTGCCGATGCCGCCGTTGCGGGCAAAGCTGACCCCCGGAACGGTGCGGAGCAGATCGACGACCGTGTTGTCCTGGCGGCGGGCGATCTCGGCGGCGTCGATGACGGTGATCGACTGGCCGACCCGCGACAGCGGCTCGGGCGTGCGGTCGGCGGTGACGACGATCGTATCGGGCGCATCGTCGGCGCGGGCGGCGGCGGTCAGGACGAGGCCGGTGGAGGCGAGTAGAATATGAAATGAGCGCATTGGTATCCCCTTGATCGACAACAAGGGGCCGCATGCACCGGTGGCACGCATCAGCATTCGCGAAGACACGGGAGCTTTCCCGCGCGCACGACCCCGACGACGTCGACACGCGAGGATTTCACCTCGATCGCTTGGAACACCCCGTCCACGCGAAGGTACGACCGCGACAGGCAGGTCTCCTGGCTCCCGGGTCAGCACCTTCATCCCGCCTTCCCGGAGCGTAAACTCCAGTGGCACTTGGGCGAAGGCTCGCCGGTTACAGTTGCGGGCACAGCCCCGGATTACAGACCGACTGTCTGCTTCCGGGTTCCCTTTTCATCCCATCTCTGGGAACCTGTCACGATCGACGCCTTATCGGCGCGCGGCGGCGGGGGCAAGCAAGTTTGACCGAGACACGATCGACCTTGTTCATCGGCGGCGCGCGTTCGGGCAAGAGCCGGCTGGCACAACGCGCGGCCGAATCCTCCGGCGGCGAGCTCGTCTTCATCGCCACCGCGCAGGCGTTCGACGACGAGATGCGCGACCGCATCGCCCGCCATCGCAGCGACCGCGATGCCCGCTGGCGCACGGTCGAAAGCCCGCTCGACCTCCCCGAGGCAATCGTCCGCGAGGCGAGTGCCGGTCGCACGCTTCTGGTCGATTGCCTGACCTTGTGGGCAAGCAACACCATGCTTGCCGGGGTCGACGCCGACGCGGCAGGCGCTGAGCTTGTCGCGGCAATCGCGTCCTCCGCAGGGATCATCGTCCTCGTCACCAACGAAGTCGGCTGGGGAATCGTCCCCGACAACGCGCTTGCACGGCAGTTCCGCGACGTCGCCGGGCGACTGAACCAGCAAGTCGCCGCCGCTGTCGACGATGTCCGGCTGGTCGTCGCCGGGATCGCGATGCGACTGAAATAGCGGCGCGACAGACCACGCTTTCACCCGCGCGCGGCCATGCTATACCCCGCCCCGTGACCACCGCCCGCCGTCTCCGCACCGCCGCAATCATTCTCGGCGTGCTCGTCCTGCTCGGCGCGGCTGCCGCGGTCGGACTGTATGCGTGGGTGACGACCGGGCTGCCCGATGCGTCGAAACTCGCCGAATACGCCGCGCCGCTGCCGTCGACCGTGCGCGGCAACGACGGCACGATCCTAACGAGCTTCAGCCGCGAGCGTCGCCTGTACCTGAGCTACGACGAACTGCCGCCGCGGCTGGTCCAGGCGTATATCTCGGCCGAGGACAAGGACTTCTTCCACCACGGCGGAATCGACTTCCTCGGCATCGCCCGCGCCGCATGGACCAACCTCGGCTCGTCGGGCCGGCCCAAGGGCGCCTCGACGATCACCCAGCAGGTGGCGAAGAACCTGCTGCTCAACGGTGAGGTCAGCTACGTCCGCAAGCTGAAGGAGGCGGTGCTCGCACGGCGGATCGAGGCGGCGTTCACCAAGCAGCAGATCCTCGAACTCTACCTCAACCAGATATTCCTCGGGCGGAACAGCTACGGCGTCGAGGCGGCAGCGCAGTCGTATTTCGGCAAGTCGGTCGCCGATCTCGACCTTGCGCAGGATGCGTATCTCGCGATCCTGCCCAAGGCGCCGTCGACCTATTCGCCAACCGTCCATGTCGAACGCGCGCTCGCGCGGCGGGCGTATGTGCTCAACCAGATGGCGGCGAACGGCTATATCACCAAGGCCGAGGCAGCCGCAGCGACCGCCGAGCCGATCGACGCGGTGGCGAACCGCGCCCCGCCGAAGCTCGATACCGGCGATTATTTCCTCGAGGACGTCCGCCGGACGCTGATCGCCAAGTTCGGCGAGAAACCCGGCGACGGGCGCAACAGCGTTTACGGCGGCGGGCTGTGGATCCGCACCTCGCTCGATCCGAAGCTCCAGGCTGCTGCTGAGAAGGCATTGCGCGACGGCCTCGTCCGCTACGACCGCGGCAAGGGCTGGCACGGTGCCCCCGCGCATATCGATACGAGCGACGGCTGGCCCGAGCGCTTGCAGTCGGTGCATCTCGGCGTCGGCTATGCCGACTGGTATCCGGCGGTCGTCCTCGGGCGGGAGGGCGAGGACTTCCGCATCGGCTTCACCGACGGCTCGACGGGCACGCTGCTTGCCTCGAGTGCGACGAGCACGCTCAACAATATCCCGGCGGCGCGGCTGCTCAAGACCGGCGACGTCGTCCCCGTGGCGAAGTCGGGGCGCAGCTACGCGTTGCGGCAGATCCCGGCGATCTCGGGCGGCTTCGTCGCCGAAGACCCGCACACCGGGCGGGTACTGGCGATGGTCGGCGGCTTCGACGCGCGCGCATCGAGCTTCAACCGCGCGACGCAAGCGCTGCGCCAGCCGGGGTCGACCTTCAAGCCGATCGTCTATGCGACCGCGATGGACAACGGCTTCACCCCGTCGTCGATCGTCGTCGACGCGCCATATTGCGTCTTCCAGACCAAATCGCTCGGGACCAAATGCTTCAAGAACTTCGGCGGCGGCTATGCCGGGGCGCAGACGTTGCGCTGGGGGCTCGAACAGTCGCGCAACCTGATGACGGTGCGTGTCGCGTACAACACCGGCATGGACAAGGTTGTCGCGCAGGCGAAGGCGCTCGGTGTCGGCGACTATCCGGCGGTTTTGGCGATCGCGCTCGGCGCGGGCGATACGACGGTCGGGCGCATGGTCAACGCCTACTCACAGCTGTTCAACGCCGGGCGCAAGATGTCGCCGACACTGATCGACTTCGTCCAGGACCGCGACGGCAAGGTCATCTGGCGCGCCGACGAGCGCCAATGCGACGGCTGCAACACGCCCGACTACGCCGGCGAGCCGATGCCCCGCCCCGGCGGTGTCCCGAAACAGGCGATCGACGCGCGAACCGCCTACCAAATCGTCCACCTGATGGAGGGTGTCGTCACCCGCGGCACAGCCGTCCGGCTGCGCGACTTCGAACGCCCGATGGCGGGCAAGACCGGCACGACCAACGGCCCGACCAACGTCTGGTTCGTCGGCGGCACCCCCGACCTCGTCGGCGGGCTGTACCTCGGCTACGACAAGCCGCGCCCGCTCGGCGGCGGCGCGCAGGGGTCGACGATCGCGGTGCCGGTGTTCCACGAATTCGCCGACGTCGCATTGAAGGACATGCCGAAGATCCCGTTCCAGGTCGCCCCCGGCATCCGCATGGTCAAGGTCGAGCGCCGCTCGGGCAAGCGCGTCTACGGCGGCACCCCCGACGACACCGACATCAAGGCGTCGATCATTTGGGAGGCGTTCAAACCGGAGAGCGAACCGCGCCGCACCGGAAGCCTCGCGCGCGACCCCGTGGCGGAGAAGGGGCATGTCGTGGTCCGCTCGGACTCCGATTTCTTGCGCAAGAGCGGCGGGATATACTAGGCGGGCTGCCCACACCTATATCTGTACTCTCGGCCACCGCCGGGATGACAATTGAAGTTTAGGACCACCGAAAATGCGTGCCGAGGGCGAAGCCCATGTCGTTAAAATTCAGCAGGCGCTCGACCTGCTGAGGAGGTTTCTTTGACTGGGATCGCGCCCTCCGCCGTCTCGACGAACTGAACGCGCGGGTTGAAGACCCGACGCTGTGGAACGACCCCAAGGCCGCGCAGGCCGTCATGCAGGAGCGCCGTCGTCTCGATGAGGCGATTTCGGCGACGCGCGCGATCGAGAGCGAGCTGGCCGACACCTCCGAACTGATCGAGATGGCCGAGGCGGAGGGCGACACCGCGATGGCCGACGACGGCGTCGCCGCGCTGGGCGCGCTCGCAGCGAAGGCCGAGACCGACAAGGTCGCAGCCCTTCTTGCCGGAGAGGCCGACGGCAACGACAGCTATATCGAGGTCAATTCGGGCGCGGGCGGGACCGAGAGCCAGGACTGGGCCGGGATGCTCCAGCGAATGTACACCCGCTGGGGCGAGAAGCGCGGCTTCAAGGTCGAGCTGATGGACTATCACGCCGGCGAGCAGGCGGGGATCAAGTCGGCGACGCTGCTTCTAAAGGGCGCGGGCGCATACGGCTGGGCCAAGACCGAAAGCGGCGTCCACCGCCTCGTCCGGATCAGCCCGTACGACAGCGCGGCGCGGCGGCACACCAGCTTCGCCAGCGTCTGGGTCTATCCGGTGGTCGACGACGACATCGACATCGTCGTCGACGACAAGGATTTGAAGATCGACACCTACCGCGCCTCCGGGTCGGGCGGCCAGCACGTCAACACCACCGACTCCGCGGTCCGCATCACCCACCTGCCGAGCGGCGTCGTCGTCGCCTGCCAGAACGAGCGCTCGCAGCACAAGAACCGCGCGACCGCGATGAAGATGCTCAAGGCCCGGCTGTACGAACGCGAACTCGCGCGGCGCGAAGCGGAGTCGGCGGAGGTCGAGGCGGGCAAGACCGACATCGGCTGGGGCCACCAGATTCGATCGTACGTCCTCCAGCCGTACCAGCTTGTCAAGGATCTGCGGACCGGGGTCACGAGCACCGCGCCGGGGGATGTTCTCGACGGCGCACTCGACCCGTTCATGGCGGCAGCGCTGTCGCAGCGCGTTACGGGCGAGCAGGTCGATGTCGACGACGCCGATTAGGGCTCGAGCCAGAGCTTGCCGATGACGCTCGGCCAGCAGCAGGCCGACGGTCGCGTCGATCAGCCTGCCGGACCGAAGCGTGTCGCAAGATCGGTCGGTACCTCGTCCCCGTCGCGCGGCGGCACTCCGCCCGTTCGCCCCATCAGCCGGTCGAACGCCGCCCAGTCCGCAGCCTCTCGCCGGTCGGTGAAATACGCCGCCGTCCGCATCGCGCCGACCTTTTCGGCAACGGCGGAGGCGACGAACTGGTTGAAGCTGGTGCCGTCGGTTGCAGCGAGGCGCTCGGCCTCACGCTTGATCGACGCGGGCAGGCGCAGCGGGTAGGTCGGGGTCCGAGCGGGACGGTCGGTCATATCAGCCTCCTCAACGCCTCGCCGGGCGTCATGAATGTAATTCCGAAGCGCGCCGGAGCAACGCCAAAGTCGCGGCGGTTGAACCCGACGATCGCCGCCGCCCGCCCGTTGACCGCTGCTTCGAGAACAAGCTCGTCGCCCGGGTCGCGAAGCTGCGGTCGCCACAGGAACCATACGTCGGCAGGTTCGAGCAAGCCTACCAGCGCATCGAGAAACACCATCAGATCACCCGGCGAGAACCCCGCCGCAACGACATGCTCGGCCCGCGAACACACCGCCTCATACTCGATCGCGAGCGGCACGGTCGCCGTCAGCACGACCTCACCCCGGCGCGCCGCCCGCACCAGCGCCGCTGATCCTCCGGTCGGCGAGCGCATCGCCGCGACGACTGCGTCCGTGTCGAGTACCATGCGCATGGCTGCCATGTATCATGTTCCGGGCGATGTGACAGCGGTTTGCGTTCCTGCGCTGTTTTACCAATGGTGAGATGCTCGCTCACGCATGGGCGACACGGAAGCCAGGTGCTTGGTATTGCCACGTCGTTGCCACCGGTCCACTTTCATTCGCCGCGCGGGCGGCAGTTGCCTCTCCACGAGGAAGATGAAGAGTTAGAGGGGCCACCATGATCCGCACACTGTTACTCGCCGCCGTCCTCGCCACGCCCGCGACCGCAGAAACCATCGCAGTCACTGCCGCCCACCTACTCGACCCCGCTACCGGCAAGACAATCGACAACCCCGTCGTCGTCGTCACCGACGGCCATGTCGTCGCGAGCGGCAGCGGCATCGCTATTCCCGCCGACGCGCGGCGGATCGACTTGCCCGGCATGACCCTCCTTCCCGGGCTGATCGACCTTCACGTCCACCTGACCGGCGACGCCGCGATTGGGGGCTATCGGCGCTATGCCTATACCGATGGCTTCTGGACGATCGTCGGGGTCGCCAATGCGAAGACGACGCTCGACGCGGGCTTCACCACGGTCCGCAATGTCGGCTCGGACCACTTCGACGACGTCGCGCTGCGACAGGCGATCGACGCGGGCCTTATCGCTGGACCGCGGATCATCACCGCGGCGTATGCGATCGGCGCGACCGGCGGCCATTGCGACAACGCCACGCTGCCGCCGTCGTACGACCGCAAGGACGCGTCGATCGTCGATTCACCCGAGGAGGCCCGCGCCAAGGTCCGCTGGCTGCACAAATACGGCGCGCAGGTCATCAAGATCTGCGCGACCGGCGGCGTGTTCTCGACCGGCGACGCGGTCGGTGCGCAACAGCTCACCTTCGACGAGATGAAGGCGATCGCCGACGAGGCGCACATGCTCGGAATGAAAGTTGCGGCGCACGCGCACGGCGACGACGGCATCCGCACCGCGATCATGGCGGGGGTCGACACGATCGAACACGCCAGCCTCGCCAGTGACGCGACGATCGCGCTCGCCAAGGCGCACGGCAGCTTCTTCGACATGGATATCTACAACGACGATTATATCCTCGCGACCGGCACCGCGAACGGCACGTCGCAGGAGAGTCTCGACAAGGAAAAGACGATCGGCCTCAAGCAGCGCCAGACCTTCCAGCGCGCGGTCAGGGCCGGGGTGAAGATGGGCTTCGCGACCGACGCCGGGGTCTATCCGCACGGCACCAATGCGCGCCAGTTCGCGACGATGGTCCAGTGGGGCATGACCCCGCTCCAAGCGATCCGCGCGGCGACGACGACCGCGGCGCTCGCGCTCGGGCGGACCGATGTCGGCGCACTCGAGCCGGGTGACTGGGGTGACATGATCGCGGTCGCGGGCGATCCGCTGGGCGATGTAAAGCTGCTGCAGGCGATCCCGGTGGTGATCAAAGGCGGAGTGTTGGTGAAAGACGGCCGCACGGCAAAATAGTCTTGCGATATTTCGAGGGGGCGGTCGGACAGCCCGCGGCGGACCGCCAATGTAAAGATATCCGACACAATTGCCTCGCATAATCATTAACTGAAATTGCGATATTCCAATGATTGTTCGCGTAAGCCTTTGGGCGAAATGCAAACCGATGATATCCTTAATACTATTTAGGACTGGCATGGTTATTGCGACGTAACGATCGAGCGGGCGAGAGGTCGCGCTCGGGAGATTTTTTATGATGCGTTCGCTATCGACCCTTGCGGCCCTTGGCCTGGCCCTCGTGGTATCGGCTCCGGCCTTCGCTCTCGACACATTCAAGATCACGTACGAAAACCCGGGCGTCGAACACAGCAGCGCCGGCTTCGACATCGACGGCGTCGAGGATTTCAACTCGCGCAGCACCGGCAGCGGCCAGTCGTTCACGACCGATTTCGGCACCTCCGGTGCGATCACGGGAAGCTATTCGGGCCTTCAGATCAATAATGCGGACCAGTACGGCGGTGCCGGCGGTTCGGGCAAATATGCCGTCGCCTTCGATTATACGCCGTCATACAGCCTGACCTTGACCGCCGATCCGATCACCGTGCCGAACGGGATCAACTATTTCGGCTATTACCTCTCGGCGCTCGACACCGGCAACGTCGTCGATTTCTACAAGGGTGAAACGCTTGTCGGCACGCTGAACCCCGCCGGCGTCCTTGCCGCGACGATCTCGAAGCCCGCCTACCTCGGCAACCCCGATGCGCCGTTCCTTGGCGACAACAACACCCAGCCGTACGTCTTCATCAACTTCTTCGATCTCTCGGGGACGTTCGACAAGGTCGTCTTCCGCGAGACGACAGCGAACGCTGGTTATGAATCCGACAACCACACCGTCGGCTTCTTCAACACCATCAGCGGCAACACGATCCCCGAGCCGAGCAGCTGGGCAATGATGATCGCCGGTTTCGGTCTCGTCGGTTTTGCCACACGCCGCCGCCGCGTGTCGGTCACAGCCTAAGCTGGCTTCGTGCAGATTGGCGGGGCCGCCGGACACGGCGGCCCCGCCATTTTGCGTCCCAGCCTAGATATACTGCTCGGCGGCACCGGTCGCGGCAGTCGCGCCCATCGCCGGATTGACCTCAGGCACTTCGTCGGTGTGCACCTCGAACCGGCTGAGAACCGCCGGACCGAAGGCGGTCGTCAGCGCGGTATCCGTCGCGTCGCGCCCGCGTGCCATCAGGATGCGCCCGATCCGCGGTTGGTTGTGGCGCGCATCGAAGGTGTGCCACTCGCCGCCAAGATAGACGTCGAACCACGCGCTGAAATCCATCGCCGCGTCGATCGGCTCGACGCCGATGTCGCCGAGATAGCCGGTGCAATAGCGCGCCGGGATATTCATGCAGCGGCACAGCGTAATCGCAAGATGCGCGAAGTCGCGGCAGACGCCAACCTGCTCCTGATGCGCGTCCCAGGCCGTCCGGGTCGGACGCGCATCCTGATAGCCAAACTTGATCCGGTTGTGCGCAAAGTTGACGATCGCCAATACCCGCTGCCACCCCGCGGGGATGTGGCCGAACAACGACCATGCCGTGTCCGACAGCCGGTCGGTCTCGCAGTAGCGGCTGCCGAGCAGATAGATCAGGATGTCGTCAGGCAGCTCCTCGATCGGATGCTGGATCGCATGCGGCGACTGGATGTCGGGGATGCCGCTATCCTCGATGATGAAATCGCAGCTCAGCGTCACCCCGCCTGCCGGGACGGTTAGCCGGGTGCAGGTGTTCCCAAACGCATCGACATAGTCGTAGGTCGGGACGTCGGGACTGGCGAGGAGCCGGTGCGGCGTCTTGAGATCCTTGTTGCGCGACGGGTGGATGCTGAGCATCGCCATCATCGGCGTCGGCGCGGTCGCGGCGAAAGCGATGTCATAACCAGCGCGGATCAACATCGGTCTTACTCCTCGGGATCGTCGACGGTAACGTTAACGCTCACGTCCATTCCGAGTTCACTTGCAGGGAAGCCGCTCCACGTTCCCGATAGCGGGACCGCTTGATACGGGTCGCGGGCGATGGCGACGCGGACGAGTCCGACGTTGCCGACGATGCCGTTGGTCGGGTCGTATTCGACCCAGCCCGAGCCGGGGAGAAAGATGCGCACCCACGCATGCGTGTTGCCGCCGCCGAGCCGATCGTTCTTCGAATGCGGGTCATAGACGTAGCCCGACACGAATCGTGCGGCGAGGCCGAGCGCGCGCGCTGCCTCGATCATCAGCACAGCGAAGTCACGGCAGGTTCCGCGCCGCCGCTGGAGCGTTTCGATCGGCGTCTGCGTTCCCGCTTCGTGCCGCGCAAGATAGGCGAACTCACGCCGAATCGTTGCCGTCATCGTCGCGAGCAGCTCGGTCGTTTCGATCCGCCCCTCGCCACCGATGAAACTCCGCGCCCAGCGGTCGACGATGCGGTCTGGGTCGTGGTGCTGGCGCTCGATCGAGCGCAGCAGGTCGGGCATGTCCTCGGACGAATAGGTGAACGGGTAGCGCCGCGCATAGCTTTCGACCGCGACGGCCTCGATCGCCTGCGGTCGGTGATCGAGTCGGGTGTGCCCGGCGATCCGCAACCTCGTCGCGCGGCGATTGAAGCACGCGATTGCCACCGAATTGCCGAACACGTCCTGGAGCCAGCGGACCTCGGACGGCGCCGGGTCGATGTCGAGCCGCGAAGCCAACAGCCGCTGGTCGTAGCTTTCGCGCGGGCGGACCATGATCCGGTGATCGCCGAACGCGACCGGCTGGCGGTAGGCGTAGGTCGTGATATGCGCGATGGTCAGGATCGGCATGGAGGATCCAAGGCTTGCTCGACCAGAACGAACCCGATGCAGCGGCGGTGGTCAACCCATCGGGCCGGTCATCGTTCCTGTTGATCGGCGATCACGCCGGGCGCGTGGTTCCCAATGCGCTCGCCAACCTCGGGCTGGGCGACGCCGAATTGTCGCGCCACATCGGCTGGGACATCGGGATTGCCGAGCTCGGCCAGCGGCTTGCGGCCGCGCTCGACGCCGTTTTCATCCGGCAGGTCTATTCGCGGCTGGTGATCGACTGCAACCGCGATCCGGGTGCGGCCGACGCGATTCCCGCAGTGAGCGACGGCACGACCGTCCCGGGCAACGCCGCGCTCACCGCGGCTGCGCGCGCCGCGCGGGTCGCAGCTATCCATACGCCGTACCATGCCGTCATCGCTGCCGAGCTCGAGCGGCGGATTGCGGGAGGACAACCGACCCAGCTCGTTGCGCTCCACAGCTTCACCCCCGAGATGCGCGGGTTCGCGCGGCCATGGCATTGCGGCGTCCTCCACAACGGCGCGAACGACGCCTTGGCGAAGGCGATGCTTACGGTGTTCCGCGCTGACCGCGCGCTCGTCGTCGGCGACAACGATCCGTACGCGATGGACAACATCGACTACACGATCCCGCGCCACGCCTTCGCGGCGGGACTGCCGTATGTCGAGATCGAAATCCGCCAGGATCTGCTCGCCAGCCGTGCCGGGATCGACGAATGGAGCGCGCGGCTGACGGCGATGTTGCCCGCAGCGCTTGACTTGGCGGCGCCCTCCCCCACATAAGCCGCACCAATTCGCTCCGCTTTTAAGGACCGTGCGCGCTTCATGCTCCGCCTGACCAACCTCGCCGATTATTCGGTGGTCGTGATGACTGCGGCAGCGCGCAGTCCCGACTGCTGCCTGTCGGCGGCGGCGGTGGCGGCGCGGACCGGCATTCCTGCGCCGACGGTCGCCAAGGTCATGGGATTGTTGAAGCGCGCCGGGCTGCTCGCCAGTTCGCGCGGTGTCGCCGGCGGGTTTCGGCTGGCGCGGGAAACGGCGGCGATCAGCGTCGCCGACATTGTCGAGGCGGTCGATGGCCCGATCGCCCTGACCAACTGCCAGCATGGTGAAGTATCGGCGTGCGCGCTTGAAGGAAGCTGTGCGGTTCGCCCGCATTGGCGTCCGATCAACGTCGCGGTACGCGCTGCCCTCGCCGCCGTGACGCTTGCCGACCTTGCCGGTCCGGTGGCGCAGGTGGCGATGGCCCAGATCGAGGTAGTCGCGTGACCGACCAGCTTACCGCCCCCTTCCGCAACGACGCCGCGCACGACGCGGTCGACGACCTTGCGACGTATAAATGGGGCTTCGTCTCCGACATCGAATCGGAGATGGCGCCCAAGGGCCTGACCGAGGACACCGTCCGCTATATTTCTGCGAAGAAGTCCGAGCCCGAGTGGCTGCTCGACTGGCGCCTGAAGGCGTTCCGGCATTGGCAGACGATGACAGCGCCCGATTGGGCCAAGCTCAACGTCGCGCCGATCGACTATCAGGACGCCTATTATTACGCCGCGCCGAAGGCGAAGGCGACGATCGGCTCGCTCGACGAACTCGACCCCGAAATCCGCAAGACTTACGAGAAGCTCGGCATCCCGATCGCCGAGCAGGAAATGCTCGCCGGTGTCGAGGGGTCGCGCCGGATCGCGGTCGATGCAGTGTTCGACAGCGTCAGCGTCGCGACGACCTTCCGCGCCGAACTCGAGCGCGCCGGGGTGATCTTCCGCTCGATCAGCGAGGCGGTGAAGGAATTTCCCGACCTCGTCCGCAAATATCTCGGCTCGGTCGTGCCGGTCCGTGATAACTTCTTCGCCTGCCTCAATAGTGCGGTCTTCTCCGACGGCACCTTCGTGTACATCCCCGAAGGCGTTCGCTGCCCGATGGAATTGTCGACCTATTTCCGGATCAACGCCGCCAACACCGGCCAGTTCGAGCGCACGCTGATCATCGCCGACAAGGGCAGCCATGTCAGCTATCTCGAAGGCTGCACCGCGCCGATGCGCGACGAGAACCAGCTTCACGCCGCGGTCGTCGAGCTGATCGCGATGGACGATGCCGAGATCAAATACTCGACCGTCCAGAATTGGTACCCGGGCGACGTCAACGGCGTCGGCGGGATTTACAACTTCGTCACCAAGCGCGCGTTGTGCAAAGGTGCGCGGTCGAAGGTTAGCTGGACGCAGGTCGAAACCGGCAGCGCGATCACGTGGAAATACCCGTCGTGCGTCCTGTCGGGCGAGGGCTCGGTCGGCGAATTCTACTCGGTCGCGGTGACCAACAACCGCCAGCAAGCCGACACCGGCACCAAGATGATCCACCTTGGCAAGAACACTCGCTCGACGATCGTGTCGAAGGGGATCTCGGCGGGGCGGTCGGACAACACCTATCGCGGGCTCGTTCGCGTCGCGGCGTCGGCGGAGAATGTCCGCAACTTCACCCAATGCGACTCGCTGCTGCTCGGGTCGCAGTCGGGGGCGCATACCGTCCCGTACATCGAGGTGCGCAACCCGATCGCGCAGATCGAGCATGAGGCGACGACGTCGAAGATCAGCGACGACCAGCTTTTCTACGCGATGTCGCGGGGGCTTAACGCGGAGGAGTCGGTCGCGCTGATCGTCAACGGCTTTTGCCGCGAGGTGCTCAAGCAGCTCCCGATGGAGTTCGCGGTCGAGGCGCAGAAGTTGCTCGGCATCAGCCTGGAGGGCAGCGTTGGATAATCGGCTCGTCTTGATCGGGCTGCTCGCCCTAGCCGCCTGCGATGCGCCGCCGACGCGCGCTCCCGTCGACGGCCAACTGGCGCGCGCCAAGGTCGATGCGGCGACCAACGATTATGCGAACTGCCTCGACACCACGGTCAAGCGGCTCGCAACCCCGACGACACAGGCCGCCGATGCCGCCGACGCGACATTCAAGGAATGCATGCCGGTGCGGGCCAAGCTCGTCACCGAGGTCAGCAAGTTCCGCCGCATCGGTGCCCCCAAGGAGTCGGCCGAGTATAACGCCGCCGTCGCCGAACAGTCGGTGCTGGCGATCGAAACCGATCTTCGCAGCCAGACGGTCGTCACCGCTGTCAGCACCAAGCTCGACCAGGAAAAAGCCCAATAATGCTGACCATCACCGACCTTCACGCGACCGTCGACGGCAAGGCGATCCTCAACGGCCTGAGCCTGACCGTCGCCGCGGGCGAGGTCCACGCGATCATGGGGCCGAACGGTGCCGGCAAATCGACGCTGTCGTATGTCCTCGCCGGGCGCGCGGGCTATGAGGTCACGGCGGGTTCGGTAACGCTCGACGGGACCGACCTGCTCGCCCTCGATGCACATGAGCGCGCGGCGGCGGGGCTGTTCCTCGGGCTGCAATATCCGGTCGAAATCCCCGGCGTGTCGAACCTGACCTTCCTCCGCACCGCGCTCAACGCCCAGCGCCGTGCGCGCGGCGAGGCCGAGGCATCGGGGGCCGAGTTCATGAAATTGGTCAAGACCGAGGCCGAGGGCTTCGGCCTGTCGATGGATATGCTCAAGCGCCCGGTCAACGTCGGCTTCTCGGGCGGCGAGAAGAAGCGCAACGAGATGGTGCAGATGGCGGTCCTCAATCCGCGAGTCGCGGTGCTCGACGAGACCGATTCGGGCCTCGACATTGACGCGCTGCGCGTGGTGTCCGACGGGATCAACCGCGGGCGCTCGCCGAGCCGCGCGACGTTGCTCATCACCCATTACCAGCGCCTGCTCGACTATGTCGTTCCCGACCGTGTCCACGTCCTCGTCGGCGGGCGAATCGTCCGCAGCGGCGGCCCCGAACTCGCGCTGACGCTCGAGCGCGACGGCTATCAGGACATTGCCGCGTGACGGGCCGCACGACCGCGCTGCCGACCCGCCGCGACGAGGCGTGGCGCTATAGCGACCTCGCCGCCGTCGCGCGCGTCTGGCCGGTCGCGGCCCCCGAAGTCGTCGTCGTTCCCGCCGGGACGAGCCTGACCCGCGATATCCTTCAGGATGCCGCCGACGGCGCAGTCGGGATCGTCCAGCTCGACATCACCGTCGAAGCCGGGGCGCGGTTCGACATGACCGTGCTCAATTTCGGCGGCACCTATGGCCGAGTCGCGCTCGACATCACGCTTGGCGACGGCGCGCACTTCGGTCTCGGCGGAGTGATCCTCGGGCGCGGTGAGCAGACGCTCGAAATCGTCACCACCGTCCGCCATGCGGAGCCGAATGCGACGAGCCACCAGACGATCCGCAGCGTCCTCGACGACCGCGCGACGGGGAGCTTCCTCGGCAAGGTCGCGGTTGCCCGCGACGCGCAGAAGTCCGACGCGGTCCAGTCGGTCAAGGCGCTGCTGCTGTCGCGCTCGGCGACCGCCAACGCCAAGCCCGAACTCGAAATCTTCGCCGACGACGTCAAGTGCGCCCACGGTGCTACGGTCGGCGAATTGAACGCTCAGGCCCTGTTCTACCTCGCCAGCCGCGGCGTCGGCCCCGATGAGGCGAAGGCGTTGCTGACGGAGGCGTTCATCGCCGACGCGCTGACCGGCAACGAAGCGTTTGCGGCGCTGGCGGTCGACTGGCTGCGGAGCGCGGCATGAACGCCCCCGTCTTCAACCTCCGCCACGACCACCGCGCCGATTTCCCCGGCCTCGCCGACAATTGGGCGTACCTAGACTCCGCCGCGACCGCGCAGAAGCCCGCCGTCGTCATCGACGCGATCGCGCGCGCCTATGGCCCGGAATATGCGACCGTCCATCGCGGCGTCTATGCCCGCTCGGCGACGATGACCGAGCGTTACGAGGCAGCGCGTGCGACCGTCGCGCGCTTCATCGGCGGAAGCGCCGACGAGATCGTCTTCGTTCGCGGCGCGACCGAGGCGATCAATCTCGTCGCCAATTCGTGGGGCAACAGCCTCAAGCCCGGCGACCGCATCCTGATCTCGGCGCTCGAACACCACAGCAATATCGTGCCGTGGCAGTTGCTCCGTGACCGCACCGGGATCGAGATCGACGTCGCCCCGCTTACCGCCGATCATCAGATTGACCTCGACGCGCTCGAAGCCATGCTGACCCCGCGGACGAAACTCGTCGCGGTGACGCACATCTCGAACGTCCTGGGCGGCGTCACTGACATCGCCCGGGTTGCTGCCGCCGCGCACGCATTCGGGGCGCTTCTCCTCGTCGACGGCTGCCAGGCGGCCCCCCGGCTGGCGATCGACGTCGCCGCGCTCGGCGCCGATTTCTATACCTTCTCGGGTCACAAGCTTTACGGGCCAACCGGGATCGGCGTGCTGTGGGCGCGCCGCGAGATCCTCGGCGCCATGCCGCCGTGGCACGGCGGCGGCTCGATGATCGAGACGGTGACCTTCGAGCGCACGACCTACGCCCCCGCCCCCGCGCGCTTCGAGGCGGGCACCCCGCACATCGTCGGCGCGATCGGGCTGGCGGCGGCGATCGACTATGTCGAGGGCATCGGCATCAACGTCATCGACGCGCACGAACGCAGTCTCGCCCTCGCCGCGCGCGATGCCCTGCGCGGGATCAACTCGGTAACCTTGTTCGGCCCCGACGCGTCGGCGGGCATTGTCAGCTTCGCGGTCGCCGGGGTGCATCCGCACGATATCGGCACCATATTGGACGAGGGCGGGGTCGCCATCCGCGCCGGGCATCACTGCTGCCAGCCGCTGATGCACGCGCTCGGGGTGCCGGCGACGGCGCGCGCGAGCTTCGCGGTGTACAACGATATGAGCGACGTCGAGCGGCTGGTCGACGGGGTCAAGCGAGTGACGAGGATCTTCGGATGAGCGATCTCAACGAGACTGGGCGCAGCTTCACCACCGTCGAAGTCGACGAAGCCCCCGTCGTGGCGAAAGCGCCCCCGGTCGGCTCCGCTCATCAGCGCGATTATCTCGAAGGCTTTCTCAACCAGCCCCCCGCGACCATTCCAGCCGATGCGCCCGGTGGCGAGGTCCATGACGCGGTGATCGAGGCGCTGCGCGGCATCTTCGACCCCGAAATCCCGGTCAACATCTACGACCTCGGCCTGATCTATGGCGTCGAGGTCGACGAGGGCCATGTCACCGTGTCGATGACGCTGACGACGCCGCACTGCCCGGTTGCCGAGACGATGCCCGGCGAGGTCGAGATGCGCGTGATGACCGTCCCCGGAGTCGCCACCGCCGACGTCAATCTCGTCTGGGACCCGGCATGGGACCCCGGCAAGATGTCCGACGAGGCCAAGCTCGAACTGGGGATGCTTTGATGGACGCCCTCGCCGAAGCGCCGACCGCCCCGCGTGTCCGCCGCCCGCGTCCCGCGCCGATCACCGTGACCGCCAACGCCGCCGCACGCATCGCCGACCTGATCGCAAAGGCCCCCGAAGCCGCTGCCGGCGTCAGGCTGACCACCCCCAAGCGCGGCTGCTCTGGCCTCGCTTATTCATTGACCTATGTTACCGAAGCCAAGCCCGGCGACGAGGCGGTCGCGACCCCGGGCGGGACGCTTTTCATCGACGGCGGCTCGCTGATGTACCTGATCGGCAGCGAGATGGACTGGGCCGAGGACGATTTCGCCGCTGGCTTCGTCTTCAACAACCCTAACGCCAAGGGGCAGTGCGGCTGCGGCGAGAGCTTCACCGTTTGATCCGCAAGGTCGCCGTCGCCGGGCTGCTTCTCGGCCTCGGCGGCTGCGTCTCGACCGTCGTCGGTGCGGCGGCCGACGTCGTCATCGCGCCGATCCGGATCGTCGGGGCCGGGATCAACACCGTCGCTCCGGGGCAGAAAGAGCGCGACCGCAGGCGCGGCAAACGTGCGCGCAAAGCTGAGGAAGCGCAGCGCAAGGCCGATGAGGCCCAGCGCAAGGCGGACAAAAAAGCCGCACGGAACAGGACGGTCTCGTCCGCGCTTTGACCCCCTGCCGGACGATAGGGAGCGCGCGATGGCCGAGGCAGAGGATTGCGATGTCGTCATCGTCGGCGGTGGCCCGGCGGGGCTGACCGCCGCAATCTATCTCGCGCGATTCCACCTGCGGACGATCGTCGTCGATGCCGGGCATAGCCGCGCCGAAACCATCCCATTGACGCGTAACCACGCCGGCTACCCCGGCGGGATTACCGGCACTGCGCTCGTCGCGGCGATGCGCGAGCAGGCCGTCGAATATGGCGCGTCGGTCGTCGTCGACCGGGTCGAGCGCATGGAGCGTGACGGCGACAGCTTCGTCGCGCACGGCAGCGCCGGGTCCGTCCGCGCGCGCGCCGTCTTGCTCGCGACCGGCGTGTTCAACCACCGCCCGGCAATCGACGACGCCCTCCACGACGCCGCTCTCGCCGCGGGCGCATTGCGCTATTGCCCGATCTGCGACGGCTATGAGGTTACCGATCGCAAGGTCGGCATCATCGGTACCAGCGACCGCGGGACCAAGGAGGCGCTGTTCCTGCGCGGCTATACCGGCGACGTCACGCTCGTCGCCGCCGACGGGCCGCACGATTTGACGGCTGAGCAACGCGGCAGGCTTGCCGACGCGGGTGTCGTCCTGATCGACGGTCCGGCCCGCGACTTCACCCTCGGCGGCGACGGTCTTTCGTTCACGGCGGCAGACGGGCGACTCTCGTTCGCTAGCGTTTATCCGGCGCTCGGATCGGAAATCCACTCCGAACTCGCCGAAGCGCTGGGCGCGAAGACCGAGAACGCCGGCTGCGTCATCGTCGACACGCACCAGCGAACGAGCATCAAGGGCCTCTATGCCGCGGGCGACGTCGTCCTCGGACTCGACCAGATCAGCCATGCGATGGGCGAGGGCGGGGTCGCCGCGACGACGATCCGCAACGACCTCGCCGAGGTCAGGCCGACGTACCGGTAGGGCGACATCGCTGTTGGTCGCGAGCCAGCGCTGTCCTACAGGGTCGGCGATCGGCTATGATCGAGCGTTCGACCCGGTGCGTATCCGCCGGTGGCATGCTCTTTCTCATTGCTGGTAACTCCCGGGTGCCGATGCCGAAGCACTGTGCCGAAGCCCGCGATTCCTCGATGTGCAGCAGCTGACCGCCGCTCGCGGGCGTGAAAAGCTGGTCGTTCGGTGGACTTGTGTAACCTTCCGCGCCTGACCAGCGGCCGATTAGCGCGCTGCCCGGATGCCCTGAGGGTACGTCGGTGACCGCGAAAAGCTGGTCGTTCAGTGGACTTGTGTAACCTTCCAGGGTCGCGGGCGCTCGGCCTCAGTCGTCCGGGCCGAGGCTGGCGTCGAGGTCGCGCGGGCGGATGAAGTGGCGCAGGTGCGCGCAGCCGGCGCCGGCGTCGCGCCACGTCGCGATATCGAGGTCGAGGACCGCGAGGGTCGCCGTCGGATATTTGATCTCGGCCTCCCCCCGCAACGGATCGGCGTCGGGGGTGACGAGCAGGAGCAGGTCCTCGAGCCCCGGGTTGTGGCCGATCAGCAGCGCGGTCGCTGCAGATTCTTCGAAACCCTGGACGATATCGAGCAATGTCACCGCGCTTGCGAGATAGATGCGCGCGTCGAACATCGGGTTCAGCCGCCGCCGCAACCCGTCCTCGACACCCTCGATGGTTTGGCGGACACGCACCGCCGGGGACGCGCGGACATGGTCGAAGGGTGCGCCATCATCGCCGCGCCCCTCGTCGCGCAGCCATTGCCCGATCCGCGCCGCCGCACGGCGCCCGCGACCGTTCAATGGCCGATCGAAATCGCGCTCGACGGGGTCGTCCCACGTCGACTTGGCATGGCGCAGCAAGGTCAGCGTCTTCACCGGCGTCGGCCCTTCGTCACCAGAATTCGGGCCTAGCGGTAGCGCACGAATATGACAACGAAGGTTTAATCGACGGGTGCAGCGATGTGCTGGCTGTCGCGGACGGCGGCGACGGCGGCGTCGATGCCGACGCGGTCGATGCGGGTGCCGGCGGGGAAAGCGGTGAGGAGCCGGCTTGGTACAGCGGGGCCGATCAGGACGAAGGTGCCGCGGTCGTCGGCGCGGCGGATCAGGCGCCCGAACGCCTGCGCGAGCCGCCCGGCGGTGACGAGGTCGTCGTACGCCGCGCCGCCAAATGCCGCTCGGCGCGCGGCGTGGAGGACGGTCGGGCGCGGCCACGGCACCCCCTCCATAACGACGAGGCGCAGCGACTGACCGGGGACGTCGACGCCGTCCCTGAGCGCATCGGTACCGATCAAAGAAGCCCTTGGTTCGGCACGAAAAATGTCGACGAGCGTGCCGGTGTCGATCGGGTCGACGTGCTGGGCGTAGAGCGGAAACCCCGCCTTCGCCAGCGGGTCGGCGATCCGCGCGTGGACCGCGCGCAGCCGGGCGATCGCGGTGAACAGCCCGAGCGTGCCGCCGTCCGCCGCCTCGATCAGCCGCCGGTACGCGGTCGCAAGTGCGGGGATATCGCCGCGCTTGATGTCGGTGACAATCAGCACCCGGGCGTTGGCCGCATAGTCAAACGGGCTGTCAACCGCGAACCGCTGCGGTGGCAAGGCGAGGTGCGTCACCCCGGTCCTCAGCTCCGACGTCCGCCAGTCGTCGTCGGGCGCACCGCTGTCCGCGCCATTGGCCGCACTGTTGCCCGCACTGGCCCGCACCGCTGTTCGCGCCCGCAGTGTCGCCGAGGTCACGATGACACCATGCGCCGGTTCGAACACCGCCTTCGCCAGCGGCCGCGTCGGGTCGAGCCAGTGGCGATGGACGCCGACGTCGAGCTCGCGGCCCTCGATCCGGTCGACCGCAAACCAGTCGATGAAGTCGGCGTCGGCGGGGCCGCCGAGCCGCGCGAGCAGCCCGACCCAGCTACCGAGCGTCTGGCAACGCAGCCGCAGCCCCGCCGCCGCGCCCTCGACTCGTGCCCGCGCCGCGCCGTCGAGCCAGTCGGGGGCGTCGTCGAGGACCGCGACAAGTCGCGCTTCGAGGGCCGCGAGCGGCCGCGAAAGTGCTTCGAGGGCCTGTGCCGCGCCCTCGGCGGCTTCGACGACCGCGGGTTGGACCTCGGCGACCTCGGTTTCGAGACTATAGCCGGCTTCGCTGTGTCCGGGGCGGTCGGCGGCGCGGGCGAACACCTGTGCGCGGACGGCGGCGAGGAGCAGTTCGACCGGCCCGTCGGCGATGCCGGCAACCAGCCGCGCGCCCCAGCCGTCGGCGGGCAGGGCGCGAGCGGCACGGCTCGCTTCCTCGAGCGCCAGCGCGCCTTCGGTGTCGTAGCTGATCAGGTCCGACAGCCGCGCCGACAGCCCGCGCCGCCGCCCGCGCGCGGACTTCTCCGGGCCGAGAATCCAGCGGCGGACCTCGATCGCCTCGTTGCCGGTCAGCGCGACGGCGAAGGTTGCGTCGGCGGCGTCGAACAAATGATGCCCCTCGTCGAACACGATCCGCGTCATCGCCGCCCCCTCGGCGCGCCCGCGGACGGCGTTGATCATCACCAGTGCGTGGTTGGCGATGACGAGGTCGGCGTGGATGCTGGCGCGGGTCGATCGTTCGATGAAGCACGTCCGGTAGTGCGGGCAGCCGGCGTAGACGCACTCGCCGCGCCGATCGGTCAGCGCGGCGAACGCCGGGCGCCCGAACAGGGTCATCAACCACCCCGGCAGGTCGCCGCCGACCATGTCGCCGTCGCGGCTATATTCTGCCCAGCGCGCCGCGAGCTGCGCGAAGATCGCGGGCCGCCCGGCGAACCCGCCCTGGACCGCGTCCTCGAGGTTGAGCAGGCAGAGGTAGTTCTCGCGGCCCTTGCGGACGACGACCTTCGCCGCCTTGACCGTCGGGTCGTAGGCGCGCGCGGTCTCGTGATCCAACTGGCGCTGCAACGCCTTGGTGTAGGTCGACAGCCACACCGTCCCCTGCGCGGTCTCGGCCCACAACGTCGCCGGGGCGAGATAGCCGAGCGTCTTGCCGATCCCCGTCCCGGCCTCGATCAGCGCGACATTGGGAGCGGACGCGAGGCTGCGCGGTCGGAAGGCATGCGCGGCGGCGCGGGCATACGCGCGCTGCCCGTCGCGGCGCTCGGCCCCGATCCCAAGCATCCGGTCGAGGCGGGCGTCGACCTCGCCATCGGCGACCGCGACGTCGCGCGGCTTGGCGCGGGGCGGCGCGTCTTCCCACTTCGGCAACGTCGTGAACACCGTCCGTTCGGGACGTTCGGGGGCCTTGATCCGCCGCGCGACCTCGCTCCCCCAGCTCCAGCGGAGTCGGCCGAGCGCCTGCGCGATCCCGTACGCGCCGTGCCGTTCACGCCAGTCCGCCGCGCCGAGCCGGTCGAGCAACAGCGCCGCCGCATCGCGCAGAAAGCCGCTCTCCGCCGCCCCGTCGCCGGGAACTGGCAGGTCGAGAACCCGCGCCAGCCCCCCGGTGGTCGGCACGACGAAGCGCGCCGGATGGACGAAGGCGAACAGTTCGAGCAGGTCCATCCCCGACAATTCCGGATAGCCAAGGCGCGACGCGGTTACCGCCGCGTTGAGCAGCAGGTGCGGAGTGTCCGCCGCGCGCCGGATCGCCTCCCCGCGCGACACCGGGACGGCATCGATCCAGATCCCGGCATGGTTGGCGACAAGCGCAGGGTAAGGGAGACCAGCGGGCATCGACGCCTTATACCGCGAGAACGGAGACGGAACAACGGGTGGCGGCTCGCGGCCTATCTGCTGAACGAACGCTTGCGCACCATTCCGCGTTGGTCGAGACGACCGGTTTTCGCGTTGATGGACAATGATGCGCAAATCACTCGTTGCAGCGGTCCTCGCGCTGCTGGTTCCGGCCATGGCTGGCGCCGACCCCGCGCCGTTCGACCTGTCGGGCCCGTCGCTCCAGATCACGGTTGCCCGCAACGGTCATGTGCTGCCGATCGCCGAAGTGGCGCAGCTTGCCGAGGGTGACGAGCTGTCGATCCGCACCAATTTGCCGCCCGATCAGTCGGCGCACTACCTGCTGGTCGCTGCCTTCCTGCGCGGGGCGACCAATCCGCCGCCGAAGACCTGGTTCTTCCAGTCGCAGACGTGGACGCCCAAGGGCGCTGCCGGACTGAAGCTGACCGTGCCTGCGTCGGCCCGGCAGGTGATCCTGTTCCTCGCCCCGGCAACCGGCGGCGATTTTTCAACGCTGGTCAATGCGGTCCGCGGCCGGCCCGGCGCACTGGTGCGGGCGTCGCAGGGGCTCAATCAGGCGTCGCTCGACCACGCGCGGCTCGTCGCTTTCCTCGAGGCGGTCGGGAAGCGCGATGTCCTCCACCCCGACCGGCTCGAGACGATCACGCCGCTGCTGGCGCGCAGTCTCGCGGTCAAGATCAACCCGGACTGCCTGCAGAAGGTCGCCGAGCTGCAGGCGGCGTGCCTGATGCAGAACCAGGATTCGCTCGTCCTCAACGACGGGCACAGCAACGGCGTCGCCGACACGCTGACGGGGGCGGGGTCTGATGTCGCGCTCCAGCTCGCCGCGACGCCCAAGGCCGGGTTCGGCTATTACAGTCCGTATATCTCAGCAGTGCGCGACATCATCGGCGTGCTCAGTTCGTTTCACACCGCGCGCTACCAGTACATCCCGGCGCTGGCGACGACGGCGGGCGACCAGCTCGGCATGATCCTCAACGCCGTGCCGTCGTTTCACAATCCGAAGTCGGTGCTCGTCGCGGCGCTGCCCGCAGTCATCCCGTCACGGCTGCCGGTGCTCGAAAAGATCGAACCAGCGGCGCCGGTCTGCGCCCGGAATGCCGAAGTCGTGCTCCCCGTCAGCGGCGCACCGCTCGTGTTTGCCACCGCCTACGCCCACGACATGATGCTCAGGGTGCCGACGAGCGATGGCGGCGCGATCGAGCTGCCCGCCGTGCCGGTTGCCGAAAAAGGCGGCTTTGTCGTCGCCACCGGCGCCTTGGCCGCCGCGCATCTCGGCGATTCGATCGAGGCCGTGCTTCACGGCAGCTGGGGTTTCGAACCGTTCGACGGGCCGACATTCCAACTCCAAACGCCGCGGCCGGGACAGTGGCGTCTCGCCGACAGCGATACCGTCCCGGTCGTCGGGCGCGACGAGCCGATCGCGCTGACCGGCGGTGCCGCCGGGTGTGTCACCGGGGTTTCGCTGCGGTCGGCATCGGGCGAGGCGCGGCCGGTCGCGTGGAAGGCGAGCGGGCTCGACACGATCGCGCTGACGCTGCCGCTGACCAAGTCCGACGCCGGCAAGATGACGCTGCTGATCGCGCACGACGGTGCTGCCGACGACGCCGTCACCGTGACGAGCTATGCGCAGCGGACGCGGGTCAGCGGCTTCGACCTCCACGCCGGCGACGATTTCGGCACGCTCACCGGGAATCGGCTCGACGAGGTCACGACCCTCGTCGTCGACGGCGCGACGTTCAAGCCCGGTGTCCTCGCCCGGACCAAGGATGGGGACACGCTGCGCATGGCGGCGGACGGCACGGCGGTCGACTGGACGCCCGGCCAGTCGACGACCGGGCGCGTGCGCTTCGACGACGGCCGTTCGAAAAGCCTCAAGATCACCGTCGGTGCGCCGCGGCCGATCGTGACGCTGATCGGAAAGAATGTGGCGCTGCCCGCGGTTGCCCCGCGCCTCGCGGTCAAGCTCGACGATACCGGCCAGCTGCCGCACGACGCGCGGCTGACCTTTTCGCTCCGCATGGGCCCCGACACGACTTTCACCGTCCGCGACACGGTCGAGGTCGCGACCGTATCGGGCAGCGGCTCGACGATGCTGACGGCGTCGGCTGGACTGACGCTGCAGGATGACCACGTCGCGGTGGCGGCTCTGGACGCGGCGACGGCGTTCGGGCCGTCGGTGTTCGGTCCGCTCCACTTCCGCGTCGTCCACGACGGGGTCGCCAGTGACTGGCAGGACCTCGGAACGCTCGTCCGCCTGCCCAAGCTCGACCGGCTGCGCTGCGCCGATAAACGCGGTGCCTGCGCGTTGACCGGGAGCGGCTTGTTCCTGATCGCCGCGGTATCGGCGACCCCCGACTTCGCCAAGCCGGTCGAGGTGCCCGAAGGCTATCCGGGAGACAATTTGGCGGTGCCCCGCCCCGTCGACGGGCAGCTGTACCTCAAGCTGCGCGACAACCCGGCAGCGATCGCGCGTATCGGCGGCTGAGCCTCGGCATCCGGCCGGTCCATCATCGCCGACGCAGGGCGAACGATGTCGAACCGCCGCCATTCCGGCCGGCGGCTACACTTCGACGCGCGATTGGTGCCGCGCGATACACAGCGACACGCTTTGCCCGGATCGAGCCGCAGTCGGGCCCGATACCCTGATTGCGCCTGCCAGACAGGCTGCAGTTAGAGGAAACAGCCCATGAGGATCATACTCTCCGGCGTGGCGATCGCGACGTTGGCACTGGCTGGTCTTGCCGGTCCCGCCAGCGCCCAGACGCCGCCCCCGCGCGACGCCGCCACCCGTGACATGCCACCGCCGCCGCCGCCCGGGGGTCCCTGCCGCGCCGACGGACCCGCCGGCATGATGACGCCGCCCCCGCCGCCTCCCGGTGCACGCGGTGTCGATGCGCCCCGGCCGCCGCGGCACGGCCGGCGTGGCGACACGCGGTCGCCTGCCCCGCCGCCGCCGCCGCCCGGCTGCGGTGCCGTGCCGCCGCCCCCGCCGCCGCGGGGCTGATCCGGCGGAGTGCGCGTCCGGCTTGCCGCCGGACGCGTACTCACGTCCGGGCACGCGGAACATCGCGATCCTGCAATATTCGATGGCCGGGAATTCCGTCTTCAGGCTGGAAACCGGGCGCAACAGGCGAGACGAAGCAATTGCAACAGGGGCTTCCGGTATGAGCGGATCGATCAGCTGGCTGCACATCGGCGACCTCCACATGGACGAAGCCGACGACATGGTCAGCCGCGACCGGCTCGCGCGCATCGTCGACGAGGCCAACACGTATCTGCGTGGCGCGATCGATTTCGCCTTCCTGCCTGGCGACAACGCCAACCATGCAACCCCGGCGCAATATCGTGCGATTGTCGAGACACTCGCGGGGCTCGACTTCCCGTGGCGCGTGATCCCGGGAGACCATGACTTCGAGGGCGGCGACCTTGCGACGTACGAAGCTGCGTTCGCCAAGGGCCACCGCCCCGAGGTGGAGGTCATCGCAGGCCATCGCTGCATCTACCTCGACGTCATTTCCGCCGGAGCGGGCGGCCCCGACTTCCGGCTGACGATGCATCATCGCAATCGCCTGCTCGGCGAACTTGCCCGCGCCGAGGCGGAGGGGCAGACACCACTTGTGTTCATGCACGCCTATCCCGGCGACCTTGCCGCCGACGGCGACGAGATCGCGCAGATCTTCGCCGATGCACGTGTTGCCTTCGTCGACACCGGCCATACCCATTATAACGAGCTGCTGAACGACGGTCGCGTCGTCTATGGCGCGACGCGGTCGACCGGCCAGATCGAGGAAGACGGCGGACGTCCGGGCTTCTCGATCGTGACCGTCCACGACCGCGTACCGAGCTGGCGCTTCAAGCGGCTCGGCGGCGACTGGCCGTTCGTGCAGATCGTCGCACCCGCCGACTACCGGATGGTGACGCGCCCCGCCGACCCCCAGCAAGTGCCCCGCCCCGGCCCGGTCGAGATCGTCGCCAAAGTCTTCGGACGCGTCGATGGTCCGGTGACGCTTTCCGCGGGCGGCAGCGATGCCGTGGCGATGGAGGCAATTCCCGGCACGTTCTTGTGGCGGGCGAACATCACTTTGCCGTCGGGCTGCCACGAGCTGGTCGTGGCGACCGCCACCGACCGCGACATCGTCCGCATCCTCGTTCGCCCGATCGACGAAGTCCCCCGCCGGGCCCCGCCGATCGCTCCGGGACGCGACATTCACGCGATCGGCGCGTGGCCCGAACACGGGATCGACGGCACCCAGCTCGGCCCGAACAAGAATGGAATGCACCTGTGATGCTTGCCACCGGCGCCACGTGGGGGATCTGCGCCGCCGCCACCGCGGGCGTGATCACGCGCCCGTTCAAATGGCCCGAGGCGATCTGGGCGGTGACCGGCGCGATGCTGCTGTTGCTGTTGGGGCTGATGCCGCCCGACGCGGCGCTGGGCGCGGTCGGCAAGGGCATGGACGTCTATCTGTTCCTGATCGGCATGATGCTGCTGAGCGAGACCGCGCGCGAGCAAGGACTGTTCGACTGGGTCGCGGCGACCGCGGCAAACCACGCCAAAGGCTCGACCCCGCGACTGTTCCTGCTCGTCTATGCCACCGGGATCGTCACCACGACCTTCCTGTCGAACGATGCGACCGCGGTGGTGTTGACCCCGGCGGTCTTCGCCGCGGCGAAAAAGGCTAAAGCCAATCCGCTGCCGCTGCTGTTCGCCTGCGCACTGATCGCCAACGCCGCGAGCTTTGTGCTGCCGATCTCCAACCCCGCCAATCTCGTCCTCTACGGCGGAAAGATGCCCCCGCTGGGTCAGTGGTTCGCCTCGTTCGGGCTGCCGTCGGTTGCCGCGATCGTGGTGACGTTCTTCGCGCTGCGCTGGATCGAGCGCGAGCGGATCACCGGCACCTGCGAGAGCGACGCCGAGCGTGAACCGCTGTCCGCCGGTGGCAAGGCGGCGTTCGCTGGCATCGTCGCGACGGCGGTGCTGCTGATCGCGATGTCGGCGTTCGACCTGCCGCTGGGCTTGCCGACCTGCCTCGCGGGGCTGGCGACGACGCTCGGGGTCTGCGCACTGGCGAAGCGCTCGCCGTTCGAACTGGCCAAGGCGGTTTCATGGAGTGTGCTGCCGCTAGTCGCCGGGCTGTTCGTGCTGGTCGAGGCGCTCGACCGCACCGGCGTGATCAGGCACGTCGCCGATGCCCTGAAGGCGCTGGCGGCCGATCCGGTCCGCGGCGCGGCGCTGTCGGGAACGGTGCTCGCCTTCGCGTCGAACCTGATGAACAACCTGCCCGCCGGGCTCGTCGCGAGCACCGCCGTCGCGCAGGCGCATCCCCCGCGCCTGATGGTCGACGCGCTGTTAATCGGCGTCGACCTCGGCCCCAACCTGTCGATCACCGGCAGCCTCGCGACGATCCTGTGGCTTCAGGCGATCCGCCGCGAGGGTGAGGACGTCGGCTTCTGGAAGTTCCTGAAAGTCGGCTCGGTCACCATGATCCCGGCGCTCGCTGCGGCGCTCGGCACAAGGCTGTTACTTGGTTGATACGGATTCCGCGCGAACGAACCGGCTGCGAAGCAGTGTGAGATTTAAGCTGGCCCCCAGACGCTGATCGAATTCGACTCGCCAATCGCCGATGCGTAGCTGACCCCGGTCCGCTCGGCGTTGTTTGCTGCCGTACCCCAGCCGCCGTTGGCATGGCGGATGATCGCGAAAGCATGTCCGTTACTGGCGGGCGTGTTAAATTTGGCCGCCTTGGTGTTGCACGCGAAATAGCGCCCGGCCGCGAGTGTGCTCATCCGAAGCTTGAGGTCGCTCCACTTCTCGTCCCGCGTCACTTCGGCCAACGGCAAACCGGCGACGATGCGCAAGATGGCTCCGTCGTTCTCCAAAGCGATCCCGTCAGGAACCCAGCCTCGCGACACCAACAGGTTGACGGTGGCATTGACGCCGATGCCCAGCACCTTGGAAAACGCCATTGCAACGCAATTGGTATCGTAGTTGCGCATGCCGCCGACCGGCGATCTGTTGTTCAACGCTACACCTTGGATCAGCTGCGCAACCATCGTTCGATCTCCCGTCGTCTTGCTGAGATATCGAACCGGCCAAGTCATGCCAAGTGTAGAGAGCGCGTGTGCGATGCGAACGGCACTCCACTAAGAGCCCGATTCAAAAGTACATCAATGAGTTGAGAGCCTTGCGATTCTGCGTGTGAGCATTCGGATGCTGGCGATGGTTGCCCATGCCGTGGCGCTTTCGATGGATCGCTCCCAGTCTTTGGCGAGACGTCGGCAGCGGCCCAGCCACGCGAAGGTCCGCTCGACAACCCAACGGCGGGGCAAAAGCACAAAGCCCTTGGCGGTATCGGAGCGCTTGATGATTTCGAGGGTCCAGCTGCCATGGCCTTCAAGCGCGGCCTTGAGTTTGTCACCGGCATAGCCACCATCGGCAAACACATGGCGCAGGAACGGGAAACGGAAACGGATGGCTTTGAGGACATCGACAGCGCCGTCGCGGTCCTGAATGTCGGCGGCATGGACCAGGATAAACACCAGAAAGCCGCAGGTATCGGTGATGATATGGCGTTTGCGGCCCTTCACCTTCTTGCCGGCGTCATAGCCGCAAATTCCGCCGCTTTCCGTTGTTTTGACCGATTGGCTGTCGATAACGCCAGCACTGGGTGAGGCCTCGCGGCCGGCCTGTTCGCGTGCTGCCATTACCAGCAAGTGGTTGATTGTCGTCAGCAGCCCACTATCCCGCCAGCTGTAGAAATAGCCGCGCACTGTCGACGTCGCCGGAAAGCATTTGGGCAGCATCCGCCAGGCGCAACCGCTCGACGCAATATACATGATCGCATCCATCACCGCCCGAAGGCAGGTCGTGCGACGACGCCCGCCGCTGCGGGCTGCCGGAAACAGCGGCTCGATCAACGCCCATTCCGCATCCCGTAAATCGCTTGGATAGCGCCCCCCCTTGCGCATATGCTGACGGCGAGCGGTATCAGTCCAAGGCAAGTTCTTCTCCTATCGTCTCGACAACGACGGTGAATCACAACCTACTGGTATCGCTCAACTACTTTTCGTTCAGGCTCTAAGGCCGCTATCTTCCATTTTTCAGGAGCATAGCTCCCGATCTAAGCGGATACTGCTTCGATGCGGAAGCTCATACCCCGTCGTCACCGGCGCGATGCCGGGCCACATCGAGGAACCCGCCGTGACCCAGACCACCCACAACGCGTCCCGAACGCCGGTTGCCGGGGCACGGGTGAGCCGCGCAACGATGCTGGCAGCCGCTGCGCTCCTTGCTGGCGCCGCGCCAGCCATCGCCCAAGTCCAGCACGCCGACCGCATCCTCCCGCTCGACCTCGCGGTCGAGGCGGCGAGCGAGGCGGTGCATGTCTGCGCCCGGCGGGGCTGGCCCGTGACCGTGACGGTGGTCGATGCCGAGGGCGTGGTTCGCGTCCAGCTGAAGGGCGACCACAGCACGATCCACACCCGCGACTCCAGCTTCCGCAAGGCTTACACCCAGGTGACGCTCGGGCCCGTTTTCGGGTTCGACCGGCTGAGCGACGGCGTCGCTGCGCTTCGCGTCAGCCCCGCCGCCGGAGCCTTCGCGACGCTCCCCGACATACTGCTCCTTGCCGGTGCGGTGGCAGTGAAGGTCGACGGCGAGGCCATCGGCGCGGTCGGCGTCGGCGGGGCTCCGGGCGGTGACAAGGACGAGGCGTGCGCCGCCGCCGGCCTCGCGCGCATCTCCGCGCGTCTCGGTTCCCTCACCGCGCCTCCGGCGCGGTAACAGTGAAGGCGGTCGGACGCGCCCCCTGCGGCCGCCTCAGCCGACTGCAGCGACTTCCGCAAAGAAATCGATAAAGCCGAGCGTGGCGTCGTCGAAGCCGAGGACCTTCGGGTTGCTGCTGTCGATCAGCATATATTCGTCGGGCGCGTGGGCGCCGTTGCCGTGCCCGAAGCCGAACTGGCCGGCGGGCAGCGACACCGGCGGCGAGGTGAAGACGAACCCCGGCCACGACCCCGACAGGCGCGGATAGACCGATGTCTTGACCCCGGCGCGGGCGTAGGATGCGAGTTCGGCCCTGATCAGCGTCGAGGATTCGCTCGTCTCGGTCGGGTCGTAGCCGCCGCTGACATTGACCTCGATGTCGCCGAAGCCGCGCCTGGCGAGATGCGCCTTGAGCTTGGTGACGCAGTCGTCCTTCGTCTGGCCGGGCACGAGGCGCAGATCGAGCTTGGCGACCGCGCGCGACGGCAGGATCGTCTTGCCGCCGGGGCCGGTATAGCCCGCGACGAGCCCCTCGATGTTGACCGTCGGCATCGCTGCTTCGCGTTCGAGCACCTGCGGCCAGCTGAGGTCGCCGACGAAATGCTTGATGCCCATGCCGCGCATCGCCTCCGCCGGATCACGCTTCGCCGCCGAGTCCGCGATCAGCGCCTTTTCGCGCGCCGTAAGCGGGCGGACGCGGTCGAACCAGCCGTCGATGACGGGTGTGTTGCCGTCGGCGCTGACCAAAGTCGCGAGCGCCTCGACAAGGTGCCACGCCGGGCTGTCGACGATCGCCTTGTTGCTCGAATGGAGGTCCTTCGCCGGCCCGCGCCCCCATTTCTCGCCTGACGCGACGAGTTCGAGTTCGACGATGCCCTTCGCGCCGAGGTTGACGACGACGCCGCCGTCGACCGGGTTTTGCCACCCCGACGGAATGATCGCGCCGACGCACGGCTTGAGCGCGGCAAGAATGTCGGGGCGCCGGACGATCTGCGGGAAATGCGGCGAGCCGATCTCCTCCTCGCCCTCGGCGACGAGGACAAGGTTGACCGGCGGCTTGCGCCCGGCGGCCTTGTACGCATGAAGCGCCGCGAGAACGACCGCCTCGGGCCCCTTCTGGTTGGTCGCACCACGGCCGATCATGACCTTGCCGAGCCCAGGCCGGTCGACGATCTTCCCCTCAAGCGGCGGCGACGACCATTCGGCGGGGTCGAACTGCTTGACGTCGTACATGAAATACAGCGCGAGCGTCTTCTTCGCGCCGTTGTCCATCGTCGCGAACACCCCGGGTACGCCGTCGGTCGGCACCCGCTCGACGTGTTCGAAGCCGGCATCGGTCGCGAGCTGCATCATGTATTTGCAGCCCTCCTCGATGTTGCGCTTTTCGGCGGCGATCGTCGGCAGCGCGATCCAGTCGCGCAGCCGCCGGATCGCGGCGTCGTGTCCGGCCGCGACCGCGCGACGCAGCGCGGGATCGGCATCGGCGAGCACCGCACCCGGGATTGCCAGCGCCGCCCCGAGCGCCGCGCCCTTGAGGATCGTCCGTCGGTCGGTCGTCGTCGTCATGCTAATCCCCCGATCGGCTTGGTCGTAATGCAGGAAAGCACGGCGCCCTCGGTCTGCCAAGATGAAAGCCCGGCAGCACCGATATTCTCGCAGCGCTTGCCGCGACGTGCTCGACGTTGCGGTGACCCCGCCCCTTGCCTCCCCCGTCATAATTGTTGACACACCCGCAATGACCGACACCGATATTCGCACCGCTGCCATGACCAACAAGGCGTGGCCATTCGAGGAGGCGCGCAAGCTGCTCGACCGCTATCCGGGGGGGCCGGCGAAAGGGCATGTGCTGTTCGAAACCGGCTATGGCCCATCGGGGCTGCCGCATATCGGTACCTTCGGCGAGGTCGTTCGGACGACGATGGTGCGGCGGGCGTTCGCCGTGCTGTCCGACGTGCCGACGCGGCTCGTCGCGTTTTCCGACGACATGGACGGCTTCCGCAAGGTGCCCGACAATCTGCCCGAGCAGGAGATGCTGCGCGCCCACCTCGGCCAGCCGTTGTCGGCGGTGCCCGATCCGTTCGGGACGCACGCGAGCCTTGGCGCGCATAACAATGCCCGGCTGCGCGCCTTCCTCGACCGTTTCGGTTTCGACTATGAATTCATGTCATCGACCGATTGCTATCGCGGCGGCATGTTCGACGCGACTTTACTCAAGGTGCTGGCGAATTACGACGCGGTGATGGGGGTGATCCTGCCAACGCTCGGCCCCGACCGGCGCGCGACCTATGCGCCGTTCCTGCCGCTTTGCCCGCGCACCGGGATCGTGCTGCAGGTACCGCTGACCGCGCGCGACGCCGATGCTGGGACGGTGAGCTACGCCGACCCGGTGACCGGCGACACCGTCACCGTTCCGGTCACCGGCGGCCATTGCAAGCTTCAGTGGAAGGTCGACTGGGCGATGCGCTGGGTCGCGCTCGGGGTCGATTACGAGATGGCGGGCAAGGACCTGATCGACTCGGTGACGCTGTCGGGGCGGATCGCGCGGATTTTGGGCGCGAAGCCGCCCGAGGGGTTCAACTATGAACTGTTCCTCGATGCCGCCGGGGGCAAGATTTCGAAGTCGAAGGGCAACGGGCTCGGGGTCGACGAATGGCTCGAGTACGCCGCGCCCGAAAGCCTTGCGCTGTACATGTACCAGTCGCCGCGCAAGGCGAAGCGGCTGCATTTCGACGTCATCCCCAAGGCGGTCGACGAATATTTCGCCTTCGCCGCGGCGTATCCGGGGCAGCCGGTCGACCAACGGCTCGGCAACCCGGCGTTCCATTTGCATGGCGGCGACCCGCCGGCGATCGACCTGCCGCTGACCTTCGGGCTGCTGCTCAACCTTGTCACGGTGGCGGGGACGAGCGACCCCGCGGTGCTGTGGGGGTATGTCTCGCGGTCGTTCCCGGGGACGAGCGCGGCGACGCATCCCGAACTCGACGCACTGGTCAATTACGCGATCCGGTATGCGCGCGACTTCGTCGTGCCGACGCTGGCGCGGCGCAAGCCCGATGCCCGCGAAGCTAACGCGCTCGCCGATCTCGACGCGCGGCTCGCGGCGATCGGGCCGGGAGCCGACGCCGAGGCGTATCAGAACGAAGTCTACGAAGCCGGCAAGGCGGCGGGTTTCGACCCGCTGCGCGACTGGTTCAAGGCGCTGTACGAAACCCTGCTCGGAACCAGTAATGGCCCACGGATGGGATCGTTTATCGCCCTTTACGGGTTGGAGGGTGCGCGGGGCCTGATTGCGGAGTCGTTAACGTGATGAAATCCCTGCTGGCAGCGCTGCTGCTGTCGACGTCGACCGCCGCATTCGCCTCGGCAGCGACGCTGTTTCATGACGGTCGTTTCAACGAAGCGGCGACGGCGGGACGCTCCGAGGGAACTGCGGCATCGCTGGTTCTTGCCGGACGCGCGGCGATCATTGTTGCCAGCTTCGACACGGTCGATCGCGACAAGGCGAAGACGCTGATCGACCAGGCCGACCATGACTTCGACGCGGCGCTGCAACTCGCGCCGAACGACCTCGACGCACAACTCCAGAAGGCGACGGCGGTCGGGTATCGCGGCAAGCTCGCCAAGTCGCCCGGACTGGCGAAGGAGACGCGCAGCCGGATGGAGGCGGTTCTCGCACGCGATCCGTCGAACGGCCTCGCCTGGGCCTCGCTCGGCGGGTGGCATGCGGGCGCAGTGTCGACGATCGGCAAGTTCCTTGCGGGCACCTTGTTGGGGGCGAACACCAAGGTCGCGATCGCCGACTTCGAGACCGCGCTTACCAAGGACCCGAAGAACCCGGTTCATGCGGCGTTCTATGGCCTGACCCTGCTCGACATGGGACCTGACAATGCTCCGCGCGCGCTGCAGGTGCTCCAGATGGCGGCGCGTGATCCGGCGCGCGATGTGTATGAATCACTGCTCAAGAAGGCGGTGGCGCAGGTCATCCCGCCGCTGACGGCGGGCGACTTCAAGGGTGCGCAGGCGCAGGCGCGCAAGCTGTTACCGTTCGGCAAACTCGCCGCTTAAGGGTCGTCGCCCCAGCTTGCTACGATCTGCCGCAGTGCCTCGCGCAAGGGGCCGGCTTTCGGCACGTCGTCGAAAAAACGCTGCTGGTGGCCGCTCGCGCGCGGCATCGCCTCCGCCAAGGCGGCAAGCCCGGCGGGGGTCAGCACGACCTGCTTGATCCGCGAATCGGTCGGGCTGCGCGGGCGGGAGATCAGCGACTTTTCAGCCAAGGCCTTGAGCAGGTTTGATAACTGCATCGGGTGAATGTTGCTCAGCGCGGCGAGATCGGGTTGCGTCACCGTCGCTCCGTCGCGACTAAGCCACGCCGTCTGGACGAGCGCGACGAACTGGAGATGCGTCAGGTCGATGTCGGCGAGCGCGCGGTCCATCTCGCGCTGGTGCCGGTGCGCGACGCGCCACAACAGGCAGCCGATCGCGTCTTCGGGACGTTGCATTCTCGCAGTCGCGAACAATTCCGTGATTGTGGCGGCGTTCATGCTTGTTGGATATCATAAACGCGTTTAGAAAGCCAGCATGACTCCTTCCGAAAACTCCGATTCTGGCGACAAGCCCGAGGATACCGCGCGGCCGTCGTCCAAGGGCGACGACAGCAAGCCCGACGATGCCGGACAGGACGGCAAGCGTGACGGCGACGGCGGTGCCGACGGCGCGAAGAAGGATGGCGCTAAAGACGGCGACGAGAACAAGGATGGCGAGAAGAAGGACGACGGTGATCCGCCGCCGAAGCCGCTCAAGGAACGCCCCCTCCTCCTGCTCGGGATCGCGGTCGTCCTGATCGCGGCGATCGTCGGCGGCGTGCTCTATTGGCTCGACGCGCGGCAGTACGAGTCGACCGACGATGCCTATATCGACGGGCACATCGTTCGCGTCGCACCGCAGGTTTCTGGCATCGTCCGGCAGGTGCTGGTCGACGACAACCAGATCGTCGGCCCGCGTGAACTGCTCGCGGTGATCGACACCGCTCAGCCGCAGGCCAAATATGAGGGCCTCGTCGCGCAGGCGAAGCAGGCGCGCGCAACCGTGGTCGAGGCGCAGGCACAGGTCGGCGTCTCGCTGGCGCAGGTCGCAGCGGCGCGGGCGAACGTCATCCAGCCGCAGGCCGATCTCGACAAGGCGCTCGCCGACCTTGCCCGCTACCGTACGGCACAGGCGATCGATCCCGCCGCCGTTGCCGCGCAGCAGGTCGATGCCGCGGTCCAGGCGGTCAATTCGGCGCGCGGCCGCCGCGATGCCGCGATCCGCCAGGTCACGCAGGCGCAGGCGCAGGTCAAGGCCAGTCGCGCGCAGGTCGTCGGCGACCGTACTGCGATCGGTGCCGCCGACGCACAGGTCGCGGCGACGGGGGTCGATCTCGCCAATAGCCGGATCATCGCGCCGATCGTCGGCAGGGTGACCAACCGCAACGTCTCGCCGGGGTCGTACGTCCAGCCGGGGCAGGAAATGCTCGCGATCGTGCCGCTCAAATTGTGGATCACGGCGAACTTCAAGGAAACCCAGCTCAAGCTGATGCGCGTCGGCCAGCCGGTCGACATCACGATCGACACCGTTCCCGACGTCGCTTTCCATGGCCATGTCGAATCGTTCCAACGCGGCGCGGGACAGGCGTTTCAATTGCTTCCCGCCGAGAACGCGACGGGCAACTTCGTCAAGGTCGTCCAGCGCGTGCCGGTTCGCATCTCGATCGATTCGCCCGGTATCCAGTCGTATCCTGTCGGCCCCGGCATGTCGGTCGTCCCGCGCGTCAAGGTCCGCTGAGTTGGCCGGACCGGGCGGCGGTGGCGGCGGCTGGGACGCGTCGCGATCGGCGGCGGGCAATCGCTCGCCGTGGCTGATTGTCGGCGTGATCTCGATCGCGACCTTCATGGAGGTGCTCGACACCGCGATCGCCAACGTCAGCCTCGACCACATCGGGGGCAGCCTGTCGGTGTCCCCCGACGAATCGACATGGGTCCTGACGAGCTATCTCGTGTCGAACGCGATCATCATCCCGATCTCGGGGTGGCTGTCGAACGTCATCGGCCGGAAGCGCTACTACATGCTGTCGGTCGTGCTGTTCACCGCGGCGTCGTTCCTGTGCGGCATCTCCCCGAACATCCAGACGCTGATCATCGCGCGCATCCTCCAGGGGATCGGCGGCGGCGGACTCGCCCCGTCCGAGCAGTCGATGCTCGCCGACACATTCCCGCCAGCCAAGCGCGGGCAGGCGTTCGCCGCCTACGCCTTCGTCATCATCGTCGCGCCGGTGCTCGGGCCGACGATTGGCGGCTGGGTTACCGACAGCTATTCATGGCACTGGATCTTCCTGATCAACGTGCCCGTCGGAGCGCTGTCGCTGTTCCTCGTCGGCACCTTCGTCGACGAGCCCAAGGCCTTGGTCGAAGACCGCAAGGCGCTGTTAAAAAAGGGCATCAGCGTCGACTGGGTTGGCTTCCTGCTCGTCGCGATCGGCCTCGGCAGCCTCGAACTGTTCCTCGATCGCGGCGAACGCGACGACTGGTTCGGCAGCGGCTTCATTACCGCAACCGCCATCGTCGCGGCGGTCGCGATCGCCTTTCTCGTTATCTGGGAAACCACGCGCAAGGATCCGATCGTCAACCTCCGGCTGATGGCGAACCGCAATTTCGCCGCCGTGCTCGCGGTGATGTTCACCACCGGTGTGATCCTGTTCGGCTCGACCCAGCTGATCCCGCAGATGCTCCAGCAGGTGTTCCATTACACCGCGACCAACGCCGGACTGGCGATGACCGCGGGCGGGATCGCGACGGTCTGCGCGGTACCGATCGTTGGCCGCATGGTCGGCAAGGTCGACGTCCGGCTGCTGCTCGGCGGGGCGCTGCTCGTCTCGGCGGCGGCGCTGTGGCACCTGACCTCGCTCGACACCAATGCGAGCTTCGCCACCGTCGCATGGTCGCGCGCGTTCCAGGCGGTCGCGCTGCCCTTCCTGTTCGTGCCGATCACCAACGCCGCCTACACCGGGCTCAAGCCGAAGCAGACGTCGGAGGCGTCGTCGCTGCTCAACGTCTTCCGCAATCTCGGCGGGTCGGTCGGCATTGCGATGAGCCAGGCGGTGTTGAGCGACCGCACCCAGATCCACCAGTCGCGGCTGGTCGAGCATCTCAATCCACTCGCACCGAACTATCCGGCGGGGTTGTCGAACATCGAGTCGGTGCTACGCAATGCGGGCATGGCGGCAGGGCAGGCGCAGCAGGCCGCGCTTGGGCAACTCTACCAGATCGTTCAGCGGCAGGCGTCGATGATGGGCTATCTCGACGTCTTCGCGGATCTGATGATCTTCACCTTGTGCGTCGCGCCGGTCGTGTTCCTGCTGAAGACCCCCAAGGGCGGCCAAGGAGGCGCGGCATGAAGCGGTTTTTCCTCACTGCATCGCTGCTGGCCGTGGCAGGCTGCAAGGTCGGACCGAACTACGCGGTGCCCGACCTGCCGGTGCCGCCGCGCTTCGTCGAGACGACGGCCGCGGGTGCAACCGCCGACCCGTCGCATTGGTGGACGCAGTTTCACGATCCCGAGCTCGACCGGCTGATCATGCGCGCCATCGCAGGTAACCTCGACCTGCAGACGGCAAAGACGCGCATCACCGGCGCGCGGGCGCAGGAGCGCGAGGCGCGGTCGGCGCTGCTGCCATCGGCGAACGCCAGCGCCGGGGTCAACCGCATCGACTTCAGCAAGAACGCGGGGCTCGCCTCGCTGGCCAGCGCGTTCGGCAGCGGCGGCGGGGGGGGCTCGACCCCCGGTCAGGGCATCGCGCTGCCCGGCAGCGGGATCACGACCTGGTCGATCGGCATCGATGCATCATGGGAAGTCGACCTGTTCGGCGGCGTCCAGCGCGGCATCGAGGGCGCGCGCGCGCGCACCGCCGCCGCCGAATGGAACGTCCGCGACATGCAGGTCAGCGTCGTCGCCGAGGTTGCTTCGGACTATCTGATGCTGCGCTCGCTGCAGAGCCAGATCGCGATCGCCAAGGCCGAACTCATCCGCCAGCAAGCGACGCTCCGGCTGATCGACGCGCGGCAGTCGGCGGGGCTCGTCTCCGAACTGCCGCAGCGCCAGCAGTCGCTTCAGCTGTCGAACGTCGCCGCGACGCTGCCGCAGCTCGAGGCACGCGCGCGCGACCAGATCCATGCGCTCGGGGTTCTCGTCGGTGAAGGGCCGGGGGCGTTGACCGCCGAGCTCGATCCTGCCGCACTGCTTCCCGCGCTGCCGCCGGCGGTCCCCGCCGGGCTGCCGTCGGACCTGCTCCGCCGCCGTCCCGATGTCCGTGCCGCCGAACGCCAGCTCGCCGCCGCGACCGCCGACGTCGGAGTCGCCACCGCCGATCTCTATCCCAAGTTTAACCTGATGGGCATGGCCGAGCTGATCTCGACCAGCCTCGCGACGTTGGTCGAGCGCAATTCGATCCAGACGACGGGGAACGCGGCTTTCACGCTCCCGATCTTCGACGGCGGCAAGCGGCGCGGGGTGATCGCCGAGCGCGAGGCGAGCCGGGCCGAGGCGCTGCTGACGTACAAGAAGACCATGCTCGTCGCGGTGCAGGACGTCGAGGACGCGCTCGCCGACTATAATGCCGAGCTCAAGCGCAATGCCGAGCTCCGGCGCGGTGTTGCCGCTGCCGAACGCGCGACGCAGCTCGCACAAGCAAGCTTCCTCACCGGGCTGACCGATTTCCAGCCCGTGCTCGATGCGCAAGGATCGGTACTGTCGAACCGCAACACGCTCGCCCAGTCCGACGCGACGCTGCTGACCGACCTTGCGCGGCTGTACAAGGCGTTGGGCGGGGGTTGGGAAGCCTGATGCCCACAGCGAAACGGCCGGGCCTTGATGGGCCCGGCCGTCTCATTCATGTCCGTCGCCGTTGGGCGGCAGTCACGCGCCTCGGCTAGCGGTACATCCACCGGCCGTGCTGGCGAAAGCGGTGATGGTAATAACGGCCGTTCGAGAAGTAGCGGCCGCGCATCTCCCGGTGGTCGTGGCGCATCATGCGCCGATCGTGGCGGAAGTCGCGGCGGTCATGGCGCATTTCCATCCGGTCGTGACGGACGTCCATCCGGTCCTGCGCGCTCGCAGCGATCGACGCGCCGAGCGACGCGACGGCCGCCGCAGCAAAAAGCAAGTTTTTGATCATTATGCTCTCCTAAAGGTCAGATCATTACGCGCCGGAACCGATATCGCTCCGGCGCAGGAATGGTAAATTAGTAGAAGATGCCGCGGATGACGCGGACGACATAGCCGTCGTAGCCGCGGATCAGCAGGGCATCGGGGCCGACGCGGATCCAGCGCGTGCCGCCGTAAGCGGGCGGAAGCTGGTAGTAGCCGGGGTTGCCGATCCAGTAGTTGCCGCCGAAAAACACGCGCGGCAGGAATGCGCCGGGGGCGTAATAGCGATAGCCATAGCCGCGCGGGTAATTGAACGCCGGGCCACGCCAGCGGCCATAGCCCTCCGCCGCCTGGAAATTGCGGCGGTCGTCGCCCCAACCGCGATGCTCGCCCTGGCGGTAGCCCTGGGCATAGCCCTGGCCGTAACCGCCGCGATTGTCGCCGCCACGGAAGTCGCGATGATCACCGCCACGGTTGTCGAAACCACGGTTATCGCCGCCGCGGTTGTCGCCACCGCGCTGGTCGCCACGGTTATCGCCGCCGCGCTGGTCGCCGCCACGGTTGTCGCCACCACGATTGTCACCCCGGTGGTCGCCATCCCGATGTTCAAAATTCTGATCGCGGGGTGCTTCCTGCGCGAAGGCAGGAACAGCCGCCGTCAGCAGGAGCGCGGACAAGATCAACGTACGCATGGCAATCCTCTGTTTAACGCGACGGCACATTGCCATCGACATCTGCATTGCCACACGACCCCTGAACCGCGTGTGAGTTCCGCCGTTATCCGGCGTTCATCGATTCGTTACTGCACCGTGCCTTGGACGACGCGCTAGAGAAAGCGGGCGACGACATCCCGATAGCTGCGGCTGACCTTGATCTGCGTTCCCGAACCGAGGACGAGGAAGCATTCGCCGTTCGTGTGCGGCTTGACCGATTTGACGTTGTCGAGATTGACGATCGTCGAGCGGTGGACGCGCTGGAAGCGGCGCGGATCGAGGCGCTTCTCAAGGTCCTTCATCGTTTCGCGCAGGATCAGCGTCTGGTCGGCGGTGTAGATGCACATGTAATCGCCGGCAGCGTCGATCCGTTCGATATCGTCGACCTCGACGCGGAAAATCTGCCCGCGATCCTTGATGTTGATGATCCGCTCGAAGCGATTCGCCGCCGGATCGGCGTCCGCCGCCATGTCGTCGGGCATCGAATCGGGAGCGACCTGGACGAGGATATCCTTGAGCCGCTCGCGCTCCTCACAACTGCGCTTCTCGTCGAGCCGGGTGCGGACCCGGTCGAGCGTCGCGGCAAGGCGGTCCTCCTCGACCGGCTTCATCAAATAGTCGACGGCGTGCGCCTCGAACGCCTTCACCGCGTGCTGCATGTACGCGGTGACGAAGACGAACAGCGGCGGCTCGACCTCGGCCAGCCCGCCGACGACCGAAAAGCCGTCGAAGCCCGGCATCTGGATATCGAGGAAGACGAGATCGGGCTTGAGCGTCTTGATCGCGCGGATCGCCTCGCGGCCATTGGCGCAGCGCTCGACGATCTCGACGTCGTCGAACGGCGCCAGCCGCAGCTCAAGCCCCTGGATCGCGAGGCGTTCGTCGTCGACGAGGATGGTGCGAATCATACTGCGCTTTCCCTGGTCCATTGTCCCGGTACCTGCGCCCCCGCCTTCAGATCGATGCGGCCGCCTTCGGTTGCCACCGAAAGCTCGTCGCTCGTTTTGCCGTCGTCGGTCTGGAACGGCAAGTCCAGCAACACGATCAGACCGCGCGGCAGGTTCGGTTCGAGCTCGAACCGATGGTCGTCGCCGTATGCCTGCGCGAGCCGATCGCGAATGTTCGGCAACCCGACACCCGTTCCCGATGTAGTCACCGGGGCCTCGCCGTTCAACGCCGCGAAGTCGATCCCCGGGCCGGTGTCGGCAACGGTGATGATCAGGCGGCGGTTCTCGTTTGCCCCAAGGACGCGGATATCGATGTCGATGTCGGCCCCATCCTCGCTCGGCGTCACCGCATATTTGACCGCGTTTTCGATGATCGGCTGGAGGATCAGCGACGGCAGCCGCGCGATCATCGCCTGCGGCTCGATCTCGAAACGCGCGCGCAGGCGTTCCTCGAAGCGCGTCCGCTCGATGTCGAGGTACAGCTTGAGCGCCTCGGTTTCCTGCGCGACCGTCGCCAGCCCCTCCCGCTCGCCGACGAGACTGTAGCGGAGGAACGACGACAGACGGCTGAGCATCGCGTTCGCCCGCTCGGTCTGCTTGAGCAGCACCAGCGTCGAGATCGAATTGAGCGTGTTGAACAGGAAATGCGGGTTCAGCTGGTAGCGCAGCATCTCGAGCTGCGCCGAATTCGCCTGCGCCGAGACACTGACCATCCGCGCCGACTGGTCGGCCAGCAGAAGGTAATAGTTGATGCCGAAATACAGTCCGCTCCACGCGCCGAGGACCGAGAAGTCGAGCAGGATCGCGCCGAGGAACTCGATCCCCTGCGGCTTCCACCCCGGCTCGTAGAAGGTCGCGTGCGCCCAGACCTCGAGCGTCGAGAACAGCGCCGACGCCGCGCTGAGGATCAGCAGCGTCAACGTCCAGACGAAAACGGCGCGCATCGTGATGACCCGCCGATACGCTGCGGCCATCAGCAGCGTCAGCGAAAAACCCGTTGCGGTGACGATGATCGTCGGCAGGACGAAGGTCAGCCCCATCCGGTTGGCGAGGCCGCCAAGCGTCCGCACGAGCAGATAACCACCCCAGCCGCCGCCCTGGAGCAACCAGAAGGCACGGTTCTTGTCGGTGAAAAAGCCCTGGTGGCGGAGTTCGGGGCGCAACATCGGCGATGGTTTACCGGGTTGGGGGGTTTTGGGAAACCTCCCCGGAGGAACCCGGCGATCGGCCTTAGTCTTCCGGCGCAATCCGGACCTTGAGCCCGTCGAGCGCCGGGGTGAAATTGATTTGGCACGACAGGCGCGACGTCGCGACGCGGTGGTCCGAACTGTCGAGCAGGTCGTCCTCGTCGAGATTGGCCGGGCCGACTTTGTCGAACCACTCGGGATCGACATAAACGTGGCAGGTGGCGCAGCTGCACGACCCGCCGCACAGCGCGAGGAGTTCATCGAAGCCGCCGTCGCGGATGATCTCCATCACCGAATGGCCGGGCTTGGCGGCAACTTCGGCTTCGGTTCCGGCGCGATCGGTAACGAGGATATGGGGCACGGGGTAGACCTGTCGACGGATGATGAGGCAAGCGCCTATTACGCGTCCGTCACCGCGAGACAAGGGATCGACCGCCGCATGGGACTGACCGCCGCCGAGTTGCACGCCGGGATGACCGCGATCGCCGCGAAATCGCCCGCGATCGCCGCGGCGATCGACCGCGCCGGCATGCCCGAACCCCGCATCCGCGAGCGCGGCCCCGAGACGCTGATGCGGGCGATCGTCGGGCAGCAGGTCTCGGTCAAGGCGGCCGACAGCATCTGGGCCAAGCTGAGTCTAGCGTGCGGCGGCTTCACCGACCTGTCGGCGGTGCTCGACGTGCCGGTGGACGACCTCCGCGCCGCCGGCCTGTCACGCCAGAAGGCAGCATATATCCACGCGCTCGCTCACGCCTGCGTTCACGACGGGCTCGACTTTGCCGCGCTGCCGGCGGACGACGAGGAAGCGATTTCGCGACTGATCGCGGTCAAGGGCATCGGGCGGTGGTCGGCGGAAATCTATCTGCTGTTCGCCGACGGACGCCCCGACATCTTCCCGGCGGGCGACCTTGCCGTCCAGATCGAACTGGGGCGCATCCTTGGCCTCGACGCCCGCCCGAGTGAAGCCGCAACACGCAAGCTCGTCGCCGAGTTCGCGCCATATCGCGGCGCGCTCGCGGTGTTCCTGTGGCACCATTATACGCTGATCGGCGCGGCGGGTGCGATGGGTCAGGGGCCGATCTAACTCGGCGCGTGCTCCGGGGCGGCCACGTTGCCATCGGTCAGATCGAGCTGTTCGTAGTGCGGCTCCCGCGACCGCCGCCGGACCAGCGAGCCGACCGGCACCGAGAAATCGGCGGTCAACGTGTAGCGCTCGATCCGGTAATGGCCGGGAGCGTCATCGCCCAACGTCGCCGCCGATGGCGTGTACCGCCGCCCCCCGATCATCTTGACCAGCGGCGCCGCCCATGTCGAGGATCGCGAACTGCGCAAAACCTCGGGTTTATCGACACTCCCGTCGGCGGCGATGCCGAAGCCGATGTCGACCCATTGCAGGCCGATGAAGTCGCTCGACTTGCCGACGCGGTCGACCGGAATCTCGAACGGATCGCGGTAGAACGGGTCGGTCGGCTGGGGGAACGGCGGGCTGTAGACGAGCAGCGGCTGGCCGGGGTCGGGCTCGGCGGCGATGTCGCGCAGCACCGCATCGATCGCCGCCTTGTCGCCACGGTCCCGCGCGATCCGCGCGGTCAGGACGCGTGCGACGAGCCGGTACGGGCGCGCGTCATCGCCGGGCGTAGCGGCGAGTTCGGCGAGAAGGCGCAACGCCTCCGAATCGAGCTTGGTCTTGTGCAGCGCCCACGCCCAGTGAAGGTCGGCGGAAACGGCGATCGACGGCTGGCCCGCCGCACGCGCTTCGGCGGCAACCTTGCGATACGCCGAAAACCCGTCTCGCCGGTCGTTTGCCAGCCGCAGGTCGGCGACGCGCAGGTCGGCCCACAGCCGGTCGGGGCTGCCTGCGGGCAGAAATTCGTGCGTCACCCGGGCGCTGGCATAGGTCGCGGCGCGGACGTCGCGCTGCTCGCCGTAATGCGCCGCGACATTCGCCTGCGCGAGATAGAGCTGCGACAAGGCGACCGGCTCGACGTTGCCCGCCCCCGCCTGCCGCCGCACCGCCTTCGCGAGGACAGCGCGCGCGCCGACGTAATCGCCGCTGCGGAACTGCGCCTCGGCGTAGCGGATCGACACGACGATATCCCGCTTCGGCGAGCACGACGCGGCGATGCACGCATCGACCGCGGCGGCATAGTCCTTGAGCCGCGTTCCGGTGATGGTGATTGCCTGCTCCGGCGGCGACAACGGCGACGCCGCGGCGATCGGTGCGGCGAGGATGAGGGCGAGCAGCGCGATCGGCATAATGGCCTCCAAGGATGCTGCCGGCAGATTGTGACGCCTCCGTCGCCGAGTCAATCACGCCGGATGACGCGGCGGCAGCGGCGGTTTATGGTGGCGCTCCACCCGCGCGAGGCCCCGTGACCCAAAGCTATTTCGTCAAGACCTTCGGCTGCCAGATGAACGTCTATGATTCGGAGCGGATCGGCGAGTTGCTCGAGGCCGAGGGCTATGCCGCCGCGCCCGACGCCGCTCGCGCCGACGTCGTCGTGCTCAACACCTGCCACATCCGCGAAAAGGCGGCCGAGAAGGTCTATTCCGACATCGGCCGGCTGAAGGCGTCGCGGCGGCCCAACGGGATCAAGCCGGTCGTCGTCGTCGCCGGTTGCGTCGCGCAGGCCGAGGGGGCGGAGATCGTCCGCCGCGCCCCTGCGGTCGACGTCGTCGTCGGGCCGAACGCGTATCACCGGCTGCCGGCGATGCTCAAAGCGGGCGGGGTCGACACCGACATGCCGGTCGAATCGAAGTTCGCCGTCCTGCCGCCGCGCCGCGCCGTCGTGCCCGCGTCGGCGTTCCTCACGGTGCAGGAGGGCTGCGACAAATTCTGCACCTTCTGCGTCGTGCCGTACACGCGCGGCGCCGAGCTTTCGCGCCCCGCCGACGCGCTCGTCGCCGAGGCCGAGGCGCTCGTCGCGGGCGGTGCGCGCGAACTCACGTTGCTCGGGCAGAACGTCAACGCCTATCGCGATGTGACGACGTCATTCGCCGATTTGCTGGCGCGGATCGCCGCCGTGCGGGGCTTGGTGCGCCTGCGGTACACGACGTCGCATCCGCGCGACATGAACGACGAGCTGATCGCCGCGCATCGGGACCTGCCGCAGCTGATGCCGTACCTCCATCTGCCGGTGCAGTCGGGATCCGACCGTCTTCTCAAGGCGATGAACCGCGCCCACACCCGGGCGAGCTATCTTGCGATCCTCGACCGCCTCCGCGCCGCCCGCGCCGATATCGCGCTGTCGGGCGACTTCATCGTCGGTTTTCCGGGCGAAACCGATGCCGATTTCGCCGCAACCCTCAGCATCGTGCGCGAAGTCGGCTACGCCCAGGCGTACAGTTTCAAATACTCCCCGCGCCCCGGCACCCCCGCCGCGACGATGGGCGAGCAGGTTCCGGAAGACGTCAAGGACGCCCGGCTCGCCGAACTCCAGGCGACGATCGGCGAAACCGCGCTCGCGTTCAACCGCGCCAGCGTCGGCAAGCGCTGCGATGTGTTGCTCGAACGCCCCGGTCGCCGCCCCGGACAGCTGATCGGCAAGTCGCCATGGCTGCAATCGGTATTCGTCGTCTCGCCATCGGCGAAGATCGGGGATATCGTCACCGTCGACCTGATCGATGCCCAGCCCAACAGCCTCGAAGGAGCGCCTGTGATCCTGACCCGAGCTGCCGCCTAGTGCCGAAGAAACCAGCGCCCCGGAGCAGTTCGGGTGGGGGAACGCGTTCCGGCGGCGGCAGCGGCTCGCGTCCGCAGCGCCCGGGATCTCCGGTAACCGGCGCGAGCGACCGGGTCCGGCTCGAGCTCGAATACGACCGGCCGCAACTGCTCGGGCCGCTGTTCGGCCAATACGACCAGAATTTGATCGTCCTCGAAAACCGGCTCGGCGTTTACATCGCGGCGCGCGGCAACAAGGTGTCGATCGAGGGTGAGGCCGACAGCGCCGCCCGCGCCCGCGATATCCTGATAACCCTCTATAATCGCTTGACGCAGGGCCATGGCGTCGACGTCGGCGATGTCGAGGCGGCGGTGCTGATGAGCGCCGAGCCGACGCTCGCCGGGCTGACCCTCGCCGACGACGGCGGTCCCAATCCGGCGGTCGTCATCCGCACCCGGCGCAAGACGATCGTGCCGCGCTCGCCGACGCAGGTGAAATATATCGAGGCGCTCGGCCGCGACGACGTGATCTTCGCGCTCGGGCCGGCGGGCACCGGCAAGACCTATCTCGCGGTGGCGCAGGCGGTCAGCCAGCTCGTCGCTGGATCGGTCGACCGGCTGATCCTGTCGCGCCCTGCGGTCGAGGCGGGCGAGCGGCTCGGCTTCCTCCCCGGCGACATGAAGGACAAGGTCGATCCGTACCTGCGCCCGCTGTACGACGCGCTCTACGACATGCTGCCGACCGAGCAGGTCGAGCGGCGGCTGAGTTCGGGCGAGATCGAGATTGCCCCGCTCGCGTTCATGCGCGGCCGGACGCTGGCGAACGCGTTCATCATCCTCGACGAGGCGCAGAATACGACGCCGCTCCAGATGAAGATGTTCCTGACCCGCTTCGGCCAGGGCTCGCGGATGGTCGTCTGCGGCGACCCGAACCAGGTCGACCTGCCCAACCCGGCATCGTCGGGGCTCGCCGACGCGGTCCGCAAGCTCGACGGCATTCCCGGCATCGCGACGCTCCGCTTCAGCTCACGCGAAGTCGTCCGCCACCCGATCGTCGGCGCGATCGTCGAGGCGTACGAGGGACCGCCGCAGGATGGCTGAAGCGCGATGCTGACCGTCGACACCGAAGTCGCTGACGGAGACTGGGGCGACGCTGACTGGGAGGGCATCGCGTCCGCCGCCGTCGCCGCCGCGCTCGCGCAGACGACGCATGCGCATCTCGACCGCACGGGCTATGCCGTCGAGGTCGCGGTGCGGCTGACGAGCGATGCCGAGGTCCACACCCTCAACGCGCAGTACCGGCACCAGGACAAGCCGACCAACGTCCTGTCGTTCCCGATGGTCCAGCCCGACATGCTCGACGGCCTCGCCAACTCCGACGACGGCGAGGTGCTGCTCGGTGATATCGTACTGGCATACGAAACCTGCGCGGCCGAGGCGGCGGCCAAGGGGCTCAGCCTTATCGATCATGCGCGCCATCTGATCGCGCACGGCATGCTCCACCTGCTCGGCCTCGATCACGGCGACGATGCCGCGGCCGAGCATATGGAAGCGCTCGAAACCGCCGCACTGGCGACACTCGGGCTTGCCGATCCGTACGCGGCGACCGATTAAGGGATATGGCCGACCCCCACCCTAGCACCGACTTCGCCACACGGCTGTGGCGAGGTCTCCGAACGATGATCGGCGGCAGCGGTGCCGAGCCGACGCTCCGCGAAAGCCTCGAGGAGGCGATCGACGAGCATGTCGGCGAGCCGGCCGACCGCGACGACCTGTCGGCGGTCGAGCGGACGATGCTCAAGAACCTGCTCCACTTCGGCGAACGGCTGGTCGACGACGCCGCCGTGCCGCGCGCCGACATCGTCGCATTCGACGTCGACGACCGCTTCGCCGATCTCGTCGAGCTGTTCCGCGAGGCGGGCCACAGCCGCCTGCCGGTGTTCGAGGGCAGCCTCGACAACGTCGTCGGCATGATTCACATCAAGGACGTCTACACCCGCATCGCGACGACTTTCGACGACGCGGTCAGCTCGAAGCCGTTCACCGACTTCGATGTCCGCACCCTGCTCCGCACCGTCCTGTTCGTGCCGTCGTCGATGCGCGTCCTCGACCTGCTCGCGCGGATGCGGTCGGGGCGGACGCACATGGCGATCGTCGTCGACGAATTTGGCGGCACCGACGGGCTGGTGACGATCGAGGATCTCGTCGAGGAAATCGTCGGCGACATCGAAGACGAGCACGACGAGGATGGCGCGAAGCTGCTCCAGGCAATCGGCGACGATATGTACGAGGCCGACGCCCGGCTCGAACTGTCGGAGCTCGAGGAAACCACCGGGCACGTCTTCGCGGCCGAGGAAATCGGCGGCGAGGTCGATACGCTCGGTGGCATGGTGTTCATGCTCGCGGGGCGCGTTCCCGCGGTCGGCGAGATGATCGACCATCCCTCGGGCTGGCGCTTCGAGGTGATCGACGGCGACCCGCGGATGGTCCGGCGGTTGCGGCTGTATCCCCCGGTCCCCGCCGCATAGAATTCGCTGTCCTACACGTCCCCGCTCGCACTAGCGTTCGCCGAACGAAACGAAAGGTCGAACGATGGCGCAACCCGAAACACGCGGAGATCGGAAAGCGAACCGCGGCGGTTGCGCGGGGAGAGGGTTTCGTTTCGACGTGGCGTCAACTTCGTCAACTTCCAGATTTCCGGCCCGCGCCGCCTTGTACCTGATCGGTGAGCCGCGCCGCGTGCAGGGCGCGGTCTTTACGTCGCCGTGTGGCGGCGTTAACGAAACAAGCGGTTGATTGGGAACGACATGATGCGATTCGCGGTGGCTGCATTTGCCTTGGCATCACTGACGACGCAGGCGTTCGCGCAGGAACGTCCCGTCCACGGCGGAACGACCGCCGGGGCCGAGACGCCGCGCGGCGCTGCGCGGCGGGGCACGACCGCCGAGCCCGACGAAGCCGGCCGCGGCGACGCAACCAACACCCAGCCCGCCGGCGATCCGCGCGCGGCGCGCGCCCGCGAGAACAAGCTTGGCGACAGCGACGTCGCCACCGCGCCGATCCGCGAATTGCGCGTCCCGTCGCGCCACACCGCGACGATCGGCGGGCGGAGCATCGCCTACACCGCGACCGCGGGAACGGTGACGATCCGCGACGACGACGGCAAGCCGACCGCAAGCATGTTCTACGTCGCCTACACCACCGGGGACCCGGGGCGTCCGGTAACCTTCCTGTACAACGGCGGTCCGGGCTCCTCGACGCTGTGGCTCCACATGGGGTCGCTCGCGCCGGTGCGGGTGCGGACCGACAGCCCGGGGGCGACTGCGGGGCCGCCGTTCCAGCTCGTCAACAATCCCGACAGCCTGCTCGACAAGTCCGACCTCGTCTTCGTCGACGCGATCGGCGCAGGCTTTTCGCGGCCGCTCGGCGACACCAAGCTCCAGTCGTTGTGGGGCACCGACGCCGACATCGACGCCTTCGCGCGCGGCATCGAGCGCTGGCTGACGATCAACGATCGCTGGAACAGCCCGAAGTTCATTTTCGGCGAATCGTACGGCACGACGCGGTCAGGGGGCCTGTCGTATCGGCTGGCGCAGGACGGGGTACAGTTGAACGGCGTCGTGCTGCTGTCGTCGATCATGAACTACGGGCGTCGTGCGGTCGGGCTCGACCAGGACCTGATCAACTATCTGCCGAGCTATGCCGCGACCGCCGCGTATCACCACCGCATCCCGGCGCCCGCCGACCTGCCCGCCTTCCTCGCCCAGGCGCGCGCATTTTCGCGCGGGCCGTATGCGCAGGCACTGGCGCAGGGGCAGGACCTGCCCGACGCCGAGCGGTCGGCGATCGCGCAGCAGATGGCGGGCTTCACCGGTCTGCCGGTCAAGTTCATCCTCGATAGCGATCTTCGCGTCGATCTCGGCCGCTTCCGCAAGGAATTGCTCCGCGACCAGCGGCGGACGCTCGGGCGCTACGACAGCCGCTTCACCGGCATCGATGTCGACGCCGCCGCTGAATCACCCGAATTCGACCCGTCGGACACCGGCATCACCGGCGCGTTCGTGTCGAGCTTTCACCACTATCTCGCGCACGACCTCGGCTTCACGTCGGACATGGCTTACCGCCCGACCTATTATTCGCAGACGCTGAAGTGGGATTTCAACCACCGCGCGCCGGGGCAGCGCGGCGGCGGCGCGACGACCAACGCCGATACCGCGCTCGATCTTTCGGCGGCGATGCGCGAGAATCCGCACCTGCTGGTCTACTCGTTGAACGGCATCTACGACATGGCGACGCCGTTCTTCGGCACCGAATACGACCTTGGCCACATGCAGATCGACCGGACGCTGCGCCCCAACCTGCGTTTCGCGTATTACCCGTCGGGGCACATGGTCTATCTCAACACCGAGGCGCTCCATTCGATGAAGGCTGACCTTGCGCGCTTCTACGACGACGCGGCGCCGCGGTAGCAAGCGGTCACGGCTCCTTCGCAGGCCCTGAATCGAGCCGCGCCGCCTCGAGCGAAATGCCGCCCGGGGGCACCGGCAGGACGTCCCACGGCAGGTCCTTCTTCTGCGTGTACGCCCAGCGTTCGAGCCAGTCGTCGCCGTTCGGCCCGGCATAAGTGTCGGGCAACGAATAAGCCGGGTCGGTCATCGCCGTGTCGAGCGATACCGGGCGCAGGTGCTCGTGGCGGAGGATTCCTGCCAGCGCACCGATGCTGTCGGCGTTGAGGCGGCTGGCATGGAGCAGGAATACGTATGCGGGCTCGCGGTCGAGCAGCATTCGCGCGGCTGAACGATACCACGGGATGATCCGGCGCGAGAAGGCGATGTATTCCCGCCGGACCTTGCGCGCCGCGCGCTTGTCGCCCCGGCCGATGTCCTCGTCATAGACCATCGCGAAGATGTCGTCGGAATTCTCCATCGTCACCGGCGCGACGCGGTAGCCGTCGCTTCGCAGCCACGCGGCAAAGCGGTCGCGGATCGCCAGCGTCGGCCCGGTCTCAAGGAACGGGAAGCGGAACCAGCGTGGCACATTGCCGTGCGCTGCGTCGAGGACCCGCGTCACCGCATCGCCCTTGGCAGCATCGGCGATATAGTCGTCGACCGGCAGCGTATCGAGCGACGGGTGCGAGAAGGTGTGGTTGCCAAGGTCCATCCCGGCATCGAGCCAGCGGGCGAGCAAAGCGGTCCGCCCCGCCGGATCGTCCTCGAGCTGGCTCTCGTTGACGAAGCCGATCGCGTGGATGTGGTTCGCCTGCAATCCCGCGAGCAACTTGCGCGTGATCGCGGCCCCGTCGGCGACCGGCTTGGTCCGCCCGAACACCGGCAGGTCGTCGAAGGTCAGCGCGACGCTGCCGGCATGGACCGGGCTTGCGGCAAGCAGGATCAACGCGATCAGCGCGCGCTTCGACATTCGGTCACTCGCCTTTGAAAAGAACCCCCAACGCGCCTTCTTTGCGCAGATCACGACCGTCGCCAAGCGGCGCTTTGACCTTCCCCCGCGCGAAGCGATAGGGTCGCCGCGTCCCCCACAACCGGAGTCGCCTGTGTCCGAAGTTCTGACGGTGACGCTCAACGGCACGATCGCCACCGTGACGATGAATCGACCGCAGGCGATGAACGCGTTGTCGCAGGCGATGCGCGCCGATCTCGCGCGGGCGATGGCGGCGCTCGACGCCGACGACGCAGTGCGCGTGGTGATCCTGACCGGTGCAGGCGACCGCGCCTTCACCGCCGGGCTCGACCTCAAGGAGTTGGGATCCGACGCCAGCGCGATGGCCGACGCAACCGGCACCGAGCCGCGCGCCAACCCCGTCAAGGCAGTCGAGCAGTGCCGCAAGCCGGTCATCGGCGCGATCAACGGCGTTGCCATCACCGGCGGCTTCGAACTGGCGCTCGCCTGCGACGTGCTCATCGCCGCCGACACCGCGCGCTTCGCCGATACCCACGCCCGCGTCGGCATCATGCCCGGCTGGGGGCTGTCGCAGAAACTGTCGCGGCTGATCGGTATCCACCGCGCCAAGGAGCTGTCGCTGTCGGGCAACTTCCTCGACGCCGCGACTGCCGAGCGCTGGGGCCTCGTCAACCGCGTCGTCCCCGCCGCGCAACTGATGGCCGCCGCGCGCGCGCTCGCCGCCGACATGGCGCAGGTCGAACCGGGCTTTTCTGCCGCTTACAAGCGACTGATCGACGACGGCTTCGCCGCGACCTTCGCCGAGGGACTGGCGATCGAACACGAGCGCGGTGCCGCCGCTAACGCTGCCGTCACCCCCGACACCATCGCCACCAACCGCGTTGCCGTCCAGGCGCGCGGGCGGACGCAGTAAGCCCGCGCCAAGTCGCGCATCTAAGGAGCCACGACCATGATCGACCTGTACTTCTGGCCGACGCCGAACGGGCACAAGATCACGTTGATGCTCGAGGAGACCGGGCTCGACTATACGATCCACCCGATCAACATCGGCAAGGGCGACCAGTTCGCCCCCGATTTCCTTAAGATCAGCCCGAACAACAAGATGCCGGCGATCGTCGACCATGAACCCGGCGATGGTGACCAGCCCGGCGGCGGCGACCCGCTGAGCATCTTCGAATCGGGGGCGATCCTGCTGTACCTCGCGAAAAAGGCGAAGCGCTTTGCCGGCGAGACGCTGCGCGAGCGCGTGACCGTCAAGGAGTGGCTGTTCTGGCAGGTCGGCGGACTCGGTCCGATGACCGGCCAGATGATGCACTTCGTCCGTTTCGCCCCCGAGCAGGTGCCGTACGGCATCAAGCGCTATACCGACGAAACCCAGCGCCTGCTCGGCGTCCTCGACCGGCGGCTGGCCGAGAGCGAGTTCACCGCGGGCGCGAATTATTCGGTCGCCGACATGTCGAGCTACCCGTGGGTTCGCGCGGTCGCCGCGTTGGGACTGATCGACGACCACGCCCACGTCGCGCGCTGGGTCGAGGCGATCGGCGCACGACCGGCGACGATTGCCGCTTACACTAAGGGCGAGGCGGTCAGCGCGCCGCCGCCTGCCGACGCGCCGAAGCCGTAGATGGCGCGCCACGACCCGCGACGGCTCGACGCGTCCGCCTATCCGTGGAGCGTCGCGGTCGAGACCCGCTTCGGCGACATGGACGTCAATTTCCACCTCAACAACGTCGCCGTTGCAGGGCTGTACGAGGAGGCGCGGGTCCGCTTCAACTGGCACATCCGCGACAGCTTTGGCGTCGGCCGCCCGCGCTTTCTCGTCGCACGGGTCGAAATCGACTATCTCGGCGAGGGCAAGTATCGCGTCCCGACATCGATCGGGGTCGCGGTCATGGCGACGGGGACGTCGAGCTGGCGGGTAGCGATGGGGCTGTTCCAGCCCGGCGGATGCATCGGGCTGTGCGACACCGTCATGGTCCATCGCGGCGATGCCGGACCCGCGCCGATCCCTGATTTGCTGCGAACCGCGCTTGGCGAATTCGCGCTGCGTCCCTAAGTACGCCTCCGCATTCACCGGAGTAAATCGATGACCGATACGCCTGAAAACCTTGTGCTGACCCTCGACGGCGGCGACGTCACGATCAAGCTGCGCAACGATCTCGCCCCCGGCCACACCGCGCGCATCGCCGAGCTGGCGAACGAGGGCTTCTACGACGGCGTCGTCTTCCACCGCGTCATTCCGGGCTTCATGGCGCAGGGCGGCGACCCGAGCGGCACTGGCAGCGGCGGCTCGAAGAAGCCCGACCTCAAGGCTGAATTCTCGAAGGAGCCGCACAAGCGCGGCACTGCGTCGATGGCGCGGACGAGCAACCCCAACTCGGCGAACAGCCAGTTCTTCATCTGCTTCGGCGACTCACCGTTCCTCGACAACCAGTACACCGTCTGGGGCGAGGTCGTGTCGGGCATGGAGCACATCGACGCCCTTCCGAAGGGCGAGCCGCCGCGCGCACCGGGCAAGATTCTCAAGGCACGCGCGGTCTGATCAATCGGGCCTGAACGAAAAAAGGGCCGCCGTTCCCGAGGGAACGGCGGCCCTTTCGGTTAGCTTAGCGCGGACCGCGCGAACGGACCGGGTTGACCACGACGCGCGGGTCGCGTGCCGGGCGTCCACCGCCGCCGCCACCGCCGCCGGCATAACCGCCGCCGCCGGCACCACGGCCGCCACCACCGCCACCGCCACCGCGACGACCATTGTTACCGTGCGGACGTGCGGCCATGCTGCGGGGATCGACGTCGCGGGGGACGTGCGGCGCGGCCTTTTCGACTGCGGCGGTCTTTGCGACCTGCGAACGGAAGTCCTCGGGCAGCGGCAGGATGTCGACCTTCATCCGGGTCAGCTTCTCGATATCGCGGAGGAACGGCCGCTCGTCGTCGGCGCAGAAGGCGATCGCCGAGCCACCGGCTCCGGCGCGTGCCGTCCGGCCGATGCGATGGACATAGCTTTCGGGGACGTTCGGCAGTTCGTAATTGATGACGTGGCTGACCGCGTCGATGTCGATGCCGCGCGCGGCGATGTCGGTCGCGACGAGAACCTTGACCTGGCCCTTCTTGAACATCTCGAGGGCGCGCTCGCGCTGGCCCTGCGACTTGTTGCCGTGGATTGCGGCGGCTTCGACGCCCGAATTGCCAAGCTGGCGGACGACGCGGTCGGCACCGTGCTTGGTCCGCGTGAAGACGAGCGCGCGATCGACGCCGTCCTGCTTGAGGATCATCTGGAGCAACGCGGGCTTCTCACCCTGGTTGACGAAGGTCACCGCCTGCGAAACGCGCTCGGCGGTCGTCGCGGCGGGCTTGACCGAGACCTTGACCGGGTCGGTCAGGTAACGCGCGGCGAGATCCTCGATAGCCTTCGGCATGGTGGCCGAGAAGAACAGCGTCTGGCGCGACTTCGGCAGCAGCGTGACGATGCGCTTGAGCGCGTGGATGAAGCCGAGGTCGAGCATCTGGTCGGCCTCGTCGAGGATCAGCACCTCGACCTTGCGCAGGTCGATTGCGCCGCGGTCGATCAGGTCGATCAGGCGGCCCGGCGTCGCGACGAGGACGTCGACGCCGTGCGCCATGATCCGCTCCTGCCGGTTGATCGGCACGCCGCCGAAGACGGTCGTGACCGACAGGCGCATGAACTTGCCGTACTGGGTGAAGCTCTCGGCGATCTGCGAGGCGAGCTCGCGGGTCGGCGACAGGACGAGGGCGCGGACGCCGCCGCGGGTCAGCGCCTTGGGGGCCTTGGCGAGCTTGTCGATCGTCGGCAAAGCGAAGGCGGCGGTCTTGCCGGTACCGGTCTGGGCGATACCGCAGAGGTCGCGATTGGCCATGACGACCGGGATCGCCTGCGTCTGGATCGGCGTCGGCTCGGTATAGCCCTTGGCTTCGAGCGCGCGGCAGATCGGCTCGGCAAGGCCGAAGTCGGAGAAGTAAGTCATTGGAAAATAGTCTTTCGTGGGCGGAGGAGCCGCACGACAATCGCTTACCGGACATCGGCAAACGAGCGCGGGCTCGTTCGACGACCCGCGTGATATGGGTAGCCTTGGTTGGCTGCGCCTGAGGTCGGGGCCTGCGCCGGAACCCGGCTGATCACGCACCCCGCCGAACGGACGGGTCCGTTGACGCGCCGCGCATATCGCTGCTGCGGTGCAACATGTCAAGCTTTGCTCGGAACGCGCGTCGCAAGGGCATATCGGCCGACCCGAGTCGGAGGTGCCTATGCTGATGGATAGTGTCAGGCCAGCTTGACGAAGTTGACGAACCTGACGCCACGTTCAATCGAAACACACTCTCCACGCATCGTTCCAGTCGAACGGCACGGCCGAAAGGGGCAGTCGTCAAACTCATCTGCCGAGCCTAGACAGAGCGGCAGCGTGTAGGACAGGCTTATTTCGCCGTGCATTTCAGGTCCAGAAGCGCTGCACCGGGGGACGCGTTAGCGATGACCGACAAAACGACGCCGTGGCCGACGCTCGATTGGCCCGCATGGCGCGAGACCGCGTTGCACCTCCAGTTGATGACGCAGGTCGCGGGCAAGGTGCGGCTGACGCTGTCGCCGTGGCTCAACCATAGCTGGCACGTCGCGCTCTACGTCACGCCGCGCGGGCTGACGACGTCGTCGATCCCGGCGGGAGCGCGGAGCTTCCAGATCGACTTCGACCTGCTTGCGGCGACGCTGCTGGTGTCGTGCAGCGACGGCGGCGAGCGGGTCATCGCGCTCGAAGCGGGATTGATAGCGGCGTTCTACGCAGCGGTGATGGTCGCGCTCGCCGACCTCGGCATCGAGGTCACGATCGACCAGGCGCCGAGCGAAATGCCCGACGCGGTCCGCTTCAGCGACGACCACGCGGTCCGTCCGTACGATGCCGCCGCGGCGCGCAACTTCCACCGCGCGCTCGTCCGCATCGACACGGTGTTCAAGGCGTTCCGCACCTGCTTCCTCGGCAAGGCGAGCCCGGTCCATTTCTTCTGGGGCAGCTTCGACCTTGCCGTCACCCGCTTCTCCGGCCGCCGCGCGCCGCTTCACCCGGGCGGTCCCGGCCTGCCGCTCGACGTGGCACGCGAAGCGTACAGCCACGAGGAATCGAGCGCGGGGTTCTGGCCGGGAAGCGACGCCTATCCGCATCCCGCTTTCTATTCCTACGCCTATCCCGCGCCCGATGGCTTCGCCGGCGCGACGGTCGCGCCTGCCGCCGCGCAGTTCGACGGCGGCCTTGGTGAGTTCATCCTGCGCTACGACGACGTCAGTGCCGCCGCCGATCCCGACGCCGCGATCATGGAGTTTCTCCAGTCGACCTATGCGGCCGCCGCCGACCTTGGCGGGTGGGACCGCGACGCGCTCGAATGCGGAGTCGGCGTGCCCGGGATACCACGCGCTGTGACGTGAAAAGCTTGTTTTGGCGGGCGAGCGGGTGCATTACCGCGATGTACCGATGTTGACCCAAAGATCCCGTTACGCGCTGCGCGCTTTGATTTTCCTCGCCCGTACCGGCAGCGTCGCCCCTGTGCCGATCAGCGTCATCGCCTCCGACCAGAAACTGCCGCGCAAGTTTCTCGAGATCATCCTGCTCGACCTCAAGAACGCCGGGCTCGTCGCGAGCTATCGCGGCAAGATGGGCGGCTACCGCCTCGCCCGCGCACCGCGCGCGATCAGCTTCGGCGAGATCATCCGCACGATCGAAGGGCCGCTCGCGCTGGTGCCGTGCGTCAGCCTGACCAAATACCACCGCTGCGCCGACTGCTACGACGAGGCGACGTGCGTGATCCGCAAGGTCATGCTGACCGTCCGCGAAGGCACCGCGTCGATCCTCGATGGGACGACGCTTGCCGACATGGTCGAACGGCGCGAAGCCGCCTGAGCGCAGGCCGCCGCACCATCGGCGCGGAAGCGGCGTAGCGCAGCTTTAGCGCGACGAATATTTTGGTCGATTGCCTAGTTACCGGGTAGAGATACGTTGTGTCCCGGTAACGACCTGCGGGAGGCGACGATGCGCGCGATAATCGGATTGACGGTACTGCTTGCGGTCGCCGCGGTGACCGCCCCGGTTCGCGCCGCGCCGGTGACTTTGCTCAACGTCAGCTACGACCCGACGCGCGAGCTGTACAAGGACGTCGACGCGGCGTTCGCCAAGGCGTGGCAGGCGAAGACCGGCGACGTCGTCACGATCAACCAGTCGCACGGCGGATCGGGCAAGCAGGCGCGGTCGGTGATCGACGGGCTCGAGGCCGACGTCGTCACGCTCGCGCTCGCCTATGACATTGACGAGATCGCCGACAAGGCGAAGCTGCTCCCGGCGGCATGGCAGAAGCGCCTGCCGAACAATTCGACGCCGTATTATTCGACGATCGTCTTCCTCGTGCGGAAGGGCAATCCGAAGGGCATCCACGACTGGAACGACCTCGTGAAGCCCGGCGTCGCGGTAATTACGCCCAACCCCAAGTCGAGCGGCGGAGCGCGGTGGAACTATCTCGCGGCGTGGGGCTATGCGACGAAGACGCTGGGTGCGGCGAAGGCGAAGGACTTTGTGACGAAGCTCTATCACAATGTTCCCGTCCTCGATTCGGGCGCGCGCGGGTCGACGACGACCTTCGTCCAGCGCGGGCAGGGCGACGTCCTCCTCGCGTGGGAGAATGAGGCGTATCTCGCGACCCGCGAGGCCGGCGGCGACGCGTTCGAGATCGTCACGCCATCGGTCAGTGTCCTCGCCGAGCCCCCCGTCGCGGTGATCGACAAGAACGTCGACAAGCACGGCACCCGCAAGGTCGCCGAGGCGTATCTGAACTATCTCTACACCCCGACCGCGCAGGAGATCATCGCGAAGGACTTCTACCGGCCGCGCGATCCGGCGGTCGCGGCGAAATACGCCGCCGCGTTCAAGCCGGTCCAGATGTTCACGATCGACCGCAATTTCGGCGGCTGGGCGAAGACGCAGGCGGTCCATTTCGCCGACGGCGGGATGTTCGACCAGATCTTCGAAGCGGCCAAACGCTGAAAATGATCCGGCGGCGGTCGATCATTCCGGGCTTCGGCCTGACCTTCGGCTTCACCGTCTTCTATCTGTGCATCATCGTCCTGATTCCACTGTCGGCAATCTTCATCAAGACCGCCGGATTGGGCTGGGACGAATATGTCGCGGTGGCGCTGTCGCGGCGCGCGCTGCTCGCGTACCGGCTGAGCTTCGGCGCGGCGGCGATCGCGGCGGCGATCAACAGCGTCTTCGGGCTGATCGTCGCGTGGGTGTTGGTCCGCTACGACTTCCCCGGCAAGCGCGTCGTCGGCGCGCTCGTCGACCTGCCGTTCGCGCTGCCAACCGCGGTTGCCGGCATCGCCCTGACCGCGCTCTACGCGCCGAACGGCTGGATTGGCGGCCTGCTCGCGCCGCTCGGGGTCAAGGTCGCGTTCGAGCCACTGGGCGTCGTCGTCGCGCTGACCTTCATCGGCCTGCCGTTCGTCGTTCGCACCGTCGAGCCGGTCCTTGCCGACCTCGGCCACGACGTCGAGGAGGCCGCTGCGAGCCTCGGTGCGGGCCGCCGCCAGACCTTTCTCCGCGTCATCCTGACCGCGATCCTGCCATCGCTCGCGACCGGCTTCGCGCTCGCCTTCGCGCGCGGGGTCGGCGAATATGGCTCGGTGATCTTCATCGCCGGGAACCTGCCCTACCGCTCGGAGATCGCGCCGCTGCTGATCGTCCAGCAGCTCGAACAATATAATTATGCCGGGGCCACGGCGATCGCCGCGACGATGCTGACGGCGTCGTTCGCGGTGCTGTTCGCGATCAACCTGCTCCAGGCGTGGGACCGCAAGCGGATGGCGCCGGAATGAAGCCGGGCGTCTCCGAACCAGCTTGGGTGCGGTGGGCGCTGATCGGCGTCGCGCTCGCGTTCCTGCTGGTCAACCTTGCGCTGCCGCTCGCCGCGGTCTTCGCCGGAGCGTTCGCCAAGGGGATCGCCGCGTTCCAGACCGCGATCGGCGAAAAGGACGCGCTCGCGGCGATGCGCCTGACGCTGATCGTCGCCGCGATCGCGGTTCCGCTCAACATCGTCTTCGGGCTCGCGGCGTCGTGGGCGATCACCAAGTTCGACTTCCGCTACAAAAGCGTCCTGATCACGCTGATCGACCTGCCGCTGTCGGTGTCGCCCGTCGTGTCGGGGCTGATCTATGTCCTGCTGTTTGGGCTCCAGGGCTGGCTCGGGCCGTGGCTGCGCGAGCACGATATCCAGATCGTCTTCGCGGTCCCCGGCATCGTGCTGGCGACGGTATTCGTCACCTTTCCCTTCGTTGCGCGCGAGTTGATCCCGCTGATGCAGGAGCAGGGCCGGACCGACGAAGAGGCGGCGCGCTCGCTCGGCGCGTCGGGGCTGCAGACCTTCTGGCACGTCACGCTGCCGAATATCCGCTGGGGATTGCTGTACGGCGTGCTGCTGTGCAACGCCCGGGCGATGGGCGAATTCGGCGCGGTATCGGTCGTCAGCGGGCATATTCGCGGGCTGACCAACACCCTGCCGCTCCACATCGAGATCCTGTACAATGAATATAATTATGTCGCCGCCTTCGCCGTCGCCTCGATCCTCGCCGGTCTCGCGCTGGTGACGTTGGTGGCGAAGTCGCTTCTCGAATGGCGCTTCCGCGACCAACTGGCGGGGGCCGGGCATTGACGGTTTCGGTCGACGGTCTGGTCAAGCGCTTCGGCGCATTCGCGGCCTTGAACGAGGTCAGCCTCGACGTCCGCCCCGGCGAATTCCTCGCGCTGCTCGGGCCGTCGGGATCGGGCAAGACGACCTTGCTCCGCGTCATCGGCGGCCTCGATTTCCCCGACTCCGGGAGCATCGCCTTCGACGGGGTGGACGTCGGCAACCGCCCGGCGCGCGAGCGCGAGGTCGGCTTCGTCTTCCAGCATTACGCCTTGTTCCGACACATGAGCGTCGCCGACAACATCGGCTTCGGGCTGACGGTCAAGCCGCGCCGCGAGCGGCCTGCCGCCAAGGATATCGCCGCGCGCGTGGAGGAGCTGCTGACGCTGATCCAGCTTCCCGGCATGGGCAAGCGCTTTCCGGCGCAGCTCTCGGGCGGCCAGCGCCAGCGCGTCGCGCTCGCCCGCGCACTCGCGGTCGAGCCGAGCGTCCTGCTGCTCGACGAGCCGTTCGGCGCGTTGGATGCCAAGGTGCGCAACGACCTCCGCCGCTGGCTGCGCGGCGTCCACGAGACGATGGGGCTGACGTCGATCTTCGTCACCCACGACCAGGACGAGGCGCTCGACCTCGCCGACCGGGTCGCGGTGATGAATGCCGGGCGGATCGAGCAGGTCGACACCCCCGACGCAGTCTACAACCGCCCGACGACCGCGTTCGTCGCCGACTTCATCGGCAACGCGAACCGCTTCGACTGCAGCCTCGACGGCGGCGCGGTCGTGATCGGCGGGATGCGGCTGGCGAACAGTGCTCCGCCCGCCGCCGACGGACGCGGGGTCGCCTTCGTCCGCCCGCATGAATTCGAGATCGCGACGGCCAGGACCGACGGGATCGCCGCCACCGTCCGGCGGATCGCCCGCACCGGCGCGCTTGCCGCGATCGAGTGTGTCGCCGCAGGGAAGACGGTCGAAGTCACACTCGATGTGGTTCCCGTCGGGCTGGCCCCCGGCGACGCGGTGTCGCTCGTCCCGACGACGGTCCGCGCCTACCCGGCGTGATCTCCGAATTTTCTGTCATCCCCGCGTAGGTGGGGATGACAAGGAGATTTAGGCTAAACCCCGTTAAACCAGCGGGCGCTTTTTCAGCTCGGCAAGGATTTCGTTGAGCACGACGACATCGGCTGGAACCGCCGCCTTCGCGGTCATCCCCGCAAGCGTCTTCGCCAGGAACTTGTTCGCCGCGCGGACAAGCATGAAAATCGCGAACGCGATGATCACGAAGTTGATCACTGCGGTCAGGAACTTGCCGTAGCCGAACAGCGCGACGCCGGCCTTCTTGAGCGCGGCATAATCCTCGAGGCTGCCGGTGTAGTTCGCCGGGATCGCCCCGAGGCGGATGAAGTGCGACGAGAAATCGACGCCGCCGGTGAGAAAGCCGATCAACGGCATGATCAGATCCTCGGTCAGCGACGCGACGATCGCGCCGAACGCAGCACCGATGACGACCGCGACCGCGAGGTCGAGAACGTTACCGCGCGCGATAAAAGTCTTGAATTCGGCAAACATCTGGCACCCCTCTGTTACGCCTGTGCAATACACCTTATCTTATAGCGGTTCGTCGCCACCTTGGGTACTGGCGGCGGATATACCCGGAACCCAAGGGAGTTATCGATGCAGTCGACCCGCCGCACCGCCGCCCGTCTCGCGCTTCCGCTGGCCCTGACCGTCGGCCTTGCCGGCTGCGGGGTGAACACGATCCCGACCAAGGAGGAGGCCGCCAAGGCCGCCTGGGCGCAGGTCGAGAACCAGTATCAGCGCCGCGCCGACCTGATTCCCAATCTTGTCGCCACCGTCCAGGGCTATGCCAAGCAGGAAAAAGACGTTCTCATCGGCGTGACGCAGGCGCGCGCCTCGGCGAACGCGATCCATCTGTCGGACGAAGATCTCAAGGATCCCGGCAAGGTTGCGGCATACGAGCAGGCGCAGAACCACGTCTCGACCGCGCTGATGCAGCTGCGTCCGCTCCAGGAGCAATATCCCGACCTCAAGTCGAACACCAACTTCATGGCTCTCCAGTCGCAGCTCGAGGGCACCGAGAACCGCATCACGATCGCGCGGCAGGACTATAATACCGCCGTGCAGGACTATAATACGACGATCCGCACCTTCCCGGCGCTGATCGGCGCAAAGGTGATCTACGGTTCCAAGCCGCTGACGCCGTTCAAGGCGACGACGGTCAATGCACAGGTCGCCCCGACGGTGAAGTTCTGACCCTTCCTCGCTTTCGCTTCGGAGCGTTCGCGCTCCTGATGCTGGTCGCGTTGTGGGCGGCGGTGGCACATGCCGCCGCCCCGGCGTTCCCGCCGTTGTCGGGACGGGTCGTCGATACCGCGAACGTGTTGCCGCCGGTGACCGTCGCGGCGCTGACCGACAAGCTCGCCGCTCTCGAGAAATCGACCGGTATCCAGCTTGTCGTCGCCACCGTCCCCGCGCTCGGCGACACGCCGATCGAGGATTACGGCTACCAGCTCGGCCGCGCGTGGGGCATCGGCCAGAAGGGCAAGAACACCGGCGCGATCCTGATCGTCGCGCCGACCGACCGCAAGGTGCGGATCGAAGTCGGCTACGGGCTCGAACCCGTCCTGACCGATGCGCTGACCTCGGTCATCATCCAGAACCAGATCATCCCCGAATTCCGCAAGAACGACATCGCCGCTGGCGTGACCGCCGGGACCGACGCGATCATCGCGCAATTGAGCGCATCGCCCGAGGTCGCGCACGCGGCGGTGGTCGATGCAACGGCGCAGCATGCCCAGGCCCGCCACCGCCCGTCGGTCGGCCCGGGCGCGTTGTTCTGGCTCGCGATCGTCGTCGTCTGGGGTGTCTTCTCGCTCGCCCGCGGCGGACGCGGACGCCCGTCGGGGATCGGCTCGGCGATCCTGTGGGGTGCGGCGTCGAGCATGCTCAGCCGTGGCGGCGGCGGCGGTAGCGACTGGGGCGGAGGCGGCGGCGGTGGCGGTGGCGGCGACAGCTTCGGCGGTGGCGGCGGATCGTTCGGCGGCGGCGGCTCGTCGGGTAGTTGGTAGAGGGGGCAGCTGGTCATGGCATTCACCGACGCCGACCGGACTGCGATCGCCGGGGCGATCACTGCCGCTGAGGCGACCACCTCGGGCGAGATCGTTGCTGTCGTCAGCGACCGTACCGACCGCTACGCCGCGACCGGGCTGACGATCGCCGCGCTGATTGCCTTCGCCCTGCCGCTCGCGGCGACGATGTTCGGTTATGGCCCCGACCAGATCGCCGCGTTGAACGACTGGAGCAGCGGCGATCCGGCGGTCGACCTGCGCCGCGCGGTCGAGGCCTATGCCGCGGTACAGATCGCCGTGTTCGCGGTCGCCGCGCTGGTGTTGACGCGCACAGGCCTCGGCGCGAAGGTTACCCCGCGCGTGATCCGGCGCGAGCGGGTTCACCGCGAGGCGCGGTCGCAGTTCAAGGCGCGCGGCATCGGCGCTACGCGGGCGAATACCGGGGTGTTGATCTTCGTCTCGCTCCCCGACCGCATTGCCGAGGTCGTCGCCGACACCGGGATCTACGCCAAGGTGCCGCCGTCGCACTGGGCGACGACGGTCCATGCATTGGTCGAAGGGATCAAGGCGGGGGCGCCGGCGAAGGGCTTCGTCGCCGCGATCGGGCTCGCCGGGGCGGTCCTCGCCGAGCATTTTCCGCCCGACGCCGACAACCCCGACGAACTCCCGAACCGCCTGATCGAGCTTTAGGCGGCGCGACCCTTTTTCAGCGCGACCGCGGTCTCGGCAATATGCTTGCCCTGGAAGCGCGCACCGTCGAGATCGACCGCCTTCGGCTGCTTCGAGCCGTCACCGCCCGAGATCGTCGTCGCGCCATACGGCGACCCGCCGTGGATTTCGTCGAGGCCCATCTGCGCCTGGAAGGTGTACGGCAGCCCGGCGACGAGCATGCCGTGGTGGATCAGGACGGTCATCGCGGTGAACAGCGTCGTCTCCTGCCCGCCGTGCTGCGACGCGGTCGAGGTGAACACGCCGCCGACCTTGCCGACGAGCGCACCGGTGAACCACAGCGGGCCCGTCTGGTCGAGGAAGTTCTTCATCTGCGCCGCCATGTTGCCGAAACGGGTCGGGGTGCCGATGATGATCGCGTCATAGTCGGCGAGCTCGCCCGGGGTCGCGATCGGGGCGGCCTGATCGGTCTTGTAGTGCGCGCCCGCAGCGACTTCAGCCGGAACGAGTTCGGGGACGCGCTTCACGGTGACTTCGACGCCAGCAACGCCGCCGGCACCCTCGGCGATTGCGGTGGCGAGCTTTTCGACATGTCCCCAGCTCGAATAATATAGCACCAGAACCTTGGTCATCGGTCGGACTCCTTAAGTCGCAAGCGCGAACGATAACGCGCAGGCTGCCATTTGGGCCTTTTCGATCGCCGTGATAATGACCCGTCTTCGCGATTGTCCTTTGCAGCAGGCGCAACGATGGCGGGACGGATCGAGGAGATGGAGGCATTCGCCGCGGTCGCAAGCGCGGGCGGCTTCAGCGCGGCGGCGCGGCGGCTGGGAACGTCGACCTCGCGTCTGTCGCGAACGATCGGCGACCTCGAGGGCCGCCTCGGCGCGCGGCTATTCCACCGGACGACGCGCGCGCTCGCGCTGACCGAGGCGGGGTCGGCGTATCTAGACGCCACGACGCGGCTGATCGAAGACGTCCGCGCCGCTGAGGAATCGGTCGCCAGCTCGACCCTCACGCTCAGCGGCGTCATCCGCATGGCGGCGCCGATGCTGTTCGGGGTCGAGCGCGTCGGCCCGGCGCTGTTCCGCTTCATGGAGCTCCATCCGGGCGTGCGGATCGAGCTGATCCTCGACGACCGCATCACCGACCTGATCGGCGAGGGGATCGACATCGCGGTGCGGATCGGCACCCAGCTCCCCGATTCAGGGCTGATCGCCCGCTCGCTCGGGACGGTCGAGATGTACCTTGTCGGGGCGCCCGTGCTGCTCGACCGGCTCGGCCGCCCCGGAGTGCCCGAGGACTTGATCGCCTTTCCTAGCCTGACCTCGACGATCACCCGCGCCGACGAACCGTGGCGCTTTCCCGCGGCGGGCGGCACCCGCCTGTGCCGCGGACCCGAGCGGCTGCGGTCGCGGAGCGGCGAGATCCTGTGCGCCGCCGCGATCGCCGGCCTCGGGCTGACGATCCTGCCCGACTTCTTCGTCCGCGCCGCGCTCGCCGACGGCCGGCTGGAGCAATTGCTCCCCGCGCACCGCTTCGAGGCGGGGACGCTGCGGCTGATCTACCCGACGACGCGGAGCCAACCGGTCAAGGTCCGCGCGCTCGCCGACTTCCTCGCCGCCGAGTTCGGCACCGCGAATTCCGGGGTTGGCAAAGACCTGGCGCTGGCCGAAGCCGCAGCATGACCGCCGTCCCCCGCCGCCACTTCGCCGTGCTGTTTGTCGTCCTGCTGACCGTCGCGGCGGGCAATACCGCGCTCCAGTCGGTTCTGCCGTCGATCGCGCGGACGATCGGGATTCCGCCGTGGCAGGTCGCGCTGATCTTCTCGTTCTCGGCGCTGCTGTGGACGGTATCGGCGCCGTTCTGGGCGCGCCAGTCGGACATTCGCGGGCGCAAGACGCTGATGATGATCGGCATCGCCGGCTTCGGCGTGTCGTTCCTGGGGTGCGCCTGCGCGATCCTCGCCGGTCTGCGCGGCGTGCTCGTGCCCGTCGCGGTGTTCATCGTTTTCGCTGCGCTGCGGAGCATCTTCGGGCTGTTCGGCTCGGCGTCGAACCCGGCGGCGCAGGCCTATGTCGCCGCGCGGACGACGGCGTTCGAACGGACCGGCGCGCTCGCCGCGCTGACCTCGGCGGTCGGCCTCGGCACGATCCTTGGGCCCGGCGTCGCGCCGTATCTCCAGATCGCCGGGCTCGGCCTGTCGGGGCCGATGTTCGGCTTCGCCGCGATCGCGCTCGGCGTCGGCATCGGGCTGTGGCGGCTGCTCCCCGACGACAGCCCGGGGCACGACGTCGCTGCCATCGACCACGGCCACCACGGCGCACCGTCGTCGATGCCGACGATCCTCGGCGGCCCGACCGGCGGGTCGGCGCGCGCGGCGGAGGTCGGGCGGCGGCCACGGCTGCGGCTGCGCGATCCGCGGATCATGCCGTTCATGATCTACGGCTTCGCCAGCGGCAGCGTCCAGGCGGCGACCGGGCAGGCGCTCGGCTTCCTTATCATCGATTCGGTCGGCGGCACTCCCGCCGAGGCGGCAAAGTCGGTCGGCATCGCCTTCATGGTCGGCGCGGGCGCGACATTGCTCGCGCAATGGGGGCTGATCGGGATGCTGCGGATGAGCGCGTCGGCGCTAATGCGCTGGGGCGCGGGGCTGGCGGCGGCAGGGTGCCTCGGCATCGCCCTCGCGCACGACTATTCGGCGATCCTCGCCGCGTTCGCGCTGACCAGCCTCGGCTACGGCTTCGCCCGTCCCGGCTTCGTCGCGGGGGCGTCGCTGACGGTCGGCGAGGACGAGCAGGGCGCAGTCGCGGGGGCCGTGACCGCGATCAATGGCGCATGCTTCATCGTCGCTCCGACGGTCGGCATCGGGCTGTACGAGATCGGCGGGTCGTACCCATATCTGCTCGGCGCAGCGGCGCAGGTCGTCCTGCTCGGCTACGCGCTGTTCACCCCGGTCCTGCGCCGAGAGATGGGTGCCGCGCCGGTCGATTGATTCCGGCTGGGCAAAGCCGCCGCGATCAGCGTACACTTTCTCAAAATAACGTAAATTCTGGGGACGATGATGACCGACTGGCCCGCGATGTCGATCGCTGCTGCCCACGGCATGCTCACTGCACCGGGGCAGCCGCTCGAGATGGAGACCCGCGATGTTCGCGGTATTCCGACCCGGACGTGGAAGAACGCGCCGCCGACATTGGCGCATGTCTTCCTCGCCGGACGCGCACACGGCGACAAGGTGTTCCTCGTCCACGACGACGAGCGCATCACCTTCGAGGCGTTCTCGCGCGCGGTCCTCGCGCTCGCCGCGCAGCTCGCCGCCGACGGCGTGGCCAAGGGCGACCGCGTCGCGATCGTCATGCGCAACATTCCCGAATGGCCGGTGGCGTTCTTCGCAGCTCAGTTGTGCGGAGCGATCGTTACGCCGCTCAATGCGTGGTGGACCGGGGCCGAGCTCGAATACGGCCTCGTCGATTCAGGCGCGAAGCTCCTCCTCGTCGATGCCGAGCGGCTCGCCCGCCTGACCGCGCACCTCCCCGAATGCCGCGACCTGACGCGCATCTACGTCACGCGCAGCAACGACGAGGAGTCGGGGAACCCGCTCGTCCGCCGCCTCGAGGACGTCATCGGCACCCCCGAGACCTGGGCGGACTTGCCCGAAGGCACGATGCCGCCGGTCGCGATCGATCCCGAGGACGACGCGACGATCTTCTACACCAGCGGCACGACCGGCAAGCCGAAGGGCGCGCTCGGCACCCACCGCAACATCGTGTCGAACATCATGGCAAGTGCGCTGTCGGCGGCGCGAACGTATCTCCGCCGCGGCGAGGCTCCACCCGCGCCCGACCCGCTCGCACCGCAGAAGGGCACCCTGTTGTCGGTGCCGTTCTTCCACGCGACCGGCTGCCACGCCATCCTGTCGCCGTCGCTATTCGCCGGCGCGAAGCTGGTGATGATGCGCAAGTGGGACCCGGAGGTCGCGATGGCGCTGATCGAACGCGAGCGGCTGACCGGCTGCGGCGGCGTCCCGACGATCGCGTGGCAGATCATCGAGCATCCCAACCGCCACAACTACGACCTGTCGAGCCTCGAAAGCGTCGCGTATGGCGGCGCCCCGTCGGCCCCCGAGCTCGTCCGCCAGATCAAGTCGCAGTTCGGCGGCGCGAGCGCGGGCAACGGCTGGGGCATGACCGAGACGTCGGCGACCTTCACCCACCACATGGGCGAAGACTACCAGAACCGCCCCGACAGCGCCGGGCCGCCGGTGCCGGTGTGCGACGTCAAGGTGACCGACCCCGACGGGCGCGAGCTGCCCCCGGGCGAGGTCGGTGAATTGTGGGGACGCGGGCCGAACATCGTCAAGGAATACTGGCGCAAGCCGCAGGCGACCGCCGAAACCTTCATCGACGGCTGGGTTCGCACCGGCGACCTCGCGCGGATCGACGACGAAGGCTTCGTCTTCATCATCGATCGCGCCAAGGACATGCTCATCCGCGGCGGCGAGAACATCTACTGCGTCGAAGTCGAGAACGCGCTCTACGACCATCCGGCGGTGATGGACGCGGCAATCGTCGCGCGCCCGCACCACAGCCTCGGCGAGGAACCGGCGGCGGTGGTCACACTCAAGGACGGCGGCCACGCCACCGCCGACGAGCTTCGCGCCTTCGTCGCGGCGCGGCTGGCGGGGTTCAAGGTGCCGGTCGAAGTCCGCTTCTGGACCGGTCCGCTGCCGCGCAATGCCAACGGCAAGATTCTCAAGTCGGAGCTCAAGAAGCTCTTCGTTCCAGCGGCGGTCGCTGCATGACGGAACTGCGACACGCGCATCTCGTTTCACGCGTGTAAGCAGACAGGGATACAAGACATGGGCAAGGGTTGCATTCTTTGGGCGGTGGGCGTGCCGATCCCGGTCATCATCCTGCTGTATCTGTTCCACGTTCTGTAGGCGGGCCGTCACCGATCCGATTGTCATCCCGGCGTAGGCCGGGATGACAGCAAATAAGCGGTCGCTTTCCGCTGTCCTACACCCCCGGCGACAATGTACCCTTGCAGGTCGAGCCGGAGGAACATTGGTTGATCGATCGCGGAGCAATAGTCGACAGAGACGGCGATAGCCGGGCGCACGGCGTCTGGATCGCAGATCATGGCCGCCAGACCGCGTCGGGCGCAGAATGAAACCGAAAAACCACACGCTTCTGTGTGAACTTATTTTGAACTTAGCATCCGCTCCCCCCGGAATTCCGTCGTGAAGCACGATCCCGATCCCCCCGGCACCGCGTCGCGGCGCGCCGCGCTGCGCCTGCTGACGAGCGTTCTCGCGCAGGGCAAACCCCTTGACGGATCGATCGCCAACGCCTTCCACGGGGTCGAGCGGCCCGACGACCGCGCCCTTGCCCGCAGCCTTGCCAGCGGCGTTTTGCGCTGGCTGACCGACCTCGATGCGCTGATCGACAGCGCGACGCCGAAGCCGCTACCCTCCGACGCGCGCGCGCGGATGGCACTCCGCATCGGCCTTGCCGGGCGGCTGCTGCTCGACACGCCGCCGCACGCGGTCGTCTCGACGACGCTGGCGCTGACCGAGGGCGGGCCGCGGCGGCTGACCCACGCGGTCCTCTCGCGGCTGCTCCGCGAGAACGCGGCGCTGCCCGAGGTGCCGGCCCTGCCCGAGCCATATGGCGAGCGCTGGACGGCGGCATGGGGGGCCAACGTCGCCGCCGCCGCCGCCCGCGCCTTCGCCACCGAGCCGCCGATCGACCTGACGCTCCGCGACAGCAAGGAAACCGCTTATTGGACCGAAACCCTCGGCGGCGTGTCGCTCGCCCCGGGGCATGTCCGCCTGATCCGCCCAGGCTCGATCCCCGATTTGCCCGGGTTCGAGGATGGCGCGTGGTGGGTGCAGGACCTCGCCGCGAGCCTGCCGGCCCGGCTCCTCCGCCCGGCATCGGGGACGTCGACGCTCGACCTGTGCGCCGCCCCGGGAGGCAAGACGCTCCAGCTGGCGGCGATGGGGGCCGACGTCACCGCGCTCGATAGTTCGGAGGCGCGCCTCGACCGGGTGCGCGAAAACCTCGCGCGGACCCGGCTCGACGCCAGGATCGTCACGGTCGACGCGCTCGTCTGGTCGCCGCCCGCGCCGTTCGACGCGATCCTGCTCGACGCGCCGTGCTCGGCATCCGGGGTCTTCCGCCGCCACCCCGACGTGCTGTTCCTCAAGGGCGCGCGCGAACTTGCGCCGTTGCTGACGATCCAGGCGGCGCTGCTCGACCGCGCGGTCGACTGGATCGCGCCCGGTGGAACCCTCGTCTTCTCGACATGCAGCCTCGAAGCCGCCGAGGGCGAGGCGCAGGTCGAGGCGCTGCTCAGGCGGACCCGCGGTGTCGCGCTCGATCCGATCGCGGCCGACGAACTGCCCGACGGAATTGCTCCCGATGCGCGCGGGCAGGTCCGGCTCCTCCCCGGCACGCTCGCCGACGCGGGCGGCGCCGACGGCTTTTTCATCGCCCGTCTCAAAAAGGAGAAATAAACGGTTCCGCAACGATCTCGCACCCTTTCGGCTAAGCCGAGGCGCTGTTAGAGGAAATCATGCAGCAGCCGGTGCGTATTGCCCCCTCGATTCTATCCGCCGACTTCGCGCGGCTCGGCGAAGAAGTCCGCGCGCTCGACGCCGCCGGGGCCGACTACATCCATGTCGACGTCATGGATGGCCATTTCGTGCCCAATATCACGATCGGGCCGCTTGTGGTCAAGGCCTTAAGATCACACACTAAATTGACGTTCGACGTCCATTTGATGATCTCCCCCGCCGACCCGTATCTCGACGCCTTCGCCGAAGCCGGGGCCGACATATTGACTGTCCACCCCGAAGCCGGGCCGCACCTCCACCGGACGATCCAGCGGATCAAGGGCCTCGGCAAGCGCGCCGGCGTCTCGTTGAACCCGGCGACCCCGGCGAAGATGCTCGACTATGTTATCGACGACATCGACCTCGTCCTCGTCATGAGCGTCAACCCCGGCTTCGGCGGGCAGAGCTTCATCAGCAACCAGCTCCGCAAGATCGAGGCGATCCGCAAGATGATCGACAAGACCGGGCGGACGATCGACCTCGAGGTCGACGGCGGCATCGACCCGGTCACCGCCGCGCAGGCGATCGCCGCCGGCGCCGATGTCCTTGTCGCCGGGACCGCGACCTTCCGCGGCGGCCCGGGCGAGTATGCGGCGAACATCGCCCGGCTCCGCGCCGCATGACGACGGAGGCGAAGCCGCCGCCCGACGCGCCGCCCGGCGAACCCGACCTGTTCACCCCCAATGCCGAGCCGACACCGAGCGAGCGGCTGGTCCGCGTCGACGGCGACAAGGGCGTCTCGCTCGCCGAGCGCGTCACTGCGGGGCTGCACCGCCTGAGCTACCGCACCGCGCTCCACCGCATCCGCCTGCGCGGGCGCTTCCCCCTGAAGCTGCTCGCGGTTCCCGCCGACCCGGTCCCGGGCGACGTCGCCGCCGGGGAGCGCATCGTCCGCGGGCGGCTCGCCTTCGCCGGCCATAACGCCCCGGCGAAAACCGTCCACTTCGCCGATCCGGGAGCCCCCGCGGCGTGGCGCGACTGGGCACACAGCTTCGTCTGGCTCCGCGATCTCGCCGCCGTCGCTGATCGCCGGACCGGGTCAGCCGTCGCCGAGCCGCTCGTCGCGCGCTGGCTCGCCGACCACAACGACTTCAACGCGACCGCGTGGCGCCCCGACCTGCTCGCGCTGCGGCTGATGTTCTGGACCGCTTATGCGCCATACATCCTGTCGTCGCCCGACCTCGTCTACCGCTCGGCGGTTTTGAACGCCCTCGCCCGCTGGGCCCGCCACCTCGACCGCGCGATCGACCGGCTGCCCGAGGGACCGGCGCGCGTGACGGCGGCGGCGGGGCTGATCGTCGCCGGGCTCGTCATTCCCGGGGTCGAGGCGCGGCTGGCACGCGCCGAGACGCTGTTCGAGCGCGCGCTGGATGCGGTCGTCCTGCCCGACGGCGCAACCGCCGACCGTTCGCCGATCACCCAGCTCGAGCTGCTCGAACTGCTGCTGTTCGTCCAGTCGACCTACGCCGCGCGCGGCCGCAAGCCCCCCGCCGCCGTCCTCGCCGGGTTCGAGCGGCTGGTCCCGGCGCTCAAGTCGATCGTCATGGGCGACGGCGGCGTCGGCGCCTGGCACGGCGGCGCGGCGGCGAAACCGGGGCGCATCGACCATGCGATGGCGCGATCGGGGATCATGCCGCGCCCGAGCCGGTCGACGAGCTTCGGCGGCTACCAACGCCTCTCGGCCGGCAAGACGCTGATCGTCGTCGATGCCGCGCCGCCGCCACAGGCCCGCGCCGCCGCCGGCGCGCATGCCGGGACGCTCGCCTTCGAACTGTCCGACGGGGCCAGCCGCCTGATCGTCAATTGCGGCGGGAGCAGCGTTCCCCTTCCGCTTCCGGTCGCGCTTGCCGCCGCCTTGCGGACCACTTCGGCGCATTCGACGCTGGTCCTCGCCGACAGCAATTCGACGCGGATCCGCCCCGACGGTGCACTCGGCCGCGGGGTCGAGGAGGTCGTCGTCAACCGGCAGGAGAGCGAGGAAGGCATCTGGCTCGACCTCGCCCACGACGGCTATGTCCGCCGCTTCGGCGTCCATCACCGGCGACGGCTGTTCCTGTCGGCAAACGGCAGCGACCTGCGCGGCGAGGACATCATCGAGCCCGCCCCCGGACGGCGGTTGCGGCGACGCGGGGCGCGCGCCGCGTTCGACGTCCGCTTTCATCTCGGTCCGGGCATCGAAGTGACCCCGACCGCCGACGGCCAGGCGGCCTTGCTCAAGCTCACCGACGGGCGCGTCTGGCAGGTCCGTGCCCGCGGCGGCCCGTTGACGGTCGACGAAAGCGTCTGGATCGACCATGACGGCGCACCGCGAACGACGCGGCAACTCGTCATCAGCGGCACGACAACGGCGACGGGCGCGGCGAGCATCAACTGGTCGTTCAAGCGCGCCGGACGCTGAGCAAGGAATTTATGGACACGATCAAGATCACCCGCGCCCTGCTGTCGGTCAGCGACAAGACCGGGCTCGTCGACCTCGGCACCGCGCTCGCCCGCCACGGCGTCGAGCTCGTCTCGACCGGCGGCACGGCGGCGGCACTGCGCGCGGCAGGGCTGACCGTAACCGAGGTCGCCGACCTGACCGGCTTCCCCGAGATGATGGACGGGCGGGTCAAGACGCTCCACCCGACGGTCCATGGCGGCCTGCTCGCGCTGCGCGACGCCCCCGACCATCTTGCGGCGATGGCGGCCCACGGCATCGCCCCGATCGACCTTGCGGTGGTCAACCTGTACCCGTTCGCCGCGACGGTGGCGAAGGGGGCCGACCGCGACACGGTCATCGAGAATATCGACATCGGCGGCCCGGCGATGATCCGCTCGGCAGCGAAGAACCATGGCTTCGTCGCCTGCGTCACCGATCCGCAGGACTATAACGCGCTGATCACCGAGCTCGACACGACCGGCGGCAGCACCAGCCTCGCCACGCGCAAGCGCCTCGCCGCGACCGCCTTCGCCGCGACCGGCGCGTACGATGCGATGATCGCCGACTGGTTCAGCACGGTCGACCAGGGTGAGACCTTCCCGGCTGTCCGCATCATGGCGAGCCGGCTGGTGAACACGCTCCGCTACGGCGAAAACCCCCACCAGTCGGCCGCGCTGTACGTGCCCGTCGGACCGGCAGCACGCGGCATCGGCCAGGCCGAGCAGGTCCAGGGCAAGGAGCTGAGCTACAACAACCTCAACGACGCCGATGCCGCGCTCGAGCTCGTCGCCGAGTTCCGCGACGGCCCGCCGACCGTGGTCATCGTCAAGCACGCCAACCCGTGCGGCGTCGCCACTGGCGCGACCCTGCTCGAGGCGTATCAAGCAGCGCTGGCGACCGACCCGGTGTCGGCGTTCGGCGGGGTGATCGCGGTCAACCGTCCGCTCGACGAGGCGACCGCGCGGGCGATGACCGAGATCTTCACCGAGGTCGTCGCCGCTCCGGGGGCCGACGATGCGGCGCGGGCGGTGTTCGCCGCCAAGAAGAACCTCCGCCTGCTGCTGACCGGCGACCTGCCCGATCCGGCGCGGCGCGGCCTGACGACGAAGATCATCGCCGGGGGCGTGCTGGTGCAGGAGCGTGACTCAGGCACCCTCACCGACGACATGCTCAAGATCGTCACCCAGCGCCAGCCGACCGCCGCCGAGCTCGCCGACCTCAAGTTCGCGTGGACCGTCGCCAAGCACGTCAAGTCGAACGCCATCGTCTATGCCAAGGACAGGAGCACCGCCGGGATCGGTGCCGGGCAGATGAGCCGGGTCGATTCGACCCGGATCGCGGCATCGAAGGCCCGCGACGCCGCCGCCACCGCGGGCTGGCCCGAGCCGCGGACGATCGGCAGCGCGGTCGCCTCGGACGCCTTCTTCCCCTTCGCCGACGGCCTGATCGCGGTTGCCGAGGCCGGGGCGACGGCGGTGATCCAGCCGGGGGGCTCGATCCGCGATGCCGAGGTGGTCGCTGCCGCCGACGAGCGCGGGATCGCGATGGTCTTTACCGGGATGCGGCACTTCCGGCACTAAAGGGGGCCACGCGATGCACTTCGACCCGAACCAGGTCTTCCCGATCCTGATCCCGCTGGTGATCATCGGCGTGCTCGTGATCCGCCGCCGCAAGCCGCAGCGCATCCGCATCGAGCGGCTGTGGATCATGCCGGTGCTGATGACCGCGTTCATCGGCTCGGGGCTGTATTACACCCCGCATGCCGCGTTCCACCCGCTGACCTATGCCGCCTTTGCCATCGCCCTCGCGGTGGGCTTGGTCGCCGGGTGGTTCCGCGCGCGGACGGTGCCGATGAGCTTCGACGCCGCCAGCGGCACCGTCGTCACCGAGCCGTCGATCGTCGCGATCGTCGTCCTTGTCGCGCTGTTCGCCGGGCGCAGCCTGCTCCGCATGGCGCTGGCGGGGTCGGCGACGGGGATCGATGCGGGGACGATCTCCGATGGTTTCCTGCTGTTCGCGGTCGGCTTGATCGTCGGCGGCCGGATCGAGATGTTCGTCCGCGGGCAGCGGCTGATCCGGTCGGGGACCGCGGTCGCCATGCCGTCCTGATCAGCGACAGTACCTAGTCGGCGCGCTGCCGCTTGAACAACAGGCGGTCGCTCGGTCCGAAGCCGAGCCACCAGACCAGCCCGCCGAAGGTGCCAAGGATCGCGACCAGCCCGACCGAGAGCTGCGCCCATTCGGGCAGATGCTGGACGCCGAGTCCGACGCCGAATGCGGGTACAGCCGCGAGGATCAGCGCAATCCGCCACCCCGACACCGGGCTTCCGAGTTCGCGCCGCAAAAGCCACGACTTGGCCATCGATACGAGCAGGACCGACACCGCGAGCCCGCCTGCCGCCGCGAGCGCGCCATAGCGCTGGACGAAAACCAGCGTCACCCCCGCCTGGACGACAAGCCCGGCGACCGCGATCGCGAGGTTGGTCCGCCGCCGGACATAGATCAGCGCCGCTTCGGCGACCGCACCCTGGCTGGCGAGAAGCTCGACCGTCAGGAGCACCGCAAGCACGACCGCACCGTTGGCGAACGCCGGACCGAACAGCCCCATCGACGCCCGTGCAGTCAGCCCGAGCGCGAGGACGACGGCGAACTGCGCAGCGAGGATCCAGAACGCGACCTGGCGGACATGCCCCGCGACGGCTTCGGTGTCGCCGCGCGCAAGGCTCGTCGTCAGCAGCGGCGCGAGGATCGGGTCGAAGCTGTTCTTGAGCTTGGCGGCGAGCGACGCGATATTCTGCGCGACGAAATAGATGCCGGTGACCTCGGCGCTGGCGAAGCGGCCGAGGAGGAAGAAGTCGAGCCGCCGCGATCCCCAGTCGGCGACGTCGGCCCCCGCGAGAGGGGCGTTCGCCCGTGCAAGCGCGATCAACCTCGCGAACGACGGCCGCCAGCGGTGCGGCCAGCCGAAGGTGCGGATGCACGGGATCAGCGACGCCGCGACCGCCGCGAGCATCGACGCGGCATAGGCGACGAGCAGCCCGTCGCTCTTGCCGACCAAATACCACGCCGGCACCGCCATCAGTGTCAAAGTCCACGGTTCGATGATCGACCGCGCCCGGACCTGCGCCGCAATGTCGTGGCGGAAGGCGAGGCCGGCGAGGCTGATATCCGACGCCGCGACCGCGAGCGCGATCAGCGGGAAAAAATGATCGAGCGCGCTGACCTCGCCCGCCGGGAAGACGAGCGCCGGCAGCGCCATCAACAGCACCGCCCCGGCGGCCGCAAGCACCGCGCCGAGGAGCAGCGCGTCGGCGACGGTATTGGCGTGCGGGTCCTTTTCCTGCGCAAGTTCCTCGGCGAGGCCGCGCTTCAGCCCGAGTGTCGCGAGCTGCGCGGTCAGTTCGACGACGAGGATCGCGTAGCCGAAGCGCCCGACCTCGCCGCTGCCGTAGAGCCGCCCGGCGATGAACAGGAACGGCATCCGCGCGAGGAGCCGCAGGAGGAAACCGCCGAAGCTGGTCCGGCCGCCGCTCGCGAGGACCGCGGTGTCGTCGGCCGCGACGGCGGTGCTGCCCGGGGGATCGGCGATGACGCCCGGCTTCACGTCGGCACGTGGACCCGTCGATACGCCCCGCGGAAATACAGCAGGGGATCATGCTCGGCGTTCATCCGCAGGCGCTCGACCCGCCCGATGATGACGCGGTGATCGCCGCCGTCGTGGTCGGCGAACATCGTGCAGGCGAAGTTCGCCAGCGCCCCGGTCAGGATCGGCAGCCCGTCCCAATCCTCCCACGTCGCCTCGGCAAAGCGGTCGACGTCGCGTCGGGCAAATCGGTCGGCAACCGCCTGCTGGTTGGCCGCGAGGACATTGATCGCAAAACGCTGCGACGCCTCGACGGTCGGCAGCGCCGACGCCGTCCGCGCCGGGCAGAACAGCAGCAATGGCGGATCGAGCGAGACCGACGTCAGGCTGTTCGCAGTCAACCCGACCCGGTTGCCGTCGGGCCCGCGCGTCGTGACGACAGTCACGCCGGTGGCAAAGGCGCCGAACGCATCGCGCAAGCGCCGCGCGTCGTTCGGGTCGTGCTCGTCGGGGTCGCGGTGGGGCAGGGCTGTCACGCGGGCATCCCTAGCCGGACTGGGGCCGACGTCAACGCTACCGGCGCGCATCGCCGAGCCTTCCGACCGGTGTTGTGGCGGCAAAGTCGCAGGCGGAAAGTGATCAGCGGCACCGCGTTGCCGAGAAAAGCCGCGGCTCGACTGACCAGTAAGGCATGGAAGCCACTGAGCGAGACACCGAGCGCCTCACAAAGCCATGACACCGGTGCTTCGCAATGAAGGCGAACCCCATATCGAGCTCCTCGCGAATTAGGCGGCCGCTTTTTAAGGATGATAACGGAGAAGTGGAGCCATGCCGTCGTGGCGTCAGCCTGGCAGCAACCGAATGCGCACAAGAACGATGTGGTCATCCGGGATAACACTCAGGCGCTCATCGCCGTTCAGGACCCGTGTCGTCGTCCAGTTCGCATCGTCAATTTTCCCCTCTTCGACCCGGTCCACCTCGGCCAAGCGGCCGTTCTTGGAAAAGTCAGCAGTGAACCCTTTGCCGAGCAGCAGAAAGGTGTCGTGGCCCTCGTATATAACGAGCCCAAACGGTCGACCGTCACCCGGAGCTGGGCGGCTGCCGGGTCCGTCCGTCTCGCTGGGCAGCGGCGCAGGCGGCGGCGGCGCCTGCAAGCCTACGTCCAGCAACATCTGCTTCAGGAGCGATTGCGATTGCTGGATCGCGACCGTGTAGCCCCCAAGCTTCAACTCGGCGGGTTTCCCGTCATCCAGCAGGATTGCCGCAATGCGCCCCTCGGCCTGGGCTGAGGCGATCACCGCCGTCATCGGGTTTAGTATAGCCAACGCTTGCGAAAGCTGCCCGTCGGCACGCCCATCCTCGATGCCGAATATCGCATAGCCGAGAGCGGCATGCTGCCCCAGCGCCCAGAACATGTCACCGGTCTTGAACTGGCTCTCCGGAACGAACAGCGGGTTGCCCGCATGATCATAGTCGGCAAGCGGCACCTTAGCGTTCGGAAGGTAGATATCGGGAGCCAGCAGGTCGAGTGACGGCGCTGCCGCCTTCCAGATGTCGAGCACGCGTTTGGCGGGACCGCCGCTGGGGTAGAGGCCGGCAGTTGGCTGGCCCGGCTGAGGGCCGAGCCACGCGTTGGTGTACATCGGCAACGCGAGTGCTTTCTTGCCGGCTGCTGCCAACGCTTCCATGTATCGCCCGAAGTGCCAGGCCATAAAGATTTCGTCGGCTTGCCAGTCGGTGCCGAAGACCTCCGCCCAGGTCCCCGTCATACGACGACCCTGCCGGGTCCATACCTCGGCCAGTTCAGGCTTTAGCTGGGAGCTATGGGCGGCGAGATACCGGGTCAGCGACGACGGCACCGGCTGCCGCCATGCCGCTTCTGCCAAGGGCGACCGATCGCGGCTGTCGCGGAGCAGTCCGCTCTCGTTGTTGACCTGCACCATGATGACACGGTGGTCGGCATCCACCCGCGCGAGGTGCGTCATCAAAGCTACGAACGCGGCACAGTCGGCCTTCATGAGATCCGGGGAGAAGACCGATAGAACGGGCTTCGGCATGGCGCCCTTATAGGTGAACGCCTCCTTTGCCTGCCCGTTCGCGACGGCACGCGGGAACCGGGCGAGGTCACGGCGCACCCAGCTGGGTGCGTAGGTCGAACTGGCATTCTTGAATGCGCCAAACCAGATCAGGACAAGGCGCATGTCACGTCGATGGGCCTGAGCGATCTGGGCATCTACCGCGGCGAAATCATACTTGCCCTCGATAGCCTCGACGTCTTCCCAGCTGACCGTTCCGATGACAGTGCGGACATGCATCCGCTGAAGCTTGTCCCAGATGAGCTCCATATACTGCGGGCTGGAGGCACTTGAGTTATGCAACTCGCCGCCGAGCGCAAGGAATGGCTTGCCCTCGACAAGCAACTGCCTGTTCTTGATAACCGGGAGGTCGCCGGCCCGTGCACCGCATGCCGCGACCAAGGTTGCGGCGCTGAACAGCGACTGTCGCAGCCGACGCATCGGTTATCCTCCCCAAACTTCATTTATGACTAGAGCGGCTGTTCTATTTTAGCGAGGAAAGTTTTCGTCGAAGAAGACGAGCCGACGATCGAAGCAACGCAGGAGGCACTCGGCTCACAGGATTTTTGGGATGCGCGATCGGCGATCCTGGCAACCGATGCGGGTGCCATACGCGCTCGATGTCATCTCATGCAGCTAAGACGGTCTTCGGCGGAAGGTGGACCGACGAGTAGACTAATTTGATGTAAATATGGTCGCCATGGATGCGGGAAATCCGCTTCATACTGTCGTTTAACAAACTACCGAGATGAGCCACTCTGATTGATGCTGCTCAAACTGATGTCCAAAGCCATCCTTGATGGCCGCGACTGACCCTGTCACCGCCGCAGGTTTAAACGATGGATCGAAACTGCATCGATCGTGAGCCTCATATCAGGCAATACACTTGGCGCGACAGGCAGGCGGCTAGGCGTCAGAGAAATTAAGCTCGAGTTCGACACCGTCGGGATCGGTCACACGAATCTGGCGAAGGCCAATCGAGGCGACTTCGTCGGTTGTATAAGGCAAGCTGTGCCGCTCGAGCCGGGCGATTGCCGCAGGATAATCGCGGCAGGTGAAGGCGATATGATCGATCGCTCCGGTGCCGACACTGTAACTGCCCGGCCGCACTCGAAGGTGAATGACCGGCCGCCCGGTCGCGTCGTGAAGCCACTGAAGTTCGTCTGGCCTGTGCGGCGCCGGTGGATCGTTCGGATCGAGCCCCAGCACGTCGGCGTAATACCGCGCCGATATAGCCAGATCTTGGACGATAATGTTGACGTGGTCGATGCCGAGTATCGTCATATACTGCCTAACATTTACTTTCACGCTCAAGCTTGCGGCCCCCGGCCTGTTTCCGGAATGCTACGCCGTGAAACGGAGGAGGGTCGCGATCCGTCTGTCGATCGAACTAGAATTGATATTCTATTGGGCTTACACGGATAGGCATGCTCGTTCGACTCACATTGTTGACGATTCTCGCGATTGCCGACCCGACCCCGACTTTGGCTGCCGATTTGCTCTCTGACGGGTTCCTCCACCCGCCCAAAAACGCGCGTCCGCTGGCGTGGTGGCACTGGATGAACGGGAACGTGTCGGCCGAAGGAGCCAAGCTCGATCTTGAATGGTTGTCCGAAGCCGGCGTCGGCGGCGTACAAATGTTCGAGGCCGGCCTAGGTACCCCGCTCGTGGTCGCCCAGCCCGCACCGTTCATGTCTTCCGAATGGACGGCGGCTTTGCGCACCAGCGCCACAACAGCGAAAATGCTAGGGCTTGATCTGACGATCGCCGCCTCACCCGGATGGAGCGCCACCGGAGGCCCCTGGGTCACCCCGGTTGACGGGATGAAGAAGTTGGTCTGGAGCGAGACGCACATCGACGGCGGCCGGCGCTTCCACGCCCAGCTTGCCAATCCTCCAATGATCGCTGGCCCTTATCAAGACGTCCCGCTCACCGTGGTGGAGCCGGGCATGGCTGCAGGGCCGGCGCTATATGGTGACGCGGCAGTGATTGCCTTTCGAAGCGGAACTGCACCGCGCCCCACAGCTGTACAGGTGACAGCAAGTCGTGGATCGGTCGATGCCGCGCTGTTAAGCGATGGCGCTTGGGGACAGGCCATGTCGTTGCCGTATACGCCAACTGATCCAACTGCCTGGCTACTCTATGATTTCGGCAAGCCCGTAACGATCCGCTCCGCTGCGGTCGGCATGCCGGGCCCTCGCGGATTTGGCACGCCTTTGCCCTCGCTCGCGTTCGTCGAGGCAAGTGATGACGGCCACGTCTTCCGCCGATTGGCTGCACTGCCGCCAAGCGGGTCGCCAGTGCGTTCCGTCGGGTTCGCCGCCGAAACCGCGCGCTGGTTCCGCATCCGTTTCGAGCCCGACGCGTCTGCGCCCGTAGTCGATGCGCCACCAGCTGCTGGCGCACTAATGCCCAGGTTTGGCCCGCCGCCGCCACTCGCTTATGCGGTTTCCGAGGTCATGCTCGATCCTGCACCAAGGCTGTCGGCGGCCGAAGAGAAGGCTGGTTTTGCGACTTTGCTTAATTACGATGCCGTCCTTGAGCCAGCAGCATCGGGAGTCGATCCGCGAACGATCATCGACCTGACCCAGCGGATGCAGACAGATGGAACGCTCGACTGGACGCCCCCGACCGGGCAGTGGACGGTTTTGCGACTGGGCTGGTCTCTGACTGGACATCGCAATGGCCCCGCGCCCGACGAAGCGACCGGGCTCGAGGTTGATAAACTCGATGCAGGGCGCGTAGCCGCTTACTCCGACCATTACCTTGGTCTGTATGAGAATGCGCTTGGTGGACCGTTGCGGCCTGCGGGAGTGACTGGGCTCCTGAGCGACAGCATCGAAGCAGGTCCACAGACATGGACCGAAACGCTGCCCGCTCAGTTTCGGCAGCGTCGGGGCTATGATCCGACGCCCTGGCTAGCGGCTTTGACGGGCGTCGTCGTCGGCAATACTGCGGAAAGCGAGCGGTTCTTGTGGGACTGGCGGCGAACCATCGCCGAACTCTACGCTGACGCTCACTATGCGACCCTCAGAACTGCGGCACTACATCGGGGCTTAACGTATTACGCGGAGGCGCTCGAGGACCACCGGCCGCAACTTGGCGATGACATGGCTATGCGCGCCCGCGCTGACGTGCCGATGGCGGCGATGTGGGCCCTTGCGCCGGGGGGAGAACCGAAAGCGACCTTCGTGGCCGACATTGCCGGCGCAGCATCGGTTGCAAACCTCTACGGTAAGCCGGTTGTGGCCGCTGAATCGTTTACGGCGTTCGGTAGCCCGTGGGCGTTTGCGCCATCTGATTTGAAGGCAACCGCTGACCTCGAGATGGCGCTTGGCGTGAATTTGATCGTCATTCACACCTCTGCGCACCAGCCGCTTGTGGATGCCGCGCCCGGCATCGCGCTGGCTCCATTTCTCGGCCAGTATTTTACGCGCAACGAGACGTGGGCTCCGATGGCTCGAGCGTGGACTGATTACCTCGCGCGGGGATCGTTTTTGCTCCAGCAGGGTCGGCACGCGGCCGATATCCTCTATTTCTACGGTGAGGAATCCCCGATCACCGGTCTCTATGGCGACGCGATGCCGCGCGACTTGCCGGATGGATACGGGGTTGATTTCTTGAATACCGAGGCGCTGGCGACACGCTTGCACGTCGACCAAGGTGCGCTCGTGACGCCGAATGGATTGCGCTACCGGCTGCTTCAACTCGGCGGCAGCAGTTCACGGATGACACTAGCGACACTGCGCCGGATTCATGAGCTCCTGACGGCGGGTGCCTCCGTCGTCGGAACACGGCCGCTCGGCTCGCCAAGTCTTTCAGATGATGATGCGGCGGTCGCGCGCGAAACTACTGAGATCTGGGGTCCTCCGGGTACAACAGGCCAACGTTCTGTCGGGCGCGGCTTCCTGTTCGGCGACGGTGACGTGAAAACAGCCTTGGGTGCGCTCGATCTCGACCGTGACTGGCGCTGGTCGGGCAACTCGGATGCGCGGCTGGCGGTGATCCACCGCAAGCTCGATGACGGCGAGCTTTATTACGTCGTCAATCGGCGGGCCCGGCGGGAAGCTGGCGAATTAAGCCTCCGTGTCGCCGGCCGGGTCCCCGAACTATGGCGAGCGGACGACGCGCAGAAGGAGGCGGTCTCGTATCGAGTCGCCGGCGCGAGGACATTGATCCCTCTCGATCTCGCACCCGGTGACGCGGTATTTATAGTCTTGCGCCGCCTCACGACGATCAAATCGGTCACGATACCGGTCGCCTCGACCAGAACGATCGCCGCCCTCGGGAAAAACTGGCAATTGACTTTGGCTGCAGGACGCGGGGCCCCTGCTGGCCGCCACCCTACTAATCTAGGATCCTGGACCGCATCGACAGATTCCGGCGTGCGCTATTTTTCGGGAATTGGCACTTATACGAACGCAGTTACCGTGACGAAGGCAACACTATCGAAAGCTCGGCGGATCATGCTCGACCTCGGCGAAGTCCGCGACATCGCCGAGGTGTCGGTCAATGGTCGACGGGCCGGGACAGCTTGGCGGCCGCCGTATCAAACCGAAATCACACCGTTTCTTCACGCCGGCACCAACCGAATTGCAATCCGCGTCGCGAACCTGTGGGTTAATCGGCTGATCGGCGACGCCCAGCCAGGCGCACGACAAATCACCCACACGACCGGGTCGACCTATTCTGCCAGCGCACCACTTCGTCCATCCGGATTGCTAGGGCCTGTCCGGCTCATTGCACTCGACCAGAAATAATTAAGCGGCGCGAACGGACAGATATTCCCCGCCGCCACGGTCAGCAGACTATCCTTCAATCAATCTTCAAGAACTACCGATAGCGGGTTGCGGCTTAGCTGCAGCCCCGCGGCTAGTGGACGCTCGTTTCACGCAGAAAGATTGCGCTTGGTAAGGACGACGCCAAAAGCGCGACGGCTGCAAGAAGAATGATCACCAGCACCACCGCCGCATCGAACGCGTGCAACGCACCCGTGTGATCGAACACAGAGAAAAACACTGTCCCGACCACTGCCGCTCCAAGTGCACCGCCGATTTGCTGCGCACCGTTGTGCATTCCACCCGCGACACCGGCATGGCCGCGGTCGACTCGTGCCAGCGTGATCGGGCCAAGCGGACCGACGATACAGCCCATGCCGATCCCAGCCAGCGCAAGCGCGGTCGCGATGAACCCAGGCATCGGCGCGAGCGCGACTGCCATCGAGACGGCGATCAGGCCCAGCGCCATTGTCGCCGCACCAGCAATTACCAATCGTGCGCCGATGCGGGGTAAGGCCTTGGGTCCGATTAAGGCAACACCTGCCATGACTCCGAGCCCGAAGGGCATATGGAGCAATGCCGTATCCAGCGGCGTCATGCCGAGCCCGTGCTGGAGCATGAGGCTAAGCACCAGCAGGAACCCGTTTGTCGCAGTGCCGAACAGAACGGTCATCGACAGGCCGATCCGGAATGTCGGTGCCACGAACAGTTCGGGCGCGATTAGGGCCGATCCGATTAGCGCAGTGCGGCGGACCGAATGCCGCCAGAAAAGATACATCAGCGCTCCCCCGACGACCGGCAACGCCGCACACCACCACGGCCAGCCGCGAGCGCGTCCTTCGATCGCCGGGACCAGCATGCCGATCAACCCAGCCGCAAGCAGTGCCGTGCCGAGAGGATCGAGGCGCAGCGCACGAGGCGATCGGCCGCTTGGCAGCAGCCAAAATCCCGCTGCTAGCGCGGCAAAGCCCACCGGCAGATTGATCAGGAATACAGCGCGCCAGCCTAGGCCCGCCGCGTTTGCTGCGATCAGCAGCCCGCCAAGGATCGGGCCGCCGATTGCCGCGAGACCGCCGACGAGCCCGAAAACAGCTAGCCGCGCGACGCGCTCGAGTGGGGAATACATCAACTGGACCAGCGCGATCACTTGGGGAGCCATGATCGCGGCCGCGCCCCCTTGGACGAACCGCGCCAAGATCAGCGTCGTGGCATCCGGGGCCAGTCCGCAAGCGAGCGACGCGACCGTGAACCCCGCGACCCCGAAAAGAAACAGCCGACGGTATCCATAAAGATCACCGAGCCGGCCGCCGGCTACGAGGAACACCGCAAACATCAGGAAGTAGCCGGTAACGATCCACTGGGCTGCACCCTCGCTCGCACCAAGCCCGCGCTGGATCGCCGGAAGCGCGGTGTTGACGATCGTCGTATCGACAATCTCCAACACGAAGGCGAGCATCACCGTCGCGAAAGCCAGACGTCTGCGGTATCCCTTGAGTACCGCGACGCCAACCGCCCCGAATGGCGAGTTGGCGGTCGAGGTCTCTTGAGCGGCATCGCTTGACATGCCAGCCTGCATAACGATACTAGTTTCAGAACAACAGTTCTAATTTGACGCGGCAGTATAAGCTTGCGCTTTGGGAAGACAGATCATGGAATTTTCGGCCGACACAGCGGCGCCTGATCGACGTCAGCCCGGCATTGCTCAGGGCATGACGGTCATCGCCGCAGGTTTTCTGCCTATCCTCGCCATCGTCACGCTTTTTCCGGCGGTACCGTCGATTATCGATCACTTTGCCGCTGATCCAGAAGCGAGCTGGAAGGTCCCGGCAATGGTTTCGGCGCCTGGGCTCGCGATCGCCGCTATTGCACCTTTCGCGGGTATCCTCGTCGACCGCTTCGGACGACGGAAGTTGCTGTTATTTTCGACATTCTTCTATGCGCTGATCGGCGTGATCCCGTTTTTCCTTAACAATCTCAATGCGATCTACGGTTCACGGATATTGCTCGGCGCAACCGAGGCAGCGATCCTGACGACATTGAACACGTTGATCGGCGACTATTGGGATGCCGGCGGACGTCGTCGCTGGCTTGCCCTGCAGGGTTCGATCGGTCCGCTCTTGGCAGCCGCGATGATCTACTTTGCCGGCATGCTGACAGCGGTACGCTGGAACGGTGTCTTCCTGATCTACCTCGTCGCGCTGCCTATTTTCGGCGCGATGGTTTTCTACCTCTACGAACCCGCAAGCGACGCGACAGCGCGCAAAATGCTCGGTATCGACAGCGCCAATGGTGCCGTCGCGCGCTCGCCTTTTTCTTGGTCGGGCGTCGTGCAGATCGGCGCGGTGACGCTGGCGGCGGCGATCCTGTATTATGTGTTCATCGTCAACGGAGGGGTCGCCTTCCGCGAGGTCGGAGTGCAGTCGTCAGCTGAACTAGGCAAGATCACCGCTCTCCCTAGCCTCTTCATCATCGCCGGTGCCGGTCTGTTCTGGCTCATGGGCCGATCCCGCCAGCAGCTTCAGATCGCGACCTGCTTCGGGCTCCTCGGCACCGGGCTGATGATCATCGGGCTTGCGCCCAATTGGAAATGGATGGTTGCGGGCCTCATCGTCCAGCAGACCGGTGCCGGCATGACGATCCCGACCTTGATCGCTTGGGCGCAGACGAAGCTGCCTTTCGAGCATCGCGGCCGTGGCATGGGCGTGTGGACCGCGTGCTTCTTCTTCGGACAGTTCGCCAGCCCCCTCCTCGTCAGCATCGTTCACGGTGTCGCGGGCACGATGCAGGCCGCGTTCCTTGCCGCCGGGATACTCGGGCTCATCGGTGCCGTCGTCGGTATCGCGATGGCGGTGTCGCGCAAATCTCCACACCTCACCGAGGCCTAAAAACGATGCAATCCAAGATTAAGCGGGGCGTCAGTCTCTATAGCTTTCAGGAGGAATTCTTCCTCCAGCAGATGTCGGTCGAGGACGCGATCACTTTTGCTGCGTCCATCGGCGCGACCGGCATCGAGGTTCTGCCCGAGCAGAACATGCCGAGCTTCCCGAACATCACCGATGCGGAGGTCGCGTGGTGGCAGGAAACCGTCGCCAAGCATGGTTGCGAGCTGAGCTGCTACGACATGTTCCTCGACACCAAGGTGCGCAAGGATCGGCTGATGACCGATGCGGAGCAGGTCGACTCGATCCGGCGCGACCTCGCGCTGTGTAACCGTCTTGGCATCCGCAACATGCGCATATTGGTGTTCGTGCGCCCCGAAATCCTCGAACTGTGCGTGCCTTATGCCGAACAGCTCGATGTCCACATGGGGGTCGAGGTCCACGCGCCGTGGCATCTCGAGCACGCTTGGATCCTGCGCACCATCGATGTTGCCGACCGGCTCGGCACGAAACATCTCGGCATCCTGCCCGACATGGGTATCTTTATGAAGCACTACCCGCCGGCGTTCAGGGCCCGTTTCGAGCGTCAGGGCGCGAGGCCCGAGATTGCGCAATTCATTGTCGATAACCACGAGCAAAAGATTTTCGCCGAATATACCATCTACGAGGTTGCGGTGAAGATGGGCGGCAACAAGGCCGAGATCGCCATGGCCGAGACGCTGCGCCACGCACCCTATGCGAACCCCAAGCGGCTGGCCGAATATGTCCCGTATTTCCGGCACATCCAGGCGAAGTTTTACGAGATGTCGCCAGACTGCACCGATCCCTCGATCGCCTATGACGAGGTGATCCCGGTACTCGCGGCCGCCGGCTGGGACGGCTACCTGTCGAGCGAATATGAGGGAAACCGTTGGATCCAAGACGTCGAGCCCGTCGACAGCCGCGAGCAGGTCCGCCGCCAGCACGCGATGTTCGAGCGCCTGATCGGCCAGCGCACGACCGTTTCCTAAAAGGATCATCCGATGTTCGACAAATACCTGATCGTTGAAGACAGCTTGCGCGCAACGGCCGACGGTTTCACTTTCGACGCGCGGCTCGGTTATTACCGCGGCCTCGGACTTTCGATGATCGAGGACATTGCGGTGACAATCGACCAGCAGCCGGTCCCGCGGGAGGCAATCCGCTTCGATGAGACCGGGGGCGGCGGGGCGGTACCGTTGACACTCGCCGAGATGGAAACTGCGTACGACCGCCGCTGGAAGTTCGGTGGCATCGCGACGATAAGTGTCGTTCAGTCAGAGCCACTTGCTCCCGGGTCGCATAGCCTGACGCTCAGCGAGCGGCTGCGCGTTTCCTACCTGCCGTTCCCGGCGATCAACGCCGACGCGAAGACTATGACCCTCGCTGCATGAGCACGTCGCGTCGCGAGGTGCTCATGCTGGCGCTTGCGGGCGGTGCGGCGCTCCCGGCGATGGCCAGGCAGGCTGGTGCCGGGATCGAGGGTCAGCGCACTCCAGATCTCGGCAATGGCGACTATCTCAACCCGGTTCTTGCCGGCGACCATCCCGATCCGTCGGTTCTGAAGGACGGCGACGATTACTGGATGACCCACTCGTCGTTCGACGCATCGCCTGGTTTGCTAATCTGGCATTCGCGCGATCTGGTGAACTGGACGCCGGTCGGCCCGGCGCTGCGGCGGCCGCTTGGCACAGTTTTCGCAGTCGACCTCGTCAAGCATGACGGCCGCTACTTCATCTACATCCCGTTCATGAAGGCAGCATGGTCCGCGCCGCTCGCGAGTTTCGCGAACATCTTCGTGATCCATGCGCCTTCGATGCACGGGCCGTGGAGCGACCCGATTGATCTTAAGATTGGCGACCTGATCGACCCGGGACATGCGGTCGGCACCGATGGTCAGCGCTATCTTTTCCTGTCGGGAGTCAATCGCGTGCGGCTCGCGCCCGATGGCCTGTCGACGGTCGGCGCGGTCGAGAAGGTCTACGACGGCTGGCACTACCCGGACGATTGGGTAACCGAGGCCTATGCACTCGAAGGCCCCAAGCTTTTCCGGCGCGGTGACTGGCACTATCTGGTAAGCGCGGTCGGCGGCACCGGCGGTCCGCCAACCGGCCACATGGTCATCGCCGCCCGCGCCAGGACGCTCAATGGCCCATGGGAAAATTGCCCGCACAACCCGATCGTTCGTACCTGGAGCGAAGCCGAGCGCTGGTGGTCACGGGGCCACGCGACCTGTGTCGAGGGGCCTGATGGGCGCTGGTTCCTGATCTATCACGGTTATGAGAATGGCTATCGCTCGCTCGGGCGGCAGACGCTTCTCGAGCCGATCGCGTGGTCAGCCGACGGCTGGTTCCACGCCACCGGAGGTGACCTGTCCAATCCGCTGCCCCGCCCCCGCGGCGTTGCCGGGCCGCACGGACTGGCTGGGTCGGACGACTTTTCAAAACCGGCATTCGGGACGCGCTGGAGTTTCTACGGCGCCGGTCCGGACGAGGTCGGGCGTGCCCGCGTCGACCGGGGAACGCTGACGCTGGCCGGCAAGGGCACTGGTCCGAACGACTGTTCGCCGCTGACCCAAGTGGTTGGCGACCATGCCTATGAGGTCATTGTCGACTGCGAGATCGAAGGCACGGCGCAGGGTGGCCTGCTGCTGTTCTACAACGATCGCTTGTTCCTCGGCATGGGCATCGATGGCACCCGCATGACCTCCTACCGCGGCGGGAAGTCGAGTTACTGGCAGGAGCCGGCCCCGGCCGTACGGCGGCTGCACCTGAGGATCGTCAACGAACGCCAGATCGTGACGTTCTATTACAGCCGCGATGGCAAGTCCTGGACCCGGCATGGCGTGCGAAGCGAGGTGTCGGGCTATAACGCCAACACCATGGACGACCTCGCCCAGCTCCGCCCTGCCCTTTTCGCGGCTGGCGGCGGCAGCGCGCATTTTCGCGACTTCCGCTACCGCGCGCTCGACTGAACTGGAGTCATACAGCGTTGCGCCGCGCGATGCCGCCGAGCACCGCGGCGCTCGGCTTGGCGGTCCGGCGGAAAGTCACCGGGTCGACGCTATGCAGTCCGTATTTCGGCTTATAGCCAAAGACCCACTCGAAATTGTCAATCAGCGACCAGTGCATATAGCCTTTCACCGGCACGCCATCATCAATCACTTTCTTCAGCTCGGTAAGGGCGGCCGGAATAAATCGGGCGCGAAGCGTGTCGTCTGCCGCGTTGATGCCGTGCTCGGTGACGATGACCGGCACGCCCGCGATGGCGTTGGCGTAGCGCACGGCACCGGCAAGCGAAGGCGGATAAATCTCCGATCCCATGTCGTTGGTTGGAGCGTCCTTGGGTGGCGGCAGCCTGCCTTGAGCGTTCCACACCGATCGCTCGTAATTCTGGACACCGACAAAATCGTCACCGCGCGCGGCTTCGAGCCACGCGCCGTAGAGTTTCGCGCGCATCCGGTCGCGCATCGAGTCCGCGCCGATTGCCTGATCGTCGATAATTGCGAGGCTCACACCGACCGGCAGATCGGGTCGCACCGACTTGATCGCAGCGCGTCCGGCGCGATGGGCAGCAAGCATATTGCTTTGGACGCGCGGCACGTCGGCAATCCATAGCGAGTTACCGGCAGCAAAAGTCGCCGAGCCGGTCGCCCGGGCGGCCGCTTCGCCCATCGCACGATCTGTCGCCATCAGCCGCGCGCCGACGCCGGGCGGCAACACGTCGGCGAGGACGCCGCTCAGGTTTGGCTCGTTCAGCGTCGTCGCATAGCCGATCGACCCCGCCAGATGACGCGCAGCGCGGTCGCAGAAGCGCGCGAACAGGTCGGGCGACCGTGGATGCATCCAGGCTCCCATGGCGCCAAACCATCGCGGCGTGGTGAAATGGTTGAAGGTCACGACGGGTGTCAGGCCGCGGCTCCGACAGCCCTCGATCATCGCCTTATAATGGTCGAGCACGGCGACCGAGAACTGTCCCGGCTCAGGCTCGATCCGCGCCCATTCGAGACTGAACCGGTAGCTGTTGAGCCCCATGCCTTTCACCAGGTCGAGGTCGACCGGCCATAAGAAGAAGCTGTTGGCAGCGTCGCCCGAGGGCTCGGCGTAGGCGGTCGGGGTGACGTGCTCCATCAGCCAGATGTCGCTGTTGACATTGTTGCCTTCGACCTGATGCGCAGCGGTCGCGGCACCCCACAGGAAGCCTTTGGGAAAGCCGGCACTGGCGGGCCGGGCAAGAACGGGGCTGGATAGCGCAGCGGCACTCGCGGCGAGCAGGGTACGGCGGTGAATCATCGTTATTCTCCGAGGGGCCCGGCGGCCCGGCCCTATATTTTCCCGGCTCGCAGCATCGAAACCGCGGCGTCGCAGGCGCGGGCGGTGAGCGCGAGATAGGTCAGCGACGGATTCTGACACGCCGACGAGCTCATCTGTGCGCCGTCGGTGACGAACAGGTTGGCGACGTCGTGGGCGCGGCTCCAGCGGTCGAGCACCGATGTCGCCGGGTCGAACCCCATGCGCGCGCCCCCCATTTCATGAATCGCCGAGCCGCCGGGGCCGGGCTGATCCATCCCCATCACGACATGGCCGCCGACCGCGCTCAGCATCGTTGCCGCTTCCGCCTTCGCATCGGCTAGTGCAGCATGCTCTTCCTTGCCGTGTTCGAAGGCGATCTTGAGCGCGGGCGCACCGTTGGCGTCGGTCTTCGCGGGATCGAGAGTCAGGCGGTTGGTGGCGCGCGGCATCGACTCGGCGAAGGTGACGAAGATTGCCTTCCACTCGCCCGGTGTTCGCAGCTGCGCTTTGAAGTCGTGCCCGATCCCGGCCTCCCGTTTGCCCTGCGTCCAGGTGCTCTGCACCGCACCGCCCTGAAACGAGTAGCCGCGGGTAAAGCCGTTGCCGTCGAGCACGTCGAGGTTGCGGAAACGCGGTATGACGATGCCGGTCGGGCGGTTGCCGAAGGTGGTGTGCTTCTCGAAGCCAGGCATGATCGCTATCGCGGACAGGGACGTCGCATGATCCATGATGTGCGTGCCGAGCACGCCACTCGAGTTGGCGAGGCCGAAGGGCATCGCCTCGGAGTGCGACCGCAGCAGAATGTGATTGGTGTTGAATGCGCCGGCATTCAGAAAAATGACACGCGCCGTCGCCCGCTTGTGCTGCTTGGTTGCGGTGTCGAGGTAACGCACGCCAGTAGCGCGCCGGGTGGCGGGGTCATAATCTACTGCCTCGACGACGCTGTCGGTCACGACCGTAAGCAGTCCGGTCTTCATCGCGGCGGGAAGTGATGCACTCTGCGTCGAGAAATACGCTCCGTACGAGCAGCCGCGCGCGCAGATATTACGGTTCTGGCACGCGCTTCGCTCATCCTTCGCCACGGTCAAATTGGCAGTTCGGCCGATGGTCAAGCGACGGTCGGGCCACCGCTTGCTGATGCCGTCGCGGACGTGCTGCTCGACGACATTGAGCGCCATCGGCGGCTGAAAGCGGCCGTCAGGAAGCTGAGGGAGACCTTCCGCTGCGCCAGAGACGCCGACAAATTCCTCGACACGATCGTACCATGGCGCAAGTTCGGCATAGCGGATCGGCCAGTCGGTGCCGATACCGTCGCGCTTGTTGGCACCGAAGTCGTAGTCCGACCAGCGGTAGCATTGCCGGCCCCAGGTCAGCGAGCGGCCGCCGAGGTTGTACGACCGGAACCAGGTGAATTCACCGGCCGCAGGCGTGGTATAAGGGTTCTCGTCGTCCCGGCAGAAATGGTTCTGGGTGAACTCGGTGAAATGCCGGTTTTTCATCTGCACGGGATAGACGTGTTCGTAGCGCTCGGCGTCGCCAAGCCCGCGGAACGGCAGGTCCCACGGTGCCAGGGTCTCGGTGACATATCCCGCGCCGTGCTCGATCTTCGGGCCGCGCTCGATCATCAAGACCTTGAGCCCGGCCTCGGTCAGTTCCTTTGCGGCAAACCCGCCGGTGATGCCCGAGCCCACGACGATCGCATCGAATTCAGCCATCATCCAAACTCCACCGCGGTCCAGTCGCTCGAATAGGCATGCATCCCGGGCTTTAGTGGCAGGTCGGGGTCGAACCGCCCCGGCACCAGCTCGTAGTTCAATTCCTTAGAGCCGCCGGCTTCCGAGGTATAATAGCCGGTCAACAGCAGGCCCTTGATCTTCGGCCAGGGGCCGGTCGTCTGATGCGTGGCAAAGGCTGCTTTGTCGATCATCTGGAGCGCCGCCTGCTGGCGCGCGAGCGGTGCCGTGATGAAATTACCCTGAGACCGGTCGTCGAGTTCGCGCTCGAGCCAAGCGAGGTGATCCAGCGAGCCGTCCGAGCGGCGATAACGCACCGTCGCGCCCTGGATCGCTCCGCCGGCGTCGGGTCCGCGCGTGCCGTCGAGCCCGTGCGCGAGCGCAAGGACAAGGAATTTGTCCGCTCCAACATCCGCCCCGCCCGGCGTATCGGTGCGCGGGATAAGCACTTGGGCGACCTGCCTCGCCACCGCCAGCTGACGCTCCGTCGGCGCTTCGCTTTCAGGCGCCCGCTTCGACCGCACCACCGCGGCGGACACGCCAATGACCGCGACCGCAAGCACTGCCGCACCGATGACTTCGCGCCGATCGAAGCTCCCGATCACCGGCCGATGCCCATCAGCTTCGCATTGAGGGCGCGGTCACTGCCACCGGCGGCGAAGTCGTCGAACGCGTGCTCCGTTACCCGAATAATGTGGTTCGCGATGAAGGGCGCACCTTCGGCGGCGCCGTCTTCCGGATGCTTGAGGGCGCACTCCCATTCGAGCACGGCCCAGCCGGCGAAGTCATATTGCGCCATCTTCGAGAAGATGCCGGTGAAGTCGATTTGGCCGTCGCCGAGCGAGCGGAATCGCCCCGGCCGGTCGACCCACGACTGATAGCCGCCATAGACTCCGGAGCGTCCCGACGGACGGAACTCGGCGTCCTTGACGTGGAAGCACTTCACCCGGTCATGATAGATGTCGAGGAAGGCGAGATAATCGAGCTGCTGCAGCATGAAATGGCTCGGATCATAGAGGATGTTCGCACGCGGATGGCCGCCGACCTCGGCCAGGAAGCGTTCGAACGTCACCCCGTCGTGCAGATCCTCACCGGGATGAATTTCGAAAGCGAGGTCGATCCCGACCGCGTCGAAAGCGTCGAGGATCGGCCGCCAGCGCCGCCCCAGCTCAGCGAAAGCGTCCTCGACAAGGCCCGCCGGTCGCTGCGGCCACGGGTACAGATACGGCCATGCCAGCGCGCCCGAGAACGTCGCATGCGCCGACAACCCGAGATTGGCGCTGGCGCGGGCTGCCAGCTTCAGCTGGTCGACTGCCCACGCTTGCCGCGCCGACGGGTTGCCGCGCACGTGTTCGGCCGCGAAGGCATCGAACTGGGCGTCATAGGCGGGGTGCACGGCAACGAGCTGCCCCTGCAGGTGCGTCGACAGCTCGGTGACCGCGAGCCCCTTATCGGCAAGCATTCCGGCGACTTCATCGCAGTAGGTCTTGCTCTCGGCAGCACACGCGAGATCGAGCAGCCGCGCGTCCCAGCTGGGAATCTGGACGCCCTTATAGCCTAGGCCGGCAGCCCATGTGGCGATGCCTTCGAGCGTGTTGAACGGTGCCGCGTCGCCCACGAATTGCGCGAGGAATAGTCCTGGACCTTTGATCGTGCGCATCGTTGTCAAACCTCGAATTGGGTCCAGCCTGCGCGGTCGCGGCTGGTGGTAACGGCGAGATGGATGAACGCCATGCCGCGCAGGCCATCGTCGATCCCGGGGACGAGGCTGCCGGCTTCGCCACGAAGCTGCCTGGCAAAATCGCGGTAAAGGTTGGCAAAGGCCTCGAGATAGCCCTCCGGATGACCGCCCGGAGTGCGGCTGGCCCTGCGCGCGTCGTCACTAAGTGCTGTGTCACCCGCCTGGATCAGCTCGGTCCGGCCATCGAGATGATGGAGCACCAGTACGTTCGGCGATTCCTGCTGCCAGTTCAACGCGCCGCGGTCGCCGTAGACGCGCAAGCGCAACCCGTTGCGTTCGCCGAGCGCTATTTGTGAGGCGATCAGCACGCCGCGTGCGCCGTTGTCGAAGCGCAGCAGCACTTGGCAATCGTCGTCGAGCGAGCGGCCGGGGACCACTGCGGCGAGGTCCGCGAGCAATTGCGTAACCCGCCTCCCGGTGACGAATTCCGCGAGATGAAAGGCGTGGACACCGATGTCCGCGATTGCGCCCCCCTCTCCTGCCCGCGCAGGGTCGAGGCGCCATTCGGCCTGCTTGCCGGCGGCATCGTGCGCCAGCCAGCCCTGCTGGTATTCGACGACCACCTTGCGAATAATACCGAGGTCACCGGCCGCGATCCGGGCGCGCGCCTCGCGGACGAGCGGATATCCCGAATAGGTATAGGTCAGGCCGTACGGCACGGCGGAGCGAGCGACGATGGCGGCCAGCTCCCTCGCCTCGGATAATGTCGCCGTGGCAGGTTTGTCGCTCAGCACCGGGATGCCCGCGCCGAGCGCGGCGCGCGCTGCAGCAAGGTGATGATCGTTGGGCGAAGCAATGGTAACGAAATCCATCCCGTCGCCGCGGGCAGCCTCGGCCGAGAGCATCGTCGAGACGTCGGGATACGCGCGCGTCGGATCGATGCAGTAGCTTTTTCCGGCATCTGAGGAGCGACCCGCGTTGCTGCTGAACGCGCCGGCGACGAGTTCGATCTCGCGATCGAGTTCAGCCGCGATCCGGTGGACCGGGCCGATGAATGCACCGGGGCCGCCGCCGATCATGCCCATGCGCAGGCGCCGCATATCACTCCCCAAGAGCGTTTTCAGAATTACCGTTCTGATACGCTCAAGTCGAGAGTACGGTCAAGGAATAGCGGCCGGTGCTGTCAGAAAGGCCGCGATCATCCGCGCCAGATCCTCTTTCAAGACCTCCCAATCGCCGTCCCAAGCGGACCCCATCGACGAACCGAAGCCAAGGTAGCGCGCGATCGCCGAATACAGGATCCGGTATGAAGACTGCACGGCGCGCTCGGGATCGGGCTGCCGGATCTCCGAGCGATAGTCGAGCAGCGCCGACTGCACGGCATTGGCGACCTCGGCATAGCGCGCCTTCCCGAGTGAAGCGACAACGGGATCGGTGCTAGCGCGCAGCATGAACGGACGCATGACGTCGGCAAATCGGCGCAGGGTCTCGGCGGTACCCTCCACCAGTCTTTCGACCAGAACGATTAGATCCGACGTCTCCGCTCGAGCACGCTCGACGAATTCCAGCTGCTCGCGGTTGACCCGCTCGAGCACGCGCGCCTGGACGCCGTGGACGAGGTCGTCCTTGCTGTCGAAACGGCAATAGATCGATCCGATCGAAACCTTGCCGCGCTTGCCGACCTCATTGAGCGTGAAGTCGTCGGTGCCGCGCTCCGCCATCAATTCCTCGGCAGCCACCAGCATCCGCTCGAACGAGGCGCGGCTTCGTCCCTGCTGGGGGACGCGCACAGTATTGACCGATGCCTGGATATTCATGGCGACGCGCACCCCCATAAGAATGCCGCGGAAAGGCACTGGACAAAACAGAATTGCCGTTCTAGTTCGGAATCTACAATGGCGCGGCCTTCTGCAAGGTTCAAGCGCGGAATGACAGAGGGGGAGAGTGTATGCGGTTCTCGGTATTCCTAAACGCCCGTTCGATGGCACCCGAAGAAGATCGCGCGCTCATCAAGCAGCTGGTGGCTCATGCGACACACGCGGCCGACCGCGGCTTCGACGCAATCTTCATGCCGGATCACCACTTCAACGGCTACATGCCGATCGCCTCGGACAGCTATATGTTCGCGGCGTATCTCGCCGCCAAGCTACCGCACATGCACTTCGGCTTTTCGGTAACTTCGGTGCCGCTCCACCACCCGGTGCGCTTCGCCGAGCGGATCAACATCCTCGACCAACTGACCGAGGGCAAGCTGCTGGTCGGCATCGGCAGCGGCACCACGCCTGAAGAAATGATCGGCTTTGGTGTCGATTACCGAGATGCGGGGGCAATTTCCGAACGCAACCTCGCGATTGCCGAGGAGCTTTGGGCGAAGGGGGTCGACGACCCAGCGGTCGAGATCGCCAACGGACCGTACAAGGGCCGCGTTCTCCAGCGTATCACGCCGGCTTCGTTCACGGCGGGCCACGCGAGACTGATGCCAGTTGCCATGAAGGAATCGAGCGCGCGCCGCGCCGCAGAAAACGGCTGGCCCGCTTTCATTCCGGCCTTCACGCCACCCAACATCGGCGGCACCGAACCGTTGAAGCACGTCACCAAATACTTCAACGCCTACCGCGCCATGCTCGACGACGCCGGTCATTCGGACGCGGTCGTTGCCGATGCGCTGTCGTGGACCACCCACACCTACCAGGTCGTCCACGTCGCTGAGACCGACGAGCAGGCACGCGACGAACTGATGACCATCCTGCACAGTTACCAGAATGCGATCGAGCGCGAGGCGGCATTCAACGCGCGGGCCGAGGCCGATAGCGCCAACAAGAAGACCGACCGGACGCCGAATGCGCTGTCCGACGACTGGATCGGCACCTGGTGCCTGTATGGAAGTCCCGAGACAGTCATCAAGCACCTCAAGCCCTATGCCGAGTTGGGGATTGGCAACATTTTGTGCGGCACCACGACCGGCCCGCTGACCGACGAACGGCTGCGACTGGGCAACCAGACCCTCGACCTGCTTTCGGCGCACGTCATGCCCGCGCTGAACAAGGCGGCATGAGCGATGGCCACCAAACGGATCGTCGGCATCGGCGGCACGATGCGAGCAGGCTCGAGTAGCGAGCGGCTGACCCGCGCTGTGCTCGACGCCTGCGCAAGCAGCGGTGCCGAGACGACGATGTTCGATGGGATCGCGCTGGCCCGCTTCGGTCATTTCAATGTCGAGAACAGCGCGCGGAGCGACGATGAGATCGCCTTCATCGAGGCAATACGCGGCTGCGACGGCATCGTCATCGGCACGCCAGGATATCATGGCGGCGTGTCAGGGCTGGTCAAGAACGCAATCGACCTGCTCGAGGACCTGCGCGGCGATCAACGCACCTACTTCGCCGATCGTCCGGTCGGGCTGATCGTCTCCGCCGCCGGTTGGCAGGCGGGAGGCGTCACGCTGGCGGCGCTGCGGGGCATCGTCCATGCGATGCGCGGCTGGCCGACGCCGGTCGGCATCGCAGTGAATTCGGTCGAGCAGCGCCTGTTCGATACGGCAGGCACTCTCGTCGATGCCGGCGTGGCGGGGCTGGTCAAGGCACAGGCGCAGCAGATCATGGGCTTCCGGTCACAGACTGTCGCGGCATGAGCGACGGTCTCTCACTCGACGAGCAGGCCAGCCTGACCGCGGGCGGATCGATGTGGTCGACGCTTGCGCTACCGGACCATGGCATTCCCGCCGTCAACATGGCCGATGGCCCGATGGGCATTGCCAGCGGCCGGGTCGACGAGCGCGACGTGTCCCTGCTCACCCCGTGCGCGACCGCGCTGGGCGCGAGTTGGGATGTGGCGCTGGTCGAGCGTGTCGGTGCGCTGGTCGGCGGCGAGGCCGTCCGGCGCGGGGTCGACGCGGTCCTCGCACCCAACGTCAACCTCGCCCGCAGCCCGTTGTCGGGCCGGGCCTTCGAATATTTCTCGGAAGACCCCTATCTGGTCGGAGCACTGGGCGCGGCGTGGACGAGGGGGCTGCAGTCGACAGGCACTGCCGCCGTCGTCAAGCACTTGGTCTGTAACGACAGCGAGACCGACCGCGACACCATGAACGTCGTCGTCGACGAACGCGCTCTGCGCGAGGTGTACCTGCTCCCCTTCGAGCTTGCCGCCGCCGCAGGCGCCGGGGGCATGCTCGCCGCCTATAACCGCGTCAACGGCAGCTACAGCGCCGAGCAGGCCCACGTGCTGTGCGACATCGTCAAGCGCGAGTGGGCATTCGATGGCGTCATAATGAGCGATTGGTTCGGGACGCACACGACCGCACCAACGATGGCCGCCGGGCTCGACCTCGAGATGCCGGGCCCGGCTCGGCATCTGGGAGCCAAAGTTGCCGCCGCCGTCCATGCCGGCGAGGTCGACCTCGTGCGCGTCGAGGATGCAGCGACGCGGATAACTAGGTTCGCGCAACGCTTCACCGGGGCCAAGAGCGCACCGCTGGATCTCGAGTCAGCCGACGACTTGTTGACGGAGGCCGCTGCAGCCGGTTTCGTCTTGCTGCGGAATGAGAATGACCTGCTACCCCTGCTTCCGGGGAGGTATCCGACGATCGCGGTGATTGGGCCGAACGCCGATGCGCCCTGCTATCAGGGCGGCACCTTCGCGAAGATCGCCGTGACCCCGACCGCCGTCCGACCGCTCGAAGCGATCCGCCGGCGTTTCGAGGGGCAGGCGCGCGTCGTCTACGAAGCAGGTGTCGACCCGCAACCGCGGCTGCCCGCGATGCCTGTCCGCCCGGCGCGCGACCTCGGCGACGGCTGCCTAGCCGGCATGACGATCGACTATTTCAACGATTTATCATTTGAGGCGGCTCCTCGCTTCAGCGAGACGCGCGCCACCAACTCGCTGGTGTGGTTCGTCGGCGTCCACGGTCAGGGCGCCTGGGATCGGCCCGCCGGCATCCGCGCGAGCGGCTGGTTCCAGCCGACGTCCGATGGTGACCATCAATTCTACGTCGGTGCCACCGGCGCAGTGACGATGACGGTCGACGGTGAGGAAGTGCTGCGCCGCGACGAACCCGTGGCGGCGTCTGATGTGATGGGCACGCTCAAGCGCGGCGACGCCGATGTTACTTCAGTAAGCCTTGAAGCAGGCCGCGAGGTGCTAATCGAAATCCGGTTCCGGCACACGCCCGCGCGGGTACAGGGCCTGTGGTTTGGGGTGCGTGCGCCCGACTCGCCGGAGGCCATGAAGGCTCGCGCCGTAGCCTTGGCCCGCGCGGCCGACGCCGTGATCCTGATCGTCGGGGAAACATCCGACTCGAGCGTCGAAAGCAAGGACCGCAGCGACACAAGGCTGCCGAACGAGCAGATTGCGCTGATCGAGGCGGTCACAGCGGTCAATCCGCGCACCGTAATCGTTGCGAACGTGGGCCATGCCTTCGACGCATTGTGGGCTGATCGTGCTGCGGCGGTACTAGTTGCCTGGTATCCGGGGCAGTCGTTCGGCAACGCATTGGCCGAGGTGTTGGCCGGCGACCGCGAGCCCGGCGGCCGCATGCCTGTGACGATCGCCCGTGCGGAAGACGATTACCCCGCCTTCGACCTCACCCCGGACGCGCAGGGCGACCTACCCTACACCGACGGTGTCGGCGTCGGCTGGCGCGGTATTGCCGCGCCCGCGCACGCCTTCGGCAGCGGCTTCGGCTACGCCCGTTTTGCGATCGAGGATGCCACGGTCGACGGCTTGACGGTCAGCGTGCGCGTCCGCAACCTATCCGGGCGCAAAGGCAGCGAAATCGTTCAAGTCTATCGCGCTTTGCCCGAACGCGCCCTCGCCGGCTTTGCCAAGGTGAACCTCGGACCGCACGAAGCCGCACGCATTCGCATCGCGATCGAGCCAAGGATGCTGCGCCGCTGGGCCGGTGATTGCTGGCAACCACTGCCGGGACCAATCGAACTGGAGCTCGGCCGCTCGTCGAACGATCTGCCGCTCAAGGTAACAATCGTGGCAGCGCCGCCAACTTGACGCGAGATCGAAAATAATATTAGAATGCTAGTTACGATATGGCGGTAGACGCTGGCAACGATGGGCGACACGGAAACGTGATCGGCCACCTGCATAAGGGGAGATGGCATGAATAAATCGAATCTGGTGATCTTGCTGGCAACGACTGGTCTCGCGACAGTCGCAGTGCCGGCGTTTGCGCAGGCCAGTCAGTCGAGCGCGAGCCCGGCGGGCTCCACAGGCCAGGTCAACGATGTCGGCACCACCGGAGTTGCGCGTATCGCAACGGGCGATCAGGCACCGGACAATTCCAACACTCCGAGCACTCAGCTCCAAGATATCGTCGTTACGGCCAACCGGGTCGAATCTACTGCCCAAAAGACTCCGATCGCGTTGACAGTCTATAGTGGTGCTGACATCGCCGCCGCGGGCGTGACAAACGTAACCGGCCTTCAACGCATCGATCCGAGCGTGAACATCGTGTCGACGAACGGTGCGGCTTACGTTGCCCTCCGCGGCATCGCCTCGACCGACGTTACCGAGATCGGCGATCCTTCCGTGCCGATTGCACGTGACGGTTTTTTCACCAACCGCTCGTTCAGCATCGCAACGTCAATCTACGATCTGCAGCGGGTCGAGGTCCTCAAGGGGCCCCAAGGAACTTTGTTCGGACGGAATGCGACAGGCGGTCTGATTAGCCTGATCACAAGGCGTCCGGGTAAAGATCTTGGCGCAAACATCTCGCTGGAGGCGGCCAACTACGCGACGGTGAATGCTGAAGCGGGGATCGACGTACCTTTGGCAGATTGGGCGCAGGTCCGCTTCTCTGGCATCATGCGCCGGCATGACGGGTATCGCAATCTGCTCTCTATCGGCGGCCGCGGCGACGACGATCAGACGCAGTCAGGGCGTGTCACGCTTGCCCTGCAACCCTTCGCCGGGTTCGATGCGCTTATCCAGTATCAGCATGACGACATTGACGACGTCGGCGACGTGGCGGCGATCCGTCCGGTGGCGACGATCTTGCCTAATAATTTCGACGAGAAGCAGTTCGCCAACTACGCCCCAACGAGCAACCGGATCATCGGCAACCGCATCCGCTGGGAATTTAGCTATGATGCACTCCCGCTCGATCTGACGCTCACCTACGCTGGCGGCTATGACACGCAAAAGTGGCGTCATCGCCTCGATGCGAGCGGCACGCCAAGCGATCCCGTCAACTTCGTCCAGGCCGAAAACCCGGATACCTGGAACCACGAAGTGCGGCTGGCGACACCTCAAAACGGCATTTTCTCAGCGCAAATCGGCTATTTTCATTTCGGCGAAACGAATTCGCTCGACAGCGGCTTACTGGAGCGCGGGGGCACTTTCACCGGGCAGTATCTCGTCCACTTCCAGTATCGCACGAAGACCAGCTCCGACGCCGCATTCGGCCAGGCCAGCTTGCGTCTGGGAGACACCTTCAAGGTCACCGGCGGCGCGCGCTACACGTGGGATGCGAAGGACCGGACCGGAACGTCCCAATTGCGCTGTGACATCGCCGGCATTCCGGCTTTTCTGTACCCAGTCCTTGGCTGTGCAGGCACGCCGCCGATTCTTCCAGGGCTCGGCAACGGGTCACTTCGCCAAAAACGCCCTACCTTCCTTGCCGGCGTCGACTGGACGCCAACTGGGCGCAACCTAGTGGATTGAACGAGACGGACGAGTCCTGTTGGGGATTCCCGGCGCCGGTCGGACGTGCGACGTTGTTGGATGCGCACTGGTATCAGGATCGAGGTCACGGCCTCAGACAGGGCTCGGCTTGAAGCGATTGTCTCGGCGCGGGGTTCGCCGCAGAAGCATGTCTGGCGTGCACGGATCATTCTGCTCACGGATCAAGGGCTGGGAACGCTCGCGATCATGGCGGCGGCCGGCAAGTCGAAGACCTGCGTGTGGCGCTGGCAGGAACGCTTCATGGCCCAAGGTGTCGATGGTTTGCTGCGCGACAAGACCCGCCCGCCGGGCATCGCTCCGCTCGAGGCGGGGCTCGTCGACAGGATCGTGGCCCTGACCCTTGAACGCCCCGACCATGAAGCGACGCACTGGACGGTCCGTGCGATGGCCAAGGCGGTCGGCATCGCTGCGTCCTCGGTTGTGAAGATCTGGCACGACCATGGCCTGGCACCGCACCGCTGGCGGAGCTTCAAGCTGTCCAACGACAAGGCGTTTGCCGAGAAGCTGCACGACGTGGTCGGCCTCTATGTCTCGCCGCCGGCACACGCGATCGTGCTGTCGGTGGACGAGAAGAGCCAGATCCAGGCGCTCGACCGTACCCAGCCGGGGCTGCCGCTCAAGCGCGGCCGCGGTGCGACCATGACCCACGACTACAAGCGCAACGGGACGACGACCTTGTTCGCGGCGCTGAACGTGCTCGACGGCTCGGTGATCGGGCGCAACATGCAGCGCCATCGGCACCAGGAGTTCATCCGCTTCCTGAACGCCGTCGAGGCCGAGTTGCCCGCCGACAAGGCCGTCCACGTCATCCTCGACAATTACGCCACACACAAACAGCCCAAGGTCCGCGCCTGGCTCGGCCGGCATCCGCGCTGGACGTTCCACTTCGTGCCGACGTCGTGTTCGTGGCTCAACGCCGTAGAGGGCTTCTTTGCCAAGCTGACCCGCCGGCGCCTGAAGAATGGCGTCTTCTGCTCCGTCGTCGACCTCCAGGCCGCCATCAACCGCTTCATCAAGGAGCACAATCAGGAACCGCGTCCCTTCGTCTGGCGCGCCGATCCAAACGAAATCATCGCCGCCGTCAGACGCGGGCACCAAACGTTAGAATCAGTCCACTAGTCTACGCTAAATACTCGACCGGTTATAAATCCGGCGGCTTCAATTCAAATGGCTCTGCCCCATCGGTGGATTATGGGCAGGAAAACGTGTTTTCGTGGGAGCTCGGTACAAAAAATCGTTTTGCCGACAACAAGTTACAGCTGAACGCGGACATTTTCTATCAGACATACAACGGCTATCAGGCGTCGCAGGCGTCGCCAGTCGTGTCGTCGGGCTCCGGAGTGTTCAATATCGGCAGCGCGAAGATTTACGGTGCGGAGGCGCAATTTGTAGCCCTTCTTGGCGCGGCGCGGTTCGACCTCAACGGGACGTATGTGCATGCTCAGTTCGATAATAATGTCGGCACCGTGAGCAGTACCGATCCTCTAACCGGTGCAAGCATCTCGCGCGATGTATCAGGTAACGAGCTTCCAAACGCACCACGTTTCGCGGTGACCGGTGGACTTGAATATCGCCTGGATCTGCCGAACGGGAGCAGCTTGACCCCGCGGATCGACGGAAAGTTCTCGACCTCGTATTACTACAGCGTGTTCAATGATCCCGACACTCGGCAGAAATCTTTCGCTACCGGTAACCTGCAGCTGACTTATATACCACAGGGGAAGAAACTGCAGCTCGTTGCATTCGTGCGAAACTTTACTGATAAGGCAGTCTTCGCTAACGCCGCGCGCAACTTCACTGCGCAGCCGGCGATTAATGTCTATGAATTTCAGCCGCCGCGAACTTATGGCGTGCGGGTTAGCTTCAACTATTGACCGGCGCGTGCCTTGCTTCGTCTGGTGTGTCCACCAAACGGAGCGAGGGTTCATTTTCGGACAACAAAAATACCGCCTGATGGGCCAACTGCTTAACAAGCTGCCGTACATATTACCACGATGAGATCGGTCCGTTCCCCCTCCTCGGCCATCAGCGCCAGGAGGCTGGGAATGGCCACCGTCTTGGGCCGCCTAGATAGTCAAATGACCGCGGAAACACGCCACCTCTACGCTTTCGGCGAGCACCTCGAACGATCACCCAAAGCTTATTCAGACGCGTCTGTCGGCGTTCGTGACATCAATGCCGTTTGCCACGAGGTTGATCCGCTTATTGCCCGCTCCTCGCCCTCGATCGTGAGCCCGGCGAACGTTGCGGAGGACATGCCTGTACGAGCGGGCGGCTCGAGGGCCGGAAGCCGCCGGTCTGCTTGCCGGGATAGGAAGCAGCATAGCTACCACTTGAGTAGTCGGTGTTTAAAGGCGGCTCCTGCCCTAAAAACATAGACATTGAAATAAATCACCTCCGCTGCCGAAAGCGGTCGGTCAAACATCACGATCTCTCCCGTTTCTCCATCTCCTAGGAGCAACTTCGGTAACGAGGAATCGGAAACAGGTTCCAGAAAGCGGAATCCCAGGATGGCCCCATCGTAATTTGCGGGAAGGCTTTGGCGATTAACGTTCGATTTGGGACGTCACTACAGTCACCCCGCCCTGTCACGCGATCGGCTCCGACTGGACTGATGTTCGCCCTCTTTAATGATGCGTCGCTAACCATACTGATTTTGACGAAACACACTTAAGACCGGAACGAAATACACGATAGAAATTGTTCAGATTCGGGTCTGCCACTTTTACAGTCATTCGTTGATGACGGTAAAACTATCGATCTCACTGAGAGGCCCCCAGCCGGTGTGATCCAGCGTAGCGGTCGGGAGCTTTGCCTAGCCCAGCTTCTAGGATTGTCCGGGTCGATCCAGCACTTGGCCGCGCCGTCACTTACCCGGAATGCGATCGGCAAAGCGGCAGCGAAGGCCGTCTTTCCATAGCGGATCTGCAAGGGCGTCGAAGTGTCTACCGCGGTGCCCGTACCTGATCGATGTACACGGGCAAGTGCCGCGCAAATAAGGCAATGGCCGACCTGGTCGTGCTGGTGCGACAATTCTCGAGATGCTTACTCGTGTGGGCGACCCGCCGGGTCATCCCATGTAGTTCTCGATCTCGGCCCGATTCCAGCCGGTGACACCCAGACGGGGGAAGCGACCCTTGGTCCGCAGTTCCTTCGGCATACTGGATCCGCCATCCAGCCATCGGTAAGAGATTTCGCGGAACGAGATGCGCTCCGCAGCTATCCGGTTCATTGCACACCTGTCGAATGAAGACGGGCCGACACGGTATTGGCTAAATTCGGCAGGGATAGCGTCGATCACCCTTTGCGCGTCGATGTTCATCAGGTCCTCGACGTCGCGACTGTTCAGTGCGGGCGAGAATTCGATCGTATACGCGGATCGATCGAAGCCTTCCGCGTATAGCGGGCGCAACGTCATCGTCGAGGCCTTCGGCACCACGATCCTGCGAGCGAGATAGGCCGACCCCGGCCGGATACGGTATGGCATCGAGCCCGAGCACAGGTCCCGGATAACATGGCCCCACGCCTTCTCGCGTCCACCGACTGTCGCAAGCCCGTTCCGCAGGTCGATCTCCTCGCCCCCCTCAGCCAGTTCGGCGGCAGGCGCCGACAGCTGCGACATTAGCTTGTCGAGACTGCGGCGGCTCAATCTCAGTTCCGGGTAGACGGCGGACAGCGCGGGGTCGTCGATGGTCTCGAGGAGGCCGATGCAGACGAGCTGCTCAACCCCGAAGTGTGTGATACCGAGGGCTTCGGACGCCTTGGCGACAGTGATCCTGTCGCGGACGAACCCCCGCAGCTGGTCGAGATCCGACTTGAGGAACGTCGCGAACGAACGCGTCCCTCCAGATTTCGCGACTGTCCTCACGAGGCCTTCAGCATGCAGGTCACGGAGCGCCGTATCTGATATCCTGAGATACTTGGCCGCCCCTCCTCCGGACAGCCTGTCGTCGGTCAGCTTCCGGGCCAACCGCTGCTTAGGCTTGAACAGATCGGGGAACCGGCTTTTGAAGAGACGACGTATGAAGGGCCAGGATTCTCGGCTGCCGATGGACCGGAGACGCTCGACGAGAGGATCACCCATGAACTCCTTCTTGGTGCCCCAGTCGGCGATAGCCCCGCTCACGCTACCGGGCCAATCTTCGAGGATCGCACCTGCCGCCGCGAGAAGGCCGACCCGCTGCTCGACCGGCAGCGATTGGTGTCGATTCCGGGGCACGTATTCGACTGGAGCGGCGATCGCGTAGGCGAGCGTCCATCCCAGCTCGAAGGCCGCGCCACGCCCGAGGGCCTGAACGTCGGCGGGCAGGCGGGCCATCGCCCGCGCATGGCGGGTCTCCTCCGGATCGATCAACGAGGTCATCAGCGACGTGGCAACACGATCGGCAGACGAGAGGTGGTGGCTCTCCGCGGTCTTTAGGTCGAAGCCGCACGTCTCGCAGATGTCGATCCCGGCCGTGCGATACCAGCCGAGCTTGCCCTCGCACGCCGGGCAGGTCGCGATCAGGTGCTCGCCCGTATCCGGAGAGAATGGGATCAATCCGTGCATCCAGACAGCCCGATGGTACGGCGCATCCATCAGAGACCTTGGCGCTATGCGGCGCACACGGACGACCAGGTCCTGCGGCGGGATCCACGCTCCGTGAAAGTCGCATTTCATGAGCATCGGATCGTCGAGGATCGGTAAGTGCCGTAGGCGCGTGATCTCCGCGCCAGAGGTGCCCAGGACGAGAGCCAGCGCGTCGGAGGACAACCGTTCGCGGTGTCCCATATCGAACGGGATATGGTGGGCGCTGCCGGCCGCGGCGGTGATGAGCGCCGTGGTATTGTGCATGTTGGCTGCCGCCGAACGCGCAACAAACCCCAGAAGGCTCTCGTAGCGGAATGGCACGCACGGGAATAGCAGCCGCGGAATGGCCGCGGTCCGTCCCCACGGCCGCGGCTCGGCCGCGGACGATGGCTTAGATGGGCTGGTGGAGTCGGTGTCGATCATCGGACGTCACGCTTCAGGGCGTGGCGGAAGGGGTTGATCTCGATGATGCCCTGAGCGACCGCCCAGTTGTCCGTCGCGGATGCCAGATCGCAGAGTTCCACGTAATCCGCGTCTCGCCTGATCGCGCTCTGGAGGGCGACGCGCACAAGATTAACGACCCGGCCGATGATTCCCCGCGATATCTCATGGAGGCAGGCGAGAGTCTGCGGGTCGTCGAGATGGCTTGAGGTCCTGACGACCTTGGACTCCACCATCCTGGCGTCGAGCCGTTTCACGAACCCCTTGAAGTCGGCGTAGTCGCGTTCGGACCCTTCATCCAACGGCCTGAGGTCGCACGGCGGCAGCATCCGGTTCGACAGCTGGATGTTGCGCTGGAGCATGGCCTTTGCCTGGTCGGTGCCCATCAGGACCAGCGGAACGATCCCGTCGTCGAGAACGCGCTTGATCGCGTCTGTGACGTCGTGCCTATCGCTCGTCATGGTCGAGAGGTGCTGGATCTCGTCGATGATGAGAAGCTGAACGCCGCGCCGTTTTAGGTAGTCGTAGCTGCGCCGGCGCATCGCGTCGCCGCTCCCCTTGTCGTGGAACTGGTCGCCGACCTGGTAGAGCAGGGACGACCACAGCCTCTTCGTGCTCGTGGCGAGGTCGAGCTGCACGATCACCACCGGCGTATCGCCGTCGGCGTGCCGCTTCATAGCCAGCACGTGCTTCTGGTATTCGATGGCGGTCGAGGTTTTGCCCGAGCCGGAGGGCGCGAGGTTCCGTATGGCCAGCATCCTGCCTCCCTTCCTGCCGAGTTCGCGCAGTTCGTCGAATGCCGCGAAAACGCGGGTCTGCGCGGGGTTCGGGACGTAGATCCGCTCGTAGACGGCGACCTTGTCGGCGATCTCCACCGCCACCGCGTTGCCCTGCCGAGGCGTCGGGAGGCCCGACTTCGGAAGGAACTCGGCGTCGGCGAAAAGCGGGCGGTTGAGCTTGGTGTTGGCGATCATCATGCATACTCCTGAAAGCGACGATCCTCGTCGTCCGGGCTGGTCCAGATGTTCGCAGCGCGAGCAGTCGACAGCCCCTCGTCGTCGTCCGAGCGTGGATCGACGTCGGTCCTGGCTCGCTCGCGGAGAGGCCTGGGCCTGGCCGGGTTGCTGACCGAGCGATCGGCATCGGTCCGCGTCTCTGCTGCGGGATCGTGCAGGATTTCGCCCATGCCGTCGTGGCGGTGTGGTGCCTTCTCGATGATGACGTCGGCGGATCCGACGTTGCCGAACCCGCCCTCGGTCATCCTGGCGATCGCCCGGCGCTCGCGGGCCGCGAGGTCCGGGGCGACCTGGCGGATGAGCTTGTTGAGTTCGTGCCGGGCAGACAGGCGCTCCTCGGGCGTGTTGAACTCCCTGTTCTCCCTGACAGTCCACTCGCGAATCTGCTTGTGCTGCCAGAGACCGAGGCCTTCGGCGTAGTCGGGCGTGGTGCAGGGTAGACGGACGGGCATGTCCGATTTCCCGCCGTAGACGAGGATCGAACCGAGGTTCATCGGATCGTAGCGGATGTCGACAGTGCCGGTCGCCGAGTTCGCGATCCGCCGGCCCACCTTCTCGACGCCGGCGCTCTCCTCGAGCAGCGCAGCAACGGCTTCGGGGTCGTGGTATCGCAGGCCTGCGAACGTGATGCCGTTCCTCGTGAGACGGCGGCCGCGGGCACGGTTCATCGTCAGGACGTCGAGCACGCGCTCGTCGCGTATGATGTTCCGGCCGTGGACCTCCATCGACCTCTGCCATGCCGACGCAGGCTGTTGATCGATGCCCGAATGCAGCTCGACGTGGTAGGCGCAGATGAAGGTGTCGATCAGCAGCCGCAGCTCGTTGAGCGTCAGCACGGCCGACCTCTCCGGGTCGTAGCCGATCTCGCGCATCGCCTTCGGGTCCATGGTGGCACCCGGCAGCTGCTCCAGCAGCCAGGTCTTGAGCGTCGCGAAGAACCGCTCGACCATCGCCTTGTAGGTCGGGCTGGCTACGGGCGCGAGGGTCATGGTGATGCCGAGGTCAGCCATGATCGCCCGGAAGTCGTCGGCGACGTAGTTCGTCCCATTGTCGAAGACGATATCGTCGAACTTGCCCGCGATCCTGATCAGCACCGGATAGCGCGCGGCCAGGTCCGACCGGATCGTCTTGGGTCGGTTAGCGCGCCGCAGGACTTCGGCGGCGGTGTGGACGCTTGGCGGCTCGAAGGAGAGCAGCCAGCCGACAATGCACCGGCTGTGGACGTCCATCAGGATGCACAGGTATGGCCGCCCGGCGGGCAGCGAGCGTTCCGCGTCGAACACGGCGATCGTGTCGAGGATGGTGTCGTCCATCAGACCGATCTGGAGGATCCTGAGCGCCCGCAGACCGCGGCCCGACGGATTGAACCGCTTTTTCGCGGCGGTCTCGCCGTGCTTCCGAGCGTAGTTGTCCCGGCAGTAGTAGGCCTGGATCTGCCGTCGCACCGTCTCGCGTGAAGGACGGGCGAGCTCCTCGAGACCCGCCGCCCGACGCGTGAGGTTCAGTTCGTCGATATCGGCGGCGACTTTCGCCTGGACGGCGGTCTGCCTGATCCCACGCGACGAGTAGAACCAGAGCGCTGCCTGCTCGACGATCCGGAGGACGGGCTCCTCCAGCTTCCGGGCGCGCTTCACGCGGCCGGATCGGCTCATCATACTGGCGAGCGTCGCCAACTCGGGATCGTCCCTCCGCATCCACCGGCGGACCGTCGCCGTGGTCGGCCGCTCGCCGCTGACCTCCGTCATCGTATCCGTCCAGACGGCGTAGATGGCGGTCGATAGGTCGGGGTCGCAGCAGCCGACCCCCCTTTTCGACAACGCCTTGACGACTTCCACCCGGATTCGGGCCATCGGATCGAGGGCGTTGATCTCGTCGTGATCCAGTCCGGCCGACGACTGTGCCTGCATGATCACACGACCGTCACCATCCCGGACCATCCGAAACCGGCCCTCCCGCATCATCCGCTCGAGAAAAGCTGTGTCCGTCAGCCGCGATTCGCCGGTGATGGGATCCTCGACTCGGTAGGGCATGCCGGTCCGGGCGCGGATCACCGCCAGCAACCCGTCCCCGTAGTCGCGTTCGACGATGAGCCGGTCGTCGTCTATTTCGATGGTCGAGCCTATCAGGCCGTTTATGTGCAGGTCCGTCATCGGACTGTCCTTTTTCTCAGGACGGCCCGGACCGAATCCACGCCGTCGGTGATGGCGTCGGATCCGGGCGGCTTCGCCGCACGGGTGGTGGTGGCGTGAGGATCCCTCAGGATCTGTCGAGCGCCAGCACCACGGGAGACCGCCATCTCAGGCGGCGCACGGTCCGGGCCGTGCCGCCGCGGGTGGTCGGAGGAAATGGGAGGCGTCCGCCATCGAGCCGCCGGGGCGCCCGACCCAGTGGAGTTCGGATCCAGCCAAAGAAGTCGGGCGACCTCACAGGCGGATCGAAGGCAGGCGGGTCATCGCGACGGGCGCGGCCGTGACGATGCTTGCGGGACCGATCGGTCGATCGAGATCGATCGCGACCACGTGTCGGACCATCAGTGCGCACGCCGCAGCGAGGCCGTTGCGACGGTCCTCGCACAGCAGATTCATCAGAGCACCGAGCGACAGCGTCCCCTTCGCCACCGCTGCGGCGGCGTCGGCGCGTTGCCGCGTCGTGACAGAGGTAAAACGATGGCTTTGGACGAGATCGACGTTGTCGTTGAAGTCTTGGTCGCCGAGAGCGGCCAGGGTGATCATGACGTAGTCCCAGCCGAGCGCCGCCGCCGCCGCCGAACCCAGCAGCCGCTGCATGACGCCGCCGGCATCGCGGAAGTCGCAGACATCACGCTTCACGTCGATGAGTTCGCGTCGGCCGTCGAACCATAGCCGGGATCCATCGGGGATGTGGATTCGCCTGATGCCGTCGACGACCGCCTCGATCCGGCACGGTTGCGGCACCGCGTCCCGGATGCCAGGCATCACTTCATTGTGCCGGGCGAGCCGAAACTCGGTCTGGCATTCGAGGGGATGCGACTCGTCGAACCTCCCGGAGGTGTAGCTCCGCGTCGGCACGACCTTCGATCCTGTGTGGATCGTGCGTATCGGTCCGGGCTCGATCGGGAAGACGATGCGGATGCTGCCGGGCGCGATGACCGGCGGCGTCGAGAGCGGACGCCTCCCCTCATCTGAACGCGTCATGCGGCCATCTCCGACGTGGATGGCTTCAGACGCCAACTGGTCGAAGGGCCGGTTCGGCTGCAACCGGCGGTGCCGTCCGCGCTGTAGCTCCGTCTCCAATCGCATCATGCTCCATGCCCACGCGTGGGACGCACGATTTCGAGAGCGGCGGTTCCGGCGTGACGGCGGGGCTCGATGGCCCGCACAATCCCGACCTTCTCGACCGGGAGACCGTCCCTATCTAACCGGTGGGATCGGCAGTCTGTTTGAAACCCACGCATCCCAATCTCCAAATGAGTGTCGATGCGCCTCAGATAATAGCCCCAGCGCTCATGTCAATCGAGACTAGTTTGGATATCGAAATTAATTTGGAGACGCTGGGGCCCTCGACTATGTTTCAGCGGTGGATGATTCTCGAAATGGCCAGAGCGGTGACGGGGGACGACGCTCGCCTGCGTCGCCGGAGGTGTTCTTGGGAGATCCGCTTCCGGAAAGGGAACACGCGATGTGGGCGGCGCTTTCCGTGGCTCAACGCGCAAAGGCCATGCAGCGGATGACGGCGTTGAGCCGATGGACCGGCGACGACGGCAAGCTCGACGCCAAGAAGGCCGCCGGCGATGCGGGCGTCAGCGTCACGCGTCTCTACGAGATGGCCAAGGAGTGGCGCACGAAGCGGTCCCTCGACTCATTGGGGACGTTCGCCGGCGCGCCCAAGACGCGTCTCGGCGTTCACGACGCTGCGATCAGACGTGCGCTGGTCGCCGTGTTCGACGCAAATCCGCAGGGTAGCGTGCGCAAGCTGGCATTCGACCTCGAAGCCGCTATCGGTGAGCACATCGAGGACCCTCCGAGCCACAACACGTTGCGGCGATACGTAGAAGAGGAGCGCCGGCGGCGTGAACGCGAGGACCTGGCCGGCAACGACCTGATGCTGGACTGTTCGGCGTGCGTGCTGAAGCCGAGCGACGACGTTCTGATGACCGCTTTCGTGATCGTTGACCGGGCGACGCAGGTCATCGTCGGAGCCGGGCTCGGTGACGTCGCCGACAGCCGAGCCGGCTACAGCCGCGCCGCACGCGACGGCCGCCGTCGGCTGTTCCGGGGGGAGCTCGGTCGGCTGCGTTGGGCGGAGAGGATGGCGCGCGCCGAGATCGTCGTCGGCACCGACCTGAGCGTCTGGACAGGCGCACGCGAGCGCTTCGCCGCCGCCGGGGTCGGATGTGGGGTCGAGATGTCCACGCGCAGCAACCGCTACGGTCGATATCTTCGGCCGGCCACGGGTCTCCGCATCGGAACCGTTGTCCTGATGCCGACGCACACGGTCTCCAGTCCGGACGGGAGCGTGTTGAAGCGGGTCACCTCGCCGACGGACGACCACGTGGCGCGCTTCTCCGTCGAGGTCGACGAATACAATGCCACGGCGATGTCGGGCTTCAGTCACGGCTCGAACCTCCCGCCGCCGCCCGATCTTCCGCGTCTGCTCGAGCTACTGTCCAGCGATTAGGTCGCCCACGACAGGACCGCCGACGCGGCTCCGCGAGCGGCATTGTGGACGCCGATCTGCTCGCCGATCAGCCGCCGCGCGTCTTCGGGCGAAAGCGGTGCATCCTTGATCGATCGGAGCATGTCCGCCGGCGCAATCGCCCGGCTAGGCTGGAAGATCAATTCAAGGGAGCCAAACCCGCGGCCCAACGTCCGTGCGGTGTGCGTCCTCGCCGCGGACGGCTTCATGGACGTGAACTCGACCTCGCTGCGCCTCCGAATCGGACCCGCGAGGTCGGCGTCCACCAGCACCGCGCCGCCGGCAACCCGGCATTCTAGACCGTCGACGATGGTCGACGCGGTCGCGGCGTCGTCCCCCATCGCGGCGGCGAGGATGGCGCCCGTCTTCAGATCCACCGCCATCGCGAGTGTGGGGAACGCGACCCCGTCGTCTGTTTCGACCGGCAGTCGTACCTGGCATCTCGAGACGACGATGCCCTCGCGGCCATTCGCACCTCGTGTTCGACGGTCCGCCATCACCATGTTCCAGATCGTGCTGCGTGACGGTGTGGCCACGCGAAGCGTCCCGCACCTCTGCTTCACATGTCTGACCGTCTCGACCAGCGATACGTCGGGTCCGAGCTTCGCTATCACCGCCGCCGCGGCCGCCTTGCTGGCTGAGGGGAGGTTTCGGGCGCTCTTCGGGCGGGGCACGCCCTTGGCGGCACCGGCCCCTGAGATCGCCACAGCCTTGCCGTGCTCGCGCCAGGCACGCACGAGCGCCAGGAACTGGTTGACGCTCAGGCCGAGGGCGGCGGCGTGATCGATCCTATCCTGATCGGTGGGCGCCCGAAGCGCGATGTAGTCTCGGACCACCGACACGCGGCGCCGCACCTCGTTAAGCCGGAGTGGATTGACGCCCGTCATGTCCATATCGTCGTTTGCTGCAGACGCGGCGAATCCGCCGTCCGCCGGGGTGGCGTCGGTCATTCAGTCCTCCATCAATGTCGTGTTTGGATCGAAGCGTCGGTCGTCGAGCGCGCGGCTGGTCGCCAAGTGGCGCCTCGAGCGTCACCGTTTAAGCTACCTCAGGCAGCGTCCCGCAGCGCGGAGCATGCAGCGCGAACGACGGCGCCTGACGCGACGTTGGTCATCTCATACCGGTCCCTATCTGCCAGGCTGACGTTGGAATCCATGCAATCTGCCGATCGGGCTTGCCGGTGCGCCATAGTCGGCTCCGACGTCGTTGTTTGGCTCGCCGCGTGACGCGTGCCTCCAGTCTCGTGATACTCGGTCATTCGGTTGGCACCTCGAGCAGCCAACCGCCCGGGTCGGGGTCGGGGTCGGGGTCGGGGTCGCCGCCGCCGCCGCACTCGCCCTGCTGCGTGAGAAGTGCGCGGACAGGAACCGGTCGCGGGATTCCGCCAAGCTCAGGCTGGTTCTGCCCGACGAAGCGCTGGCCACGGTTAAGTTGGGACGAGCGGATCCGCCCGACGATTTAGCAATGGGTCATCCCGACTGGACCGCGGCGGTTCGGGGTCGGTCTGGTGTCACGGGTCGGTCGTAGACTGGGCAAGCTCTGGTTGAAGCCCCAGTCCACAACGGGCGATGGGGCGGGGACGACGAAGGCGCCAACGAGGCTCACTCCTCCAACGCTCGCGGATGCCGATCTCCTCGCGGCGCGGGAAATAAGCGTTCATAACGCACCTATCTTCGGGGCGCTGGCGGCCGGCCTCGATGAATCTGGCGGGGACAGCCGTTCGTGTCCATTACGATGATGCTGAAATGGTTCGCGGACGTCGAGTGACTAGACCTCGCCTTCAGGCGCAAGGTCGCCGCATACGGCAGGCAGCATCTCCTCTAGATTGATTACGAGATCGGCGGACGGAAGCGGTCGTGAACCCGCTCCGGGACGACGCACCAGCCTGGACCTGATCAGCGCTTCTGCCTCCGCGAGCGGCATCGCCGCCGCCCCGGCGCGCAGCTTCGCCGGCCGCTTCGAGGGTGGGCGGAACGCCAATCCTGGATGAAGCCGAAGACCGGCCGGTCTTGTTCCCAGTGCGGCCTTCGAATGGTCTAGCCGTCCGCGCCGTATGACCGTGCGGCCGACCCTTTCGACGCCGTATGCGGAGAGAGCCTCGGTGATGCGGTTCCAGTCCTCACCGACGCCGACGTCCAGATGCAGGCGTATGGCAGGGCCGTCTCCGTCTGCGTTCGGGGATGGCGGCCCGGCGATGCGGAAGGCGTCGAGAAGCGACGCTGCAGCCGACGCGGCGGTGACCGCCTCCATCTCGACTACGAGCCCGATGACCACAGGACTGGCTCCCCGGAGATCGATTGTAAACGTCGCGACCGGCATCGCAGGCGCACCCCGGCCGCGGCCGACCGGAACGTCGATGGCGGCGTGCGTCACGATGACGTCGAATTCAGCGAGGAGCCCCGTCTTCAACGCCCGTTCCGCCATCATCCCGGCGACAAGCCGGCGGGACGCCTCCCGCGCCGGAAGCTGCATGCCGCTCCTGGCGGCAGCGGCGTGAGCCTGCCGCATGACGCGGGCGATGGTCGGTTCTGGATCTGCCTCGACCGCGTCAGCCAACAGCTGACGCTGTTCCACGGTCACGGGCGTTTGCCTTGCGTAGCCCGACCGTGCTCCCGGAAGGCTTTCCGGCCGACCGGAGCTTCGCCAGACCTTTACTAGCCGGTAGAACTGGACGTAGGTGAGGCCCAGTTCGACCGCGCAGGCTTCGGCATGACGTCGGCCCGGATTGGCGATGAAGCCTTGTATGATGCCGATCCGCCGCAACACCTCGGCGCGTCGATGTGGCGCGACGAACGTTAGGTCGTGTGTTCCATCCATGTCGGTCTCCTTTGGATGAAGACCGCCGCAAGGTGCGGCGGTCTTGTTCGGCGAGATGCGGATTTCGCGGCGCGGCGCGATGGGGTCGGTCGGCACTCGAATGGTCCGGACGTGCCGACCGGCGCCGGGCGGCGTCGTTGGGTCGTCGCACCGCGGAGGGACGCGATCCGGGCAGGCCGGCGTTCCTCGGCTCAGTGGCGACCAGGGTCGCGTCGGGGTCGGTCGGTCCGTCGGATGAGGCGACACGGATCGTCGTTCCGGGGCCCGTCGCAACATTCGACCGAAGGCTCGCCGTCACCCTGGTCGAGCTTGGGTTCCGGGTTTTGGTCCCCGCGGACCGTGCACACCGTCACCTCGCCCGTCCTGCCGCTTCGACGAGCGGCCACCACTTGGTCAGGACTTCGCGATCCAAGTGGCCGCGGACGCCTTGATGGGCGAATGGGGATTGCGGGCGCTGTTGGGCCGGGCCACGCCCGTGACGCCTTCCGGCGGCGGACGCCGAGGTGCCGCGCGTTTCATTCTCGTCGACGCTTTCGCGACTTCATCGTTGCCCTGCATGTAAGAGCGGCGACCTCCACAGACTACGCCGCTACAGGCTGTGTAGCCGGTCCCTTTGAGCGGCAATTCGCTCGAGGCGCCGACGCCGGCGCATTCCAGCAATTATTCGCCTGTTGTTCCAGCAAACCATGGGCCGCGCAGTCAGATCCGGATCATCCGGTTCTCGACGGGTCGCTGCGACAGGATCGAGTCTTCCAAGCAGTGATATCCGTTGCCGCTGTAGGTGACGCCATTGATGAAGCGCAGCGTAGTCGCACGAAGTCCGACCATTGGATTATAATCGTGAAGGGTTACGGCGCCGCCGGGGAACGCGATTGGAGCCGCAGCGAATTCGAGGAATGCGGTGCCTTCGATCTCTCCTCTTTCGGCGCTGGCCCAGACTTCGCGGAACGCGGTGAAAACGAGGGCCGCCATGTCATCCGACCAAGACGGGACAACGTCCTGCACCTCGAAAGGCCCCGACGGCGAAGCGCCGATCAGACCGATATATGCCGTCGCCATGACGCGGGAGAAAATGAGTGCAGGATCGACTCCGATGACCGCCAGGGCCATGCGCTCCGGAAATGCGGCGCCAAGCCAGACGAGCAGGCGGGCCCGCCACTCCAGCCCGTGGGCCAGCGTGGTGATGATATTTTCTTCGACACAGTGACTCCTCATCCAAGTCGCATAGATGCCGAGATCGTCGCTGATGGCGGGGAGTGCGTATGCGGCACTAGTAGTAAGAGTGTAGGGCTTTGCCGAACGCCCGGTCATGCCATGGATGTCTCTCTGCTCCGCCTCCTCTCGATGGGCGTCACAAATGCGTATAGCCTGGTCGCCTGCAATTCGGTGAACGGATCAACGTCCAAGTCAAAGAGAGATGAGATCATTTTCAATTCCCAACAAGCTGTATACGTTTCTCCAAGATGTCGGATATGCATTGATTCCGGCGCGGCACTACCTCAGATTACTACTTTTCGCCATCATGATCACCTGATGGATTACTTCACTAGATTCGTCGTACCGTCTCACATAGAACGATATTCATGGCCGTTGGGGCCGAAGATCGCGCAGAATCGCGCATTATCGACCGTGACGGATCATTACCATCAACAACCAAAACTCCCCGCGCGACAGCCGGGACGCTTCCTTGCTCCCTTGTTTGGCTTCGCAAAATGGCTCCCGGCATGCGCTGACTGCAATCCGATCGACGGGAACCTTAAAGAAAAAGACGCCGAGGAATTCTTCTCTGCGACCTTCCCGCAAATGGCTATCCTTGCGGAATTGAAGCGGGAGAAGGTTTCGAAGCCCGAACGGCGGGCTAGATTTCTAGAGATGTTTGCCGCGTCCCGAACGGCGGAGAGGCTGGCTGCGATCGACGCATTCACCGAGGTCTTGGTGGATTCCGCTGCCGCCTCACATAAGTCGGCCGGGCGGCACGGCGCCGCCTACTCGGCTTATCACCAAGTCGTATCCCCTTCGCGGTCCGGTTCAGGGCAGTCGTCGTGCTAGGCGCCTGCGCGCATGCTGGCGGACGACTGACGCTCGGCCGCAGAACGGGTCGATGTGGCTGCAAACTCGCCGCTCGTTAGCCGTTGGCGGGGCGTCTTCCCCTATGATCGCGGACCTCGAGCGCTGACCTTAAGTAAGGTCAGCGCTCGCAGCGCCGTCGTGCCGGTCGTTCAGGACCTCTACGTCCGCCTATGCCAAGCCTGAACAGAAAGAGGCGGTGCGAAGGCCGCTTCGAATGGGTTGGGCGAGTACGGCTTCACATGACGCGGCGTCGCTCATCTCATGCCGGTCGCTATTCACCCGGCTGACGCGGAATCCATGCGATCTGCCGAACGGGCATGCCGGTGCCCCATTGTCGGCGCCGACATCGCTGTTTGGCCCGCCGCGTGACGGGTGCCTCCGGTCTTCGCTTTCGCCGGCGGCGCGACGGCGAACGATCCAAGGACGCCTGCTCGTCTCCGGCCGGGTCGACGCCGCGGGTTGGGCGATCGCACATCATGTTCACATCGGAACAACCAGGCGAAGAGTTTTGCGAACGCCCGGGAGTTGCCTGTCCGGGTGCTTTCTTTTGCATCCCTCGCCCGTACCTCGTCTCGTGCCGCCCGGACGACTGGCCTCGCACGAGCTTCGACCCTAGTCTGGCGCGTGACCACCGCCATCCCCCTCCCCAGCGTCGATGAGACGATCCCTCCCCGGCTGCACGAGATCGGCGCATACCGCTTCCAGCGTTTCGTGACAGATCTGTTCGGTCACGAGCCCGAGATTGCGACCAGCAGCGAGTATGGGGTGAATGGGCAGGGCGACCGCGGAGTCGACGTCATCGCGCGCCGTCGGGACGGCGACGACGAGGTCGCGTCGTGCAAGTGCTATGAGACGACCACGCCGGCTCAGGTGCGGAAGTGGTCGGACGAGTTCTTGAAGCATTGGTCCGCGCACTGGCGCGACCGCGGGATTCGCCGGTTCGTCCTAGCAACCACCGCTTGCAACACCGCTCGACGCCAGATTCAGGATCAGATCGGCAAGGAGCGCGAGAGGTTCAAGGCGCTCGGAATCGCCTACGAGTTCTGGACGCCATCGACCATCGTGAGGAAGGCGGGTCCTCACCGGGTGCTCGTCATGAATTACCTGTCCGAGGAATGGGCGGTCCGGATTTGCGGCAGGATGGTCGAGCCCGGACTGACGACCTCGCCGGGATCGGCGTTGGTGTCGGAGGCGCTGATCGGACAGATGCTGGAACTGCAACGGCGCTTTTCGAGGCAGGCGCTGCGGGCCGTGGACAGGGCCATCGCCGACCTGCGGGCGGGTCGCACGGGCGTGGTCCGCTCGTTCGTGGACGAGCAGAGACGGGAAGAGAACTGGCCTCAGCTGGAGGCATCCGCCCAAGCGCGGATACTCCGTCTGGCGGCGTCGCTCGCGGTTCGGGACGAGGATGTCGCACTGGCTGAGCGGCTGTCGGCTGAGGCGGACGCCATCACGCCTGCCGATGAGCCCCGCATCGCCGCCCACGTCGCCTTGCTGCGCTCCGGTCCGAGTAGGGCGCTCGATGTCCTCGGAACGGTGACCACAGCTGCCGGGCTTCAGCTCAGGATTGCACTCCTTGTGATGACGGGCGACGTCGAAAGTGCCGAAGCGGTCCTCGGCGAGCTCGCCTCCGTTGATCCGGGGGATGCCGAGACCATCAGGATGCAGGCGTTGGTGGCTCTCGCGGCCGACCGACGCGAAGAGGCCCTGGAGCATATGGTCCGAGCCGAGGCGATCGCGCCCGAGTGGACCGCGGTGCGCCAGCTGGGAGCGATGATCCGCTACGCCTGCGCCTTGTCGCCCGCCGTCCCACCGGCGTGGTTCCTTGCGCCAAACGCCTTTGACGGCTCTTTCGTCCGCGACGACGTCGTCAGCCAGGCAAGGCTCGAGGACGCGCTGCTGCTGCTCGATCTTCTTGTCATGACCGAACCCGACGTCGTCCACCACCGCATGTGGCGGCTCGCCGTCCTCAGCAGCATTCGGGCTCGTCGCGATCGAGCGCGGGATGAGGCGGATGGGCTTCTGATCCTGTCCGACGACGACCCCACGGTCGTCGCGTGGTGCGTCTTCCGCGGCATCGACGTCGATCTCGAACGCAGCGAGCGTGTCCTCCTCGATCGCTACGAGTGCGGCGCGGACCTCTCCACCGTTCGCGTGCTGGGCATTCTGCTGGCTCGGCGCGGTGAGCCGATCGGCGCCGAGACGCTCCGCAGGTCGTTGGCCATTCAAAGTGGCGACGCCCGGGATGAGGCAATGGACTGGATTGGGCGGCTGGACGCCGCCGGGTCCGTAGAAGATCCTTCTGCGCGGGTCCTGCGACGTGCGCGCGTCGACGGGGACTGGGGTCCCGCCGCGATACGCCTGGCCGAGCTGTTCGCCGCGGCGAAGCCGAATCCTGAGGCGATGCAGCTATCCGAGGGAGTGGCCGCCGCCGGCCGGGTGGCGATGCTCGTCGACCACGTCGCTGCCCTTCTCGCCTTCCGCAGCGCCGCCGCCGTGCGGCTCGCGGTTGACGCGTGCTACCGGAGCGGGGACGCGCCCCGCGCGTTAGCCCTCCTCGAAGCGCATGAGGCCGAGTTCGGCATCGCGTTGCCCTCGGACATGCGTCGGCTTCGTGCGGCCGCTCTTGAAAGCACCGGCGATCTGCCAGCCGCTTTGCGCGAGGCCGACGCGATCGCCGGTTCCGGCTCGGCCGGGGACCGGTTGTTCCGGGCCGAACTGGTGATCCGAACGGGGAACCTGCGTGCGGCCATACCCGACGTTAGGGGCGCATTGGACGCGGGACTTCTGACTGGCGATCATGCCCTGCGCTGGTCGAGACTGCTGCAGGCGGAGGAGCGGACGCTGTCGCGCGAACTGTTTGATCGAGCGGTCGCGACCGATCTGGACGACCGATACGCTGCCGCCGCGATGCACGATGCGCTCCGGCTTCAAGCGGAGGGGGCGATCGAGGCACTGACGTCTCGCGTCCATGCCCGTGCGGCAAAAGGCGCGTCGGACGTGCGGCTGCTGACCGTTGATGAGCTTCCGCGCCTGCTAGCGGAGCAGAAGTCGCATGACAACGAACTCGACCGAATCTTCCTCGACGGTGCGATCCCGGTCCACCTTCGCTTCGCCGACGACCCGACCCGGTTCGCGCTTCTCTATCTCGGACCGAATTCCCAGCCCGGCGGCGGAATGAACGCCTGGCCTATCAGGCACGGAGCCCGGCAGGCGGCGGTTGCCCCTACGGCTCCATGGTCGTCGTGGCGGCTGCACATGGACCTGACGGCGCTACTCGTCGCCGCGCGGCTCGATCTTCTCGACTTCGTGGAGACCAACCCAAACGGCGTCCGGGTGTCCGCCGCGACGCCGATGGCGCTTCTGGCGATGGAACTTGGATGCCGGGAGCACGGCGACGCCACCATCCCGGAGAGGATACTCGCGTCTTCAATTCGGCCGTCGGGAATCGACGAGGTCGATGCGACGGTGGTCGTCACCCGGCACCATCCATCGAGTGCCGGCGACTCGCCGAGATCATCTGTCTCATTGGCGGCGCTGGTGGGAGCACTGCGCGGTCGGCACGCGATCGTGGAGGAGGACGCGGCGCGTATCCTAGACGGGCTTCCCGACGCCGGTGGCGACGTCCCGCCGGCGGATGGAGCGGCGCTGCTGCTCGACGCCGAAGCGTTGCACCGCCTCGCGGCCGCGGACGCCCTTACGGCGGTAGCGGCGCGATACGATCTGCGATGCGACGGCACGCTTCTCGACGAGGCGATCTTCCGGCGGGACCAGGCCGCGACCGCGTGCAGGATAGTGGGGACGCTTACCGCGTTGCGGGACCGGGTGGCGGCCGGTTTCGCATCTGGCCTATACCGGACCATCCCGGCTGCTGCCCTCGATGCCGGCCGGGATGACGAGGAGGATGGCGAGCCGGGTGAGACGCCGCTGACGCTCTGCTTACGCGACGTCATCGCGGCACCGGGGCTGGATGGTGCCGTGGCCTGGATCGACGACCGCCTGTTAACCGGTTATCCGCGCACGGCGTCGATGCCCGTCGTCGGGGTTGCCGAAGTCCTCGAGGCCCTCGTCGCCGAAAGGCGTCTTGCGCCACGTCGCCGGGACAGGGCGCTCGACGATCTGAGGAGCGCCGGAGCGCTCTTCATGATGCCGTCGCCAACGGAGGTACTGCATGCTCTGCGCGCGGCTCCGCGTCATGGGCAGGTCGTCGTCGAGACGCCTGACCTCGCTGCGAAGCGGCGTGCCATAGCCCATTCGGCTGCGCACGAGGTGCATCTGGCGGTAGGGCTGGCTCAATCGGATCGGCCTGACGAGACGCAGCCCTTGCACGCGGGGATGCGTCTGCTCGCGACGTGCCTGAAGGCCATCTGGCTGGACGAGACGCTGACGTTCGACGCCCGGGTCGCATGTTCGGACTGGCTGTGGCTGAACGCCCGTCGCAAGCGGCTCGGCCGCTCCATGCCGGATGAGGATACGCGAGACGCGCAGCCGCGCTTCGAGATCATGCAGATTGCCCACTGCCTCGATCAGGCGGTCGACATCGGAATGCTGGACGATCGCCGTGGGGAAGTCCGTGAATGCTACCTCCGTTGGCTCTGGCTCCGCGTGGTCGAGACGATCGCCGATGTGGACGATACCGTCGTCCCGAGACTGGGAGGCTATCTCGCCGACTTCTATGCCGCGCTCTTGGCGAGCCGTGATGCGCACGGAGTGCGTGATCGCCGGGTCATGCGCACCCTGATAGCGCGGCGAATCCGTGCTCTGCCGGAGGTGGTGCAGACGGAACTCTATCGCGACCGACGGATGGCGGCAATCGGGGTCTGCCGTGAAGCGATCACGATCGGCTCCATGTCGTTCGCGCCCGAGGTACTCTGGCGCGAGACGCGCCGAGCCCTGAAGTACGGACGCGGCCGGCTTCGCGCCGAAGCAGGCCCCACCGGCCGGCGCCTCCTAGTCCGACTGCGTCGGGACGGCAGAAACGTGATCATGACCGGGGCGGTTCGCGTGACGCTCGAGGATCCTACCTTATGGATCGCGTGCCTCGACGGCGAGACGCGGTCAATCGCGATAGCGGAACTAGTCCGCGACCTTCGGCTGGACGCCGTCTCGGCCGATCGCGCGCACGCTGAAGCCGTGGGCGCACGCACGACTGCTGCAATGATGAGGGTGCTCCAGACCGTGCGTGCGACGTCGGCCGAGGCTCGCCATTCCAAGACCGCGGCGATGCTCGCCCGGCGGGAGCTCTTCAAGCTGGACGCGTTCGCGCCGGCTCCGTTCGCGTCGGTCCTCGCATCGCTGGGCTTCGAGGACACCTCGGCTCCGTTCCCTGCTGCGTGGGCGGCGGCGCAAGTGAACCGCGGCGCCGCTGATCCGGTGGCGGGACTGGTCGCCACAGCCGGGATTCCGACCCGAAGGCAGCCGCTCGACGCAGCGTCGTTGTCTGCGGCGGCCCCCCGCGCCAGGACTCCGCTCGCGATTACGCACGTCATCGCGGCGATGCGCGCCGCCGGTGCCGATACCGATGTCCTGGTTCGGCTCGCCGAGAGGTTGCTGGCTGCGATGACGGACGCCGGACCGCTCTTCGTCGCCCTGCTGCGCTGGACCCAGCGCTGGTTCCTTCGCGATGCGGCGTGGCGTGCGGCACCGACGGCCTATCAATTGGCGGCGATTTGGGGCCATGCCGACCGGGTCCTGGACGTCGTGCTGGGTGGAGGACTCGCGCCCGAAAAAGTGCGCCTCGGCATCGAGAGTTACGAGCCTGCGGCGGCCGGCGTTGACCTGCTTCTGCTTCAACCCGCGGGTCCGCCGGATGTAGCATGGCCGTCTTGGATGTCGCCGGCGGCACTCCTCCACCACGCGCTAGCGGCGGCGTTCGGCGACGACGATTTCCGTTCGACGCTGGACGCGGATTTGGCCGAGAGGCTGATCGAGGCGCAGCTTGAATCCACTTCGAGCATCGTGGCCATTGAAGGGCTCCTTCTCCTCCGGCGGTCGACCTGGCCGAACGCCATGGGGTCGTTCCTCTCGGCTAGCCCTCGGGGTCTCGACGAGGGCGGCTTCGACAGGCCCAAGCTCCTCCGACTGCTCGTCGGCGGCGCACTTGGAGTCCTCAAGCGCGATCCCGCGGACCACGGCGCCTGGCTGCAGCTGGGAGCGTTCGCGCTGGCCGGCATGGAGACCGACGAGGCTGAGGAGGTCGCGACCCTGTTGTCCGCCGACCCGGCCCGGCCGGTGCGGATGGTAGCGGCCAATGCGGACATGGCGTTCTGGCGGACGCTGCTGCAGCCAATTGCCTGGCGCGACGCGGCGATGGCCGCCGACCTGATGGTGAGTTTCGCGACGGCCTGTCGGTGGCTCGAGCACAGTACTGCGCCTGGAGGGCTGCCGGCAATCGCTCCCGCTCAAGCGGCGGGGGAGTTCGTCGAGATCGGCTCCATCATCGCGGCGTGCGCCGGCGACGACCGCGAGAACGCGTTCGTGAATCTGATCGATCGCTGCTCCCGCGCGTGGCCGGCACTGACCCCCGGCCTGCACGGCATCATCGGCGACCTGGTCGCGAGGACGCCGGCTGGACGAGCCGCTCGACTGTGGCGCCTGCAGAATCTGCTCGGGTCCCGTTGAACCGGGCATCGGGTTGCGATCCTCTTCTGTCGATGTTCGGACCGCTCGTCGGATGGCGGCGATCGGACTGGTCGCCTTTCAGGGAATGGCCGCTTGAAGCGATCACCACGCTGGCATGACCAGCCTTCCTGCCCGGACCAGACGGATCGGGCGTGTCTGAAGAGCCATTGGATCATCCGGGTAATCGGTTTCCGCCTCGCCATCCGTGGACCGCACCCGGCCGACTCGGTGCCATCCGCATCCGGTGCTGGGTCAAGTCGAGGCGACCGGCAGTAGCGCGCCATAGTCGTCTGCAGACCCGCGATGTCTGCGCTCGCCAAGGAACCTGATCAATCGTTCACCTAGAAGCAAGCCGTTCCGGGTCTCGCATTCCCACACGACGAGCTTGCTCCAACCAAGTGCGGTGGCCGCCAAGTCGAGGCGCGCGTCGCGTTCGCGATTGCGGGCGAACTTTTCCTCCCAGAAGGCTGTCCGCGTCTTCGGACTACGGGATAGGTCGCAGCCGTGGGCATGCCAGAAGCATCCGTGGACCTGAATGCATTTGCGACGCGCAGTGAACGCGATGTCGGGTCGCCCCGGCACCGCTGCGAGCTGGGTGCGATAGCGGTAGCCCAGTTCGTGCAGGAGTCTGCGCACTGTCCACTCGGGCTTCGTGTCCGACCTTCGGATTCGCGCCATGTGCGCGCTTCGTTCCTTCGGAGACAGGCGGTCAACCACGAAGCCGATATAGTCGGCCGACCGGCGGCGTCAAACACGCGTCGCCGTGAGCTTCATCCCCTGCCGACCGGATCGACCACTGTGGTCTCCTAGAAGCGGATTGACCTTCGATCCGACCAGCAGACCGGCAAGGATCAGCGCGGCGTTCCGCTGGAGCTTGGGGACCCCGGGCAGGCGCTCAGCCTCCTCACCGTGCTGCGACCGGAGAGCGGCGTCGATTAGGACGCTGGCTTCCCCGACATGAGCCGAGAGGCCCGCCGTCAGCGCGGCCCCTATCTCGTCGAGCTTGTCCAAGAGCATGAAGGCGCGAGTACCACCCGGACCCCGGTGGGCCCAGAGCGCCTGCATGTTGCCGATGTCGGCTGATCGGATGAACCGAGACAAGTCGTCCAGTCGGGCCGAGACGATGTCCCTCATCGCGTCGGACATCCTCGCGGTCAACTCGCCGTCGAGCGATCCGTCGAGCTTCAGGCTCTGGATCGATTTGGACGTGCCGAAGTAGAAGGCGACCCGCCATCCCACGATGTCGTCGTCGAGCAAGTTGCCAAGTTCGAAGCGCACACCGCTCTTGAGCTGCAGGCTCGGGATCGCGAACTTGAAGTTGCGGGTCGCCGGATACCTGCCGCCGATCCGATCGGGCGGGGTCACGATCGAAATGGGACCCGGGCGTCTCAGGCCGGCGGCGGCCGCCGGCAGGCTCGGGACCTCGGCCGCGATGTGACCCTGCAGTGCATGACCGACGAGGTACGTGATCGCGGGAGGAACCGCGTTCCCGATCATTCGCAACTTCTGTCCGTAGTTGGCCCCGTAGAACTCGAACGTGATGGGAAAGCCCTGCAGGCTTGCCCGTTCCCGCAGCGTCAAGCGGCGGACCGTTCCGGACCCGTCTGTTGGGATGACGATGCTCTCGCGCGACACGCGCGTGCAAGTGGCCGTGATGGTGCGGACGGGTCTATCGAGCTGATCGGGGAACGGCATCGCGTTGTAGACCGTATGGGTCACCTTGCCGGCGCGGTTGATGCGCACCTCCTCCGAGGTGAGCACCTCCTCCTTGATGTGGTCAGTCAGATCGGTACCGGCGATCCGAAGCCCGAAGAGCGGGTCGACGACGGGATCGGCCGCGAGGGCGGTCACGACGTCGCCCAGCGTTCGATTAGTCGCTCCTCGCCTGTAGGAAGCGAAGAGGGCGACGTCGAAATTTCCTGCGAGGCATCGGCGTCGACGCTGGGGCAGACCGTATTCGGCCATGTCGATTATGTGCGTGATGCAGCCGAGGTGCAGGAAGTCCTCGAGCACCCCGCCGGGCTTGAGTTCCGCCTCGATTATCTTGGCAACCCGCGGAACGTTCTCCATCGCCCATACCCGGGGTCTGAGATGATCGACGATCCGCAGGAACCGGATGACGTCCTCGAGGCCATCGGCGATGTCTCCCCCGCCACCCCGGTTGCTGAACGAGAATTGCGTGCACGGCGGACTCCCGACGACGATGTCGATGTCGCTCGGCAGGTCCTCCAGCGCAAGCCGCCGGATGTCGACCGTTTGTGCCTGGTGCGAGTTGTTCTTGAAATTCGTCTCGTTTGCCGGCCCCCATCTCTCGTAGGAGGAGACGACTTCGATGCCGGCCAGCCTCAATCCGAGCGACCAGCCCCCGACGCCGGAATAGAGGTCTACGGCCCGGGGTCTTTTGATCGTCACGAACACGGCCTTCCTGGTCATCATGTAAGGTTGAGGCTTCTTGAATCGATGTTCGGGAGGCCTGGCAAGATCTTTCGCGCTCGGGTCCGGGTCGTACGGGATGAAGCACTGTGCGCGAGACAGCGTCGCGACGGCGGATTGCGGCGAGAGGTCCCCTGTCGAGCGCGGAAAGCCGTCGCGCACCATGTCGATGCCGGGTCGAGGGCGCACCCGGCGCCGGCAGGCGACCGGTCTAAGACCGCCTTGCGGGACACGGTGGCTCCCCCTTCAGCCGGAAAGGGGAACGAGCCGATGCCGGAGATCACGGACGTCCAGCGGCCTGCGTCCATGTCCATCCCGGGCCTACATCGCCAAATCCAACCCTACCTTCGTGTCGCGATGTGCTAGGCTGCCGCCGCGGCGCTCGACGGGGGCATCGGACGGGATCGCCGGGATCGCATTGCTCGCTTGCGACGTCGAACGGGAGGTTGCTTGGAGACTGAACACACCGGCTCTGAGGACGTGGCCGACGTCGAACAGGTCGCCGAGGACGAGGACGACCTGTTAGAGCTGCTATCGGATGGAGACGACGTCGACACCGACGAGTTCGCGAGGATCGTCCGGCCGGACCTCATCGCGAAGGCGTATCACGCCCTTTCCGCCGATGCACAGAGAGGCGGCGGAATACTCTCGCGCGGTGATGTGAACCGAACCTATCTTCGGCGCAAGCTGTCGATCGCGGAGTGCGTCGAGATCGAAGCCCTCCTCACCGTCGAGGGTCATCGGGTCGTCGAGGATGACGACGACCCGTGCGACGAGGGCGATCCTGCCCTCGCCAAGGGCCGTCGCAGGTTCAGGTATCTCAGCGAGAGCGAGGAACGGGAGATGGGGGCGCATTCAGCTGGCGTTACAACTGCCTCGGGACACGGCCGGTCTGGATGCAACCTATGTCACCCGGGTGCTGGCGGATGCGGATAGGGCGAGGGCGACGTTCCTCGCCGGCAACCTCCGATATGTGGAGAAGCTAGCCCGACGCCGCGGCCAGAGGAAGCATCTCGCGCTCGAGGACCTTGTGCAGGAGGGCGTCATAGGTCTGTTGCGCGCGACCGACCTCTACGACCCCGAGCGCGGCTTTCGATTCAAGACGTACGCGACCTGGTGGATCGAGCAGCGGATTCGCAGGGCCATCGCCGACGGCGACCGCGTCGTCCGTCTTCCGGTCCACCTTCAGGAAAGGATTGCTCGCATAAGACGTGCGGAGGCGAGATGGACATTGGTCAACGGGAAAGCGCCGACCAGCGGGGAACTTTCCATCGCCATCGGGATGGACCCGGAACGTTTGATGAAACTGCTTTGGCGCGTCCAAGCCACGGATTGCATCGAGGGAGACGCGCCGGTCGGCGAGGACACGACGCTGCTCGCTTTCGCCGTCGACCAGACCGCTTCGGCCTTCGACGTCGCCTCGCACAGTCAGCTTCAGGAACGGTTCCGGGACATCCTGACGACGTTGACGGCTCGGGAAGAGCGCATATTGAGGATGCGGTTCGGGATAGGCCTCGATCGCGACCACACCCTCGAGAGTGTAGGTCGCGAGTTCGAAGTGACCAGGGAACGGGTTCGTCAGATCGAGGCGAAGGCCCTCCGGAAGCTCAGTCACGTCGTCCGCAGCAAGCGGCTTCGCGGCTTCCTGGACAACTGACGTGGCACGATACATCGGTCTCGGATCAGACGAGCCTCAGGAGGATTCCGAACGGCGGGTTGCCGATGCCCTGCGTCGTCTTCCCGACGGGTGGGTGGTGCTGCACCACGTCAGCTGGCAGTCGCGACGCGGAGGTCGCCAGGGCGATGGCGAAGCCGATTTCGTTGTCCTTCATCCCCGCAGGGGATTGGTGGTCATCGAGGTCAAGGGCGGGGGCATAGAGGTCGACCACGGACGATGGATGACCACCGATCGCTTCGGCAAACGCCATGGGATCAGGAATCCCTTCGAACAGGCGACCTCCTCGAAGCATGCTCTGGTCGCATGGCTGAAGGAGCACGGCGTTGGTCCGCACATCCGGGTGGGCCACGCGGTCGTCTTTCCCCACATGGTCGACGTTCCGTCACTTGGACCCGCCGCGCACGCTCGGATCACGATCTCCAAGGCCGACCTGGTGGATATCGATGCCGCCATCGAGCGCTGTCTGACCCATTGGTCGCTGGAAGCGAACCTCGAGCCGAGGGAACTCGAAAGGGTGATCGGCTTGCTCGCGCCGACCGTTTCAGCACCTCCGACGCTGTCCAGCGCCAGCGGAGACGCCGAAGCCAACCTCGTCGTTTTCACGGCCGAGCAGATGGAGGTGTTCTCACGCCTCCGCGCTCAGCGCGGCGGTTTGATGATCGGCGGTGCCGGGACCGGGAAGACCGTCCTGGCGATCGCTCGTGCACAGCAGCTGGCCAAGGATGGCTTCCGGACGCTGCTCGTCTGCTACAACGAATTGCTCGGTGCCGAGCTTAGCGGGCGCATCAGCAGAGGTCCGGGGCTCGCCGCCGGCACTTTCCACGCTCTCTGTCTGCAGGAGGCGCGCCGCGCGGGGATGGTCGTGTCGAACAAGCGCGATCAGGCGTGGTGGGAGGACGAGGCGCCTTCCCTCCTCATCGACGCGTGCTCGCGCAACGAGACCATTTACGATGCGATCGTCGTTGACGAGGGGCAGGATTTCTCGCCGATATGGCTCGACGCGCTTCGCTGCGTGACACGTGGTGTCGAAGAGGCGCCGTTCTTCGTGTTCGCGGACCCGCTTCAGGATCTGTGGCGACGGGGTTGGGACCTCAATGCCGACTACCCATTCGTCTGGCAACTCACGCGCAACATGCGGAACACGCTTCCGATTGCAAGGCGGGTCGCCGCGATCCTCGGAGGGGATTCGCAAGGCCGCGGGGTTCCCGGACCTGATCCGATCTGGAGATCGACCGACGGGCCGGCTCGGGAAAGGGACGTGGTCGACGCGGTCGAGAAACTTCTGGACGAGGGGTTCGGTCCGAAGAGCCTCGTCGTCCTGTGCGGATCGGCGCGCTTGGCCGAGAGGTTGAGGGAGCGCTCGATCGGTCCGTTCTCGTTTGGACCATGGGGAAGCCGCGGCATCCCGGTCGAGACGGTCTCGCGGTTCAAGGGCCTCGAATCGCAGGCGATCGTGCTTGTGCTGGACGGCCCGTCCGCCGCCGACGGCCTCACGTCGGCCTATGTCGGCATGAGCCGCGCCCGGAGCGTCCTTGTCGTCGTGGGCGATCCGGGCGACCGAACGCCGCTCAGGTGGGAGACGCGGTGATGTCGAAGTAGCCGCGACCGCCGGCGAGAGCCTTGCGTGAGAGCCGCGTGTTGAACATCCGGCACGACGGCTCCCCAAGATGCAGGCAGACCGCACATGCCGATCCCGTATCCTCGCACCCCGGATCCAAGGCGCATCGATGTTCGTCGTCGACCATCCCGTCCAACAGGTGATGCAAATCGGATTCAAACAGCGCCTGCAACCCGCCCAGCACGAAGTCGCCACGCGCGGCCGCATAGACGAAGAACGATAACGCGGTCGGCAGCACGACCTCCGACAGGGCACTCCGCTCGATCCCGGCGAAGACCGCCGCTCGTTTGATGAAGGCGTGCGAGATCGAGTGAACGAGCTCGATCACGCTCTCAGTGAGGGGATTCGGCCGGTCCATCGGTCCCATCGCCGAGAGGATCGCCTCGGCTGCCTCGCGATCTCCGGAACATCCGGGGAGCGCAAAGCCCTGCCTTATCAGCCACTCGAGTATCCGCGTCGGTTCGAGTCTGATCAGCAGGGCCTCGGTCTGCGCCAAGTCGCCGTAGATGACGTATTCGCCTGTGTTCTGACGATAGGTGCGCAACCTGCTGTCGCCTGGGTTGGGTTTGCCGCGGGTGTAGCCGAATTGCGCGGTCAGCACCGGGAATCGGTCGATCAGCTCGATCCGTTCAAAACCAGCGCGTCGCAGTGCGCGAGGGTATGCTGACCGGTATTGATCGCGCAGCGACTCCGCCTTCGATCGATGCAACAGGTCGGTGATCGTGATCCGACTCTCGAAGGTCGCCAATGCCACCTGCTTGGCCTGACGTTCGGCGTCCGCCCGGAGCTCCGGGTCAAGTGGCACGGTCCTGCTGCGGGGATCGGCGGTGGCGGGCATCGCGGCGATCATGGCGGTGATCGTCTCGTCGTCGAATCCCCGGTCTTCTAGGAGCTTCCGGATCGACGCGGGGTTCTGGGCCGCTGCGGATTCAGTCAGCCGCCTCCCCACCATCCCCTCGAGCATCCATTCGAGTGCGCGTTCTCCCCCTCCCGCCTGCTCGATGCGGAGGAGTATCTCGCGCCGCGGCGGATTGATCATGCTGATCCCGCGTGGTTTGAAGACGTTGCCCGATCGGTGGACCGTGAAGGAGAGCACCCCGCCCAAGGCGCAGTCGCAGGACGCGCCGAACCCGCGGTTCAGGAAGCTGCCCGGGGGGCATTCGGGACAGTAGAAGATCAGTTCGGCGGCAGATGCCGTGCCGGGAAAGCGGACGGCCCGCTGCTGGTGTTGAGGACACTTCCTCACATATGGGGTCTTTATCGCCCCGCAGGCTTCATGATACCCGACGAAGGGTAGCTGGCCGCGCCGCGCTGTCGAACCGCATCTGCATCTTCCGATGGCGTCATCGTAGAGCCGTTTGCATCGCTGGCACATGAAGAGCCGGGGGAAGGGTTCGCAGAAGACGCCCTCTTCGCGATTCAAGGCATGCACCCGCACCGGTTTGTGCGCCAGCAGGTCGTCGACGAAACCACCGTCCTGGCTGGGGTCCGCATCCTTCCAGGGGTAGGCGGCCCTGATCAGTTCCTCCCTGAGCGCCGCGGTGTCGATCGTATTGACCGTTTTAGGTTCATTCCACCTCTTCACCTTCCAGATGCCACCCGCGGCGTCGACGGTTTGCTCGGGCAGGTGACCAAAGAGCATCTGCGAACCGCTGCGCATCTCCCTCATAGCGTGCTGTTCCCCTTCAATGGTGCCTGCTCCTCCACATCGCGAAGCGACATCATCGGCGCACCGGTCGGGCAGGCGTCCGAGGGAAATCTCGCGTCCGCCGGTGGTTCACGCAGGTTACGTGCGAAACCTGCGAACCAATCGTGCAATTGAGCCCGCATGAACTCGTCGTCATCGTCGATCCCGATGTCGGCCGCGATCGCCGCCTCGTCGTCGGCAAGCATTCCCGTTCGAGCCTGAGCGTATCGGTTAAGGTCCCGGATCGTCGTGAGGCGCGCGTTGGATGCCGGCTCATGGATCATGTTGATCCTGGCCATCTCCAGACCGGATATCGTCCTCTCCAGGACCCTGCGGCTCTTCCGGGTGATGGGAATCGGCTCGACGAACCGATCGCCGTGCGAGACGAACTCCGGGAACGCCCTGTAGACGCTTGCGTCGCGCTCCCTGGTCATCTTGGGGACGACGACGACCAGCGCCGGCCACTTGCGACCGACACGGGCCGTCGCCTGTATGAACTCCGCGACTCCAAGCGGGAATGCCAGCATTATCATGATGTTGAGGCGATCAATATCGACCCCATGAGACATCATAGAGGATGCCGCCACCAGGTGCAGCCGGTCCTCGTAGCGCTCTTCGGGACTCTCCAGCCGATCGAGCGTCCGCTTCACCTCTTCGAAGCCAACCCTACCCGTCAACGTCGCGACGTTCGGCGGCGGATCGAGTTCGGCGTACTGCGTCTCCGACGAACGGACCACCGCGTCTATGTCCTGCAGCGTGTTTCCGTAGACGACGTTCGTACCGTAGAGATTCACGAGGAACGGGGCGAGACCGGCATCGATCCCCATTTCCTCGCACAACTGCTTCGGATCCGACGCCAGCTGGCGAATGGATCGCTGCAGCGTCACGATCAGACGGTCCACGACGAATTCGACCGTCAGCCTGCGCGGCGCGAACGCGACGTAGCGGCGCATCACCCGACCCGAGTCCGCGGCCCAGAAGCCTCTCCCGTCGACGGGCGACGGCTGGGGGAACACGCGCGCTTCTCTCCGATAGAGGACATCCACCTGCTTCGCATATCCCGAAAGCGTTGCTGAAGAAGCCAGTATCTTGGGCTTTCGACCTGTGAGTTGCTCCTGGATGCCGTCGAGCGCGCATTCGTAATGCGCATCGACGGCACCGAGGCTGTCTCGAAGGAGATGCAGTTCGTCCTGTAGGCGGAAACTCACCGGGTAGAGGTCTGAAGCCATCGGCAGTGGCCCAGGAGCACCTCCGCGGCAATCCGGAACGAAGCATCCGTTCGGAAAGGTGCTGCGCGTGGCGTACGTGTATCCGTGCCCGGGGCTCTTGCACTTGCCGTGAGGGCTGGCGACGAGCCCCCGCATGCCGGTCTGACGGGCGATATTCGCCGCCTTGTCCAGCGTGCCGATCACGATGGTTGGAAGGAAGCGCCAGATCTCATCGTCGACGACATGGAGCGGTAGTGGTGCACCTCCGGTAAAACACCCTTCGTTTGAACAGACGTGATCGAGACGCCACAGGACCCGATCAAATCTCGTACCGATCGTACGTTCGCGACAGAACGGGCATCGGTCGAGCAGCAGATATGGATTTCGCTTCTCCTCCAACGAGTCCGCGTCGATGCCGCGCTGAGATGCCTCCTTCAATATGCGGTTCGGCGTGGCCGTGCCGCCGACGAGGAATCCGAGTGAGAAGGGGTCTCCTGACAGCTTGACGTCGAGGCGGACAATCTCGGCCGCAGCCAGCGCGTTCGCGAAACGCTGCGTCTGCTGAAGCGACAGCAGCCGCAACGGGAACCTTGACCACGCCGTCACACCGGAGACCTTCCCGCGCATCCTGTCGAGGAACGCGGCGGTCAGAAGCAACCCGAGATACGTCTCGGTCTTGCCGCCCCCGGTGGCGAACCATACGATGTCGACAATCTCCGCCTCCGCGATCGGATCGATCAGGCATTGCAGGTTCGCGAGCAGGAAGGCGAGCTGGAAGGGCCGCCACTCGTCGTATCTGCCTGCAGCCGAAATCCGCATAGCCCGGTTCATCAATTGGAACGAGCTGCGGACGAGTTCATGCGTCTCCAGGTAGACTACTCCGGACCGGATGCGCTCCAATTCGGAACCGAACTCCTTCTGCGCTTGTCCGGCCTCGTCGCGCATCCCGTCCGACCAGTCTTCAAGGTCGGCACGTCGTTCGAGCGCCGCGTCGGACCAGACGTCGAGGGACCAATCCTCAAAGCAGGTGAGGATGTCACGGGCGCTTTCGACCGGATTCGCCGCCAATCCGTCGAAGGTTAGATCGGGCTTCTCTGTCGCCGAAGGCCAGAAGGTCGGCCGCTCCTTGATGTGGCCCGGACCATCGCTGGTGCGGATCGTGCCGTCGGCCTCGATCTCGAAGCCGCAATTGATGCCGTAGGCCTGGACCTTGCGGTCGTATCGGAAGGAATCGGGGAGCGTCTCCAGTTCGAACGGCAGACGCCGCAGTCCCTTCACCTGCATCTCGGTCTCGAAGAAGCGGCCGTCCGCATGGTCGGCGATCTCCTGGCTCGTGTTGACGAACGTGATCTCCAAGGCCCGTGACAACGGCGGACGACCGGTAATGCGGACCCGTATGTCGCCGCTCAATCCGGAAACGCCGATTGCGACGAGCGCGTCAGTGATCGCATCCATACAGAATATTTGATCTCCTGGCCGATCCTCGACGACGATCGGCCTGCAGATGACCGCCGGTCCTGTCTTGTCCCATGCCCACCGGGTCCCGCCGCCATCGTCGGCCCGCCGCCTCCTCCAGAGGCGGGCGCTGACCTGCACTTCGAAGGACAACGGGAACTGCGCGGCTGGCCTGATGCGCAGTCCGATCGCACACGGCTCCAATCTGTCCTGGCGCTCATCCGGACGTGTCACGAAGTCCTTCGGCCCAAGCCGACCGAGCCAGAACCGGCCAGTCGGATCGAACCTTGAGAAGTCCTCCTCGTCGCCCCGCGCCTCGATCATGACGCGCCGCTCGAGCAATCCGACGAAGCGCTCGGCTGCCTGATAACGTGCATCTTCCAGACTTGGGTCTTCGATCCGATCCGTCACCGCCGCTCCCTCCTTGCGTGCCTATCGCCATCGGCTTGGAAGCCGACACGAGAGCACGCCGTCCTCCGCATCGACGTTACAGGACCCTGACCGGCATACAGGTCCGCGGATCGAGGCGTCGGGCGTCGCGACGATTCCGTCACCTGGGCCACTTGCACGTCGTTGGGTCGGAACGGCAAGCGATCAGACGTTGCTGCTGGGCTATGACGTCGACTTCGGCCTTGATTTCCGCGGCCCTGGTCGCCGCGGCCTGGTTCGGACCGGAGAGGCCGGCACCGATCACGTTCAGTGCCTGTCCCGCCCCGGTATTGGACCCGTACTGCAGGCTCTTGAGTGATCCCGTCTCCGTGAAGTTCGCCGATAAGGACTTCTTCCTGAACACGAGCGGGCCCGGCAATGGAAGATAGTAGATCGTCCCGAACGTCGCGATCTCCAGTTTGTCCTTCCAAACCCCCTTGTTCTCGCGACCTGAATCGATCTCGATCAAGACTGAGCCTGGTTCCTTCGCCGCAATGATCGGAATCCTCGCCTTGTCCAAGGCGGCAAGTCCCGGATCGATGTCGGGATCGCTGAATGGCGCCTTGGGAATCTCATGTCCCAACACGGTCGCGTTGACGCTTCCGACTCCCGCCCCGAGCTGCTCGACGAAGTAGGCGCTGTCGGGGGTGGCCGGGATGGGCTGCGATTGCCGGGGTGACGCTTTGAGATTGACCAAACCCTCGTAGATCAACGTGAGCGGCTTGTCGCCGCCCAAGGCCTTGACCTGCTGGCAGGTCGCCGCCGGATCGGACGCTTCGAGACCGATGCCGGCTCCGAACACCGTCGTCGCTATCGAGATGACGGTCTTAAGGATCGCTTCGCCCTGTCTAGTTCTGCTCGCATTGATCGCTGAAAGGCGTTTGCCGTCAAGAATTCGAATTTCACGTCCGTTTCCGAGAAGGCAACCCTGAGCCGCTGCAACCGGGCGGTGCGGTAGTCGTCGGGGTCCGCGAACGATCGGACTATCGGCGTGACCTGATTCGGCTCGATGAGGTTGTTCTGTTTGTCCCATGCCATTACCCGGATGAGCCTGAACCTCACGTCGCTGGTCGGAAGGTAGTAGCCGACCGTCCCACCGGGGAGGTGAGCACATCCCGAGATGCCGAGCGCGGCCAGAACTGAGCAAGTCCATCGGTTCGACTGTCTCACCATGTGCCCTTTCCTTCGCTACGACGGTAGAAGGTAACATCGTCCTGAGCACAACGACGATCATTGAATGATCGGGACTTCCATCGCTCAATCTCCAAGATAGGTGTCGTCCTCGCCGCTATACCCGCGACTGGAGGGCGGCAGTTCCAGCCGGTAGCGGACCGAGACCGCCATCGGCGGCACTCGTCTGTCGCCGAAGGCAGATTGGGCGAGCTCGACGGCCTGACCGCGAACACCTCTTCGCTTCTCTCGAATCGCGATTGCCTTAGAACAATGGTTCGTGGGGAAGGCTCGCCATAACCATTGCAATGGTCGCGATCGTGGCGAAGAAGACCAGCGCCTGTGCTATCCGCTCGGCTGCCGATCTGGGATCGCAGGTGACTGCGACAGCGAGGACGAGCGTCAGTAGATTGAGCAGAAGGGCAGTATGCAGGTTCAACCCGATGTGAAGGTGACTGGCCATTATTATCCTCCATGAATGAGACTTCGCTGTCCGCCTCGGAATTCATCACCGCCCTGGTGGCGCTTGCCGTCGCCGGGACCGGATGGGTGACCCTTCGCCTGGCGAACCGCAGGCTCCGTTCCGAGCGGGCAATTCCGATGATAAAGTCGGTCGACGCCGGTCGAGCCGGCCGGGTCAACGTCGTCATCGAGAACTTCGGCGGAAGGACGGCCCTCGACGTGAGCGTATCGGTCGCTGGCGACGCCAGGCTCGTGATCGGCGGTCTTCGCGGTGGCGAAAGCGTGAGGGTAGACCTGCCGGCGGTTGGACCGGTGGACATGGACTTTCGCGACTCCGGTGGTGGCCGACATCGGATCAGTCGGACAATTGCAACTGACGGCTACGCACCCTTCGTCGCCATTCGCCCGAAACGGTCAATCTGGGCCCGTCTTCTGACGTTCTGCGTGATCGGTCGCGATGACTGAGGGCTGGCGCACCACGATGGAAGAGCTTGGAGTATTACTCGACCGCACGTCGGCGGCGTGAAGCGGGCACGGCGGTTCTACCTTGTGAAAATCTATCCAAGGGCGTCTCACGGTTGAACCGATGATGGCCATAGCGGCGTCGGATGTCCCGTGCAGCGCCTTCGGCCTTAGAATGCGTTGGGGAGCTGCTCCATGTTACTGACTCCTAAAATATTTTCCTGCCAAATACTGGCCAACTGTTTTTAGTTAGATTGATATTTTTTTTAACCAAAGACATAGATGCGGTGTAGGCGTGAACTGATCGACTGATGCGTAAGCATTTCGCCAAGCGGGCGTTTACTCGAACCTGCAGCTATTTGAGACTATCGAGCAAGCTCGATTGTTTGATGTGTTGGTTCGAGCGGCGGCCACGCGTGTTGATCGCCACCGACTGATCCCCGACTTCACCCCGTGGCGACTCTGCTTGCTATCGGGCGCGGCCAAGGATCGATCCTGGGCTGCGGGAGGCCGTTGATGTGGGCGAGCCGGCTCCCTTCTGCGAACTTCTGGATTACGCGGTCGTCGCTAGCGAGGTCGTCGTTCGGCCGCGCGGCACCGACGTGTTTAGTGTCCACATCTCCGCTCGCCTTTTGGGCCCTTTCGGTTGTCAATGACGAGTCCACGCTTGGGGGCAACAACAAGGAGCGAACCATGCGTCTGCACATCTACGTCACGACCGCGGTGCTGCTGACCCTCGCGTTCGGCGGCGGGTTGCTCTCCGCTGCGCCGTCCAAAGACGCGAAAGGCAAGTTCATGAGATGCCCTCCGGCCGCGGCGGCACCGGCAACCCGTTGCCGGACGGCCAAGGCTGCGTTCGCCAAGTGTGAGACGCCGGGCGGGAGGCCCGTCTGATCCGCCCCTTACGGGCTGACTTCGTCTGCCGTAAGCGGGTAAGATGAAGTTCGCGGTCGTCGAAGTCGATCTCTGCGGCCGTTTGATCCTGCTTAAGGCTCACTACCGGGTCGAATAGCAGGGCATTACCGGCGTCACTGTCCTGCCGATCGTTACGGCATTTCCTACACCGACTTATGTGATGGTCGTCCCCCTAGCAGCCTGCTGTCACGGACCCGCTCCGGCCGCGACGGGCTCCGATCTTCAAGGGATCGACGCCGCGCCCAGCGGTGATCGGGTGAGAGGTGGGGCAGTCATCCGCCGGCGCGTCGGCCCCTCAGGCATGACATTGCCGACTACTGCTTTGCCTTCGTCGTTGACACCAAGGGCTGGCACTGGCTCGCATCCTTAGCGGCATCAGCCGGCGACTGACGAAGACCCTCGGGATCAGACGGCTGGCACGGCCTTGGAGAGGTCCGAGGTGACGACGACTGCGGCGTCGGCGATCGACGTCAGTTGCTCGGCCATCGCGCGAAGAATGTCGGGAAGGAGTCGATAACGGACAACCTTTCCCTCGCGGTCGGACGCGACCATGCCGGCGCGGGCGAGGATCGCCAGATGGGTCGACATCGTGTTGGGCGGGGTGCCGACAAGCGCGGCGAGTTCCCCGGCGGGGAGCCCGGCGGGCCCTTCCGCCGCCAATGATTCGACGACCCGCATCCGCGTCGACTGCGCGATCGCGCTCGCCGCCTCGATCAACCACTTCGTTTCCATCATTCCGGAATATCAGACAGAAAAGAAAAGACAACGAATTTACATTTCGACGCTTCTGGAAGCGTTGACATGTAGTGTTCGGCTCCCATGTAAGGGGCGTTGCGGTCACGACCCGACCGCATCGCCTGGGCCGAGATGCCCGACAAAAATGAGGAAGCCGCCGATGACATTGCAACTTCGCGACACCGCGACCGCCTTTACGCCAATCGCCTACGAGGACCCAACCAGCCACGATCTCCCGTCGGATCAATCCGTTGTTACGACCGGGCGCGGACTCTGCCGCATGGCGATGGTCGCCGCGGAAGCCGCGGCCAGGTTCCAGCGTGAGGGGGCGGATGTGGACCCCGTCGCCTGGATGTTGGCGCCGCGGCGTCTGTTCGAAGGTGCCTCCGCGTTGACCGCGTGTCTCGAGGAGCGAAACTTCCTCCGTGCCTCGCTGCTCCATGGGCTGTCGATCGGTCTCGACGCCGAACCGGCCGACATCGACGAACTTCTCAGCGGCGGCTCCGACGACGACGGTCACGACGTCCACGACTTCGCCGACGAGGACATCGACTACGCCGAGGAGCGGGAGGAGGCGGTGGGAACCGACCTGAGGCCAGGGGATCTCCGTCTCTATACCGCTACGATCGCCCACGTCGGCGATGGGGTAATCGTTCACGCGTTCCACGCATCCCTCGCCTGCACTGCCCGAGAGATCGACGGTCGACTCCGCCGCCGCTTCGGCGCGGCCCTGGCCGCCGAGGCCACGATCGTCTCGGGCTTCCGCAGCGGCGGCGGTCCCGTCGCTGCACTGGTTTCTCCGCTGCTGGCCGAGATGCTCCGCGACGTGGCCGCCGATCCGTCATCACCTATCGCCGCCGGTCTCGACCTCAACCTCGAGCAGCGCTTCGACATGTGATCGTCGGCGCCCGAGCCTCGACGACCGCTGACCGTCCCGGCCGCCGGCCGGGAATGACGCCGCATCGGCGGCCCCAGACCAATGGAGATCAAGATGGGCGACTGCACTCTCCCTTGTCCCCTGCGTGGGATGCATGACGTTCCCGAAGACTTCCGCGTTCTGCGTCGCCTGAGGCTTCCCGACGGTCAGGCCCGGCGCGTGGATGCGGACGAACCCCGTTCCAGCGTCATGACCGACCGCGAGATGACTGGCCCCGTGGGACGGCTAGATCGCGATGACGTCGTCGGATCCGTCGCGCTCGAGGCCGGGCCACCCTCGACGTCCGTCGGCGTCGTCCTCGACTGCGAGACGACGGGCCTCGACCCGGCCACCGACGTCATCATCGAGTTGGCCGTCCGGCGCATTCGCTACGACCGAGACGGACGCATCCTGAAGATCGACCGCCTTCGTTCATGGCGCGAGGATCCCGGCCGGGCCCTGTCCGACGAGGTCGCGCGGCTGACGGGGCTGACCGACGCCGATCTCGTCGGCCGGATGATCGACGACGACGCGGCCACCGATCTACTTAAATCGGCCGACCTCGTGATTGCCCACAACGCACGCTTTGACAGGGGATTCGTCGAAAGGCGTCTTCCCGACGCCGGCGGACTGGCCTGGGCGTGCAGCTGCGCCGAGATCGACTGGGCGGCCTCCGGCTTCGACGGCCGATCACTCGGATGGCTTTTGGCGCAGGCGGGCTGGTTTCACGACGGTCATCGGGCCGGGACCGACGTCGATGCGCTTGTCACGCTGCTGTCGCACCCCATGGCAGATGGCCGGACGGCGCTCGCCGAGCTGATCGAGAGCGCCGCCTGCCCTTCGGTGAAGGTCGAGGCGATCGGGGCCGACATCGGCGTCAAGGACGCGCTCCGGCTTCGTCGCTACCGCTGGGACCCCGACGTCCGTCTCTGGTGGAAGGAGATCCCGGGGGCCGAACTGACCGCCGAGGAATTCTGGCTCGCCGCGAACGTCTACGGGATTGACCGCCGCGCCCGCGCCATGGGTCCGCGGCTCACCGAGGTGACCGCCAGGGACCGCTACCTCTGATCAACCCGCGATGAATGCCGCGATCATCGTCGCGGAATTCCTTCGACGCATCACATCAACGCGAGGATTCAACCATGACCGACGAGAGGAATGGCGACCCGTCCGCGGTCGCATCGGCACGGATCGAGATCGACGGCACCGCTCGCCGCTTCGGTTCGGTCGAGGTCGTCTCGCTGACGGTCTTCCATGTCCCCGAGGTCAGGCCGGGTGTGCCGGGCCCCTGGGACGGCGAGGCCGACAAGATAGCCTGGACCGACCCGGCGACGGGCATGGCGTGCATCATTCGCCGGTCGCGCCACGGCCATCTCTGCGGCTACGTCGCCGTCGAACCGGAGCATCCTTTGTTTGGCTACGAAGCCGATGCCCTTCCGCGTGATGCCGCTCTGATCGTCCATGGCGGGGTGTCTTATGCACAGGCTTGCGAACACCGCCGGCCGATCGCCAGGAGCGTCTGGCGCAGGCCGCCGACGCCTGATGCACCGCCGGCATGGTGGTTCGGCTTTGAGTGCGACCAGATCTCGGACGAGGTGCCTGGTCGATCGTCGTGCCAGACCGCCGTCGAGCGCCGTCCGTCGCTCCGGGACCATCCCGGGGGTGGCGTGCACACGTCCGTCTATTGGAGGGAGGCCGAAGTCTATCGCGAATGCGTCAGCCTGGCGGCACAGCTCGACGCAGTTGCCAACGGATCACCGATGCCAGTCGTATCGACGACCACCGAGCCCGAAGACGACCGCTGAGCCACAAGCCGGACTGCGGTCGCATCTCACGCAGCGTCGTGGATGCTATCCGCGGGGTTTGCGCCCGCTGGTGAGCGGCCGCGGCGGTGACGATCCAACTGCCGGTGGCGTGACCAGTGTGACCAGATCGACGCCCAAGGCCATTGCGATCCTATCGAGGATGTCGACCGAAACCGAGACCGCGGCCCGTTCGATGTCACTGACGAAGGAGCGGTTCACCCCGCTCTCGTCAGCGAGAGCCTCCTGCGACAGACCTCTCCCGGTTCGGATCGACCGCAGATTCCAAGCGACTACGTCTCTCGTGCGCATCGCGGGAAACGGCGACGCAAGCGAATTTTAATCCACCTGCTATAGGCAACATATTAACGCTGGTGTAAGTCCATTGCGCGGCCGGGGACAATCGACCCTGACGCATCCGAGGAGGAACGATGCGACGTATTCGGAAGACGGCGGCTGTCATCGTCATGGTCGCCGCGAGCGTGCCGATGTCCGCTCGGCCGGTCGGACCGGCGAATCTGGCGACGTCTGTGGGCACTCCGTCGAGATCGGCCGTAAGCCAGACGACCAACGTGGCCGACCTGCCGGCCGACCACCCACAGGCCGGCCTGGCGACGACGGCCGCCGATCCGGGCCTCGCGTCGAGGCCACTCGTGAGGGGCGACCTCCGCACCTATGACGTCTCCGGGTTCAGGCTCGGCATGTCCCCAGTCGAGGTGCAGCAGGTGGCCGCTGCCGAGCACCTCATGGCCAGCGACGGCAGTCACATGGTGCCGTTCGATCCCGATCGGCTGGGCACCCGCGGTGCCGACTTCAAGCTGAGCGTGGCGAGGTCGGCGGCGCTTCGTCTGGGACGGCCGAGGCCGAACGGACCGACCGTCGTTTCCGAAGTGCTGCTTTACGGCCAGGGAGGCGAAAAGTATTACGTCGACTTCCTGCCGACGGAGGCCGGTCCGCAGCTGTCGACCGTGATGCTGATCACATCGTCGAAGGGGAACACGCCGAAGTCCTTCCTCGATGCAGTCGTCGCGAAATACGGCAAGCCGCCGCAGGCTCAGATCGGCAACAACGACATGTTCGCCAAATGGTGCTCGCGCGGCTTTCCCAGTTGCGATGACGGTCCGTGGTTCATGGTCAAAACCGACGACCACGAGGAGCGGGTCAAGCTCACCGGTGGCGATCGCGCGCGGATCGACCTTGATCGACGCATCGATGCTGCAGGTGCCGCTGCGGCCGCGGCCGCTGCGACGAAGCCAAAATTCTGAAGTAACGGCGAGCCGCATTCTCGCCAGCGGCCCGATATCTTTCACAGCTCTCAGCGGAGACTTTGGTGCAAATCCTGGGCGCTCTTCTCGGCCTCTTCCTCGGCCCACGCGGCTGTCTTGCGCTGCTTGCCTTCATTGCCGTCGAGATATTCGTCGGCGTCCGGTTCGGCGGCAACGCGCCCGGGTGGGCGGCACTTGCGATGCTGATCTTGATGTTTTTGCCCATCGGCATGCGGAACGGCCGCGCGGGGATGATGCGCGTGCTCCAAGTTATGGTCGCGGTTCTCGGCGTGAAGTTCGCCTTGGCTGCATACATTGGATTGACTCTGGGCCGCGGCCTTTTGGACGGCGGTGCATGGCTATCGGTGGCGATGGCCGTCGGATGCTATTTCGGGTTTCGCTGGCTGGGGCGGCGCATCGCCCGCATCGACGAGGCGGCGGCCATGGCCATGGAACGACTTCCCTGATGCCGTCGTCGCGTTTCCGACCTGATGAGGGACGCTGGCGACGTCGTCAGCGATAGGACCGATTTGCACTTCCGGGATGTTCGCGGTCCACGGCAGATGCGCTTGCGGACACCGTGATCAGCCAGGGATGTCCGCACCGGTATCGACGCTATCGATGTCGGCGCCGCGAGCGGGCCTGGCGCTCGTCGACTACGCAGGATCAGATCTGCCCCATTGGTTCGGCAGCTACGGGCGCAGGTTCGCCTGTTGCCATAGCTATGAGTGCAATCTCGCGAATCGCAGCGTTCGATCCGTGCTGAGAAGGTGGACTACCCGCCAAGGAGCTGATGCGAGTGCCCGACGGGTGGATATGACGCCCGCCTGCTGCAGGTAGCAGACGGCGCTGTTCATTCGGCGTGGCTCCCAGCCGAGCTCCACCGCTAGAGTCTGCGTTTCCATCAGGTTTTTTGCGGTCGAAACCATCCTGTTGGCGACGACCCGGGCGTCCGCGGCCGGGCTGAATGGCATGAAGACTTCATCGAAGTCTACGAACAGCGGTCCTTCTGCCGCCACGTGGCCCGGAATGCCGCCCTCCCAAAGGAAACCGGCATCCAAGAGGTCGAGGATCGCGATCCGGATCTCTACCTGCGCCATGCCAGTCGCGGCGACGAGTTGTTCCACCGACACTATAGGGTCCTGCGGCATGGCGTGTTGACTCGTGGTGACGAGGTAGCGTCCGATCTCGACGGCGGCGGGTGACCACGCCGCCAGGTCGGCAGGAGGAGTGCGCATGAACTCGGGGGCCGGCCCTAACGGTGGTTTGCGACTGACACCGTACAGCCGCGCGACGAGCGCGTCTCCGTCCGCCTTGCTGAGAGGATCGAAGCGTTCGCACAGCAGCGTCGCGAGAAACGGCGGGAGGTCTGCGATCTCCACTCCGACACGGAGCGGGATCATCCTGTTGGCTCCTCCGACCAGGCCGACGAAGCCGACGTCGATTTCTCTCGCTACCCACGGCTTCGTGATCGAGATGGGCGTGAGCACGACGACGAAATGGGTCATCGTAGCCAGGCCATGCTCCATCTTTTGGCGCAAGCTGTCCCCGGGTTGAATTTCCCATTCATCGAACCAGACGTCTATCCCGCTCCCGATCAGATGACGCGCGATCAGGCGCACAACGTCCTTGTCTTCGCTGGCATGCGCTAGATAGACCCGCGGTCGGGCGGGGAGCCCGCTAGCCGTCACAGGCGTCCGGGCCTGAAACGCAATGCGCGATAGGACGGGATCAGCGCATGGAGACGCCGACGTCGGTAGAGCGAAGTTGCCGTCGCGCACTCGATCGACGAGCACGTCCGCGTGTCGCTCGGCGGCGATATCGACGATGGGGACACCCGCACCGATAGCCCAGTCCCCGACATCCGACATGCGGAACTACACGCGCTTTCCATCAGGTCAGGCGCCAGGTCGGCCGGATCGAAGGCGCGTGCCAATGCGTCGATCTCATCGTCGGGCGTGCTCCCTGGCGAACCGGCGCAGCTTGAGAATCTCGTCGTTGCCGATGAGGAACCCGAGAGTCGGATACATGTTCTGCACGGTCTCCCGCTTGCGACCGCTGTGAAACAAGGGAAGTAGCAGTCCCAGGGCGGGATTGAGCCGTCGACGTGTCCACCCCGACCTGGCTTCCAGCGCCGGCACGTGGCCGAGTTCGGGATCGTCAGCCAGCATCGCAGCGAGCAATGCCGCGTCCGAAGTCGGGTCTTGTCCGGTGATCGCCGCATCCGTGGCAGCGAATAGCTCGTATGTCGTCAAGATCCGTGGCAGAGACGGCCCCATCAGGGGGGTCAGAACGACAAAGCCCGCAGCCTTCAGTTCGGCGAGGGCCAAACCGATCGACGACCGGTTCTCGGCTGGGAACTCAGTCAGGATCTCGTCGCCGAAATGCCCCGGCAGGCCGTCAACGCACTGCTCGGCTAGATGCCTACCGAGCCGCGCCGCGAGGTCGCTGAGATCGTCGATCACGAGCGTGCGGGCTCAATCTCGGTGGGCTTTCCGGGGCTTCGGGCTTCCAGCGGAGAAGACTGCCATTTCTCAAGCAGCGACGTCATCCTCGGTATACCTCCTGAAGGTTGCCTGCATCGAGTGCCGTATGCGTATGCATCACATCGAGGTGTCCGTCATCGACGGAACAGGCTCCGGTCCGCACCCGCTCGAGGACGGTCAGGACGAACGGATCGAGCTTGTGGTACGCATCGTCCGACAGCCTTGGCATCGACGTCTTCCTCCGGTTGCGGCCGAACAGGATAGCGTCGCGTCGTCTGGATGGCGAGACGTCGCGCAATGGGCCTGACTGTCACTACGGTGCGACGCGAGAAAAATCACAATTCAGCCGATGACTTGCTGGAGCCCATCCCCCATCCCGTTCAGCGCGTCATTCGGCAATCGGAGGTAGTTCGGAGACCTCGATCGGAATAAGCGCTGCGACGAGCGATGCGCGTCCATCGCGATCGCCAATGGCGAGGCCGCCCTGAGTCCGTCGGATCGCCCAAGGCTTGGACTCGCTCCACCTCGACATTCGGACGACATTCTCATGATGGAAGAATTCCGCCACCGACCGCGCCCCCCTCAATGCTTCACGCGCGGACACGTGTGCCTGCTCGACCCCGCGGACTACCGCCACGATGCGTGAGGTAGAAGCGGAGTTGGTGTCGAGGAGATCAAGTTCGACGGCCGCTGTCATCGCTCTCCTGAGCATCAGAAGCCGGTCCCGGCAGTCATCCTGGGTTCGAAGGAGCCAGGCTCCTTGCAGCCGGCCCAGCGAACGCCGCTCGACTTTGGTGAACGGACGTTCGGGACGGCTCCCCTCACGCCTTGTGAACTTCGCTTCCGCCTCAGGATCAGGGACGGTCACGTCCTCGACGAGTGCAGCATCCGACAGCGCCGCGGCGGATAGTAGTGCCGCCATGGGCGGAGACGCCTGCTGGATTTCCTGCCGCTTCAGGTCGAGCGCCTTCAGACCTTCCGATTTGAGGATCGAAGCGATGCCGGTTTCGATCGACGGGGCTGAAGCGATGATGCGGCCGAGCCGTGCCAAAGCGCCCTTCCGCTTGAGTTCGTCCGCGAACGCTTTCGCGGCACTTGCGTAGCTGAAGCCATAATGAGCCGCAGCGCATTCGTGCCCGATCGAGTGGCGCCTCCCTTCCGCGCCGCCTACCAGGAGGCCTCGCCAGTGGTTCTCCTTCTGACAGTGGGAGCACCAGAACCAGGGCCCCTCCGGCGAAGACCGACGGCCACCAGGCGGAGTGAGATCGTATTCCGCGACGATCTGCGGAGCCTGCGTCGGATCCGAACGGTCCCGCGTGTAGCCGGCGACCGATCCGGGATCATCGATCCGCAGCGCCGTCCGAACGAGTTGCGAGTCGTCCAGCCTCCGCTCCGCGGATCCGGTCATCGGCGGCCCCCGTCACGGACCGGCAGCGACCCCTCGCTCGAGGTCACCGGCTCACAGCCAGGCGGGGCACCCGCAGCTCCTGGCCTGGAAAGAGATCGTCCGGGTTTCCCACCCCATCCAGGTTGGCGTCGAGGAGGACGTGCCATTTCGACGCGTCGTGGTAATGCTCCAGCGCGATACCGCTCAACGTATCGCCGTTCCTGACGACAACCGTCGTCAGGAGGTCGGTGGGCGGCACGAATGACCAGGGAGGGAGCGCGGATAGCGCCGCCTCGACCTGGGACAGGCTACCGGGACGATACGGCTTGCCATCCGGCAACGCCGCGGCGGGACTCTGCCAGCGCCTGAGGGCGCTCGTCGACAGCTGCCACGTCTCCGTCGGGCCGGCCCGGTCGTGCTGGATGAGGTGTGTGAAATCCGACTTGGGGTCCGCGACGTTGTCGAGCGGAGCCAGCGGATCCGGGTGGAAGCCGTGGATGCGGGTGCCGGCTGCGGTGTCGAGGCGGAGGCCTGCGGCCTTGGCGCCGTCGAGCACCCACGCAAGCGCACCGTCGGACAGGCCGCGGATGTCGCCACCGCCGCCGACGGACCCATGGACGCCGGGGAACCACCGCTCCTGGTAGGGCGCCTTGACGCCGCTGTCCGCGTGCCCCCGGGCCGTGTTCAGTGCCGAGACGCCGCCGAGCGGAACCGACGGGAAGGCGACGCGGCGTTCATCGAGGGCGACGGCATGGCGGGCGCTCTCGACGAAGTCATCCAGAGCGGCGTCGTGGAAACGGTGTTCCCGGTTCAGCTCCTTGCTGAACGGCAGCACCTCGGGCACGCCCAGCGCCGATACGGTGTCCCAGACCCCGAGGTAGCGCACCGTCATCACGGGTGCGCTGCCGGTGACGTAGTTCGGGACGTTCTCGCATCGCCAGGCGTCGTCGGCCGCACCGATGCAGACGTTGCCGGCGTAATCCTCCCGGAACTGGCGCAGGTCGTCTTCCGCGCCCGACTTCCGGTCCAACCGGTGCCGGTAGAGATCCAGCGCCTCGTCGATGCGACCGGCGTGAAGACGACTGAGCGGCCCGACGTGATGCAGGAATCCGATGAAGGACCGGGCGCTGAAGGCGCCGCGGGAGAAGCCGAAGACGAAGATCTCGTCGCCGGGATCGTAGTTGAAGATCAGGAAGCGGTAGGCCGCTCGCACATGTTCGACCAACCCGGCCCCGAAGACTCCGCCGGTCCAGTGCTCCGTCGGATCGGTGCCGACCCCCTCGTCGTAGTGGATGATCTGCGTCACGCCGTCGTGCGTCACCCGCTCGATGCTGGCGGCGGTCAGGACGACGTTGGTCGGCGTATGCTCATTGAGCTTGTTCCAGGTTCCGTCGAAGCAGAACACGATCCGTTTCATCAGGTCCTCCACCCGTTCCGCCACCACTGCCTGCCGGACCCGTTTCGTTCTAGTCGATTCTATTGCGTCATGACAGCATTATCGGGCGCGAATTGTTCGGCGGTGATCATCCGCTGAACCCTTCACTGGCTTCGTAGGAATTCCGCACCCGCGTGCGGCATCCCTCGCAAGTCGCGAAGCGTCGTCGTCGAGGTCGCGGGGGCACGCTTGCGTTCCCCTTCTCTGGCAAGCAGCCCAGTGATCCGGTCGAAGCATCACTCGCCCCATGGAGGTCGATGTGCAGATCACCTCGGTCGGCGACGACCCGCCTGATTTTCGGATCGCCGAGCGCTGGGTGATCGGCACTGCTCGCTAGTCTCGGCGACGGCTCTGCAATGTCTCCGGCCGATGAGGTCGCATAGACAGCGGAAGACCGTACGCGACAACGGTCACTGCAGGTGTTTATCAGCGTCGCTCGACGACGCAGGACCGCGGCTCTGGTGTTCCTCAGTGTATCTCGGTGTAGACATATTCGTGCTGGCTGTCCCGAATGGTAAGTGTCCGGCTGCCGTTTGCTCGGCTGATGACGGCGTCGACCCCGATCCCGCCCGGTCCGATCGAAACGAGAGACAAGGTGCCGTCGACGTTCTTCCGCGTTGCCAGAGGTCCTTCGATCGCGCCGGCCTCGATCCACTTCCCGCCGTCCCGGTCGCTGATCATGATGACGTTGCCGAGCTGCGCGTCGCGATACTTCGGCGCGAGGTTCGCGAGTGCGGTGACGTCGCCGGGGACGGTGAGTCGGGCTCGCCGCGCCTTCGCTTCCGCCTTGAGCTTCCCCGCAGCGGCGGTGACCTCCATCGCGGCCTCGGCCCTGCCGTCATAGGCCACCTCGAGCAGGCGGCGGAGGAACGGCGTGAACATCGCCGGCCCGGAATCGGCATTTGTCAGCAGGACCGCGCCGATGCCCGCATCCGGCAGAACCCAGAAATCGCTGTGGAAGCCTTGGAGCGTGCCGCCATGGGTGACGACATGCGCTCCGTCGACGATCTCGTCGAACAGCCCCATCCCATACCAGGCGTCCTCGCCGGTAGATACGCCGTGCCGCCGCCGCTCGAGCAGGTTAGCCGCGCTGACCACCCGACGTCCATCGGGCGCCACGCCCTGCGATAGTTCGAGCTCGACGTAGCGGGCCATGTCGGCGGCGCTCGACCAGGCCCCGCCGGCCGGGCGATAGGGCGCGATCAGATGGTTGAAGTGGTTGGACATCAGCGTCATGCGGCCATCGATGTCGTAGCCGTGCGGCTGCGCCGCGTCGCCGCTCTCTCCCCTCGCCCGATCGAAGGTCGTGTCGCGCATCCCGAGCGGGTCGAAGATGCGGGTCTGCATGGCCTTGTCGTACGCCGCCCCGATCTCCATCCCGGGATACGCGAGCGCACCGCCGACATAGCCGGCCGCCGACGCCATCAGATTGTTGTATTGGAACAGTTCGCCGAACGCGCTGGTCGGTTGCGTCTCTGCGAGTTGGCGGAACGTGTCCGCCGCCGGAGCACGGCCGTCGGCGAGGATAAAGGCGTAGTCCTTCCGCGGCAGACCGGTGCAGGCGCAGACCAGGTGGCGAACCTCGGTCGCGCGGGTCGTCGCGTCGCTTCCGAGGCGGAACGACGGATACACGTCGGTGACCTTCTGGTCCCAGCTCAACTTGCCCTCGTCGGCGAGCACCGCGAGCAACAGGGTCGTCATCCCCTTGGTGTTGGAGGCGATCATGAATTTGGTGTGCGCCGTCACGGGCTTCGGCGACCCGAGCGCGAGGACGCCGTAGCCGCCCTCGTAGACGACGTGGCCCTGGTCGATCAGCGCGATGCCGACGCCGGGGACTTCCAGTGTCTTCGCCGAGGCGGCAATGAAGTCGCGCAATGCGGCGATCCGTTCGGGGGTAAGCCGGTGAGCCGTCCGGCCGGCGAAGGTCTCACGCACGTAGCCGGCGGGGCGGAGGCTGCGTTCGACAAGGTCCGCCGCGGCCGCCCGCCTGTTCATCGTCGCGTCGGATCCGTTGATGAACGCGACCGTCCAGACCGCGCCCCGACGCAGCGCCAGCGCCGTCGCTACGGCACGTTCGTCGGGAGACGTCTCGTAGACGATTGCGACACGTTCGTCCCACCCGTCGCGTGCCGCCTCCGGCGTTAGCAGGCGCACCGGACGGGGCGGGACGGGCGTGTAAGACGGCCAAGCCTTGGTCGCGGCCGCGGAAGCGGTGGGCGCGGAGATACCGTCGACGACTGCGATGTCGAGGTCCTTCTCGGGAGCCGACAGCACGGTCGTCCCGCCGCGGGTAACGACAGTCCAGTCCTTGGGCTGCACATAGGTGACGCCGGCCTTGGTCCCGCCCGACGTATCGGCTCCTGCGCGACTCTGGGCAGGCGACGCTGTCGAGCAGGTCAACGCCACCAGCGACATAAGCCCAAACAGAGTCGTCTTTAGGACCGTTCCCATCACTGCATCGTCTCCCCACTCGCCTGCTGCGCCGCCAAGGGCAGCCTGCGCTTCACTTGCTTCGCGCCGGCGTCAGCATCAGATCCTGATAGTCGAAGCTGAAGTCGGCTAGCGGCGACACCGGCTTCAGCGTCACGCGATCGACCGCGCCCGAGGCGTCCAGGGCGAAGCTGACGTAGGCGGGTTCGATACCCTTGTCGGCGAAGCGTGCGATAAAGGTATCGTACTGATAGTGCTCGAGCGGCCCGGACATCCGCGGGGTCGTCTTGAAGTCGATGGCGAGGCCGGTCGCCGTCGTCGTCACCGCGATGTGGCCGTACCACGGGTCGACATAGTCGCGGGCATAGCGCGGCAGCGGCAGCGAGGGCCCGGCGGCGGCCGGATGCGCCGCTGCTGCGGCCTGCGTCGCCAGCGCCGCATCGGTCCGCGTCTTGACGAAGGCCGCATACTTCTCGGGCCAGTGGCCGTCGGGAGCACCCAGGTAGTGATCGAGCAGCTCGTACATGATGCCGCGGACGGGAGCGCCGTCCTCGGCATTGATCAGGACGGCGAAGCCGATGTTCTTCTCGGGCACCATGACGACCAGCGCGCGGAATCCGAACACGGCTCCTGAATGCGAGACGACGCGGACTCCGCGGTAGTCGCGGACGTCCCAGCCGAGTGCATATCCAGAAAAGTTAGGCTTCGTCGCGGCGAGGTCGTCGGGGACGTCGGCGATCGGCTGGAACACGAGTGGAGTCCACATGGTCGCCGCCGACGCGGCGCTAAACACGCGCTTGCCGTCGGGTCGGGCGCCGTGGCCGAGCTGCACTTCGATCCAACGCGCCATGTCGGCGGCGCTCACCGCCATGCCGCCCGCCGGTGCGGCGTTGCGGCCGAGTTCGTCGCGTTCGTCGAGGCGCTCCTGATCGCCGGCACCGCGCAGGCCCCCGCTGAAGCGGGCGTGGGGAAACGCCCGATTTTTGGTGGCGAAGTGTTCGGGTGATCCGGTCGTCGACACGGTCATCCCCGCCGGACGAAGGACATGGGCGGTGACGTAGTCTTCCCATGTCTGTCCGCTGACCTCCTCGATCAGCTGCCCGGCCACCATGTAGAGGATATTGTCGTAGGCATAGGCGCTGCGGAAGCTCGTCGCCGGCTTGAGGAAGGCGACGCGACGGACAGTCTCACGGCGGCTCAGCGTCGTCCTCGGGACGAACAGCAGATCGCCCTCGCCGAGGCCAAGGCCGCTGCGGTGGACCAGGAGATCGCGGATCGTCATCTCGCGCGTAACCCATGGGTCGTACATGCGGAACCACGGCAGGTGGTCGATGACTCGATCGTCCCACCCGATTTTGCCCGCATCGACCAGCGTCGCCAGCGCGGCGGTGGTGAAGGCCTTGCCTGTTGAACCATTGGGGAAGATCGTGTCGGCATCGACCCTGGCGGGGCTGCCGAGTGCGCGGACGCCGAAGCCCTGAACGAACGTCGGGGCCCCGTTCTCGACGATGGCGACGCTCATGCCGGGGATGCCGGCGGCGACGCGCAGGCTCTCGACCCGGGCGGCGAAGCCTGGCGGCGGAGCTGCGGCGGCAGGAGCGGCGATCGCAAGCGACGCGAACAGGCGGAGAAGTTTCATAGCGCCTCCGGGTGAGGTGCCCGCTGGAGCCGGATCAGTCCGACGGTCAGCAATGGCACGATATAGACGACGAGGATGACGACGGCGAGGAGCCGGTAGCCTCCGGCGATCAGCGCGACGAGACCGAAGCGGTCGGCGACGAAGACGCAGGCGACGACGACTGCCGCGGCGAGCGTGGCGCGACCGCCGCGACCGAGGTCACGGCCCCTGGCCGTGTTCACGCGCTCGGCGATGGCATGGACCGCACCGGTTCCGCTCTCGAGCAACGCCGCGAAGATCATCGCCTGGAACAGCAGGCGGAAGGCCGGGACGTCGAGCGCGGTGAGCATTACGTCTGACGGCAGCGCGGCGGTTGCGATCGCCGGCAGGAAGGCGGTCATCGCGGTGAAGAAGACAATCGCCGGAGCCATCGCCAGCGGCCCCGCGATGAGGCCGGCGACAATGGCATCGCGGCGACCGGTGAGGTGGCGGAGGACCGGCAAGATGACGACGGCGCCGACAATGTTATAGCTCGCGTAGGTTATACCGCCGACCGCCCAGTCGTGCGGCGCCGGACTTATGGCGAACGCATGGCCAATCCCGCCCCCGAAGCTGAAGACCGCGAGGACCAGGAACATCGCGTAAACGCCGTAGAGCATGAACGAGACGTATTTGAAGAGCCCTTCGACCGCCGGGGTTCCGAATGTGGCGACGGCGACGATCGCCGCGGCGAGCGCCAGGGTTCCGGCGATCTGCGGCACACCCAACGTCGCCGCGGCGATCGTGCCGGCGGCGGCGCCGAAGACCGACAGGATGACGACGACGAAGAGGAGGTAGGCGATCTCGAACGCGATCCAGCCGGGACCGAGCAGCGCTCGGAAGAGGGTGCGGTAGTCGTAGGCCCCGATCGCGTGCGCCAGCGCGAACGTGAGCGCCGCGACGATGCTCCAGATCGCGGTCGCGAGCACCATACCGGCGACGCCGCCCCACGGGCCGGCGGGGATAAAGAATTCGGCGAGCTCGCGACCGGTGGCGTAGCCGCCACCAATGACGACCGCTTTGAAGGCGAGGCCCGGCAGCACGAAGCGCGCGAAGCGCGTCGGGCCGCCTGCAATCATCCGAGGCAGGCGGCGACGAGGACGTCGAACGCGGAACCGCCGCGAATTGGGTCGGCGACCGGAAGACCCAGCAAGGCACCTTCGCGGGCCATCAGCGCCGAGGCCGCATCAACGCCCAGAGCCGAGGTGTTGAAGGCGATACCGCCGCAGCGGATGTCCGCGTTGGTCAGGCGCCCGAGGGCAATGGTCTGCTCGATCACGGCGGAGATCGTCGGCAGCGGCATGCCCGGAAGACCGAGGACATGCGTGCGCGTTGGGTCGTGGCAGACGATGAACACATCGGGCTGGCTGCCATGCAGCAGCGCGAGCGACACCGCGGCGTAGGCGGGATGGAACAGCGACCCCTGCCCCTCGATTACGTCCCAATGGCTGACTGACGAGGCCGGACTAAGCGCTTCCGCGGCACCGGCGGCGAAGTCGCTGACGACGGCGTCCAGCGGTATGCCGTTGCCCGCAATCATAATCCCGGTCTGACCGCTCGCGCGGAAGTCGCAGTCGACGCCACGCTCAGCGAACGCCCTCGCGAGCGCCAGTGCAGTATACTTCTTGCCGAGCGCACAGTCGGTGCCGACCGTCAACAGCCGTCTGCCCGACCGCTTGGCCCCGGTCGCGACGGTGAGACCCGGCGGCGGAACGCGCACGTCGATCAGCCGCCGACCGTTGCGCGCCGCCACCGCGGCGAGCGCGGCGACGTCGCCGAGCCGCTGATGCATTCCGCTGATGATGTCGAGCCCCGCCTCCAGCGCTTCGATCAGCGGCGCGATCCAGCTGTCGGCCACCTGGCCGCCTTGGACTGCGGCACCGATGATCGCCGCACGTGCGCCGAGGGCGGCCGCGGCGGCGGGGGTCAACCGCGGCAGCCCGGCGCTCACCGTGGCACCGGGCGCGGAGAATTCACCGACGCAGCGGTCACCCGCCCAGTCACGCAGGCCGAAGGCGGTCTTGGCGAAGCCGGGGTCGGTGACATCGCCGAGGAACACCAGATAGGGTCCGGGCAGGTGCTCGGGCTCGGGAACGATCCGTGCCGCGAGTCCCGATGAGCTGGCCGTCGCCACTACAGTGCGGCGGTGATGGACAAACCGATCGTCCGCGGCCGGATGACGCCGGTCGCGATCGCCCCGTTCGGGTTGACGTTCGCGCCGTTCGCCGTGACCGCGCCCGTCGACGTCTTGCCTTCGGCGTTGCCGACATTCCTGGCGTAGACTTCGAGCGAGTATTTGCCCAGATCGACCCCGGCGTGGAGATCGACCGCGACATATGACGGTAGATAGCGCTGATGGCCGTTCGCGGTGCGGTAGGTGTTGTCGAACGCGCCTGGGATCTTCGACAGGAAGCGCGCCGAAGCGCCGACGAACGGCTTCGCCGTGCGGCCGATATCCCAGCCATAATCGCCGTTCAGGTTGATCGTGTAGGTCGGCGTGAACGGCAGGGCGTCGCCGACCTTGCCGCCGACAAGGGCGCTCGTGTCGGTGGACAGGCGGGCGTGGGTGTAGGCTCCGTTGACTGACAGATCGAGGCCGGGAGTCGGTCGCACGGTCGCGGTCACTTCGAAGCCGTCGCTCTTGGCCAGTCCGGCGTTGGCGTTGATGCCGAAGCCGTTGACGACCGCGAGCAGCTGGATGTTGTTCCAGTCGAGCGTGAAGACGTCTGCGTCGATGCTGAAGGTCCGATCAGGGGTCTGAGCCTTGATCCCCACCTCGTAGCTCGTAAGTGTGTCGGACGAGAAGCTCGCGGGCGTTCCCGCTGGCGCCGCGGGCGGCAGCACGTTCGGGCCGCCCGGCCGGAAGCCCTTGGCGACGCGTCCATAGACCGTGAAGTCGGGATCGATCTTGATCTTCGGCGCGACGGAGTAGGTCCAGACGCCTTCCGACGAACGCGCGGTCGGGAAGGTGGACGTGCCGCCGACCAGCGCTCCGGCGTTCGATTGCGTCGCGTCCTGGGAGTTGTGGCTGTAGCGCCCACCAAGGTCGACGTCGAAGTGGCTGCCGAGATGGACGGTCGCGTTGCCGAATCCCGCGATCTCCTCGTAGCGCGAGCGCAGGTTGACCAGCGCCAATTGGGGGAGACCGGTCGCCAGCGTCGTCGTGCCCGGCACGAGCGCGACATATTCCTGGCGGATCAAGCCCTTCTCGTGGGTGTAGAAGGCGCCACCGAGGAGATCGACGAAGCCGAGCGACTTGGTGAGCCTCACTTCTTGGGTGAATTTGTCGCTGTCGGTGTTCTGGGCGAGATAGAGCTCGTTCGGTACCTTGAAGACGGCGTTGATCAGGCCGCTGAGGTTGTTGGTGACGTCGGTCTGGATAATCTGGTGTTCGGTCGCGTAACTGGTCACCGAGGTGACGTCGAAGATGCCGAGATCGGCGTGGACCGTGCCGTTGTAGACCCGATACTGGAAGCGGTTGAACGACGGAACGAACTGCGACAGCACCGGGCGGCCGTAGAGCGTCGCGAGCGTGTTCGGATCGCTTTCGACCGTCGAGGGCGCGTTGACGTCGATGTTCTGCAGGATGGCGCTCAACCGCACTGAGAACTGGTCGGATGGCGTGAAAAGAAGCGAGGCGCGGCCGCCATAGATACGGTCGCTGTTGATGTTGTTCTGCTTGTCCGAGCCGGCGATGCCGATCGAGTCGATGAAGCCGCCGTCGCGGCGGTAGAAGCCCGAGGCGCGAACCGCCAGCGTCGGCGATAGCGGGACGTTGACGACCGCGTCGCCGTAGTAGGAGACGTCGCCGCCCTTGACCGACTCCACGCCACCGCGGCCCCGAACGATCAGCTCCTTGGTGTCGGGCGTGTTCGTGACGAACTTGAGGACTCCTCCGAGCGAGTTCGCACCGTAGAAGGTTCCCTGCGGTCCGCGCAGGACCTCGATCCGCGCGACGTCGAAAGTGTCGAAGTCGCCGGCGAGGATCGCACCGTTGACGAGGCCGCTCGACGATCCGAACGGCGTCTCGTCGGCGTAGACCGCCACCGTCGAGACGACACCGCCGGTGTTCACGCCGCGGATGATGAGCCGCTCGACCCCGGGCGTGCTGCTTTCAAGCTGGAGTCCGGGAACGAGCTTGAGATAGTCCTGGAAGCTGACCGCCTGATTTCGCTCGAGTGCATCCTGTCCGACGACCGAGATTGATTGCGGCACGTCGATCAGCGTCTGCAAGCGCTTCTGCGCGGTTACGATGATGTCTTCACCACTCGGCGCATCCACCGCCGCGCCGGCTGCAGGGGCCTCGGCGGCGGTGGACGCGGCCGCCGGATGAAGCGCGCCGACGCTGATGGTTGCGAACGCGGAGGCGAGCAATGCGGCGCGGATGGTCATTTTCAGGTCCCCTCGAGTGCGCAAGCGCGATCCAACAAACCTACTGCCGCAAATATGTCCCGCACAAGACAGTCTAATCCCAATCGGAGAATCAATCTTCTTCGTCTCTTTTATGCAACATTCGCGTCCGTTCGAGAGGGCCAACGCCCGCCAGGAGAAGCGCCGCGATCCCGGCGATCCCGGCGAGCATCAGGAAGAAGGCGGCGTGGCTCATGCGGGTCCAGACCGTGCCGACCAATCCCGCCGACAGGCTTCCGCTGAAGATCGTCAGATACCACGCCGCGACGGTCGTCGCGCCGAGGCCCCGCGGAGCGAGACGCGCGAAGAGGCCGAGCCCGGTCGGAAGGACGAACAGCTCGCCGAGTGTGAACACGGCGAAGAAAACGACAAGCCAGCGCCAGTCGGCGCGGCCATCGCCAACGGCGACCGCAGCGAGGATGATATAGGCACCCGCGACTACGATCGCGCCAATGGCCATGCGCCGGGTCGCCCTCTCCTGATGACCCGCCGCCGCCTGCCGTCGCCAAAGCGTCAAAAGCGGCGGCGTCATGATCATGACAAGTAGAGGGTTCAGCGACTGGAACCACGTCATAGGAATCGTCATGCTTCCAGCCCGCCGATCGACGGCGGCGTCCGCCCAGAGCGCGACGGTGTTGCCGACCTGCTCGTAGGCGCCGCGGAACACCGTTACCGAAAGCGCCACGGCGACGAGGACGCCAATCGTCGATCGGTCGAAACGGCCCCGGTCCTGCAAGGCGACTGCACGCATCGGCTCAGGCGGAAGGTATTGTCCGCCCCAGAGATAGATTGCCAGCCCGGCGACCATGCCGACGCCGGCGGCGGCAAAACCGTAGTGCCAGCCGTAGACCTCGCCAAGCGTTCCGCAGATGAGCGGAGCGAGGAACCCGCCGATGTTGATGCCGACGTAATAGACGTTGTAGGCCCACGCTCGCCGTGGATCGTCCGCCGCGTAGAGGTCGTTGATCTGGCTGGGCAGCGTCGGCAGGAACAGCCCGTTGCCGATCGCGATCGTCGCCAGCGCCGGGTAAAACAGTCCGTCGAAGGCCATCATGAAGTGTCCGACCGCCATGATGGATGCGCCGACGATGACCGCACGGCGTTTGCCGAGGAAGCGGTCGGCGACGACGCCGCCGACGATCGGAGTGAAGTAGGCGCACGCGGTATAGGTGCCGTAGACGAGCGATGCAGTCCCCTGCCCGAGCAGCAGTGACTTGGTCATGTAGTAGACCAGCAACGCACGCATGCCGTAGTAGGAGAACTGCTCCCACATGTTGGTCAGGAAGAGCACGGTTAGACCGCGCGGCTGACCGAACCATCCCCGCGGCTCGGTGGTCATTCTGCGCCCGATCCCCATACCTCCGGACCCGACCAGACCGTGCCGTCGGCGTAGACGACGCATGGTGCCGGGTCGGCCGCCAGGAACGTCGGGCCGTCGAGATCGACGAGATCGCAGACCTGGCCGAGCACGAAGCCCGGGGCGGTCGCGAGGCTGGTCCCCACCATTGTCCCGACCATGACCCCGAGACCGAGACGTCGCGCCTCAGCCGCCATGAGCAGGCCCTCGGTCAGGCCGCCGCACTTGTCGAGCTTGATGTTGATGACGTCGAACCGGCCGACCGCGCTGGCGACGTCATCCAAGCCGAGTATGCTTTCGTCGCCCGCGATCCTGATCGGAGAATCCAACCCCTCCAGATCGGCGTCCCGGCCCCGCGCGAGCGGCTGCTCGACCAGGTCGACGCCGAGCGCGGCCAGCTGCGGCAGCAGATCGACGAGCTGGTGGCGGAGGAACCCCTGGTTGCCGTCGACACCGAGCCAGACGTCGGGCCGCGCTGCCCGAATCGCCGCGACGCGGGCGACATCGAGGCCGACGTCGCCGGTGAGCTTGATCTTGATCGACCGCGCCTGCGCATAACCCGTCGCCGTCGCCGCCATAGCCGTCGGCGCGTCGGCGCCGATGGTGAATGTGGTGCGTAGCGGCCGCGGCTCGCCGACCCCCGCGAGGTCCCAGACCGGCCGGCCGGCGCGCGCCGCCTCCAGCTCCCACAAAGCGCAGTCAACTGCATTACGGGCGCCGCCCGGCGGAAGAATGCCGCGCAATTCTTCGCGGCTCGGGCCGGCTTCGAGAGCGGTTCGACGAGCAGTCAGCGCTGCGATCATGTTATCGAGGTCGTCGTGCAGATAGAACACGCCCGACGCTTCGCCCCGGCCGCGATGCACGCCGTCGCTCAACGTGACGACGACGACGTCCGACGTCTCGAAGACATGTCCCGCGATGCGGAACGGCGAGGCGAGGCGAAGCGTCTCGGTGACGACTTCCATGGACAGCGGTGCCATCAGAAATACGTCGTCAGTGTGGTGAGATGGAAGACGACGCCGACGTAGAGCAGGATCGCCCCCGCGACGACAATCAGGACGCTCCACAACTTCGCGGCGATCCGTCTCCCTCCTGACCAGGTTGCGACAAGATTCCAGCCGGCGATCAGCACGGTGCCGAACAGGATGACGATGCTGCCGAACTCCAGGCCGGTGAGCACAGCGTTCATCGTCGGCGAGGGGGTCCCGCCGTCGAAGATGGCCGCGACCAATGCGGCCCACCCCACGAGCAATGCGATCTCGAGCGCCGCCATGACCCGAGTGGCGCGATAGGCCCGCAGATCCACGCCTGTCAGGGGATGGGATGCGCGATAGACTCGCCGGGCATACCACGTCACCGGCCAGTAGAGCGCGGTCAGCAGCAGAACGGCGATGCTGGCGTATGCGACCGGTAGAAGCCACGAAGCCGACACGGCTGCGGCGACCGGCAGGAACACCTCGAAGGGCGCAGCGAGGTCGAAGGTCCAACGGGCGACCTTCCCGTCGATGACCTTCGCCGCCAATCGCTCGTGGCCATAGACGTCGCGCCAGACGAACGGGGCGATCTCGACCCACTGGCGGGGACGGCCACCGGGGGCCATCAGGCTCGGCACCACCAGTTCGCCCTTCGACCCGACCGATACCGTCGTCTGTCCGATCAGGCCGTAGACGACCGAAAGGAACGACGAATCGGCCCTCCGGCTGGCCGTCCAGTTACCGACCATCATCTCGACGTGACGCTTGGCCGTGGTCGCATCGACCCGGCCGTCGGCTGCGGCGATCGTCGGGAAATAGCGGTCGGCGAAATCCTCGAACACCGCGGTCCGGAGCGCACCGACCGCACCCGCCTTTCCAGGGCTGTTGAAGGACACGTAGAGACCGACGCCGTCCTTCATGAAAAGGTGGAGCGAGGTGTGGAAGGCGCTGGTGTCGCCCAGATGGCCGATGACCTCGCGACCGTTGATGTTGGTCTCGAAGAAGCCGAGTTCCATGCGGTTGAGCGGAGGCATCAACGACAGCGGATCGACCTTTCCGAGCGGGCTGTCGTGCATCACGTCGGCGACGGCCGCCGGCAGGATCCGCTGTCCGTCGAGTTCGCCGTGTTGGAGATGGGCGATCATGAACCGACCCATGTCGGTGCCCGACGCCGAAAGCGCTCCCGCCGGAGCGGGGACGACGAATTCGAAGCCCTTGGCCTCACCCGGCTTGGGATAGCCGGTCGCCATCTGAGGGGCGAGGTTGGCCGGTAGCGGCTGACGGAAGGTCGAGTCGTGCATCCCGAGCGGGTCGAAGATATGGCGCTTGACGTAGGTGTCGAAGTCCTCGCCCGAAGCGCGCGCGACGATGTAGCCGGCCAGCGTGGTCGCCCAGTTCGAATAGGCGGGCGTGGTTCCGGGCGCGAAGATGCGCCGCGGCGTCCAGCGCTTGAGATAGGCTGCGATGCCGACGTCATCCTTGGCGTCGTAGGAGATGATGCCTTTCCCAGCCTCCTCGAACCCGGCGGTATGGGTCATGATCTGGCGCAGCGTCACCGGTTTCCCCGCGTAGGGCGGGATCGTGAAATCGAGGTATGTATTGACGTCACGGTCGAGGTCGAGCCTGCCCTCGCCGACGAGTTGCATGACCGCCGTCCACGTCACCAGCTTCGACACCGAACCAGGCCGGAACAGCGTCTTCTCCGGATCGACGGGTGTGCGTGTGGCGAGATCGGCGAAGCCGAAGCCGCGGGCGGTCAGGATCTTCCCGTCTTTGACCACAACCGCGACAGCGCCGGGAATGTCGCCTGCGCGCAGTGCATAGGGCAGATAGCCGTCGAGCCACGCGTCGACGTCGGCCTTGGACAACGGGTGGGCCGCGCTGCCCACCGCGATGGTCGCTGATGGAATGACCGTCGCGCTCGACGCCGTGGGGGCGAGACTCGAAGCCGAGGTGACCTGGGCCTGCGCGCCGCCGGCCAGCAGCCCGATCAGTCCGATGAACGTCGCCAGCCGCCGCATGCCCTACTCCCTCAAGTGACCGACTTGCCCGCCCCGACCTCACCCGATAGGATCGTGCGCAACAAGTCCGATTGGGATGGTTTGATCCCGAATGGAGAATTCGTCAATCATCCTCTGGGAGCTCGTTTCGTGTCATCGTCGGCCCCCACACTCGGCGCCCTCCTGCGTAACCTTCGCAGCCGCAACGGATGGACACTGAAGGAGATGGGAGCCAAAAGCGGCATTCCGGTATCGACGTTGTCGAAGGTCGAGCACGACCGCCTGACCCTGTCGTACGACAAGCTGCTGCAGCTCAGCCAGCGCCTGGGCATGCGCATGTCCGAATTGTTCGCCGAAAACGACGACGCGCTCGTCCAGCCGGTGACGGCGCGTCGCAGTGTCGGCAGCATCGCGCATTCGGTCCGCGTGGAGACAGCCAACTACGACTACCACTACCTCTGCACCGAGCTGCGGAAGAAGCGGATGATCCCGGTCATCGTGAAGATCCGCGCGAAGACCGCCAAAGAGTTCGGGGCGTTGGTCCGGCACGCGGGCGAGGAATACATCTTCGTGCTGAAGGGGCGGGTCGTCGTCACGAGTGAATTCTACGACCCCGTGATCCTCGAAGAGGGTGGATCGATCTATCTCGACTCGAGCATGGGTCATGCGTATCTCGCCGCCGAAGGATGTGAGGAGGCCGAGGTGCTCGGCGTGATGTCGAGTGCCGACGATGAGCACATGCAGACGCTCCTCACGATGCATGAGGACCGGGCGACCGTGGGTGCCGGAAGTGGTGGGGAGCGCGCCGATGTCGGCGGACTTCGCGGCAAGCGCCGATGACCGCCCCGGGCCACGTGTTCGTCGTCGAAGGCGCGGCATCGTCGCAACTGCCGCTCCGTCTGCTCGGCTTCTTCGCCCAGCAGGATCTGCTGCCGGCGACCATCTGCATGACGCGCTCGACCTCGGGCCTCGCCATGCGCATCGTCGAGGCGACGCTCGACGAACACCGCGCCGGTGTGATCCTCGCCAAGATGCAGGCGCTGCCCGACGTCGCCTCGGCGCTCCTGACGCATAGCCAAGGCGCTTCGTGTCTTATCGGGGGGGACGGCTGAGATGAACGGTTCCACTTGGCGTGCAGCAGCGGCGCTGCTCCTCCTGGCAACATCGCCTTTGCGCGCGGCTCCGACAGAGGACGCGCGTATCGCGAAAATCCTCGCCGCGACGCCACTGATCGACGGGCACAACGACTGGGCCGAGGTGCTGCGCGAACGCGAGGGCGACCGTCGCTGGACGATCGACCTGACGCATGGGTTGGAGCTGAGGTCCCCCCCATACAACACCGACATCGCCCGGCTGCGTCGCGGCCACGTGGGCGGGCAGTTCTGGTCGGTCTTCGTGTCGGCAGACCTGCCGCCGCTGCAGCAGGTCGAGGAGACGCTCGACCAGATCGACCTCGTCAAGAACTTCGTCGCCCGCTACCCGCGCGACTTCGCGCTGGCACGCACGGCCGCCGACGTCCGCCGCATCCACGCGAGCGGACGCATCGCCTCGATGATTGGCGTCGAAGGCGGCGGCCAGATCGACGCCGACCTGTCCGTCCTGCGCGCCTATCATGACCTCGGCGCAGGCTATCTAACGCTGACGCACGTCAAGACCCTCGCCTGGGCCGATTCGGCTACCGACGATCCGGTTCATGGCGGACTGACGCCATTCGGCGTGGCGGTCGTCGGCGAACTCAACCGCCTCGGCATGCTGGTCGACCTCAGCCACGTCAGCGAGGCGACGATGCGCGCGGCGCTGGCCGCAACCAAGGCCCCCGTCATCTTCTCGCATTCGAGCGCACGCGCGCTCGACGATCATCCGCGCAATGTATCCGACGACGTCCTCCGGCTCGTCGCGGCCAATGGCGGCGTGGTCATGGTCAACTTCGCTCCCGCCTACATCTCCGACGCCTACCGGCTCTGGTCGGCGGAAGAGGCCGCCGAGAAGACGCGGCTGAACGCGCCGCCATACGGCGGCCTCTACGTCGGCCAGCCTGCCAAGGCGCAGGCGGCGATGGTCGAGTGGCAGAAAGCGCATCCCGCGCCGCGGGTCACGCTGGCGATGGTCGCCGACCACATCGATCACATCGTCAAGGTCGCCGGGCTGGATCACGTCGGCCTCGGCAGCGACTTCGACGGCGTCGGCTTGGCGCTTCCCGAGGGCCTCGGCGGCGTTGACACCTACCCGGCCCTTCTTTCCGAGATGGCGCACCGCGGTTGGCGCGATGCCGATATCGCAAAGCTCGCCGGCGGCAACATCCTCCGCGTCATGGCGGCCTCCGAGGCGGTCGCCGCGTCGCTCGCCGGCAAACCGCCGTCGACGGCGCACTTGCCCGATCACTGACCCGTCACAATCAAGGAGATCGAGATGCGCCCGGCAGTGCTTTCCGTCCTGTTGCTCGCCACCGTTTCGGCGACGGCCGTGGCCGCGCCGCAACCGACCTACGACGTCGTCATCCGTGGCGGGCAGATCTTCGACGGTTCCGGAGGTGCGCCGTTCGTCGCCGATGTGGCGGTCACCGGTGATCGCATCGCCGAAATCGCGCCGCACGTCGCCGGTCGCGGCAAGGCCGAGATCGATGCGCGGGGGAAGGCCGTGGCGCCGGGGTTCATCAACATGCTGGCGCATCCTGAGGAGAGCTTGATCGCCGACGGCCGCGCCCTGTCCGACCTCGTCCAGGGCGTGACGCTCGAGGTCATGGGCGAGATCTCGATGGGGCCGATCAACGAGACGATGCGCAAGGCCGCGGTCGAGGAGCAGGGCGACATCCGTTATCCCGTCGACTGGACGACGCTCGACCAGTATCTGACCATGCTGCAGAAGAAGGGCATCTCTCCGAACATCGCCTCGTTCGTCGGCGCTGGCACGGTCCGGACCTACGTCCTGGGTGAAGGGGATGTCCAGCCGACACCCGGACAACTCGAGACGATGCAAAGCCTGGTCAGGAGCGCGATGGAGGACGGCGCGCTCGGGGTGACCGACGCCCTCATCTACAACCCCGCAGTCTATGCGAAGACGCCGGAACTGATCGCCCTCGCGAAGGTCTCGGCGGCCTGCGGCGGCATGTACATCGCCCACATCCGCAACGAAGGTGACCGGCTCGAGGCGGCGGTGCAGGAGACGTTCGACATCGCCGAGGCATCTGGCGCCCCGGCCGAGATCTACCATTTCAAACAGGCAGGCCGCGACAACTGGGGGAAGCTCGACAAGATCGTCGCCATGATTGAGGCCGAGCGGGCCAAGGGCGTGCGCATCACCGCCGACATGTACAACTACACCGCCGGCGCGACGGGGCTCGATGCCGCTATGCCGAACTGGGTGCAGGAAGGCGGCTATGCGAAGTGGGCCGAACGGCTGAAGGACCCGCAGATCCGCGCGCGCGTCGTAGCCGAGATGCGGACGTCACACCCGACGACGTGGGAGAACATGTATGCCGGGGCTGGACCGAAGGGCATGGTGCTGCTCGCGTTCAAGAATCCCGCGCTGAAGCCGCTGACGGGCAAGACGCTCGCCGAGGTCGCGGCGATGCGCGGCAAGTCACCTGAGGAGACGGCGATGGACCTCGTCGTCGAGGACGGCAGCCGCGTCGGCGTCGCGTACTTCCTGATGACCGAGGACAACGTCCGCCGCGAGGTCGCGCTGCCGTGGATGAGCTTCGGGTCCGACGCGGGGGCACCGTCGCCCGGCGGCGCTTTCAAACTATCGAAGGAGCATCCCCGCGCCTACGGCAACTTCGCCCGGGTGCTCGGCCATTATGTTCGGGATACGCATGACGCGACCCTGCCCGACGCCATCCGGCGGCTGACGAGCCTGCCGGCCGACAACCTTTCGCTGCCTGACCGCGGTCGTCTCCAGGTCGCCAGATATGCCGATCTCGTCGTCTTCGACCCGGCGACGATCTCGGATCATTCGACCTACGAGAAGCCTGACCAGCTGGCGACCGGCGTGTCCGACGTCCTCGTCAACGGGATGTTCGCCTTGCGGGACGGCGCCCCGACCGGCGCGGCGTCAGGTCGCGTCGTCCGCGGGCGGGCATGGACCGGCGGGCCGAACGGCGGTTGTCGTGCGGCAGCGTCCGACTGGGCATGGACACGCGGCTAATGAGGCGAGCGGCTGCGCGCGCCATACTGCCATCTAAGCCACCAAGCAGCGCAAACCTTGTGCTAGAGTCGGCAGCATCGCAGTGGTGGCGGTGGCGACAAACTCGGTAGCATCGATACCTCGGCTTCCTTCGGTTACGCAATCAGTCGCATGAGATTCAATTGGTGCCGCTCGTTTTTGCGAGCACATTCCTCTTTATCGCGTGAAGGTCAGGTGCCTACGACAGCATAACGCCCGCTCAACTGATCAGCGAAGAGCACGGTGTTTTTTTAGCCGCCGGATGAGACAAGGCGAACAGGGGAACACCGTCGTCCAAGTCGACATCAACACCGCGGGGTCGGGCAGCGAACTGGAGTCAATCCACTAGAACGGTCGCCACGTCGCGGAAGGGCTCGGGCGACGGACAATCACCGAGTTCGCATGCGAACCAGTGTTCGATGCAGATCTCCCGGGCGCAGTTGATCGGCGAACCTGCGATGGTCCAGAACAATCGATGAGTCGGTCGAGATCGTCCACCTTTGATTGCGACGATCGCCGTCGATGACCTGATCGCCTGGTCGAGCACCCGCTGCAGAATTTGGGCTAGCGTCAGATGCGGCTCTTCGCGATGCGACAGAGACGATGTGTTCGAGCCTGTGGATCGATCGAAGGCCTCGCTGTAGAGAGCCGCCCCGCTGCCGAAAGCGACGTAGAGGCTCAACGCACATGAGTGCGGTCAGCATCGTAACGGAACGAACTCGCGACCGCGCCGCTGGGACAGGCTTAATTGCTTCGTTCACGGTTTCGCCGCGGACGAAGCCGAGTGGTCGGCAACCTCGGCTCGACAGCAGACGTGAAAGCATGGGCTTCATCTTGTCGTCGCAGGCGCCGAGGATGAGCGCCAAGCCGCCGCGCGTTCGCCGATCGCGTCATGGTATCGGTCCTTGAGTTGGTCGGCGATTGGCAGGAGCATCGGATTGCTCAGGTACGCCCTCAACCGGCGATCGATAATCGCATCGATGTTTCTCATCGCCATCTCGATGCTCGCAGGATCACCCGGCGAGAACGTGATGCTGCCGAGTTCGTCCTGAAGCCCCGCCAACGCGATGTGCGCTTCCTCGAAATTCCGGGTGAGTCGATCGAAGTCCTCGGTTTTGAACATACGAGAGCAGCCACCTTCATCCGACGACGGACATTAATAGAATCGGCCCCGGGGGCCACGGCGGAATGCGTCGGTCATCGATGCCGGTTCGCGTGTGCAGCGGACCTTGCACGTCCTGCCTGGAAGGAATCGACCGGCCATCCGCCGGTTTCGATAATCGCCGAGATGCCAACCCTCGGAATAGATCGGTCATGCGAGAAAATAAACGTCCGGATCGGAACCTTAACTGGTTAAACAAATACTTGTTGGATGTTCTGTCACATCCGTTCAAATGTCCGTCTATACTTAAAGGGCGTTAACCACCCGCATATTAAGAATATTGTGGTTGGTTCGGATCACGCAAATCGATATGATTGATTAGCGAATTTCTGAACGTACACTCCCACAACTTGTCACGAGAGATGTGTTTAATGAAAGCCAGCGGGGAAGATCAAAAGACTGTCTTAGCGCCGCAGCCGCGAAGCGCTGCGCTTCCGGAAATGGCGACGGCGGTCCTCATTGTCGACGAAGACCGCCAGGTTGAATACGTGAACACGAGTGCAAGGGATCTATTCCTTCCGGTCGAACCGATCGGCTGCACGTTAACGGCTCTGTTTACCAGTTGCGGTGCTACGGGTGGAGACGAGGTATTCGCAGAAGTCGATAGCGGTGTCGCTTCGACACCGGTCAGGCTTCGGCTCACCGATGATCGCCTGCTCGACTGCACGCTGCGCCCGTTATCGAGCGGTGGTTTCGTCCTCAGCATGGATGATGTCACGACCTATGTGCGCAATGCCGAGATGGCGGAACGTGACGCATTGACCGGGCTAGCCAACCGTAAGGCGTTACGGGATCGCTTGGTGGAGCGGCTTACCAACGTAGCACGGACGGGTCAGGCAGCGGCGTTGCTGTATATCGATCTCGATCGCTTCAAGGCGGTCAATGATACGCTTGGACATCCGATCGGCGACACACTGCTCCGGAAGGTAGCCGAGCGTTTCAAGAGCGCGACGCGCGACGGCGATATCGTGGCGCGCCTCGGCGGTGATGAATTTGCAGTCATTCAATCGGACACGCCGCAGCCAGCTGGTGCGCAAGCGCTTGCGACACGCTTGGTCGACCTAATCGGCCGGGCCTATGCGATCGACGGTCACCTCCTGCACATCGGAGCAAGTGTCGGGGTCGCGATTGCGCCGATCGATGGTCGCGAGCCCGATGTATTGCTCAAGAACGCTGATCTCGCGCTCTACCGAGCCAAGGCAGAGGGCCGCGGCTGCTACCGCATGTTCGCGCCGGAGATGGCCGACCATCTGCCGGCGCGACGAGCGCTGGAAACCGATCTTCGTCGCGCTTTAGCTCTCAAGCAGCTGCAGCTTTTGTATCAGCCACAGTATAATCTCGCATCGAAGCTGATCATCGGCTTCGAAGCGCTCATCAGGTGGCACCATCCCACACGTGGCGTCGTACCGCCTGAGGAGTTTATTCCGCTCGCCGAAGAGATCAGTATCATCGGAGCAATCGGAGAATGGGTGCTTCGTACGGCGTGCAAGCAAGCCGCCGCGTGGCCGGTCCCGGTCACGATTGCCGTCAACCTCTCGCCGGTACAATTTCGGGGTGGAAAACTCGCCGAGACGGTGACGTCGGCTCTCGCTCAATCGCAGCTTGACGCGCACCGATTGGAGCTTGAGATCACGGAAGGTGCACTGCTTAACGATACCAATGATGTCCTGAAAACGCTCAATCGGCTACGGGAAGTCGGTGTCGCCGTGACGATGGACGATTTCGGGACCGGATATTCGTCGCTCGGTTACCTTCAGAAGTTTCCGTTCGATAAAATCAAGATCGACCAGTGCTTCGTTCGCGATATCGATTCTCACGTCGAACGGCAGGCGATTTTTCGTGCCGTCACTGGCCTTGCCGCGGCGCTGCGCATGAAGACAATTGCGGAAGGTGTCGAGACTGAAGGCGAGCTTGCCTGCGTCGGCGCTGCCGGTTGTGATGAAGTGCAGGGTTACCTAACCGGTCGGCCGATTTCGGCAGAAGCCACAATGGCGCTTCTTGCAACCACATGCTCAGCAGAAGCTGCTTAGGGGAGATATGTCATGTCGGACGAGCTTTATCGTCTGGTCTATTATAGCCACAATACCGTGACCGGCGATGCGGACGCGGTTGAGGCGGCGATAATCTCAATCTTGGCAAAAAGTCAGGTGAACAATCAGCGTGTCGATGTTACCGGCGCGCTAATGTTCAACTCCGGCTGCTTCGCTCAGGTCCTTGAAGGTCCGCGTTCCGCCGTTGAGGACGTGTTCGAGCGCATTCAGCAGGACGATCGTCACAGCGATGTATCGCTCCTAGCGTTCGATCCCGTAGCTGTCCGAGCTTTCGAGAACTGGTCGATGGGGTTCGTTGGAGCTTCGATCGGCGACGCCGCTCGCTACGGAGTTCTCGTCAACGGCAGCGGTTTTGATCCCGCAAAGATGGACGGTGATGCACTGTTTGACACTCTGCGAGGGCTCGCCATGGAAGAAGAGCATCCCACTGATTAAAAATACAGTGGGTGTTGACGTTGGCTTATGGATAACTGGACAGGTGGCAAGCTGTAGACATTCAGCGTCGTCACGCGGCTACTCCGCGACGCATCTCCATGCAGCTTATTTACGACTCGATCGAGAACATAGGTGACGTCCGGCATTACCGCTAGTAAAGCGGTAGTGAAAAGATATCTGACAGTCTGTCACCGCGTCAAAGGTCACGACGGAACTTCAATGAATCTTGCGTGGCGTGTGTTCGCTGACTTATTCGTCATCCTGCCCAAGGATCAAACCGCCGAAGCGCTACAAATTGCCCTCGAGGTCACGTCGAGTAGCAGCGCCGCTGTAACCTTGATCAGTTGGTGTGGCAGGACGATCTCGACCCCTTAGCTCGCTAGCCGGCAAGGCGCCGCAGTTCGAGATGCACAAATCGCTCACAGCGGTCATCCTTTGGCCAACCGGCGTCGGCGGGATCATCCTCAAAGGCCCGGCTCCTCGACGCCTCGCCGCGCTCGATCCGCGAAAGTTGTGCCGCCGACATACCACAGCGTTCCGCCAACCCCTTAAGCGATAAACCTTCGCTTTGACGCCCTTCGCGTAAACAACTGCCGAGCCTCAGCCGAGATAACCCGCGCCGACTGTCTTGAAATGGCCGGGGTACGCGATCGGTATTGCCCTCGACGGCGATTTGCGGCCAGTCAAGACTGAAGATCATCATCAAACCTAGAAGTGTGTCGTATCCAGGCCACGAATGACCGCATTCAATGCGTGACAGATTTTCCCGCGAAAGCCCGATGTCGTCGGCCACAGACTGCTGCTTGAGTTCGTGTTCCTTACGCTCCCTCCGAAGGAACGCGCCGAGATCGGGCCTGAGTTGCGCGTAGCCCGAGGGAAGCCGCTGTCTGCTGCGTGACGGCATGACTTGTGTTCCAGCGATTATGTGACGTTGATGCACATCGATTGGCGGCCCGTCCTAAACGCTTGGATGAGCAACCTCAAGCCCGATGCCGATGCCGCGATACGCGGTCGTCTAACTTCAACCCGCCGTGAGGCCGCGACGAAGCGATCGCTGCGCAAGGACAGATCGAAACCAGCATTCCAGCTAGATCAATATTACACCGATAAAGATGTGGCGGCACAATTATACCACAATTGTCATCGGTTTATGAATCTAAGTTTGTATCAAACCGTGGAGCCGAGCGCTGGTACAGGGTCTTTTTCGGATTTAATGCCGCCATGCAGGTTGGCTTTTGACCTCGAACCGAAAGGTGAGGGCATCACCAAGTCAGATTTCTTCGAGACGGAAATCCAGAGCGAACGGGGGATCGTATTCATTGGCAATGTCCCCTTTGGAAGAAATGCAAGCATTGCTATTCGCTTTTTCAACCATGCCGCTAAGCAAGCAGTCTTTATTGCATTCATCCTGCCAATGTCGTTCCGGAAGATCTCAATTATCAATCGTCTCGACCCTAACTTCCACCTAATTCACGACGAAACGGTGAAAAGCAATGCATTCGTGCTTGATTCAGAAATATTTGACGTGCCAACTGTCTTTCAGATCTGGGAGCGTCGCCCCGTTTTACGCGCGCTTATTGAGGGCGAAATCAAGCACCCCGACTTCGAGTTCACCACGAAAGACCGTGCCGATTTTGCCATTCAGCGAGTGGGCGCGAGGGCGGGCCTAATTCTTGATGAATTTTCTGCACGTCCCCCATCATCGCACTACTTTATCCGTGGCGACGTGAAGGGTGCGATGGCTGAACTCGAGCCTCAGTTCCGACGGGCGGCAGCAAATGTTACAGGTAACCCAAGCCTCGCCAAAACGGAGATCGTGGCACCGTATCGCAAGTGGGTTGAGGCAGGTGGGCAGACTAGGGCTGTCCTTACCTCGTCGGCTGACCCATTCACTGATTGAGCTCGCTGCCGGCCCCGTGAACACCGAGACACCGAAATAAGGTGTCTCATGGGACTCCAGGGTGTTAACTAAGCGTCGAAGCGTGATGCCCCTGTTCCACTGCGTAACCGGTGAAACAGGCTTGAAAAAAGCTGTCGACAGGCGGGTAGATCGGCGTCGACCCATGCCAGCTGCTCATGACCATCCCCTGCGTCGGCGTGGCGGCGTGGCGACTGCGACTTCGTTCAAAACCGCGATCGAAGATCCGACCAATTTCAAGCGGTCGTGATCGGTCGGTGCCTGGGTCGGACTGACCCTCCAGCGCTACTAGTCCGGCGAGAAAGAACTACCAACGTTCGCGTTCTTTAGCTGAAATTTGGTAGCTGCATGACTGTTTGGTCGACGGCACGAACGGCGGCGCGAGCGTTTAAAAACGGATCGCTCTTCACCTTGAGGTTACGGCTTCCGCGATGCTGTCGTAGATAACGTCGAGATCTTCGTCCGATATACAGTAAGGCGGCATGACATAGACAGTGTTGCCGAGGGGCCTCAGCAGCACGTCGCGCTCCCGAAAGAAAGACATCAGGCGCGGCGCAAGAGCAGACAGGTAGCCGTTGCTATCCCCAATTTCGATCGCCGTGACGGTGCCGAGCTGGCGTCCATTAATCGCGCCGGGCTGCGACTGAAGCATAATGAGCCCCTCTGACTGGCGTCGCGCAAGATTGCCGACGCGTTCAAGCACCGGCTCTTCCCGCCAGATCGCGATGTTGGCGTTCGCGGCGGCGCAGGCGATCGGGTTGGCGGTGTAGCTCGACGAGTGGAAGAACATGCTCGACCGGTCGGTGCCGTAGTGAGCGGCGAAGATGGGCTCGATCGCCATCGTCACCGCTAGTGGAATAGCGCCCCCTGTCAGTCCCTTCGAGAGGCACAGGATGTCGGGCACGATGCCCGCTTGCTCGCAGGCCAGCAGCGTGCCGGTCCGTCCCCACGCCGTCATCACCTCATCGGCGATGAACAGCACGCCGTGGTGCGCACAGATGCGGCGCATCTCGGCAAGCGTTGCCGCCGAATAGACCAGCATGCCACCGGCACCGAGCAGCAACGGCTCGATGATCAACGCTGCCGCTCCCTCAGCGCAGGCCTGATCAAGCGCGTCCAACGTCGTTTGCTCGCGGCCCATGGTTGGAAAAGGGATCGTCTCCACGTCAAATAGCAGCGGTGCGTAGGCACGGTTAAAGACGCCGCGCGCACCGACCGACATCGCGCCGATCGTGTCGCCATGATAGCCGTGCTCGAGCACCAGGATGCGATGCCGCGGTTCGCCACGGTTCAACCAATAGCCCAGCGCCATCTTCAGCGCGACTTCAACGCTGGTCGAGCCCGAATCGGAGAAGAAGACACGTGTGAGAGCCGGCGGCATTATCGCGCGTAGTCCGGCTGCCAGCGTCTCTGCTGGTTCGTGCGTCCACCCCGCGAAGATAATCTGATCGAGCTTACCGACCTGTTCGGCGATTGCGGCGGCGATGCGTGGGTGGGCATGGCCGTGGGTCGTCACCCACCAGGACGAGATCGCGTCAACGATCCGCCGGCCATCGGCGGTAAAAAGCGCGGCGCCTTCGGCGCGTTCGACAAGCGGGATCGGCTCGGCGAGGCCGTGCTGCGTGAAGGGGTGCCATATCGAGGATTCGCTCAACGGAAATCCTCCAGTCTGAAGTTGGCGTGGAACGCTGCCCGTAAGCTGGTCGCCGTCAGCGAGGTAAGGCGCGGGAGCCGGCCCAGGTGCCTGACTTTGCCAAGTTCGACGACGATCGCTTCGCTGTCTTCGTTTGGATCGCCAATAAACGCGATGCCGAGGATCGGGACGGCGCGGGCGCGCAGGGCTTCGATCGACAGCAAGCTATGGTTGATCGTGCCCAGTTCGGTACGCGCGACGATCACGACTGGATGGCCCCAACGGGCGAACAGGTCGGCATAGAGCAGCCGCCTCGTGACCGGCACGAGCACGCCACCGGCCCCTTCGACCACCAGCGTTTCGCGCATAGGTAAAGGCGTCAGAAGGTCAGCATTAATCTCGATACCGTCGAGCTCGGCGGCGCGGTGCGGTGAACAAGGCGTCGTCAGGCGATAGGCCTCAGGCAGGATATCTCGTTGCGGCACCCCGAGCGAGGCAACGGTTGAGGCATCGCTGCCGTCGGCCAACCCGGCCTGGATTGGCTTCCAGTACATAGCACCCAACGCTGTGGTCAAAGCGGCAGCGAAGATAGTCTTGCCGACGTCGGTGTCGGTGCCGGTTACGACGATCGTGGTCACAAATGCTCCTGCAGGGCGGTCACGAGCGCCGCAATCGACGCCTCATCGACGTTGAGCGTGAACGACAGTCGCAGCCGCGCGGTACCGGGCGGGACGGTGGGCGGACGCACGCCACGCACATCGAACCCTGTCGCCTGCAACACGGCGGCGATCTCCATCGTCCGGCGGTCGTCACCGATGACAACTGGTTGGATCGGCGATCCTGACACGGGCATCCCGATGCGGCACAACTCGCGCGCCGCTGAGTGGAGAAGCGCGTGAAGCCGGTCTCGGCGCTCTGGCTCATCGCGCAGGCAGCGCAGCGCGTCGCGGACCACGGCCGCGATTAGCGGCGACGGCGCGGTCGAGAAAATAAAGCCTCGACCTCGATTGATCAGGAAGTCGCGCACCGTGACTGGCGCGAGGATTAAGGCCCCTTCGCACCCCAACGCCTTTCCGCACGTGCGTAGCACGACGACATTGGCTCCCCCGTCGAGATCCGCGGCTAAGCCGCGACCATCAGGGCCGAACACGCCGGTGGCATGCGCTTCGTCGATCAGAAGCATTGCGCCTTGCCGTTCGGCGAGCAAGGCAGCGTCGGTTAGCGGCGCGCGGTCGCCGTCCATGCTGTACAGGCTTTCCATCGCGAGCCATGGCGTTCCCGATCCACCACGATTGCGCCACGCGGCAATCACGTCGGCAGCAGCGTCCACGTCGTTGTGTGCAAAGCCCCTTGTCTCCGCTCGGCCAAGTCGCATTCCTTCATGCGCGCTCGCGTGGATTAGCTCGTCATAGACGACGAGATCGCCGCGCTGCGGCAGCGTCGAGAAGAGCAAGGCGTTCGCACCGTAACCGGACCCCACGAAAAGGGCGGCTTCGGATCCAAAGAATTGGGCGGCTTCTTCCTCGAGCAACTCATGCTCTTCGCAGTTGCCGCGCAGCAGGCGCGATCCTCCCGAACCGATCGGAACTCCACGCGCCAAGGCCGCCACGACGGCGGCTCGCAGGCGGCTAGATGCAGCCAAACCTAGATAATCATTGGAGGAGAAGTCTAAACCGGTCCGAGGCATCAAAGACCGACGTCGACCCATTGCGGAAAGCTGCGTCAGTCCGCTCTCCAAAATATCACATGCGCCCATTCGCCTCTGCTAACGCCAGCGTAGCCACTTGCCGAGAGGCATTCGGTCGCTGCATCGACCATGTCGACGGCTCGACGTGCATCGGCATCGTGCTATCAGGTCGCCTTGGTGGTTGAAGCAGTGATCACCCGTCGAACACCTGCCCGTGGCGAATGACAATGTCGTAGGGCGGCGGCCCGGCGGTCGCTCCGGCCGGCGCCACCGCGGTCATCAGGGCAATGAGCACGGTGATTTTTGTAGGACGGATCCAAAGACTGGTGGCGCATTCGATTGGCCGCGTCAGCGACCACTCGTTGCCAAACCTCGCCTTTCAAGATTTCTGGTCTGGTGAGAAGAATGAGGTGGAGACAGTCGGCGTCGTGGCGCTACGAAATACGCAGATAAAGGATTTCCGGGCAGGCGGCTGCGATGTGAGTATGCAGCGGAAGATGGACGTGCGGCGGATAGACGCGCCTATTGTACCGACGATGCCCCGAAAGATGGTGCCGCGGCTTGGAGAATTAATCCGTCAAGCATGTTTGAACCTACGAGGACAATTAAGGAGGCGAGGATGACAAATGACGGACCCCTACGAGACGGTCTCGACGATGACTGGCGTGACCGGTTAATCGCGATCGGCAAGGGCGTGGTGGGGGCGGTGCCAGTCGCCGGCGGTCTCGTGGCGGAGATCGTCGGCATGGTGATCCCTGGTCAACGAGCCGACCGCGTCGCCGTCTACCTGCGGACGCTCACGTCTCGCCTTGACGATCTGACTGCCGACGTCAGGACGGAGCTGATGGAAAACCCCGAGAAGATCGATCTAATCGAGGAAGGCGGCTTCCAGTCGGCCCGGGCGACTTCGCGGGAGAGGATCGATCAGATCGTCGAGGCGGTCGTCCGTGGGATAAACGAGGATGACGCCGAGGTCGTCCGGCGCAAGCGGCTCCTGCACACTTTGGGCGCGCTGGACGAGGACGAGGTCAACATTCTGAACGCCTACGGCAGGACATACGGCGGAGCAGACCGGATGGCGTTTGAAAAGGTCAACCGACCGGATCCGCCGCACATGCAGTCCCCGCCGTCGGCGATCGATCGGAACGTGCTCTACGAAATCGGCAAGACGCGGTTGTTCAACCTGGGGCTGCTCAAAAAGAACTTCGGGAACGTGAAGGCGGGTGAAACTCCCGATTCGACACGCGCACCGGCGACTTCAAGCATAATCTGGAGATTTCTCATCTCGGCCGGATGCTGCTGCTGGAGATCGGACTGGAGACACCATTCGATTCGCAACGGAATGACAATCGCTGAAACAACCCCAAGGCGACGGGCAGGCTTGCGGAAGGGGCCAGCCGCGGTACCTTGAAAGAAAGGAGTGGCACCTTCGGGGCATATTTAGATCATTGGCGAATTTTATTCTAAGCGGTCAATGACTTGCCGAAAGGATCGAATTGCACCTCCACCGACACGCCGCCAATGATGGCGCTTGCCCAATTCATATCAAAGGGCAATCCATGGCAAGAAAGTGGCGCGACTCGTCGAGGAACAGGGCGACCGGTACGGCATCCCGACGCCGCTTGCCGCGAAGGGCGCGTCGAGTTGTCGTCGGCGAATACCCATCCACACCCTTCTGCACATCAGCCGGCCGGAGAGGCTGGCCCTCAATCGCCCCTTACATGGATGTCCACGAGCGAGGCTTCGAACTACGAGGGTTCTTCCACACTAATTTTGATCATGTCACCCTTGTCGCGTCGAGCAGCTCGGCTGTAGAGGTCGTTGCAACGACAGGACGTGGGGTGATCATGACCGAAGCGACGTGGGGCGATCACGCAATGACACCGACGATCGACTGGCGCATGAGCGCTGCGCTTGAGAACGTCCATCGTGGCGACATCGAACTCGCCGAGGTGACGAACCTGCGCAGCGCCGTGCAAGCGTGGCAGCAACTCGACCTCGATCATCGATCAAAGGCAACCCTGACGCCCGAATTCGCGATTCAGATCGACGGCGTTTCGACCGCGTCGTTCAACGGAGCGGCGATCGGCACGCTGGTCGAGCGCCTATCGATCGATGATGCCGAGAAATCAGCCTACCCAGTCGCTGACTGAGTTTAGAGTATCCGTTGTGATCAAGCGGGTTCTGGCGTCCACACTCGTTCGGCCTTGAGCAGCGAGTTTGCCAGGATAACGAGCTTCCGCGTGACGGCTGTGTTCGCGACCTTTGGCGGTTTCTTCCGGCGGCGACGAGTGCTGTGTACTTGGCTTTCATGTCGGGGTTAAACCGGATGGCGACGTGCGCGGGCATGTAAAGAGCGCCTCGCAGTTCCGCGCGGCCGCCCGGGATATGGCATTTTCCGCGATGCTGCCCGCTATCGCGAGCGATCGGTGCAAGACCGGCCAGCGACGCGAACTGCTTGTAATCGAGAGTGTCGAGTTCGGGCATATCGATGAGCATGGCGATCGCCGTAAGCTCGTCGATATGCCCGGGATCGAGACAAGGACGTTGAAGCGTGCGGCGAGTTCCGGCTCGCGGAAGAGGCTGGTTTTCAGTTCAGCGTCAATCGCGGCGATCTGACGGTCGATCTGGGAAAACCGCTGCGCGGCGTGCCGCTTCACCAGCGGCGAGCGGCAGACAATGTTCGCGGTTCTTCGCTGCGGTGCGATCCTTGACCAGCCTGAAACGGGCCATAGCGCTTCCTTCCAGCTGGCCGTGAATAATGCGCCATCAAAGCCTGGAATCAAACATCTAGACACGATCAGCAGAGGCCGGACGCAAGCGGACCCGCAGGTCGCAGCGCGATACGATGATGCGCCTCACCGCTTGTGGTGACACGGTCTTTTCCCTTGTCATCAACCGTCCGATGAGGTGCTCATGAGCACGGCGGAGCAGCGACTGCTCAGAATGGCGTCGCGGATGCAACAACGCGCGACGACATCGAACTTGGACGGAATAGTCGTGGCACGGCCAAACACATGCTGACCTGATATAAAACGATACGCGATACGCGAGCCGTTGCGAGATACGGAGCGGCTCACATGCACGCCTTTGCCATCCTCGTCGCTCCGGCGGTTGCCGGCCCCGCGGTGCCGCCCGACGCATTGACGTGCCGGGAGTTGACACTCGATGACAAGTGTTTCGAGAAGGTAGGGGCGGAACCCCATGACGATTCCGTAGCACAATCACTCGATGATGGCGTGCATGACAGCCAGAATTCCATTTCGGATCATTTGCGGCGAAAAGCCCTGGAATCCGGAGGGGATAGAGGACATTGTCACAGACACGCTGCGATCATTTGTGCCCTAACGCTGTCGCCATCACGATTGCGGTACTGGTCGCTGGCCAGCGCTGAAATGGACCGCGACTCGCGCCGTTGACCTCTGCGCTGACGTTTACCATAGCGTCCTCGCGCGTCCGCGCAGATGCAGCGCGGCGCGAGTTCAGGAGTGACGAATGAAGACATTGCAGAAGTTAATCGCAGCGGTAAGTTCGCTGCTCTTGGCCAACTCTCCAGCGCTCGCCGAGACGATTGACTTTGAAAATCTGACGGTAGGCGTGCAGGCTGAGGGTTCGATTAGCTACCCAGGGGTGACGTTCAGCTCGTCGTCGGGAGGGTTCAGCGCTGTTTCCGGCAGCACCGGCCTGGCGCTTTGCGCATTCCAGACCGATTGCAGCGGTACTCTTATTATCGATTTCTTAAAGCCGGTGTCGAATCTTACCTTCAATTACTCCGATGATGACACGACGAGCACGCTAGGATTTCAGGGCTCTTCAACGACGGCGTCCTTTACTGGCCGACTTTTCGCGGATGGAGACCCTCTCACCCAGGACGTGTTCAACCTGTCCATCGTGCCGAACATCACGCAGCTGATCGTCTTCTCGGACGATCCGGGTGGCGTAATCTTCGACAACTTCAGCTTTACGACACCGGTCGCAGGTGACGTCCCAGAGCCGGCAACGTGGGCCATGATGATCATCGGTTTCGGCGCAATCGGCGGCTCGCTCCGCAGCCGCAACAAGCTCGCGACGCGCATCAATCATGCCTAAACAGTGAACACTTGAGTGAGGTAAAGGGCCGCCTATCTAAAGTCGGGCGGCCTTTTACTGCAGCCCTCCAATGCCGGCAGCGCCAGCAAGACGGCGGATCCTGGTGAACGTCACAGGCTATATCACAAAAAATCAATTGACTGCCTTGGTCGACCCTATGTTGCACTATAGTCGACTTGGTTTCTGGTTTACTGGATGGTCCTCGCATTCGTTGGGCAACGATTGCCATCTCCCTCCCGCCTAGGAGGCCGATGAACTCATTATGTCCTATTCGATCATCGACGAACCAACCTAACACGCCTTGGGACCGTTCGCGGAAGGCTAAACGCGGCTCCCCCGGGAAACCCCGGCTATGCCACGTCACCATGTCAGGCGTGGGGAAGCGGCTGTGCGTTCCAGATCGGATGACCTCCTGGGCAGCGCTGTGTGGTTGCTGGGCCCGGCGTCGCCGGGCGCGAAGCGCGTCGTCAGTCCGGTTTCTGGCGATCCGGCGCGGGCAGCGCCTGCGACGATCCGGCGAAGTCAAAAGCCGCGACCTCGGTCCGGGTCGCGATCATAAAGGCGTCCGCGACAAGCTGAAGGGGTGCCGCATCGACGTTCGAGCGACGATCCTCCAGCCGTTCGGCGAACTCCCTATAGATATCGAGGTATTCGTCGGCCGGACCGACGAATGGTGGCGCGCCTTCGGTCTCAAGTCGCGATCCGCCGTCAGTCAGCTTGAGCTTGGTCCCATCGACGGTCTCGACGGCGATCGACCATGTCTGCGGCCCGGTCTCACGCCAGTCGAAGTCGCCGGTCAGCTGCCCATCCGGGGCGAGCCCGGTGCTGAACGTTAGCTTAGCCGCAATGGGCGCTTGGCGGTTGGCTGGAAAGAACAGCTCTGCCGCACTTACGAACACCGGTTCGGGAAGGATGCGGGTCAAGATCGATAACGCGTTGATACCGGGATCGAAGATGCCGAAGCCGCCCGCCTCCAGTATCCAGTCCTGTCCGGGATGCCATTGCCGCAGGTCCTCCTTCCAGATCACGCCGAGAGACTTCACCGTCTTGCCTTCGAGGAGGTTGGCCGCTCGCTTGACGGCGGCATTGTGCTGCGCGTGGTAGGTGGCGAAGGCCACCTTGCCGATCGCTGCGGCACGGCGCGCGATGTCGCCGACCTCCGCCACCGTCGCCGCCGGCGGCTTCTCGAGCAGTACATGCTTGCCGGCCGCCAGGCACGCTGCGGCGATCGAGCGGCGGGGTCCGGGAGGAGTGCAGATCGACACCGCGTCGAGATCCGAGACGGCTTCTAGCATTTCGACGTAGCCGGGAAAGGCGGGAACGCCCACCAGCGCTGTCGAGCCGCCGATGTTGGATACCGCCGCTAGCTCGAACGCGCCTGACGCGGAGATCGCGGGTAGGTGCTGATCGCGCGCGATCTTGCCGAGACCTATGATGCCGATCCGGTACTTGGACAATGTGGTTCCTCTCGCTCAGGCGCCTCGAGCCCGTCTCGATGCCGGTCTCACTGATCCTGCAAAATCTCGACAACGTTGCCGCCCCTGGCCGCTGCGGTAATCCGGCAATGCAGGTTCCCCCAGATTCACGGTGGTCCACCGTCAATCGAAAATTTAGAATCGCGGATGCGCGGCACTGCCGCTCGGTTCCGCACAAATCGTCGACGAACGAACGCATCGAGAGGGGGCTGGTGCATGGAAGGCTTCCGAGATGAATGAAGGGAGTTTGCGTCAGGTCGACGAAGCGACGGCTGCAGGCGTGACGTTGGAAACGCCGACGTCGACTTCGGCGCGCCGGGACTGGTGCGCCCTCCGTCGCCGGCGGTTCAGGACGACCAGAAACCATCCCGTCAGCAAAACCGCTGTTCCGATGTACCAGGCGTTGTACTTGGCGCTTGAATCGGATGCCGAAATGCCCGCCGAATACGCGACGTACACGAGCATTACGAGCGCCAACGCCGGAAGCACAGAAAGCATTGTCGCCGTGCCGGCGGGATGTTTCGACCAGACCAGCCGGATGTAGGCCGCGAGCATCGCGACGTAGGAGAGAACCAGGGTAATCGTGAAGGTGTCAATGTACCAGACGAGGTCTGCGAAGGGCCGTAGCCAGACGGCGAGTACGCCTGCGGCAGCGAGCCCGAAGATCGCCGTCGATGGCGCCTGATGGCGGTTGGTGCGACAGACCCTCGCCGGCAGGTGTCCGTCCTGCCCCATACGGTATAGGGTCCGCGCCCCCGAGTTGAGCGACGCCTGCATGCCCGCGAAACTGGACGTCACGACGACAAGGGGGGCAATCCAGGTCAGCCAGCCCGGAAGATAGACGTCGGCCACGGTGGCGATAGGGCTTCCACCCGGAGCGGCGCTCGCCCTGGTGAGTTCCGGGATGGGAACTGCGAACTGCCAGCCGATGGCTGCGAGGCTGTACACGATCAGCGCGAGGCCTAGAACGAGCATGAGCGAGCGTTGCACTGTCCGCACGGGCACCTTCGATTCCTCGATGAAGTTGATCGCCGAGTCGAAGTTGGCGAGCATGAAGACGCCGAAGAGGACGCCCTGACCGACGGCCATCAGTCCGCCGGCGGCGCTGACCGAATAGAGGGACAGGATCGGCACGTCGTGGACCTGGGGAGCGACGATGCCGCAGAGGCCAAGTCCCGCAACCACCACGATCTCGAACGCGAGCAGGACGCCGGCGATCTTCGCCGTCAACTCGACGCCGCGGTTGCTCACCACCGAGAACACCACGAGCATCACCGTGCCGATGATCCTCGCCTGGAAGTCTCCCTGAAAGGCGGGAAACAGCGCTTGGATGTATCGGGCTCCAATCACCGCGGTCAGTGGGGCGGTCGTGGCGGCCATGACCGTATACGTCCATCCGAGTACGGTCGCGGCGCCGGGATGTACGAAGCGTTCGGTGAAGGTGAACACGCCTCCGGCGGACGGAGCCTCGCGGACGAGACGGATCAGGCAGAACGCCAGGACGCACATTGGGAACAGGAAGGCGACGAGGATCGACAGCGGCGCCGCGTGCCCGACGACCCCATAGATGAGCGGTATCGCGGAGGCCGCGATGTAGCCTGGAGCGTTGAAGGCGAATGCGGCCAGTGTCACGTCGTAAGTGTTCAGCCGCCCCTTCTTGAGCTTGGTATCGACGTCCGTGATCGACCCGTCTTCATCATACCCGGTCAGGTCGTTGATCGTCGTCACGGCGAGCCGAGCGCGATGATGACTGGGTCGGGATCATGGGCCATATCTGCTCCTCGAGCTTTGAGCGGACCGCAAGCGCCCGATCCCGGCACCGGTTCGGCTAGGGTTTCGCCGGGTACCAGCTGTCGGGTTCGGGATAGGCCCAGTCGTCGGGGAAGACGTAGGTCTCGAAGCACGTTGTCGTCGCGTCCTCGGTTCCGAAGAACGCGAAATGGTTTCGGCCCATCCAGCTGCCGGATTGAATCAGCTTGAAGCCCCTCCGGGCGAACTCCTCCAGTCGGGCCTCGAACGGGATGTTGTTGCAGTCATGAGCCGTGTGATGAACACCCTCACCGTGCCAGTCGAGGTGGTCCCTGAAGATCGTGTCGCCGGAAACTGGCTCTATAAGTTCCCAGATCATGTCGCCGACCTCGGCGAAGCAGACCGTAAGAACGAATTCGGCTGGTCGGCCACGGTACGTCTGATTGGCCGTGTTCTCGGGACTGAACGTGAAGATCCGCCATGGGCCTATGCCGAGCCGGCAAAGGCCCTCCATTGTGCGACGATGGTCCCGGGTGACGATGCACGTCTCGACCATCCTGCCCAGGAAGGACGTCACTCCTGTCTGTATTCTGGGCATTGCAGGATCTGCCTGTTCTCGAGGATCGTGCGCCATCGGATCGGCTTCCTAACGGGTGAAAGGCGGAAGGCAGGTCGGCACCGCCGTTGGATCGACTGATCTCACGACCGATCTGCGAAATTCAGGTCGCGCCTTCCACTTGCTGAAAAGCATTATCAGCGATCGCAATCTTCCAGGCTTAACCAGTTAAGCAGCGTCGGCCGATTGCAGGGCCTGCCCTTCGCAATCGCCGCCGGGATCGTATGTGCGCCTATCGTACGTCACCCCGCTGCCTGCGGTCCGCGCGAACCAGCCGAGTGCCTATCGCCCGGGGAGTGAACGAATCCGGTCAGGCGGACCCGTGAGATCGATCCGCCCGCAACGGGACGTCCGCCAACCCTGAGGACCACCGGTTGCCTTTGAGCTAAGTCATGTCGATGACGATGAGCAAAGCGCGTTGTCAGCTGGCTGCCGACGGTCGACTCGCAGCCTCGCCATCGTCGGCGCCCTTGGCGGCCGGACGGCGCTTCTTCGAGCCCGTCGCCGGCGCTGGTTACGACTTCGCCCATTGCCGGCGATATGGAGCGTATCCTGCGCCGTAATCATCTGCATCGCCCTTTCCGCGCCTGATCAGCCAACCGGTATGGTACCGACTGCATGAAATCGCTCAGCGAGTGCCGTGTTCGGCGAAATCACTGAGAGGCGGAAATCTCGATGTCGAGAGGTTCGGATGATGTCAGTAGGAACGACGAGGCCCAGGCGAAGTTTCGAGGGCCACTTCACGGCTCCGGGCGCCGCTGCAGTCGCGAGCACGGAACGGGTATCGGGCGGTTCGGGCGTCGACCGACTTCGAGGTACCGCTAAAGCATTGACGCCTGCTGCCGGCGCGGGGTCGCAACTTCACGGTCCGTCCGATCCGACTTTACAACCGTTTCACTCCGGTCGGTGCGGCCGTCTCGGGCGGCGTCCGCACTTCTGCCAGGCCCTTTCCTGATCGCTTGACCATCGGGCCGGACACCGCGCCGACGGCGAATTTCATAGGAGAACGTCTTGACCATGATCAGCCCCGGTGCCGCCACGATTGAGGATCCGAAGCGTCAGATGGACTCGCCTGTTCTGGGCGCGACGATCGCGAGGGTCGGGGGGTGGACGATCACCGTCACGCTCGCGATCATCTTCTTATGGTTCGGCAGCTTGAAGTTCGTGCCGTTCGAGGCAGAGGGGCTGGTCCCGATCATCTCCAACAACCCTCTGATATCTTGGCTGTACGACCTATTCGGGGTGCACGGTGGCGCGAAGTTCCTTGGCGTATTCGAAATCACTACGGCCCTTTTGATCGCAGCGCGCGTCGTGGACCCGCGGGCGTCCGCATTGGGTGGAGCCATGGGCGCTTGGTCGTTCGTCCTCACCATGAGCTGCTTCTTCACCACGCCAGGTGTCATCGCCATGGGGCACGAAGGAACGCTCGAACTCTCGACGGCGCCCGGTGCCTTCCTGCTCAAGGACATCGGCCTCTTCGCGGCATGTCTCTGGTTGCTTGGCCAGTCGCTTGTCGAAGCTAGCGCGCGTCGGCGCTCGCGCTGACGGTCGCCGGACCGCGTGCCCCTTCCCCTCGGCACGCGGTCCGAAAATCCAGGCTCGCTGCCTTCGGCGCCCCTCCAGTCCTAGACGGCGGCTTCCGAGGAACCGCCGGCGCTATTCACGTCTGGCTGCAATAGCCGGGCCCGGGCTGGCGGCAAGGAGGTTCGGAACCCGTCGAACCGCATTCGATCCGTCGACGAAGGAACGATCATAATGCCGAATGTCGTAGTACCCTCGTCACCCTTCAAGCGCTTCGCCGAGCACCTGCTGCGGAGCGCTCTCGTCACGGTGTTCATCGTGTTCGGCCTACAGAAGTTCTCGCCGATCGAAGCTAGAGGCATTGCGCCGCTTGTGAGCAACAGCCCGTTAACCTCATGGCTCAACGTTCTGGGCGTCGAGGGTGCCAGTATGGTGGTCGGCGCCTCCGAACTCACCTTCGGCGCCCTGCTCGCGGTCGGATTCTGGCGGGCTGGATCAAAGTTCGCATTGGCCGGCGCTGCCGGGTCCTGCCTGACCTTCCTCACTACGCTTAGCTTCCTCCTGACCACTCCAGGCGTGTTCGCTCCCGACGCCGCCCCGGTGATGTCGGCAGACGGCCTTTTCCTCCTCAAGGACATCGTCCTATTGGCCACGTCGGTGCTGATGCTCTCGATCAGTCTGGCCCAGCGCGGCGCGGACAGTAGGCGTGCCGCGCCCGCGTGGGTTTACGGGCCGCGGCCGGCGGCGGAGCCGGTCGATGACTGAAGCACTGGCAGTGCGGTCGGACGCTTTGCGGACTCTGCCCGCAAGCCCCCCCCGACCGGAGGACTCCAACCCGCTGATCCGCAAGCTGTCGCAGTTCGCGCAGCTGACGCAATCTGACCACGATGTTCTAGACGCACTCACGGGGCCGGAGGAATGCTTTCCGGCTCATGTCGACATCGCGGGCGAGGGCGACGTGCCGCGATCGGTGTTCATGATGAAGGAGGGCATGGCGATCCGTTATCGCATGCTGCCCGACGGAGGACGGCAGATCATGACGTTCCTCCTTCCCGGGGATTTGTGCTATTCACACGCGTTCTTGCTGCGTTCCATGGATCATTCGATCGGCACCCTGACCCCCGTCCGGATCTCGCCGATCTCCCGGGACGGTATGATGGAGACCTATGCGCGCCGACCGCGTATCTCCGCAGCGCTCTGGTGGAGTTCGATGCAGGAGGAGGCGATGCTGCGCGAGCGTATCGTCTCGCTCGGGCGCCGCGACGCCCGAGCACGCATCGCCTATCTGTTTTGCGAGCTGCTCTGGCGCAACGCGGCGATCGGCCTCGCGGAAGGAGGGCGGTTCCAGTTCCCGCTGACCCAGACCCAACTCGGTGACACTCTCGGGATCACTCCTGTCCACGTGAACCGCATCCTGAAGGAGTATCGATTACGCGGTCTGATCTCGATGGAGCGACGGGTCGTCCATCTTCTGGATGTCCAGGGTCTTCAAGGCATCGCCTGCTTCGATCAGAGCTATCTGCAACTACGCGGTGCGACCGCCGACGTGGTTCGATATTGCGACGAACTCGAGAGACGCGAGCCATCTGCTGCACGCGCGAGCATCGGACACGCATCTCCGGGTGCCCCGGTCGCCCGGTCGGCGAGGCAAACCAGTTAAGCAATGCTAGCCGTCGAATCGACGTAAGCAGTCGATGCGAGCGGAAAAGCACGGTTTCAAACGAGAATGGCCGCATCCGCGGCTTAGGAGAAGCAGCATGACCGACCAGGATCGCCAAAAGGAGACCGTCCGACGCATCTACGCGAACTGCTGGAACATGGGCGACATGGCGAGCATCGACGACATTTTCGCGGTCGACGTCGAGCACGGTCACTTCCTACCGGGCTGGCCGAAGGGTCGGGAGGGTTTCAAGGCGCTCGTGCAGTTCTGGCGCAACGCCTTTCCGGACATCCGCGAAGACGTCGTGGAGATTCTTTCCGAAGGCAATCAGGTCGCCAGTCGTTTTCGGTTGCAGGGTACCCACCAGGGCGACTTCTACGGCATTCCCGGAACCGGGCGCACGGTGGACATATACGGCGCGGAAATCTTCCGGTTCAAAGACGGCATGGTCGTCGAGTACGTGTACCATGAGGACACGCTCGGCTTGTTCTTCCAGCTCGGCGTCCTTCCACTTGGCAACTCCGACATAGCTGGTGTCCTGACCAGAGCAGCGTAGGCAGTCGGGCTATACCGGCCTTTCTCCTTTCTTCGAACCCGATCCGGCCCGCATAGGGCCGTAAGCAACCAGTGACATGTCCAAGCCATCCGTCGAGCTGTCCGGAAGGACCGCCATCGTCACGGGCGGCAGCCGGGGAATCTGCTATGCGGTCGCGGTCGCCGTCGCCGTCGCCGTCGCCGACGCGGACGTGCATCAGGCGCCGAAAGGTTGCGGCATCCCGTGGTAGGTTTGATCAGTCGTGTTCTCCGGGCTGAAGGTGAAGACCCGCCAAGGGCCGACACCGAGGCGCTACAGGCCTGCCATGCATCGATCGTGATCACGGGTGACGATGCCGGTTTTGACCATCCTGCCGAGGAACGTCCCGTGCTCGGCCGCAGCCGCACTGCCGGAGATCAGCTGATGATCGGGATCGTGGCCATGGTTTCCGTTTCCCAAGAGAAGATGGTGGGCGAACGTATTGGCAAACCGGTACCGGACGACACCGCCAGGTGACCGGCATGGCACCTGACAGGGCGACGTCAGGCAGACGAACAGTATCCTCAATCAGGAGTGTCCGGGCCAGCCCCATTCGGGTCTACGCCCTGCGGTCAGAGAGCTGCAGGACGGACCCGCCGAGCCCGGACTCGTCGCCGCCGACGCCGGCGCTGCATGATCACGCGGGCGGGACGATCGAACCGCACACGATCATCGGTCTGGTTCTCTGGGAACGGTCGGTGGCCGTCCACGCTCGCGCGCCACCCGTGCGCGATCCGCTTCGGGGGTGTGTTTCGGGACCCTGTCTCCCGCTATGATGTTCACGCGGCTGTCAAACTCGTCGTCACCGTAGCGACGGGCATCCTCCCGCTGGAGACTGCCCTCCAGGTTGGATTGCGGCGACATCGGCTTCCAGGGCTCTGGCGCCTTCGGGTGAGTGCGTGGCGGATCGCCGCCGATGTCTTCGCTGGTGCTCTCGTCCATGAGTTGATCTCCTTTTCACCAAATCGGCCGGCACACCCCTTGAAAATCGTTCGGGCCGTCCGGTCCGGACGGCGTTGACCAGCCGACGATGGACGGGACCGCCGACAGACGATCGCGTCCATCGTCGAAGGGGAGGTCGCCGAACGACGGCCAAGGCCGCCGCCGTGCCGGGCCCGCTGGCTGCGCAGACGTCCGGTCGTGGCCCGCACCAGGCCGCTGGACGTATGGAGATGGGGCTCCGCGGACCTTCAAAGAGGCGTGGAACGAATTGAGAACCTGCTCCAAGCATCGTCCGCTTGGCATCGCTGCCCGCGGACGGCAGGGTCGTCGGGCTCTCACTGTGTGTCGGCATCGGTGCAGGCCTCCGCGACCTGCCGGGCGTGATCGTCGGGAATGTCCGGTGCTCCATCGTCGCGCTCGCCAACGATCCGACTCGTCTCCACCACCGCTCCCTCGGTAAGCGTCCGGTGGACGGGACAGCGATCGGCAATTTCAAGCAGAAGTTCTTCCTGCGCCGCGTCGATGCGACCCTCGAATCCAAGCCTGCGTGTGAAAGTCTCTCGCGACGTGACGGTTCTGCCGGTATGCCCCACTTCGACGATCGTCCGTTCCAGGGGCCAACCTTTGCGATCCGCATACATCCGGCACGTCATCGCCGTGCACGCCCCGAGACCGGCCGCGATCAGGTCGTAGGGTGACGGTCCCGACGCCAGCCCTCCGACGCTCGTCGGCTCGTCGACGAGGAAACTTCCGGAACGACTGACGACCCTCACCTGGAACTTGCCAATGCCGGTTTCCTCGACGCGTAGACCACGAACGGGGGGCACCGGTTGGGTCACCGCGATGTCGAGATAGCGGCGCGACCACGCCCCGATCACCTCTGCGGCGTAGACGGCGTCCCTTCCCTGTCGGAGCAGATGATCGGCGTGATCGAGCGAGACGAAGCTCTTCGGGTGACGCGCCGCCTGGAAGATTTCGGAAGCGTTCGTGATCGAGACGACCTCGTCCAGCGGCGAGTGCAGGATCAGCAGGGCTCGGCCGAGCTCGGCGATACGGCTGTGCTGACGCTGCGCTCGGATGTCGTCGACGAAGTCGGAGCCGAGGAGGAACTCCCTTCCACCTATGGAGACGGGGATGCGATCGTCGCCCGAGACGTCGATCAGGGCGTCGCCGAGATGGGTGAGGATGTGCCGGGCGTCGAAGGGAGCGCCGATGACCGCGACCGCCTTCACGTCCCCGAGCGCCCCAGCCGCCGCAAGTACCGCCGCTCCCCCGAAACTGTGACCGATAAGAAGCTGAGGTGCCATCCCTGCGCCCGCCATAGCCGCGACGGCGGAGACGATGTCTTTGACGTCGCCCGACAACCCGCGTCCGAATTCACCCTCGCTTTCGCCAAGACCGGTGAAGTCGAAACGCAGGACGCCGATCCCGTCCTGCGCCAGCCTGCGGCTCACCTTAACCGCCGCGAGCGAGGTCTTGTCGCAGGTAAAGCAATGCGCGAAGACGGCATATGCACGGACGGGCACGTTTCCGGTTTCGAGGATCCCAGCAAGCGCGATGCCGGCGTCGTTCGTAAAGGCGAACTCGGTGCTGGCCACGGTCTGAACGCGCTCCGCTACTGTCCGCCGACCGGCGGTGGGCGCGCCTTCAATCCATGCGCGACTCCATTCCTACATGCGGCGGCGGCTGTCGGAAATCCTTCGGCACCGGATTAAAGCATTGATTCCACGTCGATCTAGCGCTTTGCGGGCATTTTCGAGCCTATCCTGCTTCGTAATTTCGCCTGGCACGCTTTGCGTGATCAAGCCCATCCTCGCCATGATACCGAAGTACTGGATCGAGAGGCCGAGGTCCTTGCACCGAATGCTTGAGGCACCGGGATGTTCGACCCTGAAAGTCTGCCGTTGCGGTCGAAACGACCTCGATGACGATTCCCGCAGGTGTTTTGTTTATGATGGTGATCGAATCGGCCATGCACTTTACGCGCCTGGTTCCCAGGCCGCCCGAACGGATCCCGTTCGTTACGGCGATCGGCACGAACCGCCGGCGCGGCGGGCTACCGCAGTTTTCCCCGCCGACCGAACGTCCGGACCTGGTTTCGAGCGGCGCCGTCCCGTCGTCGGGCATCAACGCCGCGTCGAGCCCCCGCACCATGCAGCACAGAGGAACACGCCATGGACACGACCAAATACGGTGCACCCGCGGCCCAGACCGATCCCGGAAGTGAGAGGGCCGTCATCGGCCTCGGTGCCACGATCGAAAGGGCCGGAGGCTGGACGATCACGATCGCTCTTACGATCATCTTCCTCTGGTTCGGCGGCATGAAGTTCACACCCTTCGAAGCGGCGGGGCTCGAACCGATAATCTCCAATAATCCGCTGATCTCGTGGCTCTACGCGCTATTCGGCGTACAGGGCGGTGCCAGGTTCCTGGGCGTATTCGAGATCGTCACGGGCCTGCTGATCGCAGCCCGTTTCGTCGACCCCCGTGCCTCGGTTCTAGGCGGGGCGATGGGTGCCTGGTCCTTCATCCTCACCTTAAGTTGCATGTTCACCACCCCCGGCGTGATCGCGGCGGGCCATGAGGGCACGCTGAACCTGTCCACGGCACCGGGGTCGTTCCTCGTTAAGGACATCGTGCTCTTCGCGGCTTGCCTCTGGTTGGCCGGCCGTTCTTTGGTGGAAGCTAGCAGTCGTCAGCGCCTGCGCTGACAACCGCCGGACCGCGCGCCCTTGCCCCCCCGGGGGCGTGCGGTCCGAATACCCGATGCGTCCCTGCTTGACTCGTCTCAAAGACGCGTGCGGCGGAGAAGGGGATGATCCGCGAGTCGTCCGAGGGTCTGCACTGTTCGCGTGCGTTGCGACATCATGATCCCGTACCGGGTCGGGGATCACGTGACTCTCATCATGATTGGAACGAGGCTCTCCACGCCCGTGACGATGATCTGCACCCCGACGCTGAGCAGCAGGAAGGCGACGAGACGAGAGACGACCCTTGCACCGCTGGGGCCGAGGATCCGCCCCACGCGGTCCGACCAGCGGTAACAGAGCCATATCAGGGCGGCGATGCACAGTGCCGCCGCGCTCACCCCGCCGAAGAAGGAGAGAGTGCCGACCCCTTCGGCAGGCCGTTGTGAAGACAGTGCGATCGCCACCGCGATCGAGCCCGGTCCGGTGGTGAACGGCATCGTCAGCGGAAAAAAGGCGACATCGTCCAAGCAGTCCTGCGCGCTCGCGGCGGCATCGGCCTTGCGTGTTTCGTGCTCCTGAGGCTGCATGAGCAGTTCCCAGGCCCGGACGGCGACGACGAGGCCGCCCGCGATCCGCAACGCTCCGAGGCTTACGCCGAAGAAAGCGAGGAGGTAGCCCCCGAGCCACAGAGACCCGAGCAGGACGGCTGCCGAGTAGAGCGCGATCCGGGTGGCGAGATGATGCCGCTCGGCTTGCGACCGGTCCGCAGTCACGTCGTTAAAGATGAGCGCCGAGCCCAACGGATTAACGATCGAGAACAACGCGGGAAAGGCCAGGAGGAAGGCACCGATCCAACTGGTCAAAGGCAGAGGATCTGCGTTCATCGGCTCTGAGCCTTCAGCTCATCGCGAGGTTCGTAATCAGTCATGCTTCGTCAGCCTCGGTGCCAGCTTCCTGCATTCGCCGGACATAGTCCCAGGGTCGACCGAGACGCCATCGTCAAGCAGGTCCGTCCCCGGTCATCCGATGTCGGACATCTTACGGCGACAAATTTGGGGCTTGCCACGGCGTTCGGCGCTCCGGACCAGATCCGCCGATGTCCGCAACCTTCAGGGCAGCCAAGGTGGCGTCCCTGCCGACACTGCAGCCCGCTGATACGGATCCCATGCCCGGTGGGCAACGAATTTCCTTCAGGCAGACGACAGCAGTCTCGTCTGAAACGCACCTTTTGCAGCACTAATTGGCGTTTCCTGCGCTGTAATCACCCGTCACACAGTTTTAGAAGGGTTCTCGCCCGGTAGTAGGATATTTAAACGAGCGTCGAACAGAAGACGAGCAGGATGGCGTTTTAACGCTGGTGGACCGGTCTAGTTGCTTCGTGGCAGGTGGAACAACTTCGCAAATGGCGTTAGAACTCGCCGAGGGAGGACTTCGTGGCCAGTCTTCGGCCTTGTGGGCAGTCGATGGAGGGTGGCCGCGGCACGATGCTGTCAATCCGCTGGCTCGCAAGCTGTCGAACTCCACTAAGCTGTCGCGATCCGACCGGGATTTTCTGGAAACGCTTACGACCGGCGAGGAATGCTTCGCAGCGGATATCGACGTGGCGAGCGAAGGCGATGCACCCGGCTCGGTGTTCGCCGTCAAGGAAGGGATGGCGATCCGCTATCGCGACCTGCCCGACGGCAGATGGCAGATGGCAGATCAAGACCTTCCTGCTGCCGGGAGATCTAAGTGCGTCGCAACCCTGTCTGGGGCGGTCGATGGACCATTCGATCGGCACGCTAACGCCGTTGCGAATTGCCCGCATAACGCGAGAGTCGATGATGGAGAACTTCGCAGGGCGGCCTCGGTTGGGCGGAGGCACCCGTCCGTTACCCGGTTCCCTCGAAACATGTCCTGCAACCTCAACCCGGGAGAGCCTCGATGACCGATCAAGACCGCGATAAGGCCACTGTTAAGCGAATCTACGCCAGCTGTTGGAACCAAGGCGATATGGACAGCGTGGACGAGATCTTCGCATCCGACGTGAAGCATGGCCATTTCCTGCCCGGATGGCCGACCGGGCGTGAGGGGTTCAAGACGCTTGTCCGTTTCTGGCGCACGGCCTTTCCCGATATCCGTGAGGACGTCGTCGAGCTGATCGCTGAAGGGGACCAGGTCGCGAGTCGCTTCCGGCTGCAGGGCACCCACACGGGCGACTTTTACGGAATACCCGGCACGGGGCGCGCCGTCGACATCTACGGTGCCGAGATATTCCGGTTCAGAGCCGGCAAGGTCGTCGAGTACGTCTATCACGAAGACACGCTTGGGCTGTTCTTCCAGCTCGGCGTGCTGCCGCTCGGCAACTCGGATATCGCCGGCGTCTTGACGAAGGTGGGCTGAGCATGGCCATCCCGATCATCGACCTGTCGGGACGGACCGCCGTTGTCACGGGTGCAAGCCGGGGCATCGGCTACGCGATTGCGAAGGCTTTCGCCGACGCCGGAGCGAAGGTCCACATCGTCGCTGAAAGCGACGATGTGGACCAGGCGGCCCTCCGGATGCGGTCACCCACGGGCGGGCGGGTCACCGGTCATCGTTGCGACATCACCGACCGCGCCGCGGTCGAGAGGTTCGCGATCGAGGTCCCGGCGCCCGACATCCTGGTCAACAACGCCGGGCTCGAGGGCCTCACCTGGATCGCCGACCCGTCGCCCGAAACCCTGGCACTCGTCGAGCGGATCAGTCGGATAAATATTGTCGGCACCTGGTCGATCACGCAGGCTTTGCTGCCTCGCATGCCACGCGGCGCGTCGATAATCTGCACCGCGTCGATCTGGTCGCGAACCGCCGAGCCGGGGTTCTCAGCCTACGCCGCGTCCAAGCACGCTACGCTCGGCCTTGTGCGGACCTGGGCCAAGGAACTCGGTCCGCGCGGCATTCGCGTCAATGCGGTGGCGCCCGGGTGGGTCCGCACGGAGGCGGCGCTGCGTTCGCTCGATCACCTCGTCGAGGCCACCGGGCAGACAAGGGACTCGATCCTCGACGGCATTACTGCGCAACAGTCGCTGCCGGGGTTCATCGAGCCGGCCGACGTAACTGGCGCCTTTCTGTTCCTGGCAAGCGATCTGTCGGCGAGCATCACCGGGCAGTCCATTCAGGTCGATCGAGGCGCCGTCCACGCCTGAGGCACACATGCGGCGTGGCGCGGTCATGAAGAAAGCAGTGTTTGGCTGTCAGCCGGATATCTTCGGACTGGAGGACCGCTGCGTCGGCGGCGGCCCAAAATCCGACAGTCGGCTGCATGGCATCGAGCGCACGAAGAGGTGTCGCGCGATTTCGTTCGTCGGCATGTCCGGCAAGGAGTTTCCCGAGTGGCGATCGTTTCAGCGGGCCTGTATCAAGGAGGCGCGCGTGGGCGCTCGGTCATGCTGGACGAGACGATCGACTACCCCGACGATCGCTCCAGCTTTGTCTGGATCGACGTCGCCGACCCTAGCCCTCACGAGATGCAGACGCTTGCGGCTCGCTACGGGCTCCATCCGCTTTCAGTCGCCGACGCCCTGAAAGCGCACCAGTCACCGAAACTAAACGTATACGGCGATCAGCTGTTCGTCATCGCTTGTGCCGCCGGTCTTAACGACAGGCGGGTCTACTACAGCGAGACGGCGGTATTCGTCGGCCACAGTCATGTCATAACTGTTCGTCTCGGAGCACTGACCGAGGATCAGGTCGGAGTTCGTGATCACCTGGAGGCGGCACCTTCGCTCCTCGTCCACGGTGTCCACTATGTCGTCCACGCGATTCTCGACTCGATCGTCGATGACTACCTGCCTCTGGTCGAAATGCTGGAAGAGGAGGTGATTGCGATGGAGCGGCGGACGCTCGACAGTTTCCTCGAGCGTCGCGATGTGCTGCGCATCTTCGACATGCGGCACGACCTCACGCGCCTAAGCCGCGTCCTGCGGTCGATGGGCGAGATCGCGAGCAAACTCGTCAGTCTCGACTTGCCTTGTCTCGACCCGACCGTGCGCCCCTACTTCCGCGATGTCTTGGATCACATCGGACACATCCTGGCGACCGTCGACGGCCTACGGGAGGTCCTTACTTCGGTGTTCGAGATCAGCAGCCTGCTGGAACAGCAGCGGACGGGCGACATCACGCGGAAACTCGCTGCCTGGGCAGCCATACTGGCCGTTCCAACGGCGGTTGCTGGTATCTACGGGATGAATTTCGTTTACATGCCGGAGTTGAAGACGCACTACGGCTACTTCGTGGTCCTTGCGGGCATGGCGGTTGCCTGCGGCACCCTGTATTTACGTTTCAAGCGCGCGACGTGGCTCTGAAGGTTGCGATCGTCGTTCGCGGCCATCTCGACGTCAGCGAGACCCACCGTTCGGAGTGGATTTCAAGAATTCGGCGATGGTCGACATGCGTCATCGCGCGCCGCCGCCGTTGCGTCTGCCATCGCGGAACGCTCCCGAACAAGATGATCAGTGCATCGTTCCTCTGGCGAACGGCGAGGATCTTGTCCGCGTCCGACCCGATTGGTTCGGACATTGTCCGGCGATGTTCCGGTAGGTCCACATCGGTCGAACGCGTCGGTCGTAGCCATCTCGGACGATTGGAAAAACTAAACTGGTTTCGCTGCTCATTTGATGGGGACCGCTAAAAAGGGCGAATGCACTCCCATTCCAACCCTGAAGGCCGCGCCGCTCTGGTGCTTTGCGAGAGTCTGATGATCATTCTCGTGGATGGGACGGCGCCGGGAAGTCGGTCGAGCATGTCGTCGACGTCAAACCAGACAGCAACGTGGTCGGCTTGATGTCGGTCGGCCTGCTTCGTGGCATCGAGAGCAGTCTTGCGGTCGCCGGCGGCAGCCGATCGGAGCATCCGTGATGGAATTCGACATCGCACGGCAGATCGCGCGGTTCACCGCCGGATCAGACGACCCCCGCGATGTCGCGGGCCGGGTTTTGGAAGGCATCGCGAGCGCCCCTGACGAAGCGATCTTCGTCCTGACGACGGCGCGTCGTGCCGCCGACGAGGCGGCTGCATCGGCAACGCGTTATCAAGATGGCCACGATATCGGACTGTTGGACGGCGTTCCCATCGCCTGGAAGGATCTGTTTGATCTCAAGGGCGAGGTGACGCGGGCCGGATCCCACACCCTCGGGAACACGCCGTCCGAGGAGGACGCGCTGCTTGTGCATCGCCTCGCGCAGGCTGGTGCAGTGACGGTCGGCAAGCTCAATCTCACGGAGTTCGCGTTCTCGGTGCTCGGGTTGAACCCGCACTTCGGAACGCCCCGAAATCCCTGGTCCGACGAGCCGCGTGTCCCTGGCGGCTCTTCGTCGGGCTGCGGCACCGCAGTCGCGCGAGGGCTGGTGCCAATCGCGGTCGGCACCGACACGAGCGGGTCGATACGTGTGCCGGCGGCTTTCAACGGGGTCGTCGGCTTCAAGCCATCGAGTCAGCGTTGGCCACTCGATGGCTGCTTCCCGCTGTCGGAGACGCTCGATACAGCGGGCGTGATCTGCGGCACGCTCTCGGACGCCATCGTCGTCGACGCCGCCGCGCGAGGGATCCGCGCCCCCGAACTGCGCCGTGGAACGATCCAAGGGGTTCACATCGTCGTGCCGTCCAACGCGGTATGGGATGGCACCGAGACCGCAGTTCGGATGAACGCCGAAGCCGCGCTCGTCCGTCTCGCCGATGCCGGTGCGAAGGTCGAGCATCGTGCCATTCCGACCCTCGACGCGGTGCTTGCGCTCAACGAACGGTATGGCACGCTCGTCACGCTCGAGGCGTACCGCCTGCATGCGCACCGGTTAGCGACAGACGCGGCGTGCATCGACCGGCAGGTGTTCGCGCGTATGATCCGTGGCGCGGATATCGATGCGGAGGCCGAGGCGGCGATACGCGCGGCGCGGCTGTGCTTGACTGCGGAACTTGAGGCGTTGTTTGATGGAGGCACGCTGCTTGCGTTCCCCACCGTTCCGCACGTCGCACCGCTGCTCGTTCCGCTCGAGACCGACGACGCTCTATTCGCCGCCACCAACATGCGGACGATGCGCAACACGGCCCTGGGCAATTTCCTCGACTGGTGCAGTGTGTCGATCCCGAGCGGCAGCGACCAGCGAGGGCTCCCGACCGCGCTCATGCTGTCGAGCGGCCCCGGGCGCGACAATCACCTGCTCGCCGCCGCGCTTGCCGCCGAGCCATTGATACGACCCGCTCTCAATCATTGAGGACCCGATTATGACCAAGGAAATCCTGTGTAGCTTCGGCGTCGATGTCGATGCAGTTGCCGGTTGGCTCGGCTCGTATGGCGGCGAGGACTCGCCGGACGACATCTCCCGCGGTCTGTTCGCCGGCGAAGTCGGCAGCCTGCGTCTCCTGAAGATGTTCAACCGTTGGGGGATCAGGACGACATGGTTCATTCCCGGCCACTCGATCGAAACCTTTCCCGAGCAGATGAAGGCGGTCGCGGACGCCGGCCACGAGATCGGTATCCACGGCTACAGTCACGAAAATCCGATCGCGATGACCCGTGAGCAGGAGGTGGCGGTGCTCGATCGGTCGATCGACTTGGTCACGGCGTTGTCGGGTAAGCGGCCCACCGGTTATGCAGCGCCTTGGTGGGAGTTCTCGACCGTCACCAACGAGCTGCTTCTCGAACGTGGGATCAAGTACGACCACTCTCTGATGCACAACGACTATCAGCCGTATTACGTCCGTGTCGGCGATACGTGGACCAAGATCGACTATTCGAAGCAGCCGTCCGACTGGATGAAGCCGCTTGTTCGGGGCCACGAAACCGAGTTGATCGAAATTCCGGCCAACTGGTGTCTGGACGACCTGCCGCCGATGCTGTTCATAAAAAAAGCGCCGAATAGCCACGGCTTCGTCAATCCTCGCGACATTGAGCAGATGTGGCGCGACCAGTTCGACTGGGTCTATCGCGAATACGACTATGCGGTGTTCCCGATGACGATCCATCCCGACGTCTCGGGGCGGCCGCACGTACTGCTGATGTTGGAACGGCTTTACGAGTATATGACGGCACGGCCGGGCGTGCACTTCGTGACGATGGATGAGATAGCCGACGACTTCGCTCGCCGCTCGCCGCGCAGATAATATGTGTTCGCTGTGTGGGGTGCTGGGCGGAGCGGAGCATTGGGCGGATGCCCATGACCGGCCGGGGACGTTCACCCGCAACACGGGTCCTGTCGAACGCCGTCGCGAACGAGCGCGGCGGATCGCGCACGCTCGGCGGATTCTCGGCCCATTCGGACTCGAGCTCGCCGATTGGAACGGCGCGGCGTTTCTGCTGTCGACCCGCACAGGACGGACCGAGATCGTCGATACGTTAGGCCATCTGTGGATCGTGGTGGAGACGCTGCTCGGGCATCCCGCCGATCCTCTCGCCAACGCATTCGACGCTGCTTGACGCATGAAGACACCGGTGATCCTGCTGACCGGGTTTCTGGGCTCGGGCAAAACGAGCCTTCTAGGCCGGTTGCTCCGGCATCCAGCGCTTACCGACACCGCGGTCCTGATAAACGAGTTCGGCGAGGTCGGGCTAGACCACCATCTATTGGAGCGCATCGACGAGACGGTCGTGCTGCTCCGGTCCGGATGCGTGTGTTGCACGGTCCGAGGAGAGCTGTCCCAGGCGATTAGGACGCTGCATTCGCGCCGCGACCGTGGCGAGGTTCCCTCGTTTCGGCGACTGGTGATCGAGTCGACCGGGCTGGCCGACCCGCTGCCGGTGATGACTACGATCGCCGCCGACCCGGTACTTCGCCATCATTTTCGGATGGGTGCGGTGATCACAACGGTCGACGCGGTTGCCGGACGCGACACGCTGATGCGACAGCCCGAGAACTTGGTGCAGGTTGCCGTGGCCGATCGGCTCGTGATCACCAAGACCGATATCGCCGAGCCGGCAAGCCTTCCGGCACTCATTGCCGAACTGCGCGCGATCAACCCTGATGCAGCACTTGTAGTCGCCGCCACGGACGAGCTCGACGCCGAAACGCTGCTCGCCGACGGGCGTCCTCTATGTGCCACGATCGACCGCCCGGTAGGACATCATGGTCAAGCCGCCTCACTGTCGCTGATCATCGACCATCCGCTCGACTGGACGCTGTTCGGGTTGTGGCTGACGATGCTGCTCCACTGCCACGGCGACCGCATCCTGCGAGTGAAGGGGCTGCTCAACATCGAGGGTGCCGTGGGCCCCGTCGCGGTTCATGGCGTGCAGCAGCTGGTTCACGTTCCAACCCACTTGGCTGCGTGGCCGGATATGGACCGGCGATCGAAGCTGGTGTTCATCGTCCGCGGCCTCGACCCCACGTCGATCGAGCGTTCGATGCGCTCTTTCGGGCTGCTTCGCTCAATCGGTACCGACTAATCTATACTGGTTTAGCCGCACCCGCGCGAGGACCCGCCTACACTGTGCGCTTCATGAACTGGGTGTTCCTTCTATTCGCCAGCGCCTTCGAGGTCGCGTTCACGACCACGTTTCGGCTGAGTGAGAACTTTCGGCACTTGGTTCCAACGATTGGGTTCTTCGCGTGCCTGTTGTGCAGCCTGTTTTTTCTGCAGCTCGCGATCCGCTCGATTCCGCTCGGGACGGCGTATGCGATCTGGACCGGGACGGGTGCGATCGGAACCGTCGTTGCCGGGATGATCTGGTTCGGGGAGCCTGCAGGCATGATCCGCATCGGACTGATCCTCGTCATCGTCGCGGCCACCATCGCCTTGAAGTTCGCCTGATCGTCGCGCTCAGCAACGAAAGCCATTCACTATGCCGATCGAACGACCGCTCTCCCCGCACCTGACATGGTATAGGCCGCAGCTGACGTCGGTGCTCTCGATCGCGCATCGGGCATCGGGCATCGTCCTGTCGGTCGGGTCCGTCCTGGTCGTCTGGTGGCTGGTCGCAATCGGGGCGGGGGGTGAGACATACCGCGCGACGCGGACGGCGATCGCGTCCCCAATGGGAACTCTCGCGCTGGCGGCCTGGTCGGTTGCGTTCTTCTACCATTTGACCAACGGCGTCAGGCATCTCGCCTGGGATGCGGGCTTCGGCTTCGAGCTACGGACGGCGTATCGGAGCGGATACGCCGTTCTGGCGGCGACCGGTCTGCTGACCGCAGCCTCCTGGCTCTTCGTGATTGCCGGATAGATGGGCGCGGGCGACAATGACGCTGCGGCGGGTGCGACCGCCTTGCGGGACGACTCTCGGCGTCGCCGCGTCGCCGGCTTGGGAAGCGCCGGTACCGGGCTCGCGGAATGGCGGCTGCAGCGACTGACCGCCCTGGCGTTGATTCCGCTGGGGTTGTATTTTGTCGCCTCGGTTCTTCACATGGCGGCAGCGCCGCACGACATCGCCGCTGGCTGGCTCACACGGCCGTTCAACGCCTTCGTGATGTTACTATTCGTCGTAGCAATGCTGCTCCACGCGCTGGTCGGGCTGCGGTCCATAATGGCGGACTACGTGCATGGCCGCATGGACAGGTTCCTCGCCGAGATCGGTCTTCTCGCGCTGGCGCTCGCCCTGGGTCTCGCTGGTGTCCTCGCTATCTTGAAGGTCTTCACGGGTGGAGGAGGGTCGTGACCCCAGCTTATGACATCATCGACCACGAATTCGACGTCGTCGTCCTCGGCGCCGGCGGCGCGGGGCTGCGCGCGACGTTGGGGATGGTCGCGGGTGGGCTCACCACCGCCTGCATCAGCAAGGTGTTCCCGACCCGGAGCCACACCGTCGCCGCGCAGGGCGGCATCAGCGCGGCGCTCGGGAACATGGGCGAGGATGACTGGCGCTGGCATATGTACGACACCGTCGCGGGCGGCGTCTGGCTGACGGATCAAGATGCTGCCGAGTTCATGTGCCGGCAGGCGATCGCCGCAGTGGTCGAACTCGAGCATCTCGGCGTGCCGTTCAGTCGTACGGAGGACGGGCGCATCTACCAGCGCCGCTTCGGCGGCCACACCACGCACTTCGCCCAAGGCGAGTTGGCGCAGCGATCCTGCGCCGCAGCCGACCGCACCGGCCACGCCATCTTGCACACGCTCTATACGCAGTGTCTGAAGCACAAGGCGCAATTCTTCGTCGAGTACTTCGCGCTCGATTTTCTGATGGGCGAGGACGGAACTTGCCACGGACTGCTCGCCTGGTGCCTCGAAGACGGGTCGATCCATCGTTTCCGATCGCATCGCACTGTGGTCGCGACCGGCGGGTTCGGCCGTGTCTACGAGGCTTGCACGTCTGCTCACACTTGCACTGGCGACGGCAACGCGATGGCGTTGCGGGCTGGATTGCCGCTGCAGGACATGGAGTTCATCCAGTTCCACCCCACCGGTCTATATGGCGTCGGGTCGCTGATAACCGAGGGCGCACGCGGCGAAGGCGGGTATCTGACGAACGCCGACGGCGAACGGTTCATGGCGAAATACGCGCCGCGCGAGAAGGACCTCGCCAGCCGCGATATCACCAGTCATGCCGAGGGCATCGAAATCCGCGAGGGACGGGGATGCGGCGAGGGCAAGGATCACATCCTGCTCCACCTCGAAGACATCGAGCGGGCAAAGCTGCTCGAGCGGCTGCCGGGTATCATCGAGACAGTGCGCATCTTCGCCGGCCTCGACGCCACGAAGGAGCCGATCCCGGTGGTGCCGACTGTACATTACTGCATGGGCGGCATCCCGACCAACCTCCACGGCGAGGCAATCAATCCGGCGGGCAACGACGCCGATCGAACGGTGCCGGGCCTGATGGCGATCGGGGAGGCGGCGTGCGTCTCGGTCCACGGCGCAAACCGGCTGGGCACCAACAGCCTGCTCGACCTCATCGTCTTCGGCCGTGCGGCCGCTGAGCAGGCGGTTCGCACAGTGGATCGAGGCCGGTTCGTCGCGGAGACACCCAAGGTCTCCGAGGAAAGGATCATGGACCGGTTCGACGGGATCAGATTCAAGTCGGGGGGCTGCACTCCGGGGCGGGCCCGCCGCGGCATTCAGAAAGTGATGCAGGAGAGCTTCGGCGTCTTCCGTACGCAGGAGGCGATGCAGGAGGGCAAAGACCGACTCCGGGCATTGAGGCCCGCGCTTGCGGGAATGTCGTTCGATGGACGAAGCCTGCAGTGGAACGTGGCGCTCGTAGCCGCGCTTGAGGCTCACAACCTCGCCGACCAGGCCGACGTCATCATCGAAAGCGCGCTGACCCGCACCGAGTCCCGAGGCGCACACATCCGCGACGACCATGCCGATCGCGACGACAAAAATTGGCTCAAGCACACGGTCGCATGGCGGGACGGCACGGGCGAAGTCGCGGTCGACTATCGGCCGGTCCGCCTGAAGCCATGGTCGGACGACACGTCCAGCATACCGCCCGGTAAACGGATCATCTGATTCTGCCGCTTCGACTTGAGCACCCTCGATCGGATAACAGCCATGGCCGAGTTCACCCTGCCAGCGAATTCAAAGGTCGAGAAGGGCCACCATTGGCGATTGGACGAACCCGGCGCGGCGGGACGGTGCAAGTCGTTCGAGGTCTATCGCTGGGACCCGGCGTCGGGTCGAAACCCGCGCCTGGACACGTTCGACATCGATCTGGACGACTGCGGACCGATGGTCCTCGACGCATTGCTCAAGATCGTCGACGAGATCGATCCCTCGCTTGCCTTCCGCCGGTCGTGCCGCGAGGGCGTCTGCGGCTCCTGCTCGATGAACATTGACGGGGTCAACACTCTGGCCTGCCTCCAGCCGATCGACGGGCTGAGAGGCGGCAAGAGCCGTGTCGCTCCGCTCCCGCACATGCACGTGCTGCGCGATCTAATCCCGGACCTGACCGGGTTGTACGCCCAGTACGAGTTGATCGAGCCGTGGCTCAAGAACGACCAGCCTGTTCCAGATCGTGAGCGACGCCAGTCGCCCGCTGACGCGGCGAAGCTCAATGGCCTTTATGAATGCGTGCTCTGCTTCTGCTGCTCGACCTCGTGCCCGAGTTACTGGTGGAACCCGGACAAGTACCTCGGGCCTGCCATCCTTCTCCAAGCCGAGCGGTGGATCGCAGACTCGCGGGACACCCACGCCGGGGAGCGGCTTGACCAACTGGACGACCCGTTCCGCCTATACCGCTGCCACACGATTATGAACTGCACCAAGACCTGCCCGAAGAAGCTCAACCCGTCGCGGGCAATCAACGCCATCAAGCAGCAGATGCTCGAGCGCGGGTGAATCGATGGAGAAACGGACCATGAGACACGAAGCCGTCGCCCCGACCTTCGCGCTGACGAACGATCCACGCCGCAATAAGGGTACTGCGTTCACGCTGGCGGAGAGGGAAGCTAATGGCCTGCTCGGTCTGCTGCCGCACACCGTGGAGACGATGGATCACCAGCTCTACCGGGTCCTCGACCACCTCGATCAGAAGACGTCCGACCTTGAGCGCTACATCTACCTAACCGGACTTCTCGATCGCAATGAGACGCTGTTCTACAACGTCGTGATGAGCGACCCGGTTCGCTTCCTGCCGATCATCTACGCGCCGACCGTCGGGGAGGCCTGCCTCAAGTTCGGTAGTATCTACCGTCGGGCCCATGGAATGTACGTCGCGCACGACATGAAAGGCCGCGTAGCCGAGGTGCTCCGCAACTGGCCGGAGCGCGACGTCCGCTTCATCTGCGTCTCGACCGGTGGACGTATTCTGGGATTGGGCGACCTCGGCGCGAACGGCATGGGCATCGCGATCGGCAAGCTCCAACTTTACACCGCCTGCGCCGGGGTTCCGCCGCACACACTGCTCCCCGTCCTCCTCGACATCGGCACCAGCAGCGCGTCGCTGCGCGCCGATCCACTTTATCTCGGGCTTCGTCAGGAGCCGCCACCGACGGATCAGCTCGACGAATTCGTCGAGGAATTCGTGCAGGCGGTGCAGGAGGTGTTTCCCGGCTGCTGCATCCACTTCGAGGACTGGAAGGGTAGTGATGCGATCCGGCTGCTCGAGCGATACGCCGACCGGGTGCTCTGCTACAACGACGACATCCAAGGTACGGCGGCCATCGCGCTTGCAGGACTGACCACCGCGTTGCAGATCACCGACGTCGATCTCACCCAGTCGCGTCTTATGTTTCTCGGAGCAGGCTCAGCCGCGATCGGCGTCGCGGGTCTGATCGTCAAGGCCATGCAGGCCAAAGGGCTTTCCGAGACCGACGCGAGAGCGCGGATAGCGATGTTCGATAGCAAGGGGTTGTTGGAGGCCTCGCGCACCGATCTCTCGGTCGCACAACGGCCCTACGCGCACGACGCCTTGCCGTGCGCGGAGTTCGTCGAGGCAATCGGGACGTTCAGGCCGAACGCGCTATTCGGATTAAGCACCCAAGGCGGCGCGTTCGACCAGCGGGTAGTGGAGGCGATTGCGGCGATCAACGCGCGTCCCATCATCTTCGCCCTGTCCAACCCCACGGAGAAGGCGGAATGCACTGCCGAAGAGGCGTATGCCTGGTCCAAGGGCACCGCGTTGTTCGCGGCTGGGGTGCAGTTCCCCGATGTCGAATATGCGGGTCGCATCTTCCATCCCGGCCAGGCGAACAACTTCTACATCTTCCCCGCGATCGGCCTCGCCACCTATGCGGCGCGCCCGACGCGGATCACCGACGAATGCTTCATCGTCGCTGCGGAGGCATGCGCAGACCAAGTCGGCGAAGATCTGCGTAGGATGGGGATGCTGTTCCCGCGCCAAGCCAACATCCTCACCGTGGAGGTCGCGACCGCGACGCGGATCGCCGAACACATGTTCGAGTCCGGTTTGGCGACTGCCGAACGTCCTCGCGAAATCCGCCCGTGGATCGAGGCGATGCTCTACCGACCGCAATACGAACCCACGTGCAGCGTTTCCCGGCAGGGGGCCCTCGAATCATGAGCACGTCCAACATCGCCGAAATGATCGTCGCGATGCTGCACCGGGCGGGGGTCAAGCGAATCTATGGCATCGCCGGCGACAGCCTGAACGCGGTGACGGAGGCGGTCCGAAAGCACGGCGAGATTGAATGGGTGCATGTGCGCAACGAGGAGGTCGGGGCGTTCGCGGCCGGCGGCGAGGCGCATCTGACCGGGTCGCTGGTCGTCTGCGCAGGCTCGTGTGGGCCGGGGAACCTCCATCTCGTCAACGGCCTGTACGACTGCCACCGTTCGCGCGTCCCCGTGCTGGCGATCGCGGCGCAGATACCGAGCGCGGAAATCGGCCGGGGCTACTTCCAGGAGACCCGACCCGAGCAGCTGTTCCGGGAGTGCAGCTACTACTGCGAGATGATCTCGACCTCTAAGCAGCTGCCCGGAGTCGTCGAGACCGCGATCCGGGTTGCGATCGCCAAGCGCGGCGTCTCGGTCCTGGTGCTGCCGGGCGATGTAGCGGGGATGGCGGTCGACGAGATGGCGGCGCCGTCGCCCGCGCTTATCTTGGCGGACCCGCTTGTGCGCCCCGGAGATACGGAACTGGTCCGGCTCGCCGGCCTGCTCGATGCCGCCGGGCGCGTGACGATGCTCTGCGGCCGAGGGTGCGCAGACGCGCGTCCCGAAATGCTCCAGCTCGCCGAGGTCTTGAAGGCGCCCATCGTCCACGCGCTCGGCGGCAAGGAATCCGTCGAGTGGGACAATCCTTACGACGTTGGCATGACCGGATTCATCGGCTTCAGCTCCGGCTATCAAGCGATGAACGATTGCGACATGCTGCTGATGCTGGGGACCGATTTTCCATATCGGCAATTCTACCCGAACAAGGCGACCATCGCCCAGGTCGACCTCCGTCCCGAGAATCTGGGGCGGCGCTGTCGTCTTGATTTCGGGCTGATCGGCGACGTGCGGGCTACGATCGAGGCGCTGCTACCGCGGCTGGAGCCGAAGCGCGACCGGACGCACCTCGATCGCAGCCTGGCGCGGTATCGTGAAGCCCGGAAGGGCCTCGATGATCTGGCGGTGGGACGTGCCGGCCGCAAGCCGATGCATCCGCAGTTCGTTGCGAAGACGCTCAGCGACATGGCAAGTGACGACGCGGTTTTCACCTTCGACGTCGGCACCACCACGATCTGGGCCGCTCGCTACTTCAAGATGAACGGAAAGCGACGGCTGATCGGGTCGCTCAACCATGGTTCGATGGCCAACGCGCTGCCACAGGCCATCGGCGCTCAGGCGGCATACCCCGACCGTCAGATCATCTCGTTCTCGGGCGATGGCGGGTTCGCGATGCTGATGGGCGATCTGCTGACCCTCACGCAGAAGAAGTTGCCGGTGAAGATCGTGGTGCTGAACAACGGGACATTGGGTTTCGTCGAACTAGAGATGAAGGCGGCCGGGATGCTCGATGTCGGTGTTGCGCTGGAGAATCCGGATTTCGCCGCGGTCGCGACTGCGGCGGGAATCTTCGCACGCCGGGTCGAGGATCCGGCCGACCTGCCGGGAGCGCTGGCCGCAGTGCTCACGCACCCGGGGCCTGCATTGCTCGACGCGGTCACCGCGCGCCACGAACTGTCGTTGCCTCCCAAAATCGAGATCGGACAGATCGCCGGGTTCGGGTTGTGGACAGCGAAGGCGGTCTTGAACGGGCAGGGCAACGAGGTCGTCGAACTTGCCCGCACGGCGCTCCTTCGGTGAAGCGGTCTCGCCTATTTGAAAATCAGCGCGAAGGGGCCGCATCGTGATAGACAGTGAACGCTACGACGCCGTGATTCTTGGCGCGGGAACGGCCGGGGTCCTGCTCGCCTGGCATCTGGGGGCCGCCGGGCAGAGGGTGGCAGTGGTGGAGCAGCGATATGTCGGCGGCTCGTGCCCCAACATCGCCTGCCTGCCGAGCAAGAGCTTCATCCACAGCGCCGAGGTCGCCCATGTCGTCGCGACGGGCCATGGGTTCGGCGTGAACACGACCGGGGCCGCGGTTTCGATGCCGGTCGTGCAGTCACGCAAGGGCGCGATGGTCCGTGGGCTGATCGGCATCTACCTCGACAACTTCGACAGGACCGGCAGCGAACTGGTGATGGGACGCGGCACCTTCGTCGACGAGCGGACGCTGGAAGTGGCGCTCAACGACGGCGGGACGCGCACGTTGCGCGGAGACAGGATGTTCCTCGACCTCGGTTCGACCGCGATCATGCCCAAGCTGGCCGGGCTGGCCGAGTCGAAGCCGATGACGCACGTCGAGCTGCTCGACCTCGACGTGGTACCGAAGCATCTTCTGATCTACGGTGGTGGTTACATCGCGCTGGAGTTCGCGCAGGCCATGTGCCGGCTCGGGAGCCGCGTAACGGTCATCGAACGCGGCGAGCGCATCTTGCACCGCGAGGACGACGACATCGCGCACGCCGTCCTCGATCTGCTTCGCGAGGAAGGGGTCGAGGTCGTGACCTCGGCCCACATCGACCGGGTGACGGGCAGGTCGGGGGAAGGCGTGACGCTTTACGGCGATGTCGCGGGTGTCGAGCGCGCGATCGAGGGCAGTCACCTGCTGGTGGCGGTCGGCAAGTTTCCCGACACCGGCGGCATCGGTTTGGAGCGCGCCGGGGTCGCCCTGACCGCCTCCGGGCACGTCCAGGTGAACGCGCGGTTGGAGACCACCGCCGAGGCGGTCTGGGCGATGGGCGACTGCGCGGGCAGTCCAGCCTTCACCCACATGTCCCACGACGATTTCCGCATCGTCCGCGACAACCTGGCCGGTGGCGACCGGAGCACTGTGGGGCGGCACGTGCCGAACTGCCTGTTCCTCGATCCCGAACTTGCGAGCGTCGGTCTGAACGAGAAAGAGGCGCATCGTCGAGGCATCGGTTATCGGCTCGCCGAACTGCCTTATTCGGAGATCTGGCGCAGCCATTCGACCGGTCGGATGCGCGGCAAGATGAAGGTGCTCGTTGGAACGGACGATCGCATCCTTGGCTTCACCGCCTTCGGTGCGCAGGCCGGCGAACTTCTGCCGACAGTTCAGATCGCGATGAATGCCGGGCTTTCATACCAGATGGTGGCGGGCCTCATCACGGCGCATCCGACCTATGCGGAAGGACTGTCCGAGCTATTCATGAGAGTTCCGCCGCACGATCCCACGTGACCCCAGTCAGGCCGTGCTCGCCAGCATCGTGCTGCTCGTCTTCATGGCTGGATATGTCGCGCAGCGCGGCAACATCTGCGCCGTGACCGCAATCGATGAGCTGGTCCGACATCGGCGCCCGCACCTCTTCGTCGGCTTCCTAGTGTGCGCCGCTTGCTCGCTCGTCGCGATCAGCATCGGCACCTTGGCGGGTTACGATGTGATCACGTGCGAATTCGGCCTTCCGGCGACAATACGCCCGGCGCTCGGAGGCGTCATCTACGGCGTCGGCGCATTCGTGAATGGACGATGCGCTTTTGGCACCGCGGCCCGATTGGGCAGTGGGGAGCTTCCCCGGCTGGCGACAATCGGGGGGTTCCTCATCGGTGCCGCTTCGGTGACTTACCCGACAACGCCGCCGCCGGTGACGTCCGTGCTCCTGGGACTCCCGCATGCGACCCGGGTTCTGGTCGCATTCACGGTGACGCTGGCTCTCTTGTGGTGTCTTTTGTCCTTGCCGAGAGCATCCGTCAAATCCCGTTGGCGCCCGGCCTCCGCCATGGTCGCGTTCGGCCTGATCGTGGGAAGTCTCGCAGTGCTGGCGCACGGCTGGGCGTATACGCCGTTCTTCAGCGGAGTGAGCCCGAACGACGCGACTTTCCGGCGCCATTGCGTGTTCGCGTTCGCACTCCTCGCGGGAACAACCGTGGGTGCGATCCGGGCAGGGCTGTTCGCCTTTCGTCTCGGTCCGCTTGACCTGTGGGCGCGGACAGCGGTGGGTGGGGGCATCATGGGTGTAGGAGCGCGGCTTGTTCCCGGCGGAAACGATGCGATGCTGCTCGTCGGATTGCCGCTGCTTCTGCCGAACCTCGTACTGGCCTATACGACGATGAACGCGACGCTGATCGCACTGGCGTTGGGCGGCAGGTCGATCCTTACCCGGTCCGCTCGACGCTATACCAGTTAAGCACCGCTTGGGACGATCAGGTCGTATATTCTCGGCTGAATGCGAGGCAGGGTGAGTTCGATGGAGCAGGTCGTCACGCAACCGGACCCCTACGAGCCCTTTGCGCTTTCCCAAGGCATACGCGTCGGAAACCTGGTGTACGCTTCCGGGCAGGCTGGTTACGATGTTGAAGGCCGCATCGTGGAAGGCGGCTTCATGGCGCAGGGCGAACAGGCCTTCAGCAATCTTGACCGCGTGCTGAGAGCGGGCGGTTCAAGCCTCGACCGGGTCGTGAAAGTGACGATATTCATCACTGACATGGACAATTTTGGTTCCGTCGTCGCGCTGCGTCGCAAGTTCTTCTCTCAGCCGTTTCCCGCCGACAGCCTGGTTGGCGTCAAGGCATTATATCGGCCTGAAGCGGTGTTCGAGATCGAAGCCATTGGCCTTACGGATAACGGCGCCGGCACGTGAGCACCGCTTGTGATCTGGAGGCCATCGCCCTTTTGTCCGCGGTCGCGGCTGTCGAAGCAGCCATCTAGTGAAGATCGGTCAGGACGGCGACCGGAGCCGGTCGGCTTGCGCTAGGCTTTCTACGGCAGGGCTCGTGCCGTCCGCAGACGTCGTCATCCCTACAGCTGTTCTTGGTTGACCCCCTTTTACCCCCGCCGACCGCTCGCAGCGGCCGGCCAACCTGAGAGAGACGACGATGACCTTCAAGAAAGTGATGATCGCAGTTGGTGCTATTGTGCTCGGCGCCACCGGTGCGATGGCGCAGGACGCCAGCAAAGCGACAACGGGCGACAAGATGGCGTCACACGACGCGATGGCTACTGACCATATGGCGACAGATCATATGGCTACCGACCATATGGCGGGACACGGGAGGATGACCAAGGCGCAGATGAAGAAGCACGACGCGATGATGAAGCACGACGCGATGATGAAGCACGATGCGATGAAAGCCGATGCGATGAAATCGTCAACGCCGCAGTGAGCCTATCGAGGGCGGGGAGGTTCACTCCCCGCCCTCCGTTCGTAATTCAAATGGCATTGCTGCGATCTAAGCGGTCCCTTTGCGGTGCGTCTTGGCCGCCGCACCGCAAACGAGCTTCTCGGGTCATGATGACTCGGTATCGCAGTCCCAGAATGGACTTTAGTGGGTAGGTGCGCCGTTGGGACGAGTGTTCCCAAGCCACGCCGACACCTTCGCCATTCAGGTCGCTCCGGTATCCCGGTGGCCGCATTCCTCTTCGATGCGAACTGGCGACCGCGGAGATGCCGCCTGATATCCATCCTCGGTTTGAGGCTATGCGCGACACTTAGACTTTTAACCGAGTAGGGATGAAGGTGAGCAGGTGCAGGTGCCGTCAGGACGAGAGCTTTCGCCGGGCGAAGGTCGTCGGCGGTTGAGCGGACGCGGCTATCATGGATCGTCAGTTTCGATCCACCGGCTCGCTATCGGAGTGTAGACGTTGATGAGGTAGCCGTTCGGATCGCGGGTCAGCATCGAACGGTTGCTACAAGGCTCGGTCGTGAGACCCATCGCCCAATCCCCAACGACACCCCTCAGGCGGGTTCGCTCGGAACCAACGTCTTTGACCTTGAATTCGAGGATCGGGAGGTCGGATCTCGGCACTACGGCCGCGGCGCTATCTCTAGATACCGACCGTTCGCTGCAGATCGCCAGAACACTGTCTGTTTCGCGGCTCTCGAGAAAGGCTTCACTGCCTTTGGAACCGGCGCCGGTGTCGTCCTCACCCTGGCGTCCAAGCTCCGATACGTTTCCGGCGACGATCCTCGTGGGAGTGCGCTTCATGAGGTAACCTCATCCAGGGGTGACACTGCCGCCAGTCGCGCGCAAGCCGTGGTGAAGACGATGCCGACCGCGAACGCCGCCTTGAATCGTAGACAGAAATGTTGGGACGATCCGCAGACTTTTACCGCTTTGATCTCCGACCGCGGTGCTTTTTGGCAAGATGAGGCAAGAAGCGGCGCGAAACTTGCCGTTAGATTGGCGACTCCCGGCCTCATATCGAACAGCCCGAATCGGACGACCGGGTCGGCGAGTTCAGTGGCTGGGGGTCCACGGCGGTCTGCCGATGCCCCGCCTCTCGTCGGTTCCGCGGACGGGTCGCTCCCCTAGCGGCTTGCGGCGTTCGGTTTCCGACTAGGTATCTTTCGTCGCTTCTGAGAAGAACCGGAGAAGCTCTTCCGAGACGACCTCCGGACACTCTGTCGACATCCAGTGGCCGCAGCCAGAGATCGCCCGGCCGCTTAGGTCGCTGGCAACGTCCGCGAGTTGTCTACCGAGCAGCGTTCCCGTCCCGGCCGGCTCGACTTGCGCGGCGGAAGGTAGGTTCATCGCGGAGAAGCCGCCTAGCCACAGAACGGGCATGTCAAGACGCCCACCATTCGCTGCCCAGGCCCTATTTACCACCGCATCTTGCGTGAACGACCTGTAGTAGTCGAAGCCGGCGCGGAGCGCGCCGGGCTGCGTATAGGTTCGCACGTATTCGTCGATGTCATTGCGGGTCGCTGCCGACGGGTCGTACGCCTCACCTCCGAAGAACCAGCTGATGTACTGCCGCTCGCGCCCCGCAACCAGGAATTCAGGCATGTCGAGTTGAGTATGGAAGGCGAAGTGCCAGAGCTGCGATTGGTCCCATTCCGGAAGCCCGGGGATTGCGATATCCAGGATCGCCACGCGTCTGACGAGATCTGGGTAGGTGCGAGCCAGCGCGAACGCGATCTGACCGCCTATGTCGTGACCTGCCACATCGATCGACTGCAGCCCGAGCAGCCGCACTAGTCCGGCGATGTCCGCTGCCGCCGTCTCCTTGTCGTAGCCGCCTACCGGCCTGCTCGAGTCGCCGAGACCGCGGATGTCGACGGCGATCACGTCGTGATGTTCGGCCAGCATCGGCATCACACGGTGCCACTCATACCAAGTCGCGGGCCAACCATGCAGCAGGATCAGCGGCCGGCCCTGGCCGCCTCGCACGAAGTGCAGCCGAACATCTCCCAAATGAGCCTTATGATGCTTGAACCGCCGGTTGAACCGGTCCTGTGCCTCATCCATGACGACATCTCCCCGGTCCGTTCGCCGTCTTGACACCTAGCGGGCCTAGTCCACGGCTCTGCACCATACCATACCCGTGGCTGAGCATCGTGTAGGGCCGGATCGCCCGGACAGGACGGAAACTTATGTCCATCCGGGTGAACGGGATACACCCGCGGAGCGCGATTGCGGCACCCGACCGCTTGTCAATACCTCTACGTCTTTTCAAGCGTGCCAGTGGTTGTGACGATCGGCAAATCCGAGTCTGGAGATCCTCAAGTATCGCCTTCCCTCTGCTCTGCCGAGCCGTGCCTTCGAGGATGACGTTGAAGCGGCGAAAATTGCAGAGTCGGCGTATCTTGCGCAAATGCAGGCCCGTGCGGTCGGGCAGGGCGATTTCGACCCGAGCTGAAGTCTATACCATGAGCAATGGTACGAACACGTAAATCCTGATCTTCAAACTCATGCGCCGATTTCGCCGTTGCAGTGGGTGCGGCGGCAGCGAGGGTCGTTCGATGACGGTACTACTTCACATCGACGCCAGCGTCCGTGGCCAACGCTCGGTCTCCCGAAATCTGAGCCGGACGTTCGTTGAGGCGTGGCTGAATGATGCCGGAGAGCACGGTCCTCCGACGTGATCTATCGATCTCTCCGCCTCCCTATGTCGGCACCTTCAGGCGAGACCCTGAAGGTATCTCGCCATCGGCACTTGTCCGGGCCGACGTGCTCACCAGCCTTTGGGCGCCCAACAAGCCGGCGTGCCGATCACTACCGCGATCTGATTGCAATCAACGCAACGGCGCGGATTGACGAACAGTAAGAAAGCGCAAATTTAGCCCTAATGAGCTTGGTTCAAGCCGAAAACTTCATCTTTTGGGATTGTAACCTCGGTGCGCATGCCGTCGAAGGTGAGTCTGTGACTTTGAAGTCCGATGCAATGGAAACGATCTTCGCTTTACTGCTTGCTACATCGATGCTGCTAGGCGTGCCTGCTCTTGCCGATACGTCGCATACGACCGTGGACGAGCTCTACCAGGGCCAAGGCTGCTCCTCCTGCCCGCCGTTGAAGAACCTTGCGGCGATCGCCGAACGCACCGACGTGCTGGCGTTAACGTTCGCCGTAACCTCCTCGGACCCCTTCGGCCAAAAGGACAGCTTCGCGTCGCCGATTCATACAGAGCGGCAGTGGGACGGCGCCAGAGGGCTGAACCACGTTCCGGTGTGGACCCCGCAGGTGATCGGCGACGGACGCGACGACGTGGTTGGCATGCGCGCCGGTGAGATCGACGATCTGCTTGCGAAGGCGTCGCGACCGCTCGAGCGGGCTTTGACGCATGCGGCCGACAACGTAGCGATCGGCGTGGGCAGAGCACCCGCGTGCGGCGCCGACATCTGGCTGGTGCGGTACGTTCGCGATGACGAATGCTTTCGCAGGCAGTTGAGTGGCCGATGATTGGGCGCCGTTGATGGCCGCCTCACAGGCCGGCGATACCGTGGTCGATCGCCGATTGCTTGACGAGTTGCGTCGCTGGCTGGAGCGCTATTACCGCCGCCGGCTGCCCTCCAGCATGCTTGACGATGCGGTCCAGGATGCTCTGGTGGCGATCCACACCAAGCGGCATACCTATGACCCCTCGAAACCGTTCAGCCCTTGGCTGGCTGCCATCGCGCGCTACAAGTGGATCGACAGGCTCCGGTCGATGAGGACCCATCACACAGAGATGCTGCCGGAAGAGCACGCCTTGCCGGAGGCGATGGTTGTCGGGGACGCCGCAACGTCAATACTGAGTGCAGTGGTGCTTCGCGACCTGATTGCAACACTAAAACCGGCGCAGGCGGCGGTGATCAGGTTGGTCAAGCTGCAGGGTTTCAGCATCGAGGAGGCGGCGACCGTGACGGGGCAGAGCACGGCGTTGGTCAAGGTCAACATCCATCGGGGGCTCGGACGGCTGTCGGAAAAGGTCAAAGGATATGCGGGTGACCATGATGACTAGCCGGTCGAGCGAAGCGATCGTCGACGATCTCGTGGCTAGGTTGGCGCCGGTGAGACGGCGTCGCGCCTGGCAGGACGGCGCCCTGGTGATCGGGTTCGCGGCGCTCGAGCTGATCCTAGTGATAACGATGACCCGGCCAAGGCCCGATCTTTTGGTCGCAATGCATGGCCCGATGTTCTGGTGGAAGATGGCAAGCTGCTTGACGCTGGCGACCACCTGCGGGACGGCCGCGGTGCTTGCGCTCGACCCGGCAGGCTGGTGGTGGGGGCTGGCCGGCGTGGCGGCTGTCGCGGTCGCGGTGTTGTTCGGCACCTCGATCACGATGCCCGAGGGACTGATTGCCCGCCTGCAATGGCGTGACGGTATCGCATGCGCGAGCCTCACGCTGGCATACGCCCTGCCGATGGCGATCCTGCTGACTTGGCTTGCTCGGCGGGCGGCGCCGACACGGCCGCGCCTCGTCGCCTGGGCGGTGGGTCTTAGCAGTGCTGGATGGGCCGCGTTCGCGTTCGCCTGGACCTGCTGGCACGATGATCCGCTGTATGTCGTCGTCTGGTATGGTAGCGCGGTGCTAGCATGTACCGTTCTGGCACGGACGATGCTGGTGCGCTGGATCAAGTGGTGAGTGACGACCCCGCAGGGCGGGCACGCCCGTTTATCCCACTGAATCTCCGCGATGCGGAGCTGGCCTCGAAGCCACCGAGCGGCGGGTTCGCCGCCGCGACGGACGGGCAAGCGGATCGCCGACTTTCGGCAGGTCGGTAGCCGAGCACCCGTGGATGCCGCCACCATTCAAAAGGAGACTTATACCATGAAGTTCGCGTCAGTCAGGATCGTCACCGAGGACGTAGCAGCTCTTGCTGGCTTCTATCAGTGTATCACCGGCGTCAAACCCGTCGGCACCGAAGATTTCGTGGAGTTGCGGACAGCGGGAGCGGTCCTTGCGATCTGCAGCCGCCGCTCGGTCGACCGGGACAATGCCGGGGCCGCGCTAGCTCGCGCCAATCAATCGGTGATTCTGGAGTTCGAGGTGGCGGACGTCGATGCCGAGCGCGAGCGGCTGGATACGGAAGCCATTGTCTGGGTGCTCGAGCCCACAACTCAGCCCTGGGGTAATCGTTCGATGCTGTTCCGCGATCCGGACGGCAATCTCGTCAACGTCTACGCCCCGCCGACGCGGTAGGTCAGCTCTCCGAAAGCTCGCGCGACCTCGGCGGCCAACTGGTTCACCGAGGGCGCGGCGAAGCCCTCATCGGCGATCATGGCCAACCGAGTTCCGGCCCCGGACTGATTGGCGGGTGCGTAGGCGTAGAAGTGTCTGAAGCCGCCCCCCCCAGAATGGCGCGGAATCCATCTGCGAAATTAGCCAAGAGATGGTTTCCGCGCGAGGCTTCGGGCCCCGCGGCAGAAACTCCCCGAACTTCTCGGCCAGGTGGTGGAAGATGGCGCCCGACTCGAAGATGCGGATGTCGTCAGGACCCGACCGGTCGACGAGCGCGGGAATCTTCGTATTGGGATTGACGCTCAAGAATTCGGAACTGAACTGGTCGCCTTGTCCGATTTCGATCGGCCACGCGTCGTATTCGGCCGCCTGATGGCCGAGCTAGAGCGGCTCTTCGAATATGATGGTGACCTTCACCCCATTGCGCGCCGCCAGGGAGTAGAGCTGGAACGAGTGCCGACCGCCCGCACGATGCATGCCTTGGCTTGGTTCGCGCAGCGTCTCGAGCATGTCGACTTGCTTCTATGGTTGGGCACATGGGTCAGTCGTACCTGAAGGGCGTATAGCCCGTCCCGTCGATCATCGGTTTTCACATCTGGAATGGCCAACGAGCAAACCCGACGCGCTTCCGATCATCGAGGCGTATCGGCGCGGAATGCTCCCATGCTATCCGAGATCTCCGGTTGGACCCCGGTCATGCGGCTGCGGGCTAGCCCTTTGCCGCGTGACTTGAAGGGTGCCAAGCTGTGCCGATTCGAGCGTTTTGATGTTTTGATGGTGAGCGACGGAGTTCGCGGAACGCGACCATGCCAATTCTTTGGAGTGAAAGCCTATTCGATTGGAGGATTCGGTCGACGGCCAGATCGGTGGCTGCGCTCGACGCCCGCCGTTCTCACTATAGCGACGAACTCAGCTAACCGCATAACCCTTAGTGCCGCCGAGAAGTCGCTTCCCTCGATCCGCAGCAGGCAGAACAGGCCCTGGCCGTCCTTCTCGACGCATAGCGCGGCAAGGGAAAGCGGACCGTGGAGGATGATCGAGATATGTCCATCGGCTGATACCTCCGTCTCAAGCAACGCCAGCCCCTGATCGATCAGGCTCGGCAGCGGGCTCGAAGTAGACAGCGAAAGGAGTGGCATGTCGCCACCGCGCCTGCTGCGTGCATACGACACGGCTGCGCCCGACCTGTCGCGGATCAGGTGAAGATCGACATCGGAAGGGAACACTACCCCGGCGGAGGAATCCGCTCCGGCGAAAGACGGATCGAGGTATTCCACGGCAAGCGTCTCCGCGAGGCGCAGCCCCGGATCGGGCCGAAGCGCGAAATCATGGACGTCAGGTCTAGGCAGCCAGCTTCCGATCTGCCGCGCGAGCGATTCACGGGAATTCGGTTGACCGGGCTCAGCCATCGGAATCGACGTTGACCATTGCCAGCCCTCTCGGTCGATAGCCGATGTCGTACCAGATGCCCTCGAGCGTTCCCTCACCGAAGCCCTGCATGACATCATCGAAGGTGTGCGTGGACTCTTCACTCGCAGCGGGATCGAGCACGCGGACCCGCCCGTCGCCGTAGACGCCGCCGAGGACAATGGTGTGGGTGTCGCTGCTACCGTTCCAACGGATGTACGGCTGGAGCGGCCAGTCGGCCCTGAGCCAGTCGCCAACCCAGACGGAGCCGCCGGTCGGGCCCTCGCCGAGCAGTTGCTCCCTTAGCAGATAGAGGCAGTTTAGACCGTAGACGTCGATGTAGATGTGCTGCGGCCACGCGGTTTGATCAACGAAATTCCCGTAGGTCGCTTTCACGACAGTGGGGAGATCCACCTGCTGCCCGAGATGCCGCAGCACCATGGTCGCGCACGCCGCCCAGCAGAGGTCCAAGTAGGGTGCCTGCGCGACCAAGGCGGTGTTGCTGACCATGTGCTCGCCGACAGGTGTCCCGGTCGGAGTGACGTCGAGCCAGAACGCAGGATCAGTTCGCGGCACCGGGCTTCGCTTTGCACCCGATGGCCTCAGACGGGGAGGGAGCCACGACACCGTCCTCGGTGAAGTAGGCGACCGTGCAGATTCCGAGCGGGTTCTCGGTCGCCACCGGCACGAAGGCGTAGACCCCCGGCCGCAGCGGCGGTCGATCAGGCTTGCTCTCGATCCTTTCGGCACCGCCGGGCGCCGCCGCGCCGCCGCCGCCCGCCTTGGATGCGCCGCCCGTGGCGATGGTGCTGATGGCCTGGAGCGCGGCGACGGCGACATCACCGGCCTTCGAGTTGTCGACCTTTCCGCCGACGGCCGTCAGCATCCCGTTCTCGAAGCTCAGCTGAAGGGAAGAAGAACCGAACATTCCGCTTCTGACACGCACCGCGACCGAGTGCGAGTAGTCCGGCAGGTAGACGATCTTCATCACGAAGGTGTCGGATTGCGCGACGAAACCCGTATCGGATCCCGTTCCCGCCGCGGCGACCGGAGCGGCCCCATCGCCGGTAGTGCTGGTCTTGTCGCCTGCTCCAGGTGCTCCGGGGCCCGTCCGACCGCCTGATTGCGGTTGAGGGACGAGGCCGCCGCCTGGTGGAGGCTTCGGTAGCGCGCCTCCGGTCTCAGCTGCAGGCCCGACGCGCGGATCGCCGGATGCGGTGGTGGTGGTCGTCGTCTTCGCGGGAAGCCGCGCGACGACCAGATACGGCGTCATCCGGGGAACCCTGAAGCCCGGGACCGCGCCGTCGAGAGCGTTGCGGGCGGAAACGTCGAGGGGGACAACGTCCATTGATGCACAAGACGCAAGACCGAGCGCTGCAAGTGCCAGTAGTGCATGTCTCATTAATGATCCCCCCGCCCCAAGCAGATGCTAGTCGTAAGATTTACAATGGGCAATCACTTATCGTCAGAAAAATTTCTGACTAGGTTTCGCGTGATTTTGTCTCAGTTAAGCTGCTGTGATCATTACTATAGTGCAGATCGGAGGATGCCAGCTTCGCGCTCCCGATCCCTGAAGCTGCGCAAATTGCCTATTGAGGCCAGCCGATGCTTCTGCAGGCCGCCAGCGCTGGCGATTAAGGCGATGGACTCATGCGGCACTATCGCCTTGATGCAAGTCGATTACTGTGGTGCCGACGAATCCATCGCATCGTGCTTCATCGCATCGTGCTTTGTCGTGGCGTCGTGCTTCCGCACTCGCGGAGCACTTGCGCGGCGCTCTGGCGTGCGCGATCGAAGAAGGGGGCGAGACCCATGATCTGATCCGTGATCGAATTGATGAATGCGGCCTGCGGCGGCGAGACATTCGCTCAATTGGGGGCGCCTCCAGACGGTTTTGGCGGGACGAGCCGTCAGCCGAGCAGGGCGATGTTGAACCAAAAAGTGCGCACGAGCGTGTTTATTACGAGGCCGCGTTTCCGACAGATACTCTGCGCTCACAACTTGTTTATAGGCGGCAGAGGTCGATTGACCTCTCTCTTATTTACTCAATTCATTGTCAGCCATCTGCCGGCTTGTCGCAATTTGCGTGAAGCCGTGTAAATTACTCGCTATTTAATTATATTGTCTGTGAAACGAGAACTGCTCGTCTGCAGGCATCGCGGGCATGTTTATGCACGACGACGATACATGACGGAGTTGCGAAAGCGCTACGCCTATTTCGTCGTCTTGGCGGGCATCCTGGCCGCATGCCTGTTCCTGTGCGTCCGCTTTAAGCGTGCGACGTGCCTATGATCGCCGCTCGACCGACGGCGGCACCCGTCCTGATTGCACCGGACGCGTCGACGCGTCCGCGGCATGCCAGCCGAACCTGCGGCATTCGGCTCATCTTGCGCTTTACAGAGCCGACGTGCCGGGCCGCAGGGACATTGTTGGAGGCCGCGGTGTATATTCTTCACAATTCGTCCGGCGCCGACGGGTCGCCGATCGCTTTGCGAACGCGCGGGGCCGGAGCGTCTCGAAACGGGAGGATTGCGGACGATGACGGTTTTGCTCCACATCGACTCCAGCGTACGAGGCGAGCGCTCGATCTCGAGGCGGCTTAGCAAGGCCTTTGTTGACGCTTGGTTGACCGCCTCGCCTCGCACCACCGTCCTCCGGCGTGATCTCTCCGTCTGCCCGCCGCACTTCGTCGATGAGTCATGGATCGCGGCGGCGTTCACCGACCCGGCTTCCCGTACGACCGAAATGAGGGACGCGCTCGCCGATTCAGACGAACTGATCGACGAACTTGAGGCTGCCGACGTCCTGTTGCTCGGTACCCCGATGTTCAACTACGGCATGCCGGCGCGGTTGAAGGCCTGGGTCGACCTGGTCGTGCGCGTCGGCCGCACCTTCTCGTTCGACCTTGAGCGCGGCGACTATCCACTCGAAGCCATGCTCTTCGGGAAGTCGTTGGTCCTGCTAACCTCAACGGGTGAGTTCGGCTTCGCGTCTGGCGGCCCGCGAGCAACGATGAACCATCTCGACACACACATCGCCACCGTGCGCGGGTATCTAGGTGTGCAGGACATGTTCCATGTCGGTGTCGAGTACCAGGAGTTCGGGGACGTCAGGCACGCCGCTTCGGTCGCCACGGCCCTGGCCGCGATACCGGGTCTGGTGGCGAGCGTCGCAGGCCATATTGAGGCCGCGTGATGCGGCCGCTCGGATCAGAGGAGAAGTCGATGGAAGCTCCAACGGTTGACCGCTCGGTCGCGTACGACGTCATCGTGGTCGGTGCTGGCTCTGCGGGCTGCATAGTCGCCGGTAGGCTCGCAGCCGAGACCGAAGCGCGGGTCCTCGTCCTTGAGGATGGCGGACGGGACTGGTCGCCTCTGATCAGCATTCCCGCAGGCTTCTCCAAGCTGCTCGAATATGGGCAGTTCATGTATCCGTACGAAACCGTCGCCCAGCAGCATCTGGGTGGTCGCCGGATTCCGTTGGTCCAGGGGCGTGGTCTCGGCGGAAGCGGCTCGATAAACGCGATGGTCTGGGTGATCGGCCAGCCGCGCGACTACGACGCTTGGCAGGTCGCGGCCGGTGACGGGAGCGCGTGGTCGTTCGCGGACATGCTGCCGCATTTTCGAGCGATGGAGGAAAATGAGGTGTTCGCGGGCCCCACGCACGGTGCAGACGGGCCCGTCACTGTATCGCAGCCGTTGGCGATCGCGCCGATCAACCGGGCCGTGCTCAAGGCGTTTCAGCAGGTCGGGCTGCCCTACAACCCCGACTACAATGGCGGGCAACAGCGCGGCGTCGGACCATGCCAGCTCAACGTGGCGAATGCCGAACGGTGCAGTTCCGCGCACGCCTACCTCCATCCCGCCGAGACGCGACCCAACCTCACGGTCAGGACGGGTGCGCTGGTGACGCGGGTGATCGTTGAAGGCGATCGGGCGATCGGCGTCGAACTCATGCACTCCGGCGTCGTCGAGCGCGTGTACGCGGCAGAGATCGTGCTCTGTGCCGGCGCGCTAAGCACTCCGCGTCTTCTGATGCTTTCTGGGATCGGGCCGGAGGCCGAACTGGCCAGGCACGGCATTCCCGTAGCGGTTCGATCGGAAGGTGTCGGCGAGAATCTCCACGACCACCCCGAGGTGCCCGTCATCGCGCAGTCGTACACGGAGATGGGCTATCTGAAAGACAGCTCGCTGTTTGGAGCGTTCAAGGCCGGGCTCAGGTACATCGGCACGAAGAGCGGCCCTGCCTCGAGCAACGGCATCGAGACGGTAGCCCATTTCAATCCCGAGTTTCCAGACCAAGAGCCGACGGTGCAATGCTTCCACGCCCCCGTCATCGCGCGGCGGGCGCTCGGTCAACTCGATCCCGAGCCGGGGCTGACGCTAGAGAACGTGGTGCTTCAGCCGAAGAGCCGTGGGCGACTCACGCTCAAGGATGCCGATCCCAAATCGATGGCGTTGATCGATCCGAACTACCTGTCGCATCCCGATGACATGCGTACGATGCTGCTCGGGTTACGCTACGCACGTGAGGTGCTGAACGCGCCGGCACTCAAAGCCGTGCTGAAGCCCGAACTGCTGCCTGGCGCTGCAGTCCAGAGCGACGCCGACCTGACAGCTTACGCACGTGAGAACATGTCCTGCATGTTGCATCCTGTCGGAACATGCCGGATGGGTTGCGACGACGGTGCCGTCGTTGACGCATCGCTGAGGGTTCGCGGGGTTCGGGGTCTCCGCGTGATCGACGCCTCTATCATGCCCAACATCGTCAGTGGCAACACGAACGCCGCTGTGATGGCCCTGGCCCACAAGGGTACGGACATGATGCTCGCCGAGATCGCTCCCTGAGCGACCTCGTTCCTTCCTCGGAGTGACGAATGCCATCGGTCGACCGCCTGGATTGCATCTCACCCGATGATTTGGCGGCCCGGCTGTCCACCCCGCCGGTGCTCAGCAGCGACCAGACCGGATGGGAGCGCGGAACGGTGCGGCTTTGGCGCGAGGTCGAGCCGGAAAGCTATCCGCCGCTCGATCAGCACTGCTTGACGCTGCACCTCGGCAATGCACGGCGCATTGTCCGCAGCGGTGAAGGCGGCGTCGCTCAGGCCGAAGTCCGTCCTGGCGCGCTTTCAATCACGCCGTGGGGCGCCGCCTATGACTGGTCAACCACAGGTCCGGTCGACTACGCGGAACTCTACTTCTCTCCGGCGATCTTGCACCAAGTTTCCGACGAGGTGCTCGACAAGGACCACCGCGGGCATTCGCTGCAGGATCCGCTCGGCGTCGTCGATCCGCTAGCCGAGGCGCTGTTCACGACCATGCTCGCCGAGCTCGGCTCCATGCATGGCGGCTCCAAGCTGTTCCTGGACACGTTGTTTAACGCACTGGTGCTGCGTCTGGTGCGACTGTTCGCCAATGCCGGCCTTAGCGCATCCCCAAGACGGTTGGCGCTTGCTCCCGAACGGACCCGGCGGGTGATCGACTACATCGAAGCCAACCTCGCGACGGACGTCGGCGTCACGGAACTCGCCGAGATCGCGGGCGTCAGCGCCTTTCACTTCACGCGGGCCTTCAAGAACGCGACCGGGAGCACTCCGTATGCGTATCTGACCTCACGACGGGTCGCCGTCGCCAAGAGGGCGCTCGCCGACGGGAAGCTGAACATCGGCGCCGTCGCGGCCCTCTGCGGATTCAGGACCTCCGGTCAGTTCGCCCGCATGTTCAAGCAAATGACAGGCATGACGCCAACACGGTTCAGGCGAGGCTCGTGAAGATTTCACTCTGGAGGATGGTGCCACTAGTTGCCCCTCGTCGCGCGGCTTGCGAGGGGACAGCCTCAGACGTGCATGCTAAACTATCGTTCCGTCTCCGTTGACGAGGACTTCGGGAGCCTGATGGACGTATTTCGTTATCCGCTCTCCGGCGCGACCGCTCCTAAAGACAGGCTGTGCGTCGGAATAGGGCAGATCGCGCCGGTCTGGTTCGACCGGGCGGCTACCCTCGCCAAGACGTTTGAAGTGGCACAGCAGGCGGCGGCGGCGGGCTGCAGGCTGGTGTGCTTCGGAGAGGCGCTGGTTCCCGGCTATCCGTTCTGGCTTGAGCATAGCGAAGGTGCCCGGTTCGACGATCCGCACCAGAAAGATCTGTTCTCACGTTATCTCGAGCAAAGCGTGGTCATCGAGCGCGGTGATCTTGAGCCTCTGCAGAAAGTCGCACGATCTGCGGGCATGGCGATCTATCTCGGTGTCGTCGAAGCTGCACCCGACCGCGGGAGTCACAGTCTCTACTGCACGCTCGTGTACATCGATCCCGAGGGACATGTCGCGAGCGCTCATCGCAAGCTGCAACCCACCTACGAGGAACGCCTCGTCTGGGCTGCCGGGGACGGTCAAGGCCTACGTGTTCATCCACTGCCTCCGTTTCGGGTCGGCGGTCTCAATTGCTACGAGAACTGGATGCCGCTCCCGCGCGCCGCCCTCTACGCGCAAGGTGAGGATTTGCACGTCGCGGTTTGGCCCGGTGGGGACCATAATACGGTCGACATCACGCGCTTCATCGCGCGCGAAAGCCGTAGTTACGTCATCTCAGCATCATCGGTGATGGCGCCCGAGCACATTCCGAACGATTTCCCTGCCGGTGACGCGATGAGGAGGTCGGGGCGGACGTCGTTCGCCAACGGCGGCTCGGCGATCGCCGGTCCGGACGGCGGATTCGTCGTTCCGCCCCAGATCGGCCGCGAGGTGTTGATCATCGCGGGACTCGATCATGCGATTGTACGTCGCGAGCGGCAGAACTTCGACGTCGCGGGCCACTACAGCCGTCCCGACGTAACACGGCTAACAGTCGACCGCACGCGTCAATCGACTGTCGTCTTCAAGGACTGAATCCCGGCCATCACCTGGCCGGAGCCGCGCCGGAGACCGAAGCGATCGACGGTTGACCCGCCAGCAAAGCCCCTGTCCGATCGTGAAGCCGGCGCATACGAACAGACGGTTGGACGGCGGGTAATTTCGGCACCTGCGATCTGCCATCCGTCGTGACCGCACCGGCTACGCGGCTTCTGACAAACGGCGTGGCCACGGCGAGGCACCACTGCACGTCGTCTATGCCTGCTGGCTCAGTGAGCTGGCTGCATCGCATCGTGCTTCATCATGTCGGGATTGGCGGCCGCGAGCTTCTTGCAGCCGGCGTTCTTCATCATCTTGTCGTGGGACATCGCGTTGCAAGCCTTCATCTCGCGCGTGTCAGCGGCGGACATCTTCGGCGTTTCCGCCTGCATCCCGTCGTGCTTCGCCATGGCATCCTGCGCGACGGCCGGCGCGGCTGCCGCGATCAGGAGGAGAGAGAGGGTAAACAAGGTCTTTCGCATTTCGCTGTGCTCCTTGTAGGTCATGATGCCGGCAAGGTAACCGCCGTCCTGCGACGACACGTCGTCGACTGCATTCCTCGCGAAATACCGCCGCTTTCAGACATCCCGTTGCAGGGTCGCGGCGGCCGGCGTGACGGCCCGCGAACCGGCATGTCGCCGGTATCCGACCTTGGGAACCTTGTATCACCGGTCGTCACGCAAATGACCTGCGTTTGCCGAGTGCGATTCAGGAGAAGCACTACGGCGCAAGATGCGCATTAAGATCACCGCATTAGGCGTGTTCTTGCCGGAAGTTCGCCGCGAGCTGAGCGTAACCGCATAATTGGAAGTAAGCCGCGCCGAGGTTCCGTGATAGATGAACGGAGTGGGCGGCGCACAATCGCTTGAAGCAAGGAACGGGTGCGGTGATCGACTGCAGACACGCCGTCCTTAAAGTCTTTGGAAGTGAGGCCTTCGCGGATGCTGGAACAAATAATGGCCGCCCAGGCGGTGAACAGTCTTCTGATGGCGATCATTGCCGCATCCGAGGTGCCGCTCGTCTTGTTGGACGGCGACTGCACCGTCCTAGCCGCGAGCAGGTCGTTCGTTCAAATCTACCAGATGGAAACAGTGAGGGAGACGGGACTGTCGCTTTACGAAATGCAGGATAGTGAATGGGACGTGCCTGAACTCCGCTCGCTGCTAAATGCGACGATCTCCGGTCATCCGCAGGCTGGAAAGCAGGAGATCGACCACGTCCGGCGCGGTCGAGGCTCCCGACGCCTCGTACTCGGGGCGGAACGGCTGACCTACGCTGACCCCGGCAACACGCGTATGCTTTTGACGATCGCCGACGTCACCGATGCGCGTCTGACCGAACGGATCAGAGAGAAGGCCCTGCTTGAGAAGACGGTGCTCCTCAAGGAGCTTCAGCACCGTATCGCCAACAGCCTGCAGATCATAGCGAGTGTTCTGATGCAGAGCGCAAGTCGAATTCAGTCCGAGGAGACGCGGACCCATCTCTACGATGCCCACCGCCGCGTCATGTCCGTAGCCGCGATCCAGCGCCATCTTTCTTCCGTGACGGACAGCGACGTCGGGATGCGCGCCTACCTGACCGAGCTTTGCCAGAGCATCCGCGCTTCAATGATGAACAGCGACCAAAATCTGGAGCTTCACGTGGAGGTCGACGACAGCATGGCCACGGCCGACTTCTCGATGAGCATTGGGCTGGTGGTGACAGAGCTGGTCATCAATGCGCTGAAGCACGCCTTCGTGAATCGCCGCGGTGGTACGATCAACGTCACGTACAACGGCCGTGACAAGGACTGGTTGCTCTCCGTCGTCGACGACGGCGTCGGCATCCCCACCAACCCGCTGCTCCGTCATGCTGGCTTGGGGAGCAGCATCGTAAGCGCGATCGCACACCGGCTCTCGGCTCGGATTGAACGGGCCGACGCCAATCCAGGAACTAGGGTTTCGATATCGAGTGCGTCTCGCGCGAAGGCCGGAACGTCGCTAAAATCGATGTGAGGCTAGTTGATGACCGTCGCAGGCGCCCCGCCCTATCCAGTCTCCCCGCTATGTTGGGATGGGATTTCCGCGCCGCCCTTGGTGAGCAGCAGGGGGAGCGGATCGACGCGGACGCTGATCCGCTGGTGGTGTGACGTCGATGCCCACATCGTGCAGCCGGCGCTGGATCAGCATTATCTGACCATACACCTGGGCGGCCCCAAACGGATAATGCGTCGCGGTGAAGGCGGTGCAAGAACGGTCGAGACAGACACGGGCGCACTATCCATCGTTCCAGCCGGTGCGGCCTTCGACTGGCACACAGACGGCCCGATCGAGTTCGCGCACATCTACCTGACGCCGAGCCTGCTCAACCGCGTCAGCTTGGAGGAGCTCGACCGCGACAATGCGGCGCTTTGCCTCGAGGATCGGCTCGGCTTCCGGGATTCGCTCCTTCAGATGCTGTTTCTCGAGTTGCTGGAGGAGATCGCAGGGACGACCTCGGCATCGCGCCTCTACGTTGACACTCTGCTGCACTCGCTTCAGTTGCGGCTACTCAGAACGTACGCCAACGCGCCGTCGGCGCCACTGAGACAACGGCACTCGATCGCTCCATATCGTCTACGACGGGTGCTGGACTTCATGGAGGCCAACCTGGCCGAGGACGTCGCCTTGACGGATCTGGCGGCGGCGGCTGGAGCAAGCCCGTTCCATTTCAGCCGGGCCTTCGCGACGGCCACGGGAATGCCGCCGTACAGGTACCTGCTGATCCGACGGACCCAGCGGGCGAAGGATCTCCTGTCCAGCGGCGACGGATCCATGAGCGATGTCGCCCGCGAATGCGGCTTCAACAGCGCGGCCCAGTTCTCGAGGATGTTCAAGCTCATCACCGGAACCTCGCCGCTCAAGTTCAGGCAACGGTGATCAGCGTCTGGTCCGCCTGGCGTCGACTTCGGGAAACGGCCCGATCCTGCCGTCGTCTGCGCCATCTTGCGCATAGCTCGGGCGGATGTCGTCGAAGGGCGCGATGTCCGGATCCTCCGCTCCGCGAGGACCGTTGATGCCTGAACTTCGGATTGGTTCGGGAACTGCTTGATGGTCATCACCCGCGGCTTTTCAGGACGAGGTCGGCCGGCGGGTCAGTATTCGGGACGTGTCCCTCCCGGGCAGCATCTGGTCTCCGATTTTCCCGTTCTGACTGCAGGCCCGACGCCGCGAACGCACTTAGAGCATTGGTCGCTGTCGCTGCGCGACGCAGAGCGCGACCTGACCGTTTTGAGCTGGGCCGACTTCGAGGCCCTGCCGCAGTCCGAGATGACCACGGACATCCATTGCGTCACGAAGTGGACCAAGCTGGACACGGTCTGGCGCGGGGTGACCGTGGACGATCTCCTGAAGGGGGCCGGTCTAACGAACCCGCCGGGCAGGTTCGTCACGGCCGAATGCGACGGCGGGTACACGACGAACCTGCCTGTGGCGGACCTCATCGACGGAAAGGCCATGGTCGCGACGCATTTCGGCGGCGACCCCCTGACGCCGGCCCACGGCGGCCCGGCGCGGTTGCTGGTTCCGCACCTGTACTTCTGGAAGAGCGCCAAGTGGGTCCGCGGCTTGCATTTCTGCGACCGTGACCATCCGGGCTTCTGGGAATCGCTGGGGTATCACGTCTACGGCGACCCCTGGCGCGAGCAGCGCTACACGGGCGACGCATGACTAGCGCTGCGCTCCTGCCTTTGCGCTGGCGGACCGCAACCGTGATCGCGAGGCGTCCCGAGACGCCGCACGTCGCGACGCTCGTCCTCGACGTCCCCGGCTGGCCCGGACACAAGGCGGGTCAGCATGTGGACCTGCGGCTGACTGCAGCGGACGGGTACGAAGCCCAACGCAGTTACTCGATCGCGTCGGCGAACGACGGCACGGCGGTCGCCATCACCGTCGAGCGCGTCGCTGACGGGGAGGTGTCGCCCTTCCTGCTGGATGATGTCCGTGTTTCGGACGATCTCGAGCTTCGTGGCCCCATCGGCGGGTATTTCGTCTGGAGCCTGGAGGACGGAAATCCGTTGCTTCTGATCGCCGGAGGCTCGGGAGTTGCTCCTATGATGTCGATACTGCGCGCACGAGCCCAGGCACTGAAACCGCCAGCCGCCCGCTTGCTCTATTCTTCTCGCGACCAGGCAAGCATCATCTACCGTGACGAACTCGATGGGATGACCGCCGCCACCGATGGACCTCGGATACTCTACACTTTGACGCGTGAGCGGCCCGTCGTCTGGAGCGGTGCACTCGGACGGGTCGACCGGGTGATGCTCGAGCGCATCGGCTTTCCCCCGACTGACGACCCGTTAGCGTACGTCTGTGGTCCGACCCCGTTCGTCGAGCAGGTCGCTGCCGACCTCGTGGCGCTCGGGTATGCCGAGGAGAGGATACGAACCGAGCGTTTCGGACCCACGGGAGCTAACTGATGACTGATGTAGTACACCCGCTAGACGGGAACGCGGCCGCCGGCCCCCTGAGTAGGCTGTTCGCCTCGGATGTCACCGGCGCGGTGGTCGTGTGCGGGGAATGTGGTCGCGAGGGGGCGCTTGCGACTCTCGCGTTGTACGGGAGGGGCACCGGCCTCGTGCTCCGTTGCCCGACCTGCGAGACGGTCAACCTCCGGTTGCTGGATACGGGAAGGACGATCCATCTCGACCTCCGGGGCTGCCTTCGCATGTCCGTGCGCGTCGCTCTAGACTAGGACCGCCCCGCTTGTTCATGCGGTAAGAGCCTTTGCCTGCGGCAAGTCGCGCACGCTTCGAGAGCAACGGACCGGCGCCAGTTGCCGGCCAAGCAGAGCGGAGGCCGTCTCCGCGGGTGTCCGGCATGATCGCATGATCCTGCCTTCGGACGAAAGCGACTGTCTTGAATTGCAAGCTCCAGCGGGTCACTGGATGACAGTCTTTTGAGGATCTATATGGTTTAGACGCGGCCGCTCTGGGCGGAAAGCTGAGTTTTGTAGTTGCTTGCCGCATGTCTGATTTGGGGCTGGTAGCCGCCTGACCACTCTTGGGATTTTACGACGGGATTGCTGACATTTGACCCATCGCGAGCCGCGGCGGCGGCCGTCTAACGCGGGACGTACGGAAGGCGGTATTGCCGCAGCACGCGCTGGAAAAGCTGCCCGGAAAACTACCGCGATCCCAAGATGTTGATCGGCATTTAAACAGGACCCCTAGTCAAAGTCGCTTACGGCATGACCTCAAAGGGTTACATGCTGAAACAGCCGGTCACCGTGCTACGCAATTTTACAAATCGACGAAGGTGGCGCCGCGCTCGGCTGGGGATTGATCGCTTTAACGCAGCGTCACTGATTAGATTGGATTAGCGGCAAATGGATCGTTGTAGCCAGTGCAGTGTCGCCAGCGAAATGCCCAACCGCTAGGCGATAGTTGTCCGGCGCAATTGACCAATCGCCCTTGTCGCCGAATCGCGCGAAGGTACGCGGCTCGAGAGCGACGGTTACATGTTTTGTCTCGTTTGGCGCAAGCATCACACGTGTCCACCCTGCTAGCCGGAAGGTCTTTGTCCCCGCGCTGCCCGCCGCCTCGACATAAACCTGCGGCACGTCGGCCCCGGCCGTGTGACCTACGTTGGTCACGTCGAAGCTGACCTGCATTTTATTTATCTTAATCCGGTCATAGCGGAAGGTCGTGTACGACAACCCAAAGCCGAACGCGAACAGTGGCTTGCGGTGCTTCAGCGCGTACCAACGGTAGCCAACGTCGGCACCCTCGATATAGTCGACCGTGAACGGCGCGCCCCTGCCATCGGCGTCGATACCGGCGATCCCGACCGGCCCAGGGCGCGGTGCGTCGTCGGCGCGTATGGGGAAAGTTATCGGCAGATGCCCGCTCGGATTTACCGCGCCGCTCAGCAGCCTAGCGAGCGCCTCACCGCCGCGCTGCCCCGGATACCACGCCTGCAACACCGCCGACACTCGGCCGAGCCATGGCATCAGTACGGGGCCGCCGGTTTCGAGGACGACGAGTGTCCGCTTATTAGCCGCTGCTACCGCGTCAATAAGCGCGTCCTGGTTGTCGGGCAGCGCGAGGATCGCGGCGTCCATCGCCTCGGTCTGCCACTGTGTCGCGAAGACGATCGCAAGGTCGGCGTAGCGCGCGGCCGTCTGGGCGGCGGCGAGACTTCTGCCGTCGACATAAGTGATCCTCGCTTCCGGAAACGCAGCGCGCAGCGCGCGCAGCGGCGACGACGCGTGCCACGTCGTCCGCGCGAACGACGCCGCTGCGCCCGACTTGAGCGGAATTTCGACCGGTGCACCGCCCACGGAACGGACCTGTGACGATCCCCCGCCAGACAAGACGCCGACGTCCGCATGGCCGCCGATCAGCACGATCCGCTTCGTGGTTGCGGCGAACGGCAGCAGCCCGCTTTCGTTCTTGAGCAAGACCATCCCCTCCTCGGCAACGCGTTGCGCGACTATCGCGTGAGCCGCGTAGTCGATCTGATGCGGCGTCGTCGGCACCGGGTCGTCTAACAAGCCGGTGTCGACCATGCCGAACACTATGCGGCGCGTCATGTCATCGAGTCTTGCCGCCGGGATGCCCCCCGTGGCGATCGCCCGCTCCAGCGGGGCGGCAAAATAGTCGATTTTGTCGAGTTCTTGCCCCGATTCCTGGTCGAGGCCCGACATCACGGCCTTGTCGGTCGAGTGGACCGCACCCCAGTCCGACATGACCCAGCCGCGATAGCCCCAGTCGCCTTTCAACACGCCGGTCAGCAGCGCCGCATTCTCGCACGCATACTCGCCGTTGACCCGGTTGTATGCGCACATCACCGACCCCGGCTGCCCGCGTTCGATCGCCAATTGAAACGCGAGGAGGTCGCTCTCGCGGAGCGCCTGGGGCGCAATTCGCGCGTCGAGCACCATCCGCCCCGTCTCCTGCGAATTAAGCACGAAGTGCTTGACCGTCGATACAATGTGATTGCTCTGAACGCCGCGTATCGCCTCGCCCGCAAGCGTGCCGGCGAGGAGAGGGTCTTCGCCAAGATATTCAAAATTACGACCGTTCCACGGGTCGCGCGTCAGGTTGACCCCGCCGGCTAGTAGGACGTTGAAGCCCTTTGCGCGGGCTTCGGCTCCGATCATCGCCCCGCCAGCATAAGCCAACTCGAGGTCGAAGCTCGCCGCGGTTGCCAACCCTGCCGGCAGCGCAGTGGCGACGTCGCCCTTGCGCTGCTCAACCTGATTGGCGACGCCGAGGCTGGCGTCGCTTTCGCGCAGCGCGGGTATGCCGAGCCGGGCGATCCCCGGAATATAGCCTGCTGACGGCACCATCGGGACAGGCGGAACCGGCTTTGCTAACGGCGGAAAATAGCCGTGAATGAGCGCGAGCTTCTCCGCCGTCGTCATTTTGACCACGATTGCCGCCGCGCGGTCCTGCGCCGATTGCGGAGCGCCGACAGCTGGCGCAGCGAAGGCTGCGGCGCTGGCAATTACCAGCGTCGCTTTGGGATACGCTAACATCAACCGGTTTCCTTCGTCGCGCAGTTTAGAAGTTCAACCGGACCCGCCCGCCGAAAGTTCGCGGCGCCTGATAGTTCGACAAAAACACCGGTGCGTATTGCGTCGGCCCGAAGGTGCTCGCGTTGGTCCGAATCTTGCCGTCCTCGACGTTCTGCACAAACAGCTCTAGCAGATACTTGTCCGCAGGTGCATTGTAGCGAAGCGCGAGGTCAGTTCGGCTGTAGGCCTTTTGCTTGTCGAAATCGCTGCCGTAATAGACCGGCACACCGTTGACGACACGGTTGGTCCGGTCGCCGTCGAAGAAGCTCAGCCAGCTCCGCGTCTCATAATGAACTGTCGCGCGCGGTGTAAAGCTGCCCCCATTCGTAAGTTTGAAGTCATGCTCGTAGGTCGCCGTAGCCGAGAAGCGGGGTGCATGAGCAAGTTCGTTGCCGGCGAGATCACGTAGTGAGCTTACAGCCCCTTGATCGTCGAAGCGGCCGTCGGCAGTGACAAGCGTCTTCAATTTGGTCTTCTGCACCGTCGCCGAGACTTGGATCCGGTCATTCTCGGTAACGTTGGCGACCGCTTCGGCTTCGAAGCCATAGGCGGTAGCACCTTTCGCGTTCTGCGTAATAATCTGCGAGGCGATCGTGTTGCCGGCCGCGTCCCGCGTCGTCAACACTTGATTGACTTGGTAGCCGGTGAAGTCGGAGTAATAACCAGCAACATTGAGCGTAAGGCGGCGATCAAACAGTCGGCTCTTGAGGCCGACTTCGTAGTTGGTGATATTCTCCGGATTTGTCGTGCGACCTCCGTCCTGTATGTTACCGGACTTGAAGCCGGTGCTGATACTAGCATATCCAAGAACGTTATCGGCGAGATCTGCATCGATGCGCCCGAGGTAACTGAGCTTATTCCAGCTGCCCTTGACGTCATTGTTTGAGATCGAGAATGCGCCACCCTGGGCGTTGAGTAGAGCGACGAGTTGGTCTGCGGTCGCGTTCGGGAACTGACCGAAGATGTTAATGTTGCACGGACCGCTCGTCGGGCAGCCGAACGCGGTCACGTTGCGGCCGCCGACATCCTTCTTGGTGTCGTGGGTGTAGCGGAGGCCACCGGTTAGACGCAGCCGCGAATTGACGTTCCATGTCGCCTGACCGAAGCCCGCGAGTGAATCGATCTCTCGGTCGGCCTGAATGAAGCTGCCGACGAAGGCGCGTGTACTTCCGTCGCGATAACCGTCGCGCTGATCGACATCGAAGCGGATCTTGTTGACCTCGTGGGCATAATATACGCCGCCGATGAAGTCGATCGTATGCTGGCCCTGCGACTTTAGCTGGAACTCGTGGCTCGAAAAATCATACTTCGAGTATACTGTCGCATTCTGACCGAAGCCGCCTAGGTAAAGTAACTTGCCCGACGCCGGATCGACGCCCCCGGTCGGGGGCAAAGCACCCGCATCGGCATCGGTCTGGGTACTGCCGCCGATCCTCGTAAAACCAGCGATATATTCGGCCCGAAGACCATCGCTGATGTCGTAATTGATGTCGCTTCGGATCGCCAACGAGTACCGGTCGGTGTCGGGGGCGGTGTCGCTCAATGTCGACCAGAATTTGGTGCCGGGCCGCGGCGTCTGAAGCAGGCCGATCACCGGAGCGCCCTTGTCGAGGAAATACTCGGCGCTGAGGTTCCAGGTCAGGCGATCTGTCGGCTTGAACAACAGGCTGCCACGCACCGAAGCCTGGTCACGAGCATAGTATTTTTTGCCTGCCGTAACATACGCCGAAGCGTCGATACCCTTGATGTTCGGCGCAGGCTGGAAATCGGCATAACCGTCGTTTCGCTCCGTGACGAAAGCGAACCGGAGGGCCAGCTTGTCGTTCACCGGCAGGTTGACCGCGCCGCGGCTGCCAAAGCGGCTATAGTCGCCGGCGATGGCCTCGACATAGCCCGAGGCGCTGTCGAACTTGGGCTTCGCAGTGATCAGGCTTAACGCGCCGACGGTCGCGTTTCGACCGAAGAGCGTTCCCTGGGGACCGCGCAGCACTTCAGCGCGTTCAAGATCGTAGAACAGGACCGACGCGCCCTGTGAGCGCGAGGAGTATACACCATCGATGTAAATCGCGACCTCGGGGTCGGCGACCTCGGTGTAGGCGCTGTCGTTGCCGATGCCGCGAAGCGTCAAAAGAACCGCAGACTGGTCGCCTTGCTGGGTAAATTGCAGGCTCGGGACGAAGCGGGCGAGATCGGTCACGTCGCGAACCTGCTGGCGGTCGAGCGTCGCCTGGCTGAAAGCAGATACCGCGATCGGGGTCTTCTGCAGGGTCGTCTCGCGGCGCGTCGCTGTGACGATGATATCGGGGTCCTCGGCGAACGCGGATTGTGTGACACCATTGCTCGGCTGCGCTTCTGGGGGCGTGCCGCCGACAACCGGGACGGATTGGGCTACCGCATACGAAGCAGCGAAAGTAGCGACGATAATGGCCGTCCCGGCCAAAAGCCTGGAAATTATCAATTTATCCTCCCGATGCCCTCATATGGGACTTAAGTGCGAAACTACTTGTGCCGACATCGATGTCAACGTGATATGACAGCGATGTCATATTTTATTATAGGTGTGTTTCGGATGTCGCACTTCCGCGCTAGACGATAATTATGTGGTCGTTCTTTAGAGCCGACGCCGACAGCCGGACGGACAGCGCTGTCGCGCTGACGCTCTTTGCGCTCTCAAGCGGCATCTTCTTCATCGGCGGTTTTCTGACCGCGATCGTCAGCCTTCTCGTCCCGCGGTTGAAGCTAATCTACCAGCTAGACTATGCTCAAGCGCTGCTAGTCCAATTCGCGTCGCACCTAAGCTATCTACTTTTCGCGGTGCCGATTACACTTGTCGTAGTTCGCTCGGGCTATATGCGCTCGATCGCCGCCGGGCTGGCTATCATGGCGTGCGGCTGCATCGCGATCGCGACAGCCGACTTTGTTGGAAGTTTCATCCTGGTTCTCGCTGCGCTGCTACTTCTCGCGCTCGGCATCACGTTCCTTCAGATCGCCGCGAATACTGTCGTTACGATCGTGGGGACGAGCGATGGGTCAGCTGCGCGATTGACCTTGCTGCAAGGCTTTAACTCGCTTGGTACCGTTCTAGGGCCAGTGCTAGCCGCGCCGCTACTGCTAGCCGGCGCCGGGAGCGGAGCGGCTATGACGGTCGGCGTGCCGTTCCTCGGCTCGGCAATTGTCCTTATCGGCCTCACGACAGCGTTTATCCTCTACCGCGATCTCCTTGATCCCGCTTCCAGACAAAGCGCAGCGGTGATCCTCACCCGCCTCCCAGCTTTGTTGCAAAATCGGCGGATAGTTGCAGGAATGGGGGCGATGTTCGCTTATGTCGGGGCCGAAGTCACAATTGGCACGCTACTGACCAATTATTTGATGCAGCGGGAGGTGCTCGGCGTAACGCCAGTGACCGCGGGTCGGCTAGTCAGCCTTTATTGGGCAGGAGCGATGATCGGACGCTTCGCCGGTGCGGCGTTGTTGCGGCGCATCGCGACGTCGCGCGTGCTTACCAGTGTCGCGTTGTGCGCGGCTGCATTGACCATGGTCGCGACGTTGGCGAGCGGTGTCGCGAGTGCCGTCGCCCTGCTCGCGGTGGGCCTGTGCAACTCGGTGATGTATCCTACGATCTACACGCTCGCACTACCGTCAGCGGAGGAACTCGCACCGCTCGGTGGCATGCTGCTGTGCATGGCGGTCGTCGGCGGTGCGGTCCTACCGTTATTGACCGGCGTTGCCGCCGATGCAGTCGGCCTCGCTCCTGCGCTGGCGATCCCCGCGTTGTGCTACATCAGCATCGCTGCCTTCGCCGCGACTCGCTGGAGGGCGACATGACCCGGATAATCACGATCAAGGATGTCGCGCTCCGGGCCGGCGTGTCACCTAAGACGGTTTCGCGTGTGCTGAACGACGAAGCGCACGTCAGGCCGGGAGTACGCGCGGCAGTGCAGCAAGTCATTGCCGATCTTGATTACCGGCCGAATACCTTTGCACGCAGTCTGTCGAGCTCGCGGTCATACCTCCTCGGATTGTTGCTAGACGATCCCGGCTCCGGCTACGCCGCTGACATCCAGCTCGGCGCATTGATACGCTGCCGCGCTCGCGGCTATCATCTCGTCGTCGAGCCCGTCGACGTCGCCGCCGACGGCTGGTTGAGTGCGCTTGGTAGCAGCCTGCGCTCGCTTCGGCTCGACGGCGCAATGCTGACGCCGCCTCTGTGCGACAACCAGCGCCTACTCGACCTGCTCGACGATATCGGTCTGCCCTATGTGCGAATTTCGCCGTCGACGGACATTGACCGTTCGGGGTTTGTCCGGATGGACGATCGCGCCGCTGCCTACGAGATGACGAGCTACCTGCTAGGCCTTGGGCACCGCGTGATAGGTTTCATTAAGGGCGATCCTACACACAGCTCATCAGCCGAACGATTCGATGGCTATTGCGCCGCGCTTGCCGACGCCGGGGGTTTGTTCGCGCATGCATTCGTTCGCGAAGGCGATTTCTCGTTTCGCTCCGGGCTCACGCTAGGCGAAGACTTGCTTGGGAGCGCGACCCTGCCGTCGGCGATCTTTTCCAGTAACGACGATATGGCGCTCGGCGTGCTGATAAGCGCGATCAAGCTGGGAATTGCGGTACCAGGCATGCTTTCAATCGCTGGATTCGACGACGCGCCGACTGCGCGTGCCGCGTGGCCGCAATTGACGACGATCCGTCAGCCAAATGGCGAGATGGCGGCGGCAGCGGTCGATATTCTCGTCGATCCCCGTTACCGGTCTAATGTCCACGACGCAGCGTTCAGGCGCCTTTTGGACTACTCACTCGTGCAGCGCTCGAGCACCGGCAGGTTCGAACTCGATAGCCGCTGGGCGCCAGCGATCTGAATCTTCAAATGACTATATCTCTCCCCCCTGATGGGCGCGACCAGATCTCGCGCAACGGATGCTGCTGCCCTCAAAGTTCAAACGCGACACCAATGAACTCGTTTAGGAGAAGTTTTCGGATTTTTAAGACAGCACGCACAGCAATTGATACGGCGAACTACCAGACGTTTACCACCGAGGCACTTGTGGCGGGTAATCTGTAATGGAGGTCGTCGCGGCCGACATCGGCGGCACTCATGCGCGCTTCGCCATCGCCGAGGTCGTCGGCGGCCGCGTGGTCGCGTTGAGGTCTGAGGTAACGATGAAGGTGATCGAGCATGCTAGCCTGCAACTGGCATGGCGCGCGTACGCGACCGCGCTCGGACGTCGATTGCCGCGCGCCGCCGCGATCGCGGTCGCGGGCCCGGTGGGCGGCGATGTGCTCAAGCTGACGAACAACCCCTGGATCATCCGCCCGGCGCTGATCCCCGAGAAGCTCGAGGTCGATGACTTCACGCTGTGCAACGATTTTGTCGCGGTGGGTCACACTGTCGCGTCACTCGGTGAAAGCGGCCTCGCGCATCTCTGCGGCCCCGACCGACCGCTTTCGGCGACCGGTGTCGTGAGCATCGTTGGCCCCGGGACCGGGCTTGGTGTGGCCTTGCTGGTCGGTTCGGGAAATAGTTACCACGTGATTGGCACCGAGGGCGGACATCCTGATTTCGCCCCACTCGACAGCATCGAGGACTCGCTGCTCCGCCGCCTCCGCGCCCGCCACAACCGCGTCTCGGTCGAGCGCGTCGTTGCCGGGCCGGGGCTATCGGCTATCTACAAGACCCTCGCCGAGATCGAGGGGGTCACGACCGCCGACCTGACCGATCAGGCACTATGGACCGCAGCGCTGGCCGGGCACGACCCGCTCGCTGCCGCGGCGCTCGACCGTTTTTGCTTAAGCCTCGGCGCGGTTGCAGGCGACATCGCACTGACACAGGGCGGCTTTGGCGGGGTCGTCATCGCCGGCGGCATTGGCCTGCGGCTCGCCGGGCATTTGCCCAGATCAGGGTTCCGCCAGCGTTTCGTCGCTAAGGGCCGCTTCCAGCCGCTGATGGCATCGATTCCGGTCAAGCTACTGACCTATGCCCAGCCAGGCCTCTACGGTGCCGCAGCCGCCTTCGCCCATAATCGACTTGAAGATGTCCGCTTGAGGCAGTCTCTCGATTAAGGCGTTCACGCTTCGGAGGCGACGATCAAGGGTTCATGTACAAATGGCCCGTTTAACTTGCTATAATCCCAAATTGGCAGAGCCAGTTTTCTCCAAGAATCAGCGCGGTCAACCGAGAATGCCTCTTCATCCGGTAAAAGATGAACGTCGAGGCGAGCCTTCGAGATATCGATACCGACGTAGGTAGGTGCCATCGTGGTCTCTCCCTTCCGCAAACGAGCTTGATGGTCAGCGGCCCAAGCGACTGTCCGAGGTCGACGGCAGCAGGTGGGCACCCAGGCTTTCGTACGGGCTCTTACGCCGCAGGGGAGGACGGGCTGCCACCGTGCCAACCATCGCACGCTTCTGGCCGGCCTCCGAGACTTATAAGGCGAGAGGCTGCCCCCGGTCCCGATGCCTCGCTTTTGCTGCGATACGGAGCCGCCGGCACGGCCTTTCCTGCGAATCTAAGGCTTTGCTGCTGCAAAACACCGTGGCGTGTGTTGCGCTGTCCCGGAAGCGCACCGCCTCTCGCCGTCTCTGTTACGCTCTTCTCGCAGACGGCGGAATTCCTCCTGAGGAAATAAAGATGGCAAGCACGGAAGCATCCCGTCCCGACGAGACCGGTCCACACAATCGGACCCTTTGGGAGGGCGACGACGTCGAGCGATCCGGAGGCTGGGCCATCACGGTAGCCCTGTCCATCGTCTTTCTGTGGTTCGGCGGCCTGAAGTTCTTCAGCTTCGAGCAGCAGGGTCTGGTCGGCATAATTTCGAACAATCCCCTGATCTCGTGGCTCTATACGCTCTTCGGGGTGGCTGGGGGCGCGATCTTCCTAGGCGTCTTCGAGATCGCGAGCGGGCTGCTGATCGCTGGCCGGCTCCTTGATCCCCGCTTGTCCGCGGTCGGCAGCGCCATGGGCGTCTGGTCATTCCTCCTGACGTTGTCATGCATGTTCACGACGCCGGGCGTCATCCAGTCCGGCTATGAGGGCACGCCCGCTCTTTCGGCGCTTCCGGGAGCATTTCTGCTGAAGGATGTCGTTCTGCTTTCTGCATGCTGGTGGCACTTGGGCACGTCGCTCAGGGAGATGCGTCAGCGCCGTCGAACCTAGCCAGGTCGTCGGTCCTGTTTACTGAGCGACCGAAGATACCAGAGGCATCAGTGGCGCTGCCGTCAAAATCATCCCGGCAAGGACCTCGCATGGGCGACATTCAACTCCTGGCCGCGCTAGCCCCGGTCATCCTGCTGCTCATGCTCGGGGTCACGGCGGCATTGGCGTCGCGCGCGATGGGCCTCAGTCCGATCGTGGGCTACTTGATGCTCGGGCTGGGCCTGCGTTTCGCAGGCCTGAACATGGTACTGGACGGCGGAACGATCGCGATCCTCGCGGCGCTCGGCGTCGTGTTCCTGCTCTTCGACATCGGACTCGACTTCTCTTTTACGCACATCCGGGCTCACGCTTCCGACATCTTCGGACTCGGTCCGGTGCAGGTGCTCGCCGGAACGATGGTGTTCTGCGGATTGGCCTTGTTCGCGGGCTTTCCGCTTGCGGCCGCACTGATCATCGGCGCGACGCTAGCGCTCTCATCGACGGCTGTGGTCGCGCGTCTAATCGCCGAACGGCATCAGCAGAACTGCCCGGTGGGCCTGACCGCAACCGCGATCCTGATTTTTCAGGACGTCGCGGCGATCTTCCTGTTGATCGTCGCGGGCGCCCTCGAAACGCATACGCCACTGCTTCCCGCCCTTGGTATCGCGCTGGCCAAAGCGGCCGCGGCCTTCGGAGTGGCGCTGCTGCTTGGCCGGTTCGTGGTCAGGCCAGCCTTTGCGATGATCGCACGGAGCCGGAACGAAGAGGTGTTCACGGGCATCGCGCTGCTCGTCGCGCTTGCCGCCGGCTGGGCGACGGGCTCCGTCGGTCTTTCGTTGACCCTAGGCGCATTCCTCGGGGGGATGATCATCGCGGAAACCCCCTACCGGGTGGTCGTGCAATCGGAGATCAAGCCCTTCAGAGGCCTCTTCCTCAGCTTCTTCTTCATCGCCGTCGGGTTGTCGATCGACGTCGCCGCGTTGCTGCGGGTCTGGCCGGCCTTGATCGGCATGACGGCCGTCCTCATCACCGCGAAGATCGCGGCGAACGCCGCAGCCAGCTTCTCCTTCCGGTGGTCGGCTCCCGGCTCGACCCAGCTGAGCTTCCTCCTCGCCCAGGGATCCGAATTCGCGTTCGTGATCCTGAGCCTCTCGCCGATCCGGCAACTGGTCGGCGAACGCGCGAGCGCGGTGTTGATTGCCTCGGTGGCGATCAGCCTTGCCGTGACGCCGACGCTCGCTGAAGCCGGGCGCAACCTCGCCGGGCGCATGCGTCTGCGACGACCGGTGCTGGCCGACCCTGAACTGAAGCCCCACGCGGAGATCGAACCGGTGTTCATCGCGGGCATGGGCAGCGCCGGGCGGACGCTGGCCGATGCCCTGCAAGCCTTCGGCATCGGCTACGCAGCGATCGAACGTGACGATCGGCGTCTGCGTCGGGCGGTCGCCGACGGCTACAAGGTCGGGTTCGGCGATTTCGCCGATCCGCGAATCTGGGGTCCGATCGCGCTGCATGGTCGCCGCATCAGCGTCCTGACGACGCCTTCGTTCGAGGTGTCGCACGAGCTGTCGTCTTCGATGCTGGATTTCTACCCTGCCCTAACCCGCATAGTAATCGTCCATGATGAGGTCGAGGCGAAGCGGTTCAGCTCGATTGGCATGTTGACCGTGATCGATCGGAGCGTGCCGGCCGGGCTCGACGTCGCGGAGCTCGTGCTGCGCCAGCTCGGGGTAGAACCGGCCAAGATCGCGCGCTGGCTCGTCGACGAGGTGGCGCGCTCGCTGGGCCCGCGCCCGGCCAGGGCCGAAGCGGCGTGAGGTCGTTCGCCGGAACGACGGCCGCGAAGCGTTCGTCCGCCCGACCGGTCCGCCCCCTGAAGCCGCCTCCGGCTCGGGTGGCCCCGTAACTTCACAGGTCGCGACGACGAACACGTCACGTGCCCACGACACTGACTTGATCTGCGCCAGTCGAGACCGCACCACCAGGAGACGTCCACGATGCCAAAGACCTTCATGTTCGCGACGGGCATTGAGAACTCCAATCCGACCATCAACGGCGGACGGACCCGTATCGACGAACTCGAAAGCTGCGGGCACTACCGGTACTGGAAGACTGATATCGATCTCGTGCAGGAGATGTGCATCAGCTACCTGCGTTACGGACCCCCCCTTCATCGTACGTGGCTTGGCGACGGTCGTTACGACTGGGAGTTTGCCGATCTCGCCTTTGCCGAGATATACCGCAAGAACATCGTCGCGATCGTCGACCTGTGCCACTTCGGCCTTCCCGACTGGTTGGGCAATTTTCAGAACAGCGACTTCCCCAAGCTGTTCGCAAGATACGCCGCCGACTTCGCGACGCGCTATCCGTTCATCCAGTTCTACACGCCGGTGAACGAGATGTTCATCTGCGCACTCTTCTCCGCCAAGTACGGCTGGTGGAACGAGGAGGGGGTCACCGACCAGACCTTCGTGACGGCCCTGAAGAACCTGGTGCGAGCGAACGTCCTGGCGATGCGAGCCATCTTGAAGGTCCGTCCGGACGCGATCTTCATCCAGTCCGAATCTTCCGAGTACTTTCATGCCGAGGGTCCGAGCGCGATCGCCAAGGCCGAGATGCTGAACTCGATGCGCTTCCTGAGTCTTGACCTGAACTACGGCACTCGTGTCGATTCCGGTATGTACCATTACCTCGCCGACAACGGCATGAGCCGGGACGAGTACGACTTCTTCATGAATCAGCGACTGAAACCGCACTGCATCATGGGTAACGACTATTACTGGACCAACGAGCACCGGGTCATGATGGACGGCAACAGCCGCGCATCTGGCGAGGTGATCGGCTACGACGCGATCACCAAGCAGTACTATGAGCGCTACCGCCTGCCGGTCATGCACACCGAGACCAACTTCAACGACGGCGCCGACGGCGAAGGCGCGGTTGACTGGCTGTGGAAGCAATGGGCGAACGTCCTGCGGGTGCGGAACGACGGCGTACCGATCCTCGGCTTTACATGGTATTCGCTGACGGACCAGGTCGACTGGGATTCGGCGCTTCGCGAGACGAACGGCAACGTCAATCCCGTCGGACTGTTCGACCTGAACCGCAACATCCGACCGGTCGGCAAGGCCTATAAGCACCTGATGTCACAATGGTGCACCGTCCTGCCGACCCAGAGCATGTGCCTCGTCGTTCCGACGATCTGGCCGCAAGAGTATGACGAGCCGCATGCAAGGCGGCAACGTGCGGACGCGCTCGAGTACAGGACATGGCTCGATGGCAGCGAAGCAGGCACCTAGGACGACGTGTGCCCCTTGCACCGCCGGGACGGAGCCGGCGCTTGGCGCGCCAGCCACGGCGACCGACGTGGCCGCCGCAAGCGGAATGCGGCCTCGTCCACTGCTCGTGAGCGAAGATCGAACGAGAGCGGGGAGACACTGCGTGAAGCGCGGCTCCGACCCGACGGCTTGGACGCTGTATGAAGGCGTCGGCACCGAGGTTCCTGTCACTCAACCGGAGGAAGCACGATGCGTCTCGCGATGATCGGTCAGGGTCGACTGGCGGTCGACATCACCGGCCGTTTGATCGAAGCTGGCCACGAGGTCGTGGTCTTCAATCCAGGCGTGCAGGGGGTCGACGCGGTCGCCATCGAGGGTGCCGCCGCCGCCCGCTCGCTCGACGACCTCCTGGCGTCGCTCGAACCGCCCCGCATACTCTGGATCATGCTAGCGCCCGGCGAGCCGACCGAAGTCGCGATCGCCGACCTCGTCGAGCTCGGTTCCCCGGGCGACGTCGTGGTCGACGGGAGCGACACCTTCTACAAGGACGACATCCGGAGGGCGGCGTCCTGCAGCGCGCGGGGAATCCATCTTCTAGACGTCGGGATCATGGACGGGCATTCCGGCAGCCGACGCGGCTATTGCATGGCGATCGGGGGCGACGCGGCGTCCGTCAAGCTGCTCGACCCGATCTTCGACGCGCTGGCGCCCGGCGCGGGCGACATCGCCCCCACGCGAAGTCGGCTCGGCTCCGACGACCGCGCGGAGCGGGGCTACGTCCACGCCGGCCCAACCGGCGCCGGCCGTTTCGTGAAGATGGTCCACGACGCGGTCGGGTTTGGGCTCATGCAGGCATATGCCGAAGGTTTCGACATCCTCCAAGGCCGCGGGTCCGCGAAGCTGCCGGACGAGTCGCGGTTCCAGTTCAATCTCGCCGACATCGCCGAGGTGTGGAGGCGCGCGAGCGCGACGTCGTCTCGGCTGCTCGACCTGACCGCTTCGGCGCTGGCGGAGCAAGGTGATCTGAACAGGTTCAACGGTCGGGTCAGCGACCCGGGCGAAGGCCACCGCACGATCGAGGCGGCCATGGAGGAGACCGTTCCCGCGCACGTACTGTCCGCCGCCCTGTTCGCACGGTACCGCAGCCGGGTCGACGCCACGTTCGGCGACAAGGTCCTATCCGCCACGCTGTTCGGCCTCAGCGGCCACTGGACGCTCGAGCCTTGAAAGGGCGGAACCGCGCGACCGCCGCCGAGCCCTCGTCCCCCGAAGCGCTGACTGTGCAACCCCGTAGCCTGGCGATGATGATCAGCCAACGGCAGCCGCGTCTTGCGCAATGCTGGATCAATTAGGGCGTTATAGGCCTGCTTGTGGGCGCAGCGAACCCTCGAACAACTCCGTTTTACCGTTGCCGCGACTATCGTCGCCAGCCCGGTACGGTTAGGTTGCGGCTAACGGCGGATGGATCATGAAGAATGTTCTCGAAGGACCAGTAGACGTCTCGGCCGGCGAACCGGTGTCCGACATCGATCGCCAGGTGCACATCATGACGACGATGCACTTCGTGATCTCAGGTGCGCGCACAACCACGGTGACCGAAGCGGTCGGCCGCTCCGGCATGTACCTCACCTCGGTGTCGATGACGCTGGTCGCGCTCGGCTTCATCAGCACCGCGACGCAGATGGGCACGGGCTTCTACGTCTTCGCGTTCGTGCTGCTGTCGTGCCTCGTGCCGCTCGGCATCGTCACGTTCAACCGGGTGGTGCAGACAGGGGTGCAGGACCTGCGCCTCAGCTACAACGAGGCGCGTATCTGGGCCTTCTACGCCGACGTGTCGCCGGGCCTGGACCGGTGGTTCGATCATCCCGTTGGGGATGCGCACGCCAACCACAACCTGTTCACTGCCGGCGGTTCGAAATTCCAGATGCTCTTCACCGCGGCGAGCATGGTCGGTGGGGTGAGCAGCGCCGTGATCGCGGTTCTAGTCAGCTTGGCGGTGGCGCGCTCACTGCACGCCGGGCTGCTGTTCGCCACCATCGCGGGCGTCATTGCGTTCGCGGTCGCGGGCTGGATCCATCTGAGGGTCGAGGCTGCCCATTTTGCCGCGCGCGAGCGCTTCAAAGCTATAACCCCCTGAAGGATTGCGATGAGCCATGTAACCTATCGCGTCGTCGAACATGACGGCGGCTGGACCTACAAGCAGGGCGACACGTTCGCGGAAACGTTCGCGACCTATGACATGGCCCGCAAGGCCGCCGCGATGGCATGCCGGGAGCAAGGAGTGTCCGGGGAGGTTGCGTATATCGAGTTCCAGAATGCGGACGGAACATGGGTGACCGAACGCGCCGATGGACATGACCGTCCCGATATCAATGTGGAGGGATAGCGTCTCTTCATCTGGGATTAGCGAGGAAAGGAAGTGCAGCATGCCTGAATATCGTAGGACTGACGAGGCACTCGCGGCCTTGACTCCTGAACAGCGTCGCGTGACGCAGGAAAGCGGAACCGAGCGCCCGGGAGAGGGCGCGTATCTCGACAACAAGGAGCCCGGCATTTACGTCGACATCGTGTCGGGAGAGCCCCTGTTCGCGTCATCCGACAAGTACGATTCTGGATGTGGTTGGCCCAGCTTCACCAAACCGATCGAGCCTGCCAACGTCAACGAGCTGCGCGACGACACGCACGGCAGGATGCGCATCGAAGTGCGCTCGACGTACGGCGACAGCCATCTCGGGCACGTCTTCCCCGACGGTCCGCAAGACGCAGGCGGTCTCCGCTACTGCATCAACTCGGCCTCGCTTCGCTTCGTCCATCGCGACGACATGGAGGCCGAAGGCTACGGCGCCTACGCCGGTCAGGTGGAGACGATGTCATGACGGAAGAACGCGCATTGCTCGCCGGCGGCTGCTTCTGGGGCATGCAGGACCTGATAAGGCGCCGGCCCGGCGTGGTATCGACACGGGTTGGCTATACCGGGGGCGAGGTCGCCAATGCCACCTATCGAAACCACGGCAACCATGCCGAGGCGATCGAGATCGTCTTCGATCCCGCGAAGACGTCGTATCGGACCTTGCTGGAACTCTTCTTCCAGATCCACGATCCGTCGACGAAGGACCGGCAGGGTGGCGACTTGGGCACCAGCTACCGGTCGGCGATCTTTTACACCAGCGACGAGCAGCGCGCGATCGCCGAGAACACGATCGCGGACGTGGACGCCTCGGGCCTCTGGCCGGATACCGTCGTCACCGAGGTGAGCAAGGCGGGCGACTTCTGGGAGGCCGAACCCGAGCATCAGGATTACCTCGAGCGGCGGCCGAATGGCTATACCTGCCATTTCGTGAGGCCCAGCTGGGTGCTGCCGCGCCGAACGGTCGAGGCCTAAGGAGGACGCTCACGAAAACGGACAAGTACACGTTGCTCAAGGACGCCATCACCGAGATGTGGCGACTCGAGAAGCAGGGGTCTGACCGGGTCAAGCGAGCGCTGCAAAAATGCGGTTGAACGCACCCACCTGCTCCTGCGGGTGAAGCGGTTGTAGATCATCTTGTGCGGTCCGTAGTCCTTGAGCGCATTGCACCAGCGCAGGCAATTCCTGATCACGAAGATGATCCCGTTGATCACGCGTCGGTGGTCGACCCTAGGCCCACCGTGCGATAGTGAAAAGTGCGGCTCGATCCGACAAATCTGTGTCTCCGACAACCAGATGATCACTCATGCCAACACCTCCTCGATGCCGTCATGGGTTCGACCGATTATCGGCGCTGCTCGCGACCGCCTCCGATACACGCGTCGCCGAGTGCTCAGTTTGACGCCGGCGTCCAGTCATAGCGGCTAGCTACGCGGCTATGTTACCCAAGCCGGCTTTTTCGAGCCAGAAGCTAGCTGCCGCTCGCATTACCTGTTCGGAGTCATCACGTCGCCGGCCGTAAATCCCGGGGACCATCAGGTAGGTGGTTGAGCGTCGTGTGAAAATGGCGTTTTGCAGCTCACGTGAAGCCTGCTCGCAGCGCAGATCCGAGGAATGGTCGACTATCATGGCATCAATCAAGCGTTCTGCTTCTTCAATGACAGGACCATTCGCGTTGATCGCATCCAATTGCCGCCAGCGTTCGCGTAATATCCAAAACAGGAATGGCGATACCGGAACACACCAAGTAATGAGAAATTCGACCACCGGCGCATTGTTGAACACGCCTACTGCCAGTAGAACTGCAATGGATAGAGCGGCACATACAGTTAATACCGTAGCATAGATCCTTCGAAGATCTCGATCATATGTCAGGTTCGTTCGCTGGCAAATCGCTCTCGACAGTGCGAGCGGCGCACAGTCGATATTATGAGCATACCAGTTTTCTAGAGGTTGGGTTAAGCTGCTTCGATCCCAAGATCGAGATGCGCGGTCAACCTCTTCGGGTGTAGGATGTTTTCCTGTAGTGAGTTTATTCCAGTCCAGATGGAGCAAGCATGTATCGAAAACTTCGCTCATCCGAGCGGCAGTTTTGATCGCCTCTCGGTAACGCCTATCAATCACCGCGATATCGACTAACGCCAAAAGCGATGCGACCACCGACAATCCGGCCTTCCAAGGTGGATGCACTGCGCCCACAGTACCGATTGCAGCAGGCAATAAGATGAGAAGCACGAGCTGTGCCTTCTGCCAATTTCTCGCGACATGCCAACGCCACTGTCGCGCTTTCAAGAGCCTGAGCAGAGCCGGACTGTTCTGCCGCGTTGCTATGTCCGATTGACGACGTGCTTCAGACGGTGGTTCAACCATGGTCATATCCTAGTCGATCATGACGTGAAATGGCGAACTCTGGCCTACCAATTTGCTGTCGTGTCTGCGGATGACGAATGCCTCGACCAAGTGGACTCCGTGAAACTCTAGCACCTCCCAGCGCTGGGTTCCCTCCTGAGGCTCTTCGAACCCTCCGCGCCCTTTGCCCAAAGCCAGCGCGACGCGACCAGTGTTGGTCACGCGATACCGAACAAAGTAACCATCTGGGAGAACAATTCCGTCGTTCACCTTTAGGTCGAACCAGATGCCGCCTTGTGGTGGCAGTTTCTCGAAATCGGCGATTTCTCTGCGCATGGGGTCATGTCGTGCGGCGCTCCATTTCGCGGTTACGTAGACTCTGTCGCTGACGATATCGGCTCGAGCCCAAACCGGTGGTCGCATGTGCGCCGGGCGGTCGAGCGAAGGGCTCCATAGCCAGCGCCCGTAGCGACTGATCCTGTCAACGATTGCATCGCCGTGTGCATGACCAGCATCAAGCACGCCCCCCAAGAGAGCCGCTTCATCCTCGTCCACATCGGAGCGCGCCTCCTCGGACAAGTAACTCTTGGCGAGAATCGCGGCGCCCTTAGCGAATTCGACACCGAAAACCTCCTGCCAAGCTGATATGCTGGCAAAACGACCTTTGGTCGAATAAGCGGCATCAACGTCTTGTCGGATATTGCTGATGACCGCTCGCAATTCGGTATATTCGTCCTGCGTCATCGAAGATGAAAAATCTTCGTGCCGTAAATGAGGATTGCGCACTTCGGGTTTAAGTCGTCTCGCCGACATCCAGTCATCAAGACGACTGATTAGAGTCTTGAGAGTTGTAGGCACATCTGCAAAGGCGGTCGCGCCTTCATCACTCCATTCGATGCGCTCGCCCAACATCGTTGTCAGCAAAATGGATGAAACATTAAAGTCATGCTGGATATCACGAAGATACTTAAGAGCCCGATTCAAAAGTACATCAATGAGTTGAGAGCCTTGCGATTCTGCGTGTGAGCATTCGGATGCTGGCGATGGTTGCCCATGCCGTGGCGCTTTCGATGGATCGCTCCCAGTCTTTGGCGAGACGTCGGCAGCGGCCCAGCCACGCGAAGGTCCGCTCGACAACCCAACGGCGGGGCAAAAGCACAAAGCCCTTGGCGGTATCGGAGCGCTTGATGATTTCGAGGGTCCAGCTGCCATGGCCTTCAAGCGCGGCCTTGAGTTTGTCACCGGCATAGCCACCATCGGCAAACACATGGCGCAGGAACGGGAAACGGAAACGGATGGCTTTGAGGACATCGACAGCGCCGTCGCGGTCCTGAATGTCGGCGGCATGGACCAGGATAAACACCAGAAAGCCGCAGGTATCGGTGATGATATGGCGTTTGCGGCCCTTCACCTTCTTGCCGGCGTCATAGCCGCAAATTCCGCCGCTTTCCGTTGTTTTGACCGATTGGCTGTCGATAACGCCAGCACTGGGTGAGGCCTCGCGGCCGGCCTGTTCGCGTGCTGCCATTACCAGCAAGTGGTTGATTGTCGTCAGCAGCCCACTATCCCGCCAGCTGTAGAAATAGCCGCGCACTGTCGACGTCGCCGGAAAGCATTTGGGCAGCATCCGCCAGGCGCAACCGCTCGACGCAATATACATGATCGCATCCATCACCGCCCGAAGGCAGGTCGTGCGACGACGCCCGCCGCTGCGGGCTGCCGGAAACAGCGGCTCGATCAACGCCCATTCCGCATCCCGTAAATCGCTTGGATAGCGCCCCCCCTTGCGCATATGCTGACGGCGAGCGGTATCAGTCCAAGGCAAGTTCTTCTCCTATCGTCTCGACAACGACGGTGAATCACAACCTACTGGTATCGCTCAACTACTTTTCGTTCAGGCTCTAAGCAATCTCGTTACCTTGCGGAATGAGTTCGAGCCGGAATACCCATTCTTCTCCTTGACCCAGTCGGTGTACAGCACCGGCTCGCTTCGCTCAAACTTCTCCGTGTCCGCGTTGCAGACTTCGAGTTCGCCAGCGTTCAGGCGGCCACGCACGCACGGCGCTATGTCAATCTTCCGAGATCCGGCGTATGTGATAGTTACGCAGTATTCCCACACGGCAACTTTATTCTTGTAAAGTCCGCTAGCTAAAAATGCATCACCCAGAGATTTCACATAGTCACTAGCACTCCATCCTTCGACTGGATCAATGATTACCAGAAGATCAGCGTCGAACTCACTTCCCTCAACGGGTTTGATGATCGTATCGTGAGCCCATGATCCCTGTTCGACAAATTTCCAAACTCTCGGCGTCCAATCCGAATCCTTGATGAAATCCTTGATGGACTCGACACTACTTTCTAAAACGTCGATCCTCGTCTGGTTCAAATTCACAGTATCGCGTAGGAAATCAGCAAACGATCCAACCAGCTTCACGATATTTCCCTGAATGATATTGCGCGGTACATAGTGGAAACAGGGATCGGCGGCTATTCGATTTTGGCGAGGCGCAAGAAACTATCGAGCGCAAGGCCGAAGACGATGTGCGACGTCGCTGCGAAGACGTGTTCGGCCGGTTCGACACGCCACGGAGCGGGACGTATTCGAGCGAGGGTGAGACCGAGTTCCTCGACGACTGCCCAGCAGCCGAGGCCATAGGCGACACCGCGACCGCGCTGCCAGCGCGAGCCGCCTAGAACATAGGCCGCGCCCATCGCCGCTCCTGTGGCGTAGTGCACAGCCTCGCCGGCGAACGCCCGCGTACTCGATGGCCATGCGTTCCCGGTGAACAACTGGGCGGCCCGATCCGCTACGATTTCGGTCGGCGGTGGTGGGACGGCTGGCTTATCAATGGGTCGCACCTGCGCCGCGGTCCAGGTGCTTTGGAACAGGCTGGTGACCGAAGCCGCCAGTACGCCGGCGACGATGCCGCGGCCAAGCTCGCTCATATCCGCGACACTCCGGTTTCGAAGCGGAAGACCTTGAAGGGCAGTTCCGGCTGATCCCCAGGTCGAGCCAAAGTCGGAGAACGTGGGAGTTGGGTGCAGACCACGTAGAATGCCCCGTCGGGCCCTTCCATGATACCATCGGGCCAGAACATGTCGGGCCGCGCGACGATCTCGTCGTAGCTGCGGTCCCGGGCCCTGATGCGCCCCACCGCGCTGCTCTCGATGGCGGTCAGGTAGATGTCACCATTCCGGTCCATGCACATGCCACCTGAATTCGGCTTGTCGGCATAGCGCTCGAGGCGCGCCGCCAGCATGACATCATCAAGCGCGGTATCGAGCAGGTCACGGACGCGCAGTCGCCAAAGCGTCCTGCCGTTCAGCGGCGAGAGGTACAGCCAATCACCGGAACGGTCCATGACGATGCCGTCCACGCCGACGAAGATCGGTTCGCGAGAGCCGTCTGGACGGTTTCGTTCGACTTTGAGGCCGTCGATCAGGAGCGGCTCGTGCGAGGCCAGGATGCCTTCGTGCCCCTCGAGACGCCGGACCGCAGCCCCGCTCTCGATGTCGACGACTATCAAGGCGGCGCGGGAACCATCACCACCGCCGCCAGCACCTTCGTCGGCGATGTAGACTTTACCGCGGGGCCCATCGACGACGAAGTCGTTCGGCTCCGAGAACGGAGTCAGCGCAGCGAGTGGGAGCGGGATAACCTTCCACAGCGCGTCGCGACGGGTGTCCCAGACGACGAGCTTGGGCTGGATGTTCGACCGCGTCCCCATGTCGGCGAGCCATATCCGCCCTTCCGCGTCGTCGTGCAGGCCGAGGACGGCGTCGAGCCAGGTCATCGGGTCGTCGTTCGGCGTGTTCCATTCGACGTTCGGGAAGGGGGCGAGAGAGCCGTCCGGCAGGAACACCGACACGCGATGGCGGGTCGCGTACATCGGGTGATGACTGACCACCAGTCGCCCGTCGGCCGTGAAGGCGCCGTTTCCTAGCGGCGTGTCCGTAACCGCGTAGATGGTGGCTTCGATCCGGCTCATCGGGTTTGTTGACCTGTCACCAGCCCGTCGGGCAACGCACGGATGTCGGTGACCCCGGACAGCGCCATGCAGTCGAGCAGTTCCTGGCGCATCAAACTAAGCATATCGCTCACTCCTCGTCCGCCATCGGCCGCGACCGCATAGGCCCAGGAGCGTCCGCCCAGGCAGCCATGAGCACCTAGGCCCATCGCCTTGACGATATCGAAACCGGTGCGAACGCCACCGTCCCAAAGCACTTCGACATCGTCGCCGACCGCCGTGACGATCGCAGGTAGCATCGAGATGGAGGATGGCGCGCTGTCGAGTTGTCGACCACCGTGGTTGGACACGATGATCGCATCGGCTCCGAGGTCGACTGCGAGCTTGGCATCGGCGACACCCATCACGCCCTTCAGCACGAGTTTGCGCGGCCATCTGGCACGAACCCAACGCACGACGTCCGCGTTGATCGACGGATTGAGGTTCGCGTTCACCCACGCCGCAAGTTCGAACACGTTCGCCGCTTGGGGATGCTCGGCTTGCATGGTCGCAAACGTCCACCGGCGGCTACCGGCCATACGCAGAAGCCAAGGCAGATTCATCGCCATGTCCAGCAGGCCGGACGGGGTGACCCGGACCGGCGAGGTCAGCCCATTGCGGTTGTCGGCCCATCGCTGGCTATGGACGTGGACGTCGAGTGTCATCACCAGCGCCGAGCAACCTGCATCGAGGGCCCGGGAGATCAGGCTTTCATTCACGCTCTGCTGCTTCATCATGTAGAGCTGCGACCAGAACGGGCGTCCCACTGCTCCCGCCACGTCTTCGATCGAAGCGATGGAGAAGGTGGACAGACAGAATGGAACCCCGAACGCCTCCGCGGCGCGCGCCGCGCCGATCTCGCCGTCAGGCCAGGCGAGTCCGGCCATCCCGACGGGTGCCAGCGCGAACGGCATCGACGCCGGGTCGCCCGCAAGCGTCGTCCCGATCGAAAGCGCGGACACATCGCGCATTACACTGCCGTGGATCGCCAGCGCATCGAGGTCGGTGCGATTGCGGCCGAGCGTGATTTCGCTGTACGATCCGCCGTCGATGTATTCGAACACCGCGCGGGGCAGCTTGCGGCGGGCGATGCGCCTGAAATCCTCGAGGTTGATCTTCACGCCGCAGACAGTTCAGCAAGCCTCGAGGCGAACTCGCGGATATGCCCGGCGACCACTCCAGGCTGCTCGAGTGGTACCAGGTGCCCGCCACCGGGAATGATGTCGAGTGCTGCGTTGGCGAAGTGTCGAGTGACGCCCACGGCGACTTCGAGACCGAGCACCTTGTCGTTGTCGCCAGTCAGCACAAGCACGGGCAGATTCACCTTTGACGCGGCTGCCGAGATGTCGACGAGGCTACCGGTCGTGTACCACCAGCGCCATGTGACCTCGTCCACGCTAAGTTCGTCTTCTACGCATTGCGCCAGCACTTCGGCAGAAACCGCACCGCCGGTGATGGCCGTCAGATTGACCGTCGCTGCGGCGCGGTTGCCCCAAGCCGCGAGCGCCTTGCGACGCGCCTCGTCGGAGATCGGCTCGGGAGTGGGCGGAGACGGGCTGATCAGGATCAAGCCCAGCAGGCCTGGTGCGCCGCACACCGCGGACTCCAGCGCCACCTTGGCCCCCATCGAATGGCCGACTGCGATCCAGGGCCCGCGCGCTGCCGCCGCAAGCTGCCGGGCATAACCGTCAAGGCTGGGACCGCCTACCGCGGCCGGAGTTCCGCCAAAGCCTGCCAGCAACGGAGCGGCTACCGGTCGCTCCCCGAGTTCGCGCAGCATCGGCGCCCAAGAACGATCCGAGCCGCCGAAGTAGTGGCCGAAGACGAGCTGGGGTACGGGCGCGCTCAGCGTCGATCCCCCGGTAGGAGACCGGCAAGGACCTGCCGAGCCGACTCAACCACGAGATGCGCCCCGCCGCTGTCGCCTTGGAGCACGGTGCTCATAAAAGTGCGCGCCTGGTCGAAACTGATGTGCGGCGGCAGCGGCGGCACCTCGGGATCGGTCTTGACCTCGATGACGGTAGGCCGGTCGCACGCCAGAGCCTCGTCCCAGGCGGCGCCGAGCATCTCGGGGTTGTCGACGTAGATCGCGTTCAGGCCGATGGACGCCGCGAATTTTGCATAGGGGACGTTGGGGATGAGCTGGGTCGCATCGAATCTTGGACTGCCGAGCATCACCCGCTGCTCCCAGGTCACCTGGTTCAGATCCTCGTTGTTGAAGACGCAGCAAATCCACGTCGGCGTAGTCCATTCCCGCCAGTACTTCTGGACGGTGATCAGCTCGGCCATATTGTTCATCTGCATGGCGCCGTCGCCGACAAGCGCGACGACCGGTCGGTCGGGGTGCGCGAACTTGGCCGCGATCGCGTAGGGTACCGCCGCACCCATCGAGGCGAGGCCACCCGACAGGCTCATCATCTGGCCCTGTTTGACCCGCAGGTCGCGCGCATACCAGTTGGCGCAGCTGCCGGAATCGGACGTGATGATCGCGTCCGCGCCGAGCCGTGGTGACAACTCCCAGACCACACGCTGCGGATTGACTGGGGTGGCCTTGGCGTGGGCGCGCTTGTCCATCAGCTCCCACCACTCGGCTACGCTCTTCTCGACCCCCTGGCGCCAGCTGCGGTCCTCCTTCCGCGTCAGCAGCGGCAGTAGGGCCTCGAGCGTCTCGATGCTGTCGCCATGCAGGGGCACATCGATCGGATAGCGCATGCCGAGCGCGTGGGCGGAGATGTCGATCTGCACGCTGCGCGCCTGCCCTGTCTTGGGAAGGAACTCGGCCCAGGGGAAGCTCGTCCCGATCATGAGCAGCGTGTCGCAGGCCTCCATCATGTCGGATGACGGCTTGGTGCCGAGCAGTCCGATGGTGCCCGTCACGAACGGCAAGTCGTCCGCGAGTGCGGACTTGCCGAGCAGTGCCTTCGCGACGCCGGCACCGAGCTTGTCGGCGACCTCCGTAAGTACGTCGTGAGCCCCAATGGCACCGGCACCCACGAGGATCGCGACCTTCGTGCCCGCGTTCAGGATGTCGGCAGCGCGCTGCAGGTCCAGATCGTAGGGAACGACCTTTGGTTTCGAGTAACCGCTGCTCGACCGAGTGAAACCGTGTTGGCGGGGTGGATCACGGTAGGCTGCGGTCTGAAGGTCGGCCGGCAACACTACAACTCCGACGCCCTTGTACGCCGTCGCGACACGGATCGCGCGGTCGAGGAGGTGCGGGACCTGCTCGGCCACAAACGCCTCCTGCGCGAAGATCGCGACGTCCGCAAAGATCCGGTCAAGGTTCAATTCCTGTTGGTATCCGGCACCGCGGACACCGCGGGCCGCGCCGCCGGTTATGGCAAGGACCGGCGAGTGGTCCATCTTGGCGTCATATAGACCCGTGATCATGTGTGTCGCTCCGGGTCCCCCCGTGGAGATGCAGGTACCCATCCGGCCGGTGAACTTCGCGTAGGCCGAGGCCATGAACGCGGCCATCTCCTCGTGCCGGACCTGCACGAATTTGATCGGGCAGTTGACGCGCTGAAGCGCTGCGAATGTACCGTTGATGCCATCCCCGGGATACCCGAAGATCAAATCTACTCCCCACTCTCCGAGGCGCTCTATGACAAAGTCTCCGACAGTTTCGCCCATAGCAACCTCACATCATGAATTGGGACCGCGCACCCCCCGGTCAGGGAGGGGAGGAGGGGTGCGCGGTCCGTCGCCGGCCTGGCTTATCTGACGCGCAGGCCGACGAAGCTCCCGACGCTATTGCTTCGGCAGGTCTGGCTGAGCGATCACGGGGCAGTTGATGATGGCCTTCGTCGGGCGGAGACCGCCGACGAAACCGTTCGTGGCCCCTGGCGGGTTGATCATGGCACTCGTCATCATACCCGACTTGATCAGGGCCTTGAGTTCATCGAGGGAATAGATCCGATGCACCTTGCCCTGGGCGATCGCCTTCTCCGTCCACATGCTGACGTGAGCATCCCATAGCGGACTGTAGTTGTTCGTCTTGGACGCGTCCTCGTTGTGCGGAGGCAGCGGAAACACGTTGATCGGATCGATACCCATGTTCGCGAGCGAAGTGGAGAAGCCTTGATCCTGGCCGGAACCCTTCTGCGTACTGCCGTTCAGAACAGGCGAGAAGCCCAGGAGAGCCGAGTTGTCGCCGGGCTCAGATTTACCGAATGCCGGGACCATGGCCAATCGGGGTGTGTAGACGCCCTTTTCGAGCACCGACGGCAAATCCGCCGATACGTCGGTGACGAGATGGTAGTAGTACTGCTTGCCGTTCTGGACACCGTCCAGAAGCGACAGCGTCACGGTGCGCTTCCTCAGGTCGATCGCCTTCATCCGATCATGCGCTCCGCTCGCGTTCTGGACCATCTGGACGTTGAGCACGACGCCACTGGGCAGGACCGCCATCGACGACCATTCCGCGTCGCCCCTGGCACCGGGGGTGAACGACTTCGGCGGGAAGAAGGTCGGCGCATCTCCCGGTGTGACCTCGTATTTCGGCGAGAAGTCGACATTGCCGCGGAACGTCATGATGCCGTTGTCGACCGTCACCGTCTGGGCACCCTGAGTTCCCACGACCTTGGCCATCTTCGGGGCGTAGTTGAGGCCCATCCGCTTGGCCGTTTCGAAGTCCGAGGTGTCCGTGATTATGTAGAAGACGTCGCTCCCGTCGGGCGCCTTGCCCCGAAACAGAGGCAGGGTGACGCTTGCGGCGCGGTAGGTGAAGTCGACCGCCAACGCGCTCCTCACGAAGACGTTCTGCTGCTTCGTGAACTTGACACCGTTCTCGGGGGTGTAGGCCGGCCGACCGGATTCCCGTGCGGCCGTATCGACAAGCGCCACAGCCTCGGGTGCCAGCTTCGCCAGCGCGGGTTGCGCAATACTGGCCAACAGTAAGATCGACATATGTAGTTTCATTTGAGCGGTTCCTGTTATTCGCCCCGTCAACCTGTGTCCGGTCGCCGCGGTGCCAACGAACCGGAAGTAACCGCAGGACACGCGCGTTTCGCGCACGAAACGCACTGTCACCGGGCCAGTCGTCGATACTCCCGAGGCGAGATGCCATTGGCGTTCTTGAACATCCGACAGAACTGACCCGGTGTCCGAAAGCCCGATTGCCGCGCGATCTCGCCGATCACCAGACTTGCATCGCCCAAGAGGACCTTGCTGTGGGCGATCCGCTGTGCCGTCAGATAGGCATACGGCGCGGCACCGTTGGCCGCGGTGAAGGCGCGACTGAAATGGAAGCGGCTCAGCGCCGCGACGCCTGCAAGTTCGTCGATACCGATATCGGACGCGAAATTAACGTCGATGTAGTCGTACACCCGTCGGAGTCGGGCAGGTGTCAAGGACAACGGCGCCCCCGTCGCCGACAGTCGACCGGCACGGTCCTTCAATAGGGCTGCCATCAGCGTGGTGTAGAGCGTGTCGAGATACAGATCTGACGTCGGATCGGGCGTCGCGAGCTCAGCCAGCATCGTCACGAAGAGCGACCGGATCAGAGGATCGACGAACCCCAGTCTGTCCTCGATCCCCCAGCCGCCATCGCGTCCGAACGCCTCGATGCCGATTTGCCGGACGGCGCTCACCGGCAGATAGAGGTGCGCGAAGTCGACAGGCCCGGACGTCCGCCACTCGTACGCGGCGCCGGCCGGGATCAGCGACATCGCGCCATCCTCGGTGTCGACTTCACGCGCCCTTCCCTCGCCTCGTCTGACGATACGCTTACGACCGCCGAGATGGATGGTGAGATAGTGCTGATCGAAAGCCGGTTGCGAGATGTTTGGGTCGATGTCGCGCCAGCGGCGCAAGGTGGCACCGTCCCTACCGATGGTCGCCGCGAACGGGACCTGCGGTCCACCGAGGCTCGCCGCCCAGGCCGCTGGAGATGTACACTGGGCGAAGTCGGCGACCATGACGCTCACTTCGTCCACGATCGCAAAGAGGTTTCAACTCGCCTTTAAGGCGTGGAGTGCCGTAGCCGGGCTTATCGTGCGCTTTTCAGCGAGGTCTCGTGGAAGCCGGTCCCGACATCGTTCAAAACATGCAAAGTTCGCTGTTCACGTGTAGTCGGAGAAATCGATGGTAGAATCCCGCAGGCGGTATCCCGTCTACCCACCGGGCACATCCGCCAAGTTGCTGTCAGGGCCCTTGGTGACCCCACCGACGGCCGCTGCTCTCGGGCGGCGGACCGACCGCGTCACTCCTGATCAGACCGCGTTCGCCGACGTCGCTCCGATACTTGATGCGGTCGCGGCGCGCCTCATCCCACATGATGTGCCCGGGCTCGACCTCGGACACGAACTGCGTCGTCGGATGGTCGCCGGGACCGCAATCGGTTGGCGGCACGCGGACATGCCGGATGATGCGACGCTGTTCGAGCTTGGTCTGGCCGCGCTGAATGCCACCGCCCACAAAATCCTCGGCCGGGAATTCGCTGGGCTGGACGAGGAGCAGCAGGACGAGATCCTGCGCGCGATCCAGTTCAATCGCGTGTCCGGTCCCGAATGGGAGGGCATCAGGCCGGATCGCTTCTTCGACGAGCTTTTGGCGACACTTGTCGACATCTTCTACGCGCAACCCGGGGCGTTGGACGAGATCGGCTATGCCGGGTTCGCGGATGCACGAGGTTGGCAGGCCGTCGAGCTGGAAGCGCGCGCTGCTCATGAGCCGGAACGTCCCGCGTGATCCGCTACCGCACGAACGATGTCGTCGACGCGGTCGTGATCGGGACGGGGGCGGGCGGTGCGCCGCTCATGGCTCGGCTGGCCGCCGCGGGTCTGAGCGTGGTCGCGCTCGAGGCCGGACGGCAATGGGATCCGGCCGCCGACTTCGCCACGGACGAAACCGAGCAGAACAAGCTGTTCTGGATGGATGAGCGTCTCAGCGCCGGTGCCGACCCGATCCAGTTCGGCAAGAACAACAGTGGTATCGGTGTGGGTGGTTCGACCCTCCACTACACGGCCTACACACCTCGCCCTCAACCTGACGACTTCAAGCTGAACACCGAGTTCGGCGTCGGTGTGGACTGGCCGATCGGCTATCAGGACCTTGCCCGGTACTTCGACGAGATCGAGGCCTTCCTGGGCGTGTCGGGGCCAGCCAGCTATCCTTGGGGTCCGCCCAGAGACCAGCCCTATCCGCTGGCCCCGCTGCCGCTGAATGCAGCGGCACAGTTGATGGAGCGGGCCTGCGCTTCGCTTGGCATCCGGACGTCGCCGGCCGCGAACGCGGCCTTGTCCGGCTCTTACTATCAACCCGGGTACGGCTGGCGTCCGGCGTGCAGCAACCGCGGCTTCTGCCAGGCGGGCTGCTCGACCGGTGCCAAGGCGAGCATGGATGTGACCTACATTCCATTGGCGGTCATGCACGGCGCCGAGATCCGAGCGCTGAGCTTCGTCATCGGCATGGAACGCGATGCCGGCGGCGCCATCACAGGCGTCGTCTACCGCCACGAAGGGCAGGACCAGCGTCAGCGCTGCCGCCACGTCTTCCTCTGCGCCGGAGCGGTCGAAACGCCGAGACTGCTATTAATCAACGAACTTGCCAACTCGAGTGGCCAGGTCGGGCGCAACTTCATGGCGCATACCGGCATCCAGGTCTGGGGTCAGTTCGACGGAGCGACGCGTCCTTACAAGGGCATTCCCGGCGGGCTGATCTCCGAGGATACCCATCGCGCACCCGATGCGGACTTCGCAGGTGGCTATCTGCTTCAGTCGATCGGCGTCATGCCGCTCACCTACGCGGTCCAGGTCGCCAGAGGACGTGGCCTCTGGGGCGAAGACCTCAAGGAGCATATGCGAGGCTACAACCACGTCGCGGGCATCAACATCCTCGGCGACTGTCTACCCTACGATTGCAACGCGCTGACCCTGTCCGGGGAGCTCGATTCCCGTGGCTTGCCCAAACCCTTGATCACGTTCAGTGCAGGTGAGAACGAGCGGCGGATGACGGGACATGCCGAACGGTTGATGCGCGAAATCTGGAGCGAAGCGGGGGCTCATGACATTTGGGCGTTCGATCGATACGCGCATACCATCGGTACGGCGCGGATGGGCGACGATCCCGCAACGTCGGTGGTGGACGCCGATGGTCGTGCCCATGACGTCGCGAACCTGACCATCTGCGACAACTCGGTCTTTCCGAGCGCCCTGGCCGTCAACCCGGCTCTGACCATCATGGCGTTGTCGCTACGCACGGCGGACCGCTTTCTCGCTCGCCGATAAAGCGAACCCCGCTTGCCAGCGCCGAAGCCGGGTGCGGTCACCTCGGCTGGGACGCCTGCCTGCCGACCGGTTTCCGTGATCGGCGGCGCGGGCTGAAGGCACGCGAGCCAAGCCGGCGAGCGACGTCGCGGGGAAATCCACAGTACGGCAGGGTGCCGGTCCTCGGTTTGAATTCGCCGAGGTGCATCGATGTGGCGCAAGCCGCGGTCTTCCACGCCGTACGATCGGGCTTGAGTCTTGACGCTAGCGCCGCGTCGGAATCCGAGCGATCACCTTGATCTCGAAATCGAAACCGGCGAGCCAGTTGACGCCGATCGCGGTCCACGTCGGATAGGGGGGCTCCCGGAACACTTCGGCCTTCACGGCCATGATCGTCTCGAACTGTTTTTCCGGGTCGGTATGGAACGTCGTCACATCAACGATGTCGTCGAACCCGCATCCTCCGGCCGAGAGCGTGGCTTCCAGATTGGCGAATGCCAGTCGGACCTGGCCGGCGAAGTCGGGTTCAGGCGAGCCGTCATCATGGCTGCCGACCTGCCCGGAGACGAACAGGAGGTCGTCGGAGCGGATCGCCGCGGAATAGCCGTGCGCCTCGTAGAGGGCGTGTCGAGACGCCGGAAAGATCGCATCGCGTAGCTTCATGGGTTGAATCCTCTGTAACCGTTTCAAGGGCGGTCGAGCTTTTCGCCGACGACAAGCGTTTGCCTGGTGACCAACAATCTCATATACGGCATGTATGGCAATTAACGAATATACGCTGCGTATGTCAAATGCTTTTCGACCATCATGTGAGGTCGAGGCGCTGCGGCCTTGAGACGTCGCGTCGATACGGTGGAGGAGAACCGCGCCAAGCTGATTTCGGCCGCTCGCGGAGCGTTCGCCGAAAAGGGCTTCGCCGCGGCGTCGATGGATGACCTTACCGCGCAGGTGGGGCTTACGCGGGGCGCGCTCTACCACAACTTCGGTGGCAAGACGGGGCTGCTCGCCGCCGTCGTCGCGCAGGTGGACGACGAGATGGCTGAGCGCGCGCGGGCGGCAGGAGCGTTGGCGGGAACTGGCTGGGAAGCCCTCCTCGCGGAAGGCGAGGCCTACATCGAGATGGCACTGGACCCGGAAGTACAGCGCATCGTGCTTCTAGACGGCCCGGCGTTCCTTGGCGATCCCTCCCGCTGGCCGAGCCAAAATGCTTGCTTGGCAATGACCAAGCAGGCCGTCGCCAAGCTCATTTGCGAAGGTGTTATCCGCCGGGTCGACGCCGCGGCGGCCGCCCGCCTCCTTAGTGGCGCCGCCTTAAATGCAGCTCTGTGGGTCGCGGCGGATGACGAGCCGCGAATTGCTCTGCCAAAGGCGATAGAGGTCTTTCGGAGGTTGGCCGCCGGCCTACTGGCGTGACGGGCACAGCCACGACGAAAGCCCAAAACTCCTCCCAGCGGAGATGGGGCACCAACAAGCGCTGCTGGTCGGCCAGGTAAGATCCGTGATCTCGACCGCCGGCGATCCGGGAGCCGGGCTGACCGAGAGGATCGCAACCGTGCTGCCGGCACAGAGGGTTCGATTGCGGGCATCTGCGGCATCATCGCTGCCTGAGTGCACGACATCGCTGTGCCGCCGTCCCACCCGGTCGGCGCGGCAGGCGGACGGATGGCGGTCGGTCAAGGCATCTCGTTCGGCGTCTTGATGCCCGCCCACCCCGATCGAGCGTCGCCTTTGTCGGAGCGTCGAACTCGCTCGCCTGGCGAAGCCACTCTCGCTGAAGAAGAACCCTCGCTTTCACCGAGACCTGTAAAGTCGAACCTCGGCACCGCTATGCCCGCGCCGGTCAGAGCACGTGCAATCCGGACGGCGGCCGTCGAGTTCTTGTCGCAGGCGAAGCAGTGGGCAAACAGGGCGAAGGCCGTCGGTTGTCCCGCTGGCCGGTCGAGGCGAGCGGCGATGCGACGCCCAGCGGAGTTGACGAAGTCGAGCTATTCCGATGGCATCGGTTTCCTGACGACAATCGAGCGCTGGGGCGATGCGTCGGCCAAGCGGATGAACGAAGCGCACAGCCTGCTTGGGCAGACAGGGCCGCCGATGCGTCTGACGACAATTACGGCGTGCCTGCATCTTCGCTTGCGCTGGCGAAAAGATTACGCCTGAAGGGGGTGAGGCGCCATTCCCAATCTTTGGGCCGCCAGGGTGTAACCGGGAGCAGTACCGAAGCGAATTGGAAGTGCCTGGTCAGCGTATCAAGCCATGCGCTCCACCGGGCACCCGCTCGCCGGACGCAACGCTGAAGCCGACTGCGGCAGATCTGAGGGTACGCGGAGGTTCAAATGGTCAAAGCCATGTGGAACGGGCAAGTCGCCGCCGACGCCGAGGATACTATCGTCGTCGAGGGCAACCAACACTGCTCGAGAGCATCCGTGAGGGTCGAGCTGCTCAAGGAAAGCATGACGACGAGACAATGCCCTTGGAAAGGAACTGCCAGATATCTCAAAGTCGTCGTTCACGGCACCGAGAACAAAGACGCTGCGTGGTATTACCCCGAACCATTCCCGGCTGTTGCTGACATCAAGGATCGAGTTGCATTCTGGAAGGGTGTGCAGGTTGCATGAGCAGTTGGCTGGCGGAACCACCCGTCTTCGGCCCGCCGCCGCACCGCGTTCCCGTTGAGCTGCATACGGCGGGCGGGCGCGCTGGACATCGAGAACGCGAAGCATGGACCGCGGTGCGTGCGCCAGCAAGAGATAGAGAATTGAACATGAGAACCGCTCCCCGATTTTCCCTCTCCCGCCGCGCGTCCCTTGCCATACTCTCAATCGGGTTGGCGGCCGTGATCGCCCGCCCCGTCCGAGCCACAGCTTTCCCTCCGCGCTCAAACGGCCGAACTAAGGTCTTCGATGAAAAGGAACGAGATGCGATGACCGTGAGGTACAGGACCCAGAAGGTCGGGCAGGTGGATGTCTTTTACCGGGAAGCAGGGCCGACGGACGCCCCCGTCGTATTGCTGCTGCATGGCTATCCGACCACCAGCCACATGTTTCGCCATCTGATCCCTCAGCTCGCGGGCAGGTACCGTGTGATCGCCCCAGACCTCCCGGGTTTCGGGTTGACCCAGGCGCCGCCCCGAGGCGAGTACGACTACACCTTCGAGAACCTCACCCGGACGATCGAGTGCTTCACCGAGGCGCTCGAGCTGAAGCGCTATGCTCTTTACGTCTTCGATTATGGCGCCCCCACCGGCTTCCGGCTCGCGGCTGCACATCCCGAGCGCGTCACCGCCATCATAAGTCAGAACGGCAACGCCTATGCCGAGGGCCTGAGCAAGGCGTGGGGTCCGTACCAGACTTATTGGGAGAAGCCTTCGGCAGAGAGCCGCAACGCGGTCCGGGCGGCGCTGACACCAGACGCGATCCGCACGCAATACGTGACTGGGGCGGACGAAGCGCTCGTCTCGCCGGATGGCTACACTCTCGACATCGCCTACTTCAAACGACCGGGCACCGACGAAATCCAGCTGGACCTCATCTACGACTACCGCACCAACGTCGCACTATACGATGCGTGGCAGGTCTACTTCCGGACCTACAAGCCGCCGCTGCTTGCCGTGTGGGGAAGTAAGGACATCTTCTTCCTGCCCCCGGGCGCCGAAGCGTTCCGACGCGACATCCCGGACGCAGAGATCAGGTTCTTCGATACCGGGCATTTCGCCCTCGAAACTCACGGTCCGCAGATCGGCGAGGCGATGCTGGAATTCCTCGACCGGCGCCTTGCAACCTGACGTCTCTTAGAAGCGCCCAACCTGGTCTCCCGCACGAGGGAGACTGGGCCACAGTCGCAGCGAGGCACCCGGCGCAACGCCATCGCGCGCCTCGTGCGCCTGTTACCTGGTCTTCGACTGGGTTGCGGGCGTCTGGTCCGGTCTAGGTCGCGGTCGGATGATATCCGTCGCCACGCCGCACCAGCAGGTCGGGATCGCCGAGGAAATCGTCCACGGCGATCCTGCCACCGTGGATCAGCGCGGCACCTGGTGCCATCGCGTCCGCCGTCCGCGCTGCGCGTCTTCGCCGCAGAGACCGGCGAGCATGACGGTGCCGGGCGGTAGGCTCGAGACGACGTCGTGGTTCAATGCAAGTTCCCAGAACAACCGGACGAAGAGGCTGATCTCGGTACGGTCGGCGAAGTCGTCAAGCCCGCTACGATGACGATCTCCTCGCAGGCTGGGCGGTCGGCGATCTCGATGTCGGGGTTGATCGCGCGCATTAGCGCGATGACGACGCGCAAGATCATTCACATCAACATGGACGCTTTCTACGCGAGCGTCGAACAGCGTGATGACCTGTCGCTCGGTGGCAAGCCGGTCGCGATCGGGAGCGCCCAGGCGCGCGGCGTCGTCGCTGCTGTGAGCTACGAGGCGAGGGTCTTCGGCGTCCGCTCGGCGATGGCGTCCGTCATCGCGTTGCGCCGGTGTCCGACGCTGGTGTTTGTACCGCCGCGGTTCGACGTCTACCGGGCGGTTTCGGACCAGAAAGTCCGCAGTGCGGCTGATCTTCGCCAGTGCAAGTTCGTCGTTAACGCCATGGCCGTCGATCCGGATGCCTGCCTTCAGAATCCGGGAAGATCGCAATGCGACCTGATGAACGTGATCGATCTTGAGAAGGCCGGCGTCCGTCACGCGAGTTCCGAATTATGGCTCGATTCGATCCGTAATCGTCACCGCTTTCACTGGACTTGTCGCCGCCTGTCGAGCAGATCATTCGAAATCTGCTGGGAGTCCGCCGCGGTGTACATGGTCAAGGTCTACACTTTGACGAAAGGCGACGACGCGCTCGTTTCCGAGGCCGTGGCTCGCGGCTTCCTGCGTAACGCTGAACGGCTGAGGGGATTCAGCCAAGGCACGGCTGACGACCATGGTGTTCTCGCCATCGTCGATCTGGGGTTGACCAGCATTTCGATCGAGCCGGTCGTCGCAGATCCCGCACTGGCGTTGGGGTCGATACGAGATGCCCTGCACGGCAAGGCCGCGGAGGTGCGTGCGCCGCCGGGAGTTCAGATGTTCGCAAAGCCGGCCGGTCCCGCGTTCTTCGGGGCGCCGGTTGGACCGACGTTCGAGGTGGAGCGCTCCGACGGTCGACGCAACTACTTGATCGGCCGCGTGACGGGATCGATCACGCCGGACAGGAAGCGCAGGCTTTTGGATGCGGGTGTCCGGATTGTGGAAAGGATCGACTCGGAGGAATACGTCCTCAAGGCGGAGTCGGCTGCGCGGCTTAGGGCGCTCGATTTCGTCTCGGATGTCCGCACCTACGGCATCGACGACAAGATCGTCGATTCCGATGCGGCTACGACGTTGCCGAACGCCCTCCAAGAGTTCGAGGCGGTTCTTCACGTCGACGCGGACGAGCGCGCGGTCGTGCGGGAGATCACCGAGTTGGGCGGCCACGTAATTTCGAGCGATGCCGGCAGCGTCAGGTTCGCCGGTGCTGGCGAGGATCTGCGGCGCGTCGCCGACATACCCGACGTGTCGCGGCTTCAAAGGTCCGCTCCGCCGAAACTGATGAACGATTCGGCGGGTTTGATCGTCGGGCTGCGAACGCCGGGACGAACAGACGTCGCGACGACACTCGACGGTTCCGGGCAAATAGTAGGCATCGCCGATACGGGCATAGACGACGCTCATCCGGATTTCGCCGGGCGAATCGTAGGCATAGAGGCACTCGGACGGCCTGGTGATCACGGCGATCCCAACGGACACGGCACGCACGTCGCCGGGACGATCGCCGGCTCCGGCATCGCCTCGGGGGGGGTGCTCCGGGGTGCGGCGCCGGGAGCGTCGATCTACTTCCAGTCGCTTCTGGATGCCAATGGACGTCTTGGGGGTTTACCGAAAGAGATCGGCTCCCTGTTTCAGAGCGCCTACGACGCCGGTGTCCGTATCCACAACAACAGTTGGGGAGCTTTTCTCGAATCGAGGTACGGGGCGAACGCCGTCCGGGTCGACAAGTTCGTGCACGACCATCCTGACTTTCTGGCGGTGATCGCGGCCGGAAACAGTGGAAGTTGCCATGTCGGTCCGTCCGCGCAGCGCAACTCCGCTCGCGGCTTCGTCGAATATCCTTCGATCGCCACGCCGGCGTCTGCGAAGAACGCTCTAACGGTGGGAGCCAGTCGCAGCGACAGGAGCAGCGGGGGCTATTCGCGCATGACGTGGCGGAGCATGTGGTCGATCCAGTTTCCCGACGATCCGATCGCCACGGAAACGGTGTCTGGCAACGCGTCGGCAATCGCGGGCTTCAGCAGTCGCGGGCCCGTCGACAACGACGTGTTGAAACCGGACCTCGTCGCCCCCGGTACCGATATCGCCTCCACCAGATCCGCGTCGGCGCCGCTGCGGAACTTCTGGGGCGCCTACCCGCACAATCCGCATTACGCCTTCATGGGAGGAACAAGCATGGCGGCGCCCCTCGTCGCGGGTGCGGCAGCGCTGGTCCGCCAGTACTTCACGATGCGACGTCGGCACATCCCGTCGGCCGCGCTGCTCAGAGCGACGCTCGTCAACGGCACCGAGCGTCTGACGCATGTCGACGCAGTGGCCGCGCCAGTCGGCGAGCCTAACTACCATCAGGGGTTCGGCCGGCTCGACATGCGACGGACGCTGCCTGACGACGAACGAAGCTCGATGTGTCTGGTTTTTATCGACACCCTGCGTCAACCCGAATTAGACTTCCAAGAGTCGGGTGAGATGCGTCAGTGGACACTGCGCACGTCCGATCCTGGCGAGCTTCGCCTCTGCCTCGTTTGGACAGATCCTCCTGCGAACGGCGTGCAGAACTCACTTCTTCTAGTGGTCGACGAGGTTGGGACACCGCGTAAGTGGAGTTCGAACCAGGACATTCCGCAGACACATTGTCTGCCGACTGCGCTCGCCGGCCTCGGACCATTCGTATCACGCGACGCCAGAAACAACGTGCAGTCCGTCCGCGTGACCGACATGGTCACTGGCACATACATTATCTCCGTCGTGGCATCGAACATCCTCTTCCCTCCGCAGTCGTTCGCCCTCGTCGCCACGGGCTCGATCATGGATTTCACGAGCAATGCCGCTAAGTGAGGCTTCATGCGATCAGGGCGGAGGAAGGCGACTGCCTTCTTCTCGAGTCGGGGGGCGACCGTCCTTGCCGCATGCTGATCGACGGGGGTCCGGCCGGGACGTGGAATGCCGTCGCCGGACCGTACATCCGATCTGTGATCGGTCCCGGCGGGACGCTCGACGTCGTCCTCGTCAGCCATATCGACGCTGATCACATTGTCGGCGTGCTCGACCTGCTCGCCGAGATCGAACGCGACAACGCCGACGGAGCGGATGCGCTGGTCGTTCGCGACCTGTGGCACAATTCGTTCGCCGATACCGTCGACACCCCGGAAGGGGCGGTCGGGAGAGGTCTGCAGGCGATCCTCGACGTTGCCGGATCGCAGCAGATGGAGATGAGGGGCACGGCCGACAGCTTCTTCGGCATCGCCGAAGGCGCCCGCCTGAGGCGCAGCGCCGCGCGTATCGGCGTACCGGTGAATGCCGCGTTCGCCGGTGGCGTCATCCGCCCGGACGGCTCGGCGCGCTTCGCCGTCGACCTGGCCGACGTCAGGCTGACCGTCGTCGGTCCGACCGCGGCCAACCTCGGTCAACTGCGGACCGCCTGGTTGAGATGGATCGCTGACCATGGCGACCGCATGGCCGATGCCGCTGCTCTGGCAAATGCCGACAGAAGTGTGCCCAACTTAAGCAGCGTCGTTCTTCTCGCAGAAGCCGATGGACGGCGCATGCTGCTGACGGGCGATGCCCGGGGCGATCACATCCTGCAGGGTCTCGAGGCCGCCGGTCTGCTGGTCGACGGTAGGATCGCTCTGGACCTGCTCAAGGTCCAGCATCACGGCAGCGACCGCAACGCGGACGCCGGATTTTTCGAGAGAGTGACCGCCGACGTCTACGTGATCTCGGCGAACGGCAAGCACGGCAATCCCGACCTCCAAACGCTCGTCTGGATAGTCGAGGCGGCGAAGGCTGCCGGGCGTCGTGTCACGATCATAGTGACGCATGACGCCCCTTCGCTCGCCGCGTTGCGGGGTTCGCACCCCGCGGCCGATTGGGGCTACATCCTGAAGACGGTGGACGGTCCCGCGCACGTCGTCGATCTCTGAGCAGATCCATCACGTTTTCCGTGGTCGATGCCAGCGTCTGCTCAATCAAACGATGAGGTGCGCCGTGGGGTCCGGATGCCTCTCCGTGAACAGACGTGGCACCTGACTAACGATGTCGGCTCATGCCGCTTCCACGTCCGGCGACGTTACCGCGATATCCGGCGCCGGTGTTGGTGGGCGATCCGCGCGGCTCGCTCTGAGCTTGTCGAACACCGGATCACGCGAAGGCAGCTTTATCGAGGGCTTGCGCTGTCCGGAGAAGTCACCGCCGCTGCTGCCGGAACCGGTCTTCGTCGAATGCAGGAATATCTGACAGATCGACATGCCGGGAGCGAGCGTCAGCGGAATTTCTCCGCAATTCGCCAGTTCCAGAGTGAGGCATCCGGTGAATTTGGGATGTATGCCGGCGGCCGTCTCTATGATGAGCCCGTGCCGACCCAGCGACGACTTGCCGGTGACGTAACCGGACAGGGTTGACGGAAGAGACAGCCATTCGAGCGTCACGCCGAGGACGAAGCGGCCGGGATGGAGGATGAACTCCTCGCCGAAGCGCACGAAGTGCTCTTTGGTGCCGATGCCGGACGTGTCGTTTCCGTCGTCATCGGGTCCGTCACGCCACAGCGGGAAATTCGGGGTTTGGTTCTGCTTGAAGCTCCTGAACCAGCGACCAAGTCTGAGATCCACCGACGTCGCCGACCGCGTGAACATCGCGTCGAGGTTGGGACGTGGAACGATGGCCAGACGGTCGTGGTTCGTCACCGGATGGTTGAGCCGCATGGCGATCTCGTCGGTGTTAAGCATCGCGGCTGACCTTGTCTCGGTATTCCGCCACTTCGACCGACTTCAGAATCAGGTCGTTGAGGATGCGCAGCTTCTCAGTATCGCTCTTCCCGGCCATTCCCTCAGGATTGGCGAGCCGGCGCCACCCCGCGATGATGATCTCGGCGAACGAGGCCTCGCCTTCGTGAGGCTCGTTCCGACGGAACGCTTCAAGGACATCTTTGACACGCTGCTCTCTGGGGAGGACGAGACCGCGCCGCTGCATTTCCTCGGACAGGAGGGTGCGCATCATTGGCACCACCTCGGCGACGGCTGCCGTCACGATCTCGTGCATGTCGGCTTCGCCTTTGGGCGGTTTCGGAGACATCCACCTTTCCGTGAAGTCGCGGTCGAGATGCATCGACCAATCGGTTGCCGCCTCTACAAGGAACCGCAGCCTGCTTAGATCGGATGGATAAGAAAGAGTGGTCATGTCCGCTCCGGGAGCGATGAAATAGTCGTATGCGTGGAGATATGCCGTTCCAAATAGGTGGAGTCCGAAGAAGTCGCAGAAGATCTCCTCGATCTGTTGAGCGGCATTGTATGAACATCGTTCGGCGACAGATCGCCGACCGAGGTCATCGAGTTTCATCTGTTCGAGCAAGCGTTTTTCCACACTGGGACGCGCCAAGAGCTGAGCGTCGACTGCTGGCCCGATGGCTTTCGCTGATTCATCTCTTATCACAGAATACCGCCGCCAGGCCGTGTGGCCGATCTCGTGTCCGGCAAGGGGCGAGACGAGGGCGTTCCCCGATTCCGAGGCGGGCGTACCGATGATTACGAATGTAGGTAGGATGTCGAAGTTCATCGGCCAGGTGAACGGCGTGTACTGCCATTCCGATGAGACCAGCACGCGCACGTCGTCTCCGATCGTCCTCCGCACCATCTCACCAAGGGCGTAGTGCAGTTCGAAGGGGTTCCGGACGTTCGTGGATCGAAGGATCAGTCCGAGGATGACGATCGACTTGCCGACCTGGACGATGGCGTTTGCGCACAAGTCGTCGACCAGATCGGGTCTGAGAGCAGCCAACTCCTCTCCCAATCTCGCTCGGATTTTTACGAAATGTGCGTCGAGATAACCGAGCGCCTCCTTGCCGTCCTCGTGTGGGAAGCTGGAGTTGCGCAGCTGTACGATCTGCTCCGCGAATGCGTCTACGCGACGTCTAGCCGAAGCTAGCCGGTGCCGCGATTGTTCCAGATCGTCCAAATCTCGCCTCCGCAGCTGGTCGACCCACGAACTCGGAATGGAGTTTAAGGCAGAAATCGACGACCTTGTCCGAATCATCTCCCCGGCCATGCTGATCCGCCAAGCGGTTTAGCCCGTCGACGGCCCAGTCCAGTAGACGATCGATGGCACCGTCGTCGCCGGAGCCGGCGGTCTCACTGCTGGACACCCGGTTGAATGATTCGAAGTAGCCCGGCCGCATCGCCGCTGCCGCGTTCGCAGATGACGGGAACGACGTTTGGCGCAAGGCCTGCGCGAGGTCCTGGAGCGGCAACGGGCTGAACTTCATGCAGTTCTTGGCCAGCTCGAGTTCCAGAGCGGATCGAAGCGCGAGATCGCCGATCACGAACTTGGAGAGAAGAGGAGCTTCGGTCGTCTGCTGCATCGCGTCACCCCTACCTGACATTTTCAATCCTACACCGTTTTATTTCGCGACTCAACGTGAGTCGTTTGAAGCGTCTCTCCGGCCAGCCAGCGTCGGTCCAACTCGAGACGCACGACAACGCCGCAGAAGCGCGATGTAGTCAACCCGCTCCGCTTCACGATTTCCACGATCCGTGCGGCGACATCGTCGGACGTCGTGTGCGCGGTAATCTTGGCGCCGTGCGCCGCGACGTTGTATCGGGGGTCTGCGAGAAGTCCCGGTTCGCCGGCGACTCTATGGCCGCGTAGAAGAAGCACGACGAGCAGCGAAGATGCGTCAAGGCCGACCGTCTGGGCGTAGGCTGCGAAAGCGGCCTTGTCCGTCTTGGATAGATGAGCCGTTGCCTGAAACCGTCTTCCACGGGACACGGCACCCGACCGCTGTTGTAGAATGCCGACCATATCCCTTAGTCGCCTAGGCTCGCCAAGGCCCATCGGAAGACGAGCAAGTCTTGATTTTGCTCCGTAATGTTCGACCGTCCTGCGCCTTCGATCGCTCGTTGAAGCCTTCGGCCCGGCGAATGTCGCACATCCGCGTGATGCTTCAACGGTTCTCGCAGCTGACGATCATCTTCCACCAGATTGCACCCTGCTGCGGACTGTGCTGGGTATGGTTCTGCGAGGGCAATTGCACGCCTTTGTTCGACGCTATCTCGTCACCGCAACCCTGGCACTCGTAGATGCCGTTGTCGGGCGGCGTCTCCCCGGGCTTCTACAGCTTGTCGAAGTTGGCGTGGTTGTTTGTCGATAGTTTGCCGGAGTCCTTGTACCAGGCCATGGACATTCCTCGAAGATGGTTGGATCGGACCTTAGCTTGTCCCAGCCCTTAATATCTGTCGAGCGGAATGACGCGTTGCGGATGGACCGGCTGAAGGGCCGGAGGCGCCATCGACCGAGCGACGAGGCTCGCATCGCCCGGCACTGACCACCGCGGCCTTGTTGGTCTGCTACCGTAATGGTGGCTGATACGATCGTTAGCGTGGCTGGGGACGCGCTCTAAGTTGCGCGAACAACTGCGTGGTGCCCGGGGGCGGATTTGAACCACCGACACGGGGATTTTCAATCCCCTGCTCTACCCCTGAGCTACCCGGGCGCTTCGCCAAGCGAGCGGCGGATTTAGTCGTGCTCGCGGTCGTTGTCCAGCGCTTCCCCCGGAATTGCGTGGCGCTCGTCGAGCCAGTCGAGCAAGTCGCGGTCCTTGCACCCCGCCGAACAGAACGGCGTGACCGCGGCAACTTGCGGCTTGCCGCAACGGACGCAGGCAGGCGGAGCGGGATCAGGGCGCGACATGCCCCGACGTAGTTGGCGACGGGTCGACCCGCAAGGCAACGGTGCCGCCGACACGGCGAGCGAGTTCGGCGACGAGCTCGGGCCGGGCGTCGAGCCATGCGATGACCGGCGCAGCGGCGACCAGCGTGCAGCGCCCGGCAGCACCACGTTCGGCCTGGCGGAGCAGCCGCAGCGCCGCCGTCGCGTGCGGGTCGACGCGCAACACCTCGACCAACGACGCACGCAGGCGCGGCCGGACGATCTGGGCGAAACCGAACCCGTTGACCGCGGTCCGCTCGAACGGCTGCGGCAACGCGACATCGAGCCGCGCGCCGATCGCGGTCCGCGCCGCCTTGTCGGCCACCGTCGGGAAGTCGATGCCGATCGATCCGGTCAAGTCGAATCGCCGAATCGCGGCGCTGGCGGCATCGGCGGCGGCGAGGGCGAGTTCGACCGGGGGCAATGCGCCGTCGACGTCGATCACCGTCATCGCCGGGGTCGGGCTGATTGTCAGCGATCCGCCGGAGAAGAGCACATGCCCGGTCAGCGCCGCCTCGACGACCTCGCTCCACCCGACCGCCTCGAACAGGTCAGGGCCGTGTCGGCTGGCCTCGCGCACCGCCACTCCGCTGCTGCGCAACCGGTCGGCAAGCACTGGCCCCGAGCCGACCGGGGCGGTGGTCGCAATCACCTTCGCCAACCGGAGTCGCCCTGCCTCAGCGAGCGCCTCGCGCACGACCTCGACGCGCAGCGTCATGCCCTCAGTCAACGCGCGCGGTAGTGGCTCAAGCAATGCTTCGACCCCGCCGACACCGACGATGCCGCGCACGCCGGGAGCGAGGATCGTCGTCAGCCGGACCTCACGGACATCGCCCGCACGCCAGCCGCCGTCGCGTTCGATATAGGCCTCGGCAATGCCGCTATCGGCGCCGAGCACGATCGCGCGGGTCTCGCCGATGCCGAATTCGATCAGCGCGTTAGACATTCACCGCAATCCCGGTAGCGGTGAGCAAGGCGCGCGTTTCGTAGAGCGGTAGCCCGACCACCCCCGACCACGACCCCGTGAAGGCGCGAACGAGTGCGGCGGCGCTGCCCTGGATCGCATAGCCGCCCGCCTTGCCACGCCACTCGCCGCCGTCGATGTAAGCATCGATCTCGCGCTGGGTCAGTCGTTTGAAGGTCACCTCCGATGACGCGGAGCGGCTTCTCACGGCTCGGGCAGTGTCGAAGACGGTGACGGCGGTAATCACCCGGTGGCGGCGTCCCGAGATCAGGCCGAGGCACATCCGCGCTTCGGCTTCGGTTTCCGCCTTAGGCAGGATGCGCCGCCCGACTGCGACAACGGTGTCGGCGGCGAGGATCACTGCGCCGGGGTGCCGCGCGGCCACCGCAGCCGCCTTCGCCGCCGCCAAGCGTGCCGCATGCGGGGCCGGAAGCTCGCGCTTCAACGGAGTCTCGTCGAGATCGGCGGCATCGACCGCATCGGGGGCGATGCCGATCTGCGCGAGGAGTGCCAAGCGGCGCGGGCTCGCTGAGGCGAGGATCAACCGAGCCATTCGACCGTCGCACCGTGGGGGTGACCGTACGCGAGCAAGCGGTCCTCGCCGCCGGGCCACATCGTCAGCCGCAGCGTCGGGCGCGGTGCATTGGCCTGCTCGAACTCGCAGCGCAGCCATGCGAGCGGATTGGCAGCGGTCGTGGTTGCCGCGAGCTTCGTCAGATGCGCGGCGATCCGTGCCTGGGTATCATGCGGAAAATATTGCCACGCGATGCTGTGGTAAACGACCGTTGCCGTGCCGGGGCGCAGCGCGACGTGCTGCTCGACCCACGGCGCGGCGTCGCCTACATTGAGCGGGGCCGGGTCATTGGCGAAGGCCGCCATCGCCGCACTCAGCCGCTCGATCCGCGCGGTCTGGTCGGGCCACACATAAGCGAGCAGCCGCGCCCGGCCCGCTTGGTCGCGAACATCGACCGGCGCGAGATCGACGCCGCAGCGCTCGATGATAATAACCGGAGCCAACGGCGGCGGCGGCCCCTGCCAAGCGGGCGCGAGCGTCAGCGGGGCGTCGTCCGGCCCGCTGATCTGGCCGGCAAAATCATAACGATAGCCGTCCATCCGCAGGTTGAGCCCCGCGCTTGCGCCGAGTTCGAACAATCGCAGCGGCAGCCGGGTCTCGGCGGCGATGACCATCATGCCGGGCATCAGCATCCCCGAGCGAGCGACCTCGTTGGTCTGCGGGGCGGAGTCGAGCCACGGCAGCAGGCGCGGGTCGGCGAGCGTCGCGCCCAACCCCGTCGCAAGCATTGCCGGATCGGGCAGCGGGTTCGGCGGATACAGTGCCGCGAGCGCCGGGGCCTCGCCGCCACGTACCATCGCGTTGAGCCCGCCGAGGAGGCGCAGCACGAGCGCGTCGGCGCGCGGATCGCCGCGCCAGCCGAGCACACGCCGCCCTGTCTCGGTCGACTCGTCGATGATCGTACCCAAAGTCTCGCACAGCTGCTCGGTGAACGGCGCATCGAGGCGGCGCGCCCAGTCGGCCTGGTCGGCGAAGGCTTGGCGGATCGCTGCGGTCATCGGGTTGCTGTGACAGCGCCGCGCTGGACGCGCAACGGTCGCCCCGGTATCGGGCGGCATGGCCGACGAACTGATCATCGCATTGCCAAAGGGGCGCATCCTCAAGGAAGCGCTCCCGGTGCTGGCGCGCGCCGGGATCATTCCCGAGGCGGCGTTCACCGACGAGGACAGTCGGGCGCTCAAATTCTCGACCAATCTCAAGGGCGTAGCGCTGATCCGGGTGCGTGCGTTCGACGTCGCCACCTTCGTCGCCTTTGGCGCGGCGCAGCTTGGAATTGCCGGCAACGACGTGCTGATGGAGTTCGATTTCTCCGAAATCTACGCGCCGGTCGACCTCGGCATCGGCAAATGCCGCCTGTCGGTCGCCGAACCCGCCGAGCAAGCCGCCGGCGACGATCCGCGGACATGGAGCCATGTCCGCGTTGCGACCAAATATCCCAACGTCACCCGCGCCCATTTCGCCCGGCGCGGAGTCCAGGCCGAGTGCGTAAAGTTGAATGGTGCCATGGAGTTGGCGCCGATGCTCGGGCTGTGCAGCCGGATCGTCGACCTCGTCTCGACCGGGCGGACGCTCGTCGAAAACGGGCTCGTCGAAGTAGAGACGATCGCACAGATATCGTCGCGGCTGATCGTCAATCGTGCCGCGTTCAAGACCCGCGCGGCGCAGGTCGTGCCGTGGGTCGAGCGCTTCCGCACCGCCGCTGAGGTCCCCCATGCCGTTGCGGCTTGACGCCTCCGCCGCGCGGTTCGCTCAGGATTTCAAGGCGTTGGTCGATGCGCGGCGCGAAAGCGATGCCGGCGTTTCGTCCGACGTCGCTGCGATCATCGCCGATGTCCGGGCAAGGGGCGACGCAGCCGTTGCCGAGCTGACGGCGAAGTTCGACCGGATCGACCTGACCGAAACCGGCGTCGAGGTCTCGCGTGAGGAGATCGCAGCGGCGCGGTCGAGCATCGCCCCCGACGTGCTGGCGGCGCTCGAACTCGCGGCGGAGCGCATCCGGGCGTTCCATGCGGCGCAGCGTCCGGGCGACCTCGATACGACCGATTCTGCTGGGATTCGATTGGGTTACAGATGGTCAGCGGTCGCTGCGGCGGGGCTGTATGTACCCGGCGGGCTGGCGAGCTACCCGTCGTCGGTGCTGATGAACGCGATCCCGGCCAAGGTCGCTGGAGTCGCGCGGGTGGTGATGGTCACCCCGACCCCCGGCGGGCGGCTCAATCCGTTGGTTTTGGCTGCCGCCGAGCTCGCCGGAGTCGATCAGATCTTCCGCATTGGCGGCGCGCAAGCGATCGCAACGCTCGCTTATGGTACTGAAAACATTGATAAAGTCGACAAGATCGTCGGCCCTGGCAACGCTTGGGTGGCGGAGGCTAAGCGGCAGGTTTTCGGGGTCGTCGGAATCGACATGGTGGCTGGGCCGTCGGAGGTTGTGGTCATCAGCGACAACAAATCGGACCCCGAATGGGTCGCTGCAGACCTGCTCGCCCAAGCCGAACACGATGCCGTCGCGCAGTCGATCCTGATCACCGATTCGGCGGCGTTCGGCGATGCGGTGGCGGCGGCGGTTGAGCGGCAACTGCTTGAGCTTGCGACACAATCTTCGGCGCGGGCGAGCTGGGAGGCGTATGGCACGATCATCGTCGTCCCCGATTTCGACACCGCGATCCCGCTGATCGATGCCCTTGCGGCGGAGCATCTGCAGATCATGCTCGACGACCCGGACGCGCTATTTCAACGGGTTAGCCATGCCGGATCGGTGTTCCTCGGACGGCATACCCCCGAGGCGGTCGGCGATTACGTCGCCGGGCCCAACCACGTTTTGCCGACGGGGCGAAGGGCGAGGTTTTCCAGTGGCTTGTCGGTCACCGACTTCATGAAGCGAACGACTTTCCTCGGCTGCGACGCCGCCGGACTCGCCGCGATCGGCCCCGCGGCGGTAACCTTGGCGACCGCCGAGGGCCTCCCCGCACACGCCAACTCGGTTCGTATCCGCCTCGGCTAGGCGCGCACCACCACGCGCACACCGTCCCGCACAGGCCCGCACACCGTAGGCACCCTTCAGGCGCTCATCTGGCCGACGCGAGCGCGACCGACTCCTCGGGTTCCGGCAGCGGCGGCACCCCCGAAAGCCGTGCGCCAATGCCCAAAGCCGCCACCCCGAGGACCCCGCAAAACCCCGCGACCCCGGGCCACCCGGCCGAGCTCCACGCGACCCCGCCCGCCGAGCCGAGGACGCTCGACCCGAGGTAGTAAAAGAATAGATACAGCGCCGCCGCCTGCGCCCGGTCGCCGCGTGCGCGCCGTCCGACCCAGCTCGACGCGATCGAATGCGCGCCGAAAAAGCCCGCGGTGACGACGGCGATCCCCAGGATCACGAGCGGCAGCGGTGTCGCGGCGGTCAGCGCGACTCCGGCGATCAGCGCGACGACGGGCATCCAGAATATTTTCCGCCGCCCGCGCCGCCCGGCAATGCCGCCGACCCATGCGGAACTGAACGACCCGACGATGTACAGCAGGAACACCGCGCCGACCGCGCTGTCGCCGAGCCCGTACGGGGCGGCGCGCAGGCGGAACCCAACATAATTATAGACGGTGACGAATACCCCCATCAGGACGAAGGCGGCGGCGTAGAGCCACGGTAGCGCGCCGTCGGCGAAGATCCGCCGGACCCCCGCAAGCCACAACGCGCGGCTCGGACGGCGCGCCACGAAGCCCGCCGAGCGCGGCACCAGCGCGCCGAAGGCGATCGCGGCGACGATCCCGGTCGCCCCCGTCGCGGCGATCGCGACGCGCCAGCCGAAATGCTCGGTGACCACCGCGACCCCCAGCCGCCCGGCCATCCCGCCGATCGCCGACCCGGCGATATACAGCCCCATCGCCGGGCCGATCGCGGCGGCGTCGACCTCGTCGGCGATATACGCCATCGCGACCGCGGGGATGCCGGCGAGCGCGACCCCGGTCAATAGCCGCATGACGAGGAGGAGGTGCCACCCCGGCACCGCCGCCGTCAGCGCGGTCAACACCGCCGCCGCCGCCAACGCCCCGATCATCACCGGCCGATGCCCGACCCGGTCGGCCACCACCGCAGCAAACAGGATCGCCACCGCCAGCGGCCCCGTCGCCAGCGACACCGCAAGGCTCGCCGCCGCCGGAGTGATGGCGAACTCGGCGGCGAAGCGCGGCAGGAGGGGCTGAGTGCAGTACAGCAGCGCAAAGGTCGCGAACCCGGCGACGAGCATCGCGGTGGCGAGGGCGCGGTAGGCGGGGGTGTGGCGGGCGATGGGCATGGGGGGTTCAAACCTATCGCAACGAAGGCTGATTTAGTGATCCGCCACGCGCTACTCTCGGTATGCAGACGAGAAGGTAGCGCATTAGCGGCCCGATGTGCATGGTGCAAACGTGGCAAGTATAAATCCTGAAGTCTTGATCTGGGCGCGAGAGACCGCTGGTCTCGACCGGGATACGGCTGCCCGAAAGATCGATCTCAAGACAGCTCGAGGAGTGTCTGGCGGGGACCGATTGGCTGCTATTGAGGCCGGAGAAGTGACACCTACGGCCTCGCTCCTGCAGCGTATGGCCGCCCAATATCGCCGCCCGTTGCTTACTTTCTACATGCCCAAGGTCCCTGCTCCGGCGGAGCTCGGTCAAGACTTTAGAACATTGCCAGACCGGGGTGACCCGTCGAACATATTGCTCGCTACGCTATTGCGAGACGTGAAGGCTCGCCAAGCCCTTGTTCGTGAAATTCTTGAGGACGAAGAAGACGCGGCTGAGGTCAATATGGTTGGGTCTGCTATCGGCACGCGTGATGCGGCCGCTCTCGCAGAAACGCTTGTCGAGTTCATAAGCTTCGACCGCGATGCCTACCGCGCGCACGGTCGGGGTGAGGACGCTTTCGCATATCTGCGTGGGCTTGTAGAAGCCAAAGGCGTCTTCGTCTTGTTGGCTGGCGATTGTGGCCATTGGTCTACCGCCATCGAGGTCAGCATCTTTCGGGGCTTCGCCATTGCGGACAGGTTGGCACCTTTTATTGTCGTGAACGACCAGGACGCGAAGTCTGCATGGGCATTCACGCTCCTGCACGAGTTGGCACACCTGCTGCTCGGCCAAACCGGCGTAAGTGGCGGTGCGCCGCAGGCTGGCGTGGAACAACTCTGCAACGACGCAGCGGCAGCTGTCTTGGTTGATGCCGCAGAGATTGCGCGAATAGGTCATCAGCTCGGCAGCGGAGCAGCCGATGTCGCAATAATAGACGCGTTGGCGAATCAGGCCCGCATCAGCCGTTCCATGGTTGCCTACCAGTTGTTCCGCATCGGTCTTCTTGCGGAGGCCCGCTGGGTTGAATTGCGCGACACATTCCGCGGTCAATGGCTCGCCCAGAAAAGACGCGACCGCGAGAAGAACCGAGGCAAAGAAGGGGGTCCTAACTGGTATGTAGTCCGACGACATCGCCTTGGTGCAGCCATGTTGGCAGTGGCGCGGCAGGGCATGGCCGATGGATCGCTCACCCCAACTCGTGCAGCAAGGATGCTGGGTGTGAAGCCGATGAGTGTCTACCCACTCTTGGCCGAGCCACGGCGAGCAATGTCCTGATGCTCTACCTTCTCGACGCCAATGCCTTGATAACGGCGCACAACACTTGGTACGGTCACACGCGGGTTCCTGAATTCTGGAGATGGCTCATACACCACGGCGAGGCCGGGCAAGTGAAAATGCCTGCGCAAATCTATTCCGAAGTTGAGAATGGCAATGATGCCCTAGCTAGCTGGATGCACGACCCAAAAACAAAGAAGGCGCTGCTCTTGAATGAGGTAAGCGATCCAGCCGCCGTTCAGGAAGTACTCTACCTGTACGGAGATCCGCTGACAGAAGCCGATCTAATTACGATCGGGCAGGATCCTTTCCTAATTGCCGCAGGCCTCGGCCACCCCAATCGCGTTGTGGTCACCGCCGAGGTCTCGAAGGCGACGCGAACCGGTGCCAGGCGACATGTCCCGGACGTGTGTAGCGATTGTAAAGTGAACTGGATGCACCCGATCACCTTCATCGCGCATCTAGATTTTTCTACTGATTGGGATGCCCTCAACAAAAAGACAGTCGGCTAATCAGACCACTCACAAGAAATTATACGGGTCGATATCGACCGTGACCCGCACGCTCGCCGGCACGTCGACCCCATCGAGCCACGCGGCGATGATCCCCTGCAGGTCGAGGCTCCGTCGCGCGTGGACGAGCAGCCGCTGGCGGTGCCTCCCGCGCAGCATCGCCAGCGGGGCGGGAGCCGGGCCGAGGACGGCCAGCCCTTCGGCCTGGGGCGCGCTGCGGCCCAGCGCGCGGGCGGTGGCGGTGACGGCGGCGTCGTCCTCGCCCGAGACGACGATCCCCGCCAGGCGGCCGAACGGGGGCAGGCCGAGGTCGCGGCGGGCGTCGGTTTCGGCGGCGTAGAAGCCTTCCGCGTCATACTCGACGAGCGCGCGCATGATGCGGGCTTCGGGCTGGTGGGTCTGGAGGAGGACGCGGCCGGGCCTGGCGCCGCGGCCGGCGCGCCCCGACACCTGCGCGATCTGCTGGAAGGTGCGTTCGCCCGCGCGGAGGTCGCCGCCCGCCAGCCCGAGGTCGGCGTCGACCACGCCGACGAGGGTCAGGTCGGGGAAGTGATAGCCCTTGGTGACGAGCTGGGTGCCGATCAACAGGTCGACCTCGCGCGCCTCGACGCTCGCGACGAGCGCGGCGGCGCGGGCGGGGGAGAAGATCGTGTCCGACGTCACCAGCGCGACGCGCAGGTCGGGGAGGACGCGCGCGACCTCCTCGGCGACGCGCTCGACCCCGGGGCCGCAGGGGACGAGGCTGTCGGCGGCGCCGCACGCCGGGCATAGCTTGGGCACCGGCACCGAATAGCCGCAATGGTGGCACTGGAGCCGCCCGGTCAGCCGGTGTTCGACGAGCCACGCGGTGCATTGCGGACATTCGATGCGCTCGCCGCAGCTCCGGCACAAGGTCAGCGGGGCATAGCCGCGGCGGTTGAGGAACAGCAGCGACTGCTCGCCCGCGACGAAGGTCTCGCGCAGCGCGTGGACCAGCGGCGGGCTGAGCCAGTTCCCGCGCGGCGGCGGGTTGGTCCGCAGGTCGATCGTCTCGACCCGCGGCAGCTGCGCGCCGCCGAAGCGGGTCGGCAGCTTGAGCTCGGTATAGCGGCCGCGCGCGACCTGGACGCGGGTCTCGATCGCCGGGGTGGCGGTCGCGAGGACGACCGCGATGCCGTCGATCTGTGCGCGCATCACGGCGACGTCGCGGGCGTGATACTGGACGCCCTCGTCCTGCTTGAAGCTCGACTCGTGCGCCTCGTCGACGATGATCAGGCGGAGGTCGGCGTAGGGGAGGAACAGCGCGGAGCGCGCGCCGACGACGACGCGGGCGGTGCCGTTGGCGACCGCGCGCCACGCCCGGCGGCGCTCGGAGCCGCGGAGGTCGGAGTGCCATGAGACGGGGGGGCAGCCGAAGCGCGCGGCAAAGCGGTCGAGCCAGGGGGCGGTGAGGGCGATTTCGGGGACGAGGACGAGGGTTTGGCCGGTGGCTGTGCCGCCCCCTCCACCACGCCAAGCGGCGCGGTCCCCCTCCCCCGAAGACGGGGGAGAATTAAGCGGGCCGTCCGCCTCGTTGCTTTCAAAATCCTCCCCCGTCTTCGGGGGAGGGGGACCATGCGCTTGCATGGTGGAGGGGGCCCCGCGCTCGCTCTCGGAGCGGAGCGCCGCCGCGATGCCCTCGAAATAGACCTCGGTCTTGCCCGACCCCGTCACCCCATCAAGGACGAACGGCGCAAATTCGTGGAGGTCGACCGCGCGGGCGATATCCTCCGCCGCGACCGCCTGTTCGTAGCTGAGCACCGGCTGGGCGAAATCGGGATCGGGGAGCGGAGGCGGCGTGTCGGGACTGACCGCGATCGGCACGAGTATCGCCGCCTTGACCATGCCGCGGATCACCCCCTCCGACACGCCGCCGTGGCGCGCGAGTTCACGTACCGACCCCTGTCGCCCGTCGAGGCGCTCGACCGCGGCGGCGCGGAGGGGGGTGAGCTTGTCGGAAATGGTGCCGAGCCGGTACTCGGTGACGTCCGCCGCCGCGACGAGCGCCGACGACACCGACAGCGCCATCCGCAGCACTGCCGCCGGGGGAGCCATATAATACGCGCCGGTCCATTCGATCAGGCGGCGCAATCCGGCGGTCATCGCGGGGACGTCGAAGCGGCGGACGACGGGGCGGAGCTTGGCATCGGGCACCTCGCGCGCGGCCCAGCGGTCGGCCTCCCACACCACGCCGACGATCGTCCGCGGCCCGAGCGGGACCTCGACGATGTCGCCGTAGCCGAGGTCGAGGTCGTCGGGCACCGCGTAATCGAGCGCGCCGAGGCCGTGCTGGAGAACGAGGACACGGACGCGGGGACGGGATGCGGTCATCGCCCCCGAGATAGGCGCGGGGACGAATCGCCGCCACCCCGGCCGGTTGCCGGGCTATGGCGGCGCGTGTCCGCAGGCTACGGTGCGGCGAGGCGATTCGGCCGGCGATCGCGCTGCGCACCATGACCGGCGGGGAGTTGACACCCATGACCAGCTATATCGTCGCCTATCCGGCCACCCCGGGCGCGACCTTCGACGCAGATTATTACATGGCGACTCACATGCCGCTGGTCCACGCGACGTTCGGGCCGCACGGCCTGACCGGATCGCGCGTGCTGTTCGCCGACCAGCCCGACGCGCCGTTCGTCGCGGTGACGACGCTCGACTTCGCCGACGCCGCCGCCTTTGCCGCCGCGACCTCGTCGCCCGATGCCGCCGCGGTGTTCGCCGACGTCGCCAATTTCACGACGATCACCCCGACGGCGATGCGCGCCCGCAGCGCCTGAAGGCTATCGACGCGCGCGGGGAGGCGCTACAGCGGCGCATCCCCGCCATGAGGCTGCCGCCATGAAGTTTTTCGTCGACACCGCCGACACCCGCGAGATCGAGGAGCTGGCAGCGACCGGCCTGCTCGACGGGGTGACGACCAACCCGAGCCTGATCGCCAAGTCAGGGCGCAATTTCCTCGAGGTGATAGCCGAGATCGCCAAGCTCGTCGACGGCCCGGTCTCGGCCGAGGTCGTCGCAACCGGCGCCGACGACATGCTGCGCGAAGCGGCCAAGCTGCTGACGCTCGGCGACAATATCACGATCAAGGTGCCGCTGACGCTCGACGGCCTGCGCGCGTGCAAGACGCTGTCCGATGACGGCGTGATGGTCAACGTGACCCTGTGCTTCTCGGCGACGCAGGCATTGCTCGCGGCGAAGGCGGGGGCGGCGTTCATTTCGCCGTTCGTCGGGCGCCACGACGACGTCGGCTTCGACGGCATGGCGCTGATCGCCGACATCAAGCAGATCTACGACAATTACGCCTTCGACACCGAGATCCTCGTCGCCAGCGTCCGCCACCCGGTCCACGTCCTCCAGGCGGCTAAGATCGGGGCCGATGTCTGCACGATGCCCGCGGCGGTGATCCGCGCGCTCGCCAACCACCCGCTGACCGACCGCGGCCTCGCCGGGTTCGCGAGCGACTGGGCGAAGACGGGGCAGTCGATCCTGTGAGCCGAAAAACTGTCATCCCCGCGCACGCGGGGACCCAATGTCACCGAGGGAAGTGACCTTGGTTTCCCGCGTGCGCGGGGATGACAAGGAGGTTGGGACCACCGCGCTCGCAGAAGCGGACGCCACCGCGCTCGTGGTCGAATGGTGCGCGAGCCTGACCGATGCGCGGCGGCTGTCGCCGAACACCGTCCGCGCTTATGCCGCGAGCCTCCACCGCTTCATCGCCTTTGCCGGGCGACACCTCGGGCGCGCAGTCGACGGGGCGGCGCTGTCGGCTTTCACCCTCGCCGACTTCCGCGCCTTCCTCGCGGCGCGGCGAGGCGAGGGGCTGGGCAACGCCTCGATCGCGCGCGAGGTCGCCGCACTCCGCACCTTCTACGCCTTCGCCGCGACCGCCGGAGTCGACGCGTCGGGGCTTACCGGCCTCGCCTCACCCAAGCGTGCTGCGCGCGTGCCGCGCCCGGTGTCCCCCGCCGATGCGCGCGCGCTCGTCGCCGACATTGGCGATGCCGCGCTCCAGCCGTGGGTCGCGGCGCGCGACACCGCGGTCGTGCTTCTTCTCTATGGAGCGGGCCTGCGGATCGCCGAGGCGCTCGCGCTGACCGGCAGCGCGCTGCCGCTGGGCGAGACAATCACCGTCACCGGCAAGCGGGCCAAGACACGGATCGTGCCGCTGCTGCCGGTCGTCCGCGCCGCGATCGAGGCCTATGCCGACCTATGCCCGTGGCCACGAAGCGCGTCGGCCCCGCTGTTCCGCGGCGTCCGCGGCGGACCGCTCGCGCCCGAGCTGATCCGCAAGGCGATGGCATCGGCACGCGTCGGCCTCGGCCTGCCCGCGAGCGCGACCCCGCACGCGCTCCGCCACAGCTTTGCGACGCACCTGCTCGCGCGCGGCGCCGATCTCCGTTCGATCCAGGAACTGCTCGGCCACGCCAGCCTGTCGTCGACACAGGTCTACACCGCGGTCGACGCCGCGCACCTGCTCGACGTCTACCGCAACGCGCACCCGCGCGCCTGACGCTTACCCCAGCGACTGGAGTTCGAGCAGCCGTTCCATCAACAGCGTTGCCGAGTCCGTAACGAGAGTTGCGCCCGCCTGCTTCGCGAAGCCACCGTAGATCCGAACCGCACCGATACTGCAGAAGATGAAGATGGGGACATTCGCGTCGACTCCGCGGATGCGCGCCGCAAGCGACACCCCCGCATCGGCGGTGTCGCGTCCCATGTCCGAAATGACTGCGTCGAACTCACGGGAGCCAAATGCATCGAGTGCGACCTCGGTGCTTGATGCCTCGACAATGACGAAGCCCCGGCTGCGGAGCGACGCGCGTAACAAGGCGACGTTTTCCGGATGGTCGTCGACCCACAGCAACCGCGGTTTCGACGAACGCGTTAGCGGCGCAAGTGCGGCGGGGTTCGCGCTGCCCACAGCAATCGGCGGGGTTGGATCGGATGACGGCACCGCGCCGACCATGATCTCGCCTCCGCTCGGTGCCTGCGCTAGGGGAGCGGGGGGAATCGTTCGCGGCGGCGCGGCGATGACGCGTCCGGCAGAGGTGCTCGGATCGAGGAAGCCCGATGCACGCTGTCCGATTTCCCCTTGTACGCGCGCTGCATCGCGCAGTGTACCCACCTGTTTCTGAAGATCCTCTATCATCCGTTGCTGTTCTTCGGTGGCCTTGCCGACATTTAGCTTAACGCCAAAAACCTCGATCGTGCCGCCGTCGTCGCTGACGCGATTTAACGCGCGCATCGCCGGTCCACGGAAGGCAAACAGGACGCCAACGGCGATGACCGGCCACAGAATGCCTGTGATCGCGCCGATCAATCCTGTAATGGCAATGACGTTCCTGGTGTCCACTGGCGTTCCCCCACGTCAAGTCGATCGTGCCTTGGGTTCAGTCGCAGTTCAATCGCTGTACTGCTATGCCGATGGCGTCATCAAAGGAACGTCCTGTTGAAGCCATTTTTTCTCGCCCTGCTCCTCGCCGCCACCCCACTCGCCGCTGCCCCGTTGACGATCGACTCGGTCAAGGCGGCGCTGCAGGCGACGACGACGATGACCGCCGACTTCAGCCAGACCGCGGCGAACGGCACCGTTGCGACCGGCAAGCTGATCCTGTCGCGTCCGGGCAAGATCCGCTTCGCCTACGACAAGGCACCGCTGCTCGTCGTCGCCGACGGCAAGCGGCTCAGCGTCGTCGATTACGAGGTCAACCAGGTCTCGCAATACCCGATCAAGAGCACCCCGCTCGGCGTCCTGCTCGACGGCGATGCCGACCTTGCCCGCTTCGCGCATGTCGTCGGGCAGCAGGGCAACGGTTTGCTGGTCGAGGCGCGCGATCCCAAACACCCCGAATATGGCGCGATAACGCTCAACTTCGCTACCGACGCCGCTGCGCCGGGCGGGCTGGCGCTGCTCGGCTGGACTGCCCTCGACGCGCAGAACAACCGAACCGACATCACCCTGCGCGGCACGAAATACAACGTCGCGGTGCCCGCCGCGAGCTTCGGTTTCCGCGATCCACGCGCGAAAAGCCTACCCGGAAAAACCGGCTAGCAACGCGGCCGTGACGTCGCCGCAAGGTCGAATTAACCACACGGCATATTGTCTGGTTTATGAACCTTTCTGTTCATGGCCGAGCAATGTTGCGGGCGCTAACACGGACATGCGGTCGCCGCCCGGTGTCTGGAATTTGCCCCCCTGTTGTCTGGGCATTCGGGTTCGATCGTTGCGTGACGAGCGCAGACGGGCCCCCGCTCCATGCCCCCGGAGCGGGGGCCTAATTCGTTTGGTGGAGCGCCCGCGCGTGCTTACATGACCGCGATGCCGTCCCCGAACCAAACGCTGTCGATCGCCACCTGGAACATTAATTCGGTGCGCTTCCGCCTCGACATCGTCGAGCGGTTCTTGACGGAGCATTCGCCCGATATCCTGTGCCTGCAGGAAACCAAGGTCATCGACAACGACTTCCCGCACGCGCTGTTCGACCGGCTCGGCTATACGCACCGGGTCATCTGCGGGCAGAAGATGCACCACGGCGTCGCGACGCTGTCGAAGGTTCCGCTGACCGAAGAGCGCCGCTTCGACTGGCAGGACAATGGCGAGGCACGGCACATCGGCGCGCGGCTGGCGAACGGGCTGTTGATCGAGAATGTTTATGTCCCCGCGGGCGGCGACATTCCCGACCCCGCGCTCAATCCCAAGTTCGCGCAAAAACTCGCCTTCGTCGACCGAATGACGGCGTGGTCGGAGGGGTTGCGCGACGACACCGTTATCGTCGGCGATTTCAACATCGCGCCGCTGCCGTGTGACGTGTGGAGCCACAAGGCATTGCTCAACGTGGTCAGCCACACGCCCGTCGAGGTCGACCGGCTCGACGGTCTCGCCGCGAGCCACGACTGGGTCGACGTCGGCCGCACGTTCATCCCCGCGCCGGAGCGGCTGTACACATGGTGGAGCTACCGCAACGCCGACCATACGGTGAACGACCGCGGGCGGCGGCTCGACCATATCTGGGCGTCGCCGGGCGTGGCGCGGTCGGCGACGGCGTTCGAGGTTGTCGAGGACGCGCGCAACTGGGGCAAGCCATCGGACCACGTCCCGCAGATCGCGACGTTCGCGCTGTGAGCCCAGACGCCGCCACCAGCGTCGCGCGCGCGGTCGACGAGCTCCGTCGCGGACAGGTCGTTCGGATAACGAGCCCGGCGGGCGATCTCGATGTCCTCGCCACTGAACTCGCCGACGACCTCGTCCTTACGCGGCTCGAGACCGATGCGCGCGCCGGGCTCATCGTCACGGCGCGGCGGGCGGCGGTGCTCCACATCGTCAATCAGCCCGCAGCGGCGGGGCAGGATGTCGTCTGGATCGACCGCCCGGCATGGCTCGACCTCGCCGCGACGGTCGCGATCGCCGACCCCGGCGACGACCTCCGCCTGCCGTTCAAGGGACCGTTCCGCACGTGCGTGCCGACCGCGACGGCAGCGGCGCAGGCGGCGGTGCGGCTGGCCAAGCTCGGCGGCATCCTGCCGGCGGTCTTCGCCGTTCCTGCCGGAGGCGGCACGCCGTTGACCGCCGCCGCCGCGGATATCCTGAGCTACGCCCGCGCCGACCGGCTGCGAATCGTCACCCGTGCGCGCCTGCCGCTCGACGGCGCCCCCGATACCGAAGTCGTCGCATTCCGCCCGGCCGAGGGCGGGCCCGAGCATCTCGCGTTGGTCATCGGCCCGCGCGGGACGACGCCGCCGGTGCTGACCCGGCTTCATTCGGCGTGCCTGACCGGCGATGTCCTTGGCAGCCTCAAGTGCGATTGCGGCCCGCAGCTTCGCGCCGCCTTGGCCGCGATCACGGCGGCTGGGGGCGGCGTATTGCTGTATCTCCAGCAGGAGGGGCGCGGTATCGGGCTGATCAACAAGCTGCGCGCGTATGCCCTCCAGGACCAGGGGTTCGATACCGTCGACGCCAACCTCCGCCTCGGCTTCGAGCCCGACGAGCGCGATTTTGCCGTCGCCGCGACGATGCTGCGCCTGCTCGGCGTCGGACAGGTCCGGCTGCTGACCAACAACCCCGACAAGGTCGCGAGCCTCTCCGCGCACGGCATCGACGTCGTCGAGCGCATCGCGCATTCGATGCCGCCCAACCCGCACAACGCCGATTATCTCGCGACCAAGCGCGACCGCAGCGGGCATTATCTGTAATGCGGTCGGAATGATCCTGACCGTCGACACAGCAGCGCTGACTCTTACCGCCGACGGCGTTTCGACTCCGTGCCTGATCGGCCGGTCGGGCGCGACATCCGCCGCGAGCAAGCACGAGGGCGACGGCTGCACCCCGCGCGGACGCTGGGCGATCCGCTCGGCGATGATCCGTCCCGACCGCGTCGCTGCGCCGGTCACCGCACTGCCGTGGCGCGCGCTCGACCCGGCCGACGGCTGGTCGGATGACGTGCGCGACCCCGCGTACAACCGCCGCGTCCGCCACCCGCATCCGTTTTCCGCCGAGCATCTGTGGCGCGACGACGGGCTGTACGATGTCATCGTCGAGCTTGGCTATAACGACGCGCCGCCGGTCCCGGGCAAGGGCAGCGCGATCTTCCTCCACTGCATGATCGCCGGGCACCCGACCGCCGGGTGCGTCGCGATCGACCGCGAGGCGCTCGAAGCCCTTCTGCCGCATCTTGCCCCCGGCGACTGGATCGATATCGCATGACCCCGCGCCTCCCTCGCGTCATCTTTGCGGTCATCCTGATCGGGACGTTCATCGCGGCGATCCTGCCGAACGCCGAGGCACCCGACTTTGGCGACGGCGACAAGATCAACCATATCGCCGCGTTCATCACGTTGAGCCTCGCTGCGGCATGGGCTTGGCCGCGCACGAAATTGTGGCGCATCGCGCTCTGGCTGAGCGCGCTCGGCGGGCTGATCGAGATCGTCCAGGCGATACCGTTCATCGGCCGCGACGCCGAATGGGGCGACTGGATCGCCGATACCGTCGCCACAGTCGTCACGCTGACAGTCATCTGGGTGTTGCGGCGCTTGCTTCCGCGCTTGTAATCACCGCACACGACGCATATTTACCCGATGATATAAAGTAACCTCGGGAGGCCCGCGTGGCCGCGTCGCGTCCATCGCAATCCTGGCTCGATTGGGCAGCCGTCTCGGCGTCTGGCCTGTGCCTGATCCACTGCCTCGCCCTGCCGCTGCTGATCGCGCTGCTGCCGTCGATCGGCGGCGCGGTCGCGGGGAGTGGCACGCACTGGGTGCTCCTCGCCTTCGCCCTGCCAGTCAGCCTGTGGGTGCTGACCCGCGATCCGTGGCCCGAGGGCCTCGTCCCGCTTGCACTCGGAGCCGCCGGCCTGAGCCTGATGACGCTGGGAGTCGCCTTCTACGAAGGCCTGCCCGCCGAGCGCATCCTCACCGTCGCCGGGGTCAGCCTCGTCGCCGCCGCGCATCTTGTCCGATGGCGACGGCGCCGAGCCTAGCTACTTCGTCCGGCTGGCGATGATCGCGTCGAGCGACGCCGGGCCGCTGCCGGTGCGCTCGAGGTGCGGATAGCGCAGGCCACCGCTCCAGTCGATCGTGACGACGCGGAAGCGATCGGCGTTCTTGACCATCAACTCGACCGGCTTCCCGGCCTTCGCCGCGGTCACCGCGCGCTTCAGGCCGTCACCGTCATACGCCTCGCCGTTGACCGCGAGGATCACCGTGCCGACGGTCAACCCCGCCTTGAACGCCGGTCCGCCCCACATCACCTGCGTCAGGTCGGCGTCCTTGCCGACGCTGAGGCCGAGCGAATAATTGAGGTCGATGCGCTTGGCTGCGCTGTCCGCGGCCTTGCCGAAATCGCTCTGCTTGTCGGTGTAGACGAGCTTGTAGCCGCCGCGCGTGATGCCATCGAGCGGCGCCCCCGGGCCGTGCGACGTCAGCCGGTCGTTCAAGAACTTTGCCCAGTCGTACGGCTCGGTCGCGTTCAATGCGGCGACGACATCGTCGAAGGTGTAGCTGAGCTCGGTCCACGCACCATCGTCGACCCCGAAGAAGCGATGCGCGAAATCGTCGAGCGAGCGCTTGCCCTTCGACCGCTCGCGGATCAGCGTGTCGGCGTCGAGCCAGATCAGCAGGCCCTCGGTGTAATAATCCTCCGACCGCTGCCAGTTGCGCCACGGCTCGGGCGCGCGCGCGGCGGTGATCGGATCGTTGGTCGTGTCGATCAGCGGCTTCCACGTCCGCCCGATGACCGCATCGTACGTCGCGGCATAACCGGCGAGATTGTCGAGGGTCTGCTGCGGCGTCCAGATGCCCGACCGGCCACCAAGAACCGTTCCGAAATACTGCGTCCCGCCTTCGTACACCCACAGCAATGAGTTGCGCATCGGCACATTGTAGTTCGGCGTCCACGAATCCGCGCCGCGGCGGAACTTGCCGTCCCAGCTGTGGGTGAACTCGTGCGGCAGCAGTCCGTGCGCACCCGGGTTCTTGTCCCACTCGGTGAAATATCCCGGCACCGAGCCGTTCTCGCTCGACCGATGATGCTCGAGACCGATCCCGCCCTGCTTGTCGCTCAGCGCGAGGAGCAGGTCGTAGTGATCGAAATGCTTCGACCCGAACAGCGCGACTGCCTCTTTGACCAGCTTCACATGCGGCGCGATCTGCGCGTCGGTCGCCGCAAGCAGATCGGGGCGATCAGCCACCACGTTGAGCGTCACCGGGCGCGACGACGTGTCGAGCGGGATGACGCGCATGTAGCGTCCGGCGAAGATCGGCGAGTCGACCAGCGTCTCGAACGGCACGGTGTTGAAGGTGGTTTCGCCCGCCGGGGCCCCGGCAATCGGACGCAGCGCGGTCGCGACCTTCCAGCCTTCGGGAAACTTGACCGTCGCTGATACGGGGATCTGCCGGGTGAAATACCCCGCCGGATACAGCGTCGTCTGGTCGAATTCGAGGTTGAGCATGTTCTGCGTGACGACGACGCGCCCCTGCTTCGGATCGGTCGGCGAGACGAACTGGAAGTCGAGGTCGATCGCCGTCGCCCCCGCCGGAACGTCGATGTGGAAGGCGTAGACGTCGACCGGATCGCGGATCCACTCAAGCCGCGCCGCGCCCGCGTGAATGATCAGCCCGGCGAGCTTGTCGACCGGCCCGCGCGGCGAATGCTTGCCCGGCAGCCATTCGGGATACAGCAAGGTCATCGGGCCCGGCCCCGCGACCGGGATCGTCTCGTGGACCGTCAGGATGCGCCGGTCGAGGTCGGTCGCGTCGACATGGACAGTGATCGTGCCCGGGTACGGCTTGTCGACCGGCGCGATCGTTGCGGGGGGCATCGGCACGGGTTGCGGCTGCGGCGGCGATTGCGCGAGCGCCGGAGCGGCGAACAGGGCGACGGTGAGGGTAAGGCCGGAGATCATCGCGGTAGAACCTTCAACGAGAGGGGCAGTGTCGCCAACTTCAATATGTCATCCCCGCGAAAGCGGGGACCCAAGGTCGCCAATGGTAGTGGCATTGGGTCCCCGCTTTCGCGGGGATGACCCGGGTCGGTTGATCGTCAGCTTCCCGTCGCCGCCGTCGCGACCGGAACCGGAAAGCCCATCGACCGCAGATACGCGTCGACCTTCGGATCACGCCCGCGGAAATTGCGGAACGCGACCGCCGGGTCGACGGTGTTGCCGACCGAGGTGATCGTGTCGTGGAGGCGCTTCGCCACGACCGGGTCGTACGGCCCGCCCGCCTCGGTGAACGCCTCGAACGCGTCGTGGTCGAGCACCGCCGCCCACAGATAGCCGTAATAGCCCGCGGCATAGCCGTCGCCCGCGAAGACGTGGCCGAACTGCGGGATGCGGTGGCGCATGACGATCTCCGACGGCATGCCGAGTTCGGCAAGGGTCGTGCTTTCGAACGCCTTCGGGTCGATCGGCACGTCGCCCGCAAGATGGAGCTTGAGGTCGACAATCGCGCTTGCCTGCGCCTCGACGACGCCGAACGCGGCGTTGAACGTGTCGGCGCGCTTGATCTTGGCGATCAGGTCGGTGGGGAGCGGCTCGCCCTGCGCGTTGACGAGCATCGCCTGGACTTCGGGGGTGGTGAACCAGTTCTCGTTGAGCTGGCTCGGGAATTCGACGAAATCGCGGACGGTATTGGTCCCCGACAGCGTCGGATAGACGACGTTCGAGTTGAGCCCGTGGAGCGCGTGGCCGAATTCGTGGAACATCGTCTTGGCGTCGTCGAACGACAGCGTCACCGGCTGGCCGGGATCGGCCTTGATGAAATTGGCGTTGTTCGAGACGATCGTCGGAACGTCGCCGTCGACTCGCGACTGTTCGCGATACGCGTTCATCCACGCCCCCGAATTCTTGCCGGGCCTAGCGTACGGATCGAAATACCATAGCCCGACATGTTTGCCGTCGCGGCCCTTGACCTCCCACACGGTGACGTCGGGGTGGAACACCGGCAGGCCGTGGACCTGTGTGAAGGTGAAGCCGTAGAGCTTGCCCGCAGCGAAGAACATCGCGGCGCGGACGTGATCGAGCTGGAGGTACGGCTTCACCTCGTTGAGATCGAGGTTGTATTTCGCCTTTCGGACCTTCTCGGCATAATAGCGATAGTCCCACGGCGCGATCTTGAACGTGCCGCCGTCTTTGTCGACGACCGCCTGCATCACCGCGACGTCCTGCTTGACCTGCGCGACCGCAGGCTTCCATGCGGCGAGTTCGAGCGCGAGGGCATTGTCGGGGGTCTTCGCCATCTTGCTGGCGATCTGCCAGTGCGCGTAGGTCGGGTAGCCGATCAGCTTCGCGTTCGCCGCGCGCAGGTGGAGGATTTGCGTGACGATCGCATTATTGTCGGTCGCACCGCCGTTATCTCCACGCTTGGTCCACATCGCGAAGCCTTTTTCGCGGGCAGCGCGGTCGTCGGCGTAGGTCAGGAATGGCTCCATCGATGAGCGCGTGTTGGTGATCAGCCACTTGCCCGGCTGGCCGCGCTTGACTCCCTCGGCAGCGGCGGCGGCGACCTGCGCCGGGGTCAGCCCCGACAGTTGCGCCTTGCTGTCGAGCGTCAGGACATAGCTCTCCTCGTCAGCGAGCTCGTTCTGCTGGAACCTGGTATAGAGCGTCGCGAGCTTTTCGTTGTTCGCGGCGAATTCGGCCTTCGCTGCCGGTGACAGCTTTGCCCCCTGCTGCGTAAAGCGCATCCAGTAGACCCAGACGAGGCGCTGCTGTTCGGGTGTCAGCTTCGCCTTGGCGGGCGAGTTATAGACCGCGTCGATCCGGGCGAACAACGCCGGGTTCTGCGTGATCCTGTCGCCGAACGCCGACAGCTTCGGCGCCATCGCTATCTCGACCTTCTGGAACTCGGGCGACTTGAGATTGCCCGACCATACTCCAAAGATCGCGCCGACGCGGTTGAGCGCCGCGCCCGACTTCTCGAGCGGGACAATCGTGTTCTCGAACGTCGGTGCGGCCTTGTTCGCGGTGATCGCATCGATTTCGGCGAGGTTCTCGGCCATTGCGGCGTCCAGCGCGGGAGCGAAATCGGCGATCTTGACCGTGGCAAAGTTCGGCTCGCCGCCATAAGGGCCGGTCCACGGCGCGAGGAGCGGGTTCGACGGCGCGGCGGCGGTCGGCACCGCCGCGATCGCAAGCAGGCACGCGCCGATCAACAAACTCAATTTCATCAAAGAAAACTCCCCAATCGCGGGAAGCTACACCGACTCGCGCGCTATTTCCTAGCCCCGCGCACCGAACAGCGCGCTGCCGACGCGGACGCATGTCGCGCCGAGCATCACCGCAGTTTCGTAGTCCGCCGACATCCCCATGCTCAGACCCGGCAGGCCGTGATCGCGCGCGAGTTTGGCAAGGAGCGCGAAGAACGGCGCAGGCTCGATCCCCTCGGGTGGCACCGCCATGAGCCCGGCGACCGGCAGATCGTGCGCGCGCGCGAGGTCGAGCAACGCCTTGAGCTCGCCGAGTGCGACCCCGCCCTTTTGCGCCTCGTCGCCGATATTGACCTGGATATAGCAGTCGGGGCGCTTGGCCGCCGATGCCATCGCCCCCGCCAGCGCGATCACCAGCGACCGCCGGTCGACGCTGTGGATGACGTCGAACAGCTCGACCGCGTCGCGCGCCTTGTTCGACTGGAGCTGGCCGACAAGGTGGAGCCGTACCCCGGGGTACGCTGCGCACAGGGCCGGCCACTTCGCCGCTGCCTCCTGAACGCGGTTCTCGCCGAACGACCGCTGCCCGGCGGCGAGCAGCGGCTCGATCGCCGCAGCATCGTGGGTCTTCGATACGGCAATCAACTCGACCGCCGCCGGGTCGCGCTTCGCCAGCGCCGCCGTGCGCGCGATCGCATCGCGCACTGCCGCCAGCCGTTCCGTTGCATCTTCGATCGTCATCGCCGCGCTATACGCAGCGCGCGGCGTCACGGCTAGAAGGTGAACGCCGTCCCGAAATAGACCGCCTGATCGCGCTTGGCGGGGTCGGCGATCGAATCGATCGTCTTGTAGCGGACGCCACCGGTCAGCGAGAGCTGCGGCGTCAACAGATACGCACCGCCGAATTCGACCGAATAGCGCCGGTCGGCAGGCAGCGGCGACAGCGGCGTGATCGGCGTCAACAGCGCCGGGGCACCGGTCTCGGCGGCGATCTGGAGGCTCGTCTTCCAGCTTGCCCCACGATAGCTGACCCCGACATCGACCGCGTTCCGGCGCGGCGTCAGGCTCGTCGGCAGCGTCCCGCCAAGGATCTCGGAGCGCGAATAGCCGCCCGAGACCGCAAAATTGCGCCAGCCGACCGCGAGATCGACGTTATACGCCGCCGGCGTAACCGCAGCGGTCTCGACCGGGGCGGCGGCCTTCGACGTATCGGCGACCGCGGCGACGACGCGCGAGGTCACCCCGACGCTGAACGCGCGGCGGTTGTCGGCCTTGCCCGACGGCGTGAAGCGAAAGGCGCGCTCGACCGTCGCCAGTCGCGCGTTCGCCGCACCCTGGCCGGGCGCGGTGAAGCTGAACTTGCCGGCATCGACGAGCGACGGGGCGAATGAGGCGAGATTGCCGACGCGCAGCCGGTCGGCGGCTCCGTCGGCGTCGATCGCGAAGGACGACGTCATCTTGTGCTTGGGCGTCTTGATCAGCGCCGATGCCGGATGCGCGACGAGAGCCGCCAGCAGCAGCGCTGCCGGCACGGCGATGCGGATCCCGTCCGCAATCCTCGCTGTTTCCATCCCCATGACGTCTGCCCACTATCAGGACGCTGTAGTTTCGCCCAGTCCCCAACAACATCCATAACCGGCAAAGGCTGCTGGATTCTTGATTAACTACGGCACACGTTGTTGATTCCCCTCGCTAGAGAGTCGAATCATTCGAGGGTGTTGCCTCGTTGCATCGCCACCGGCATCGCCCTTTGCGCGAACGCGTCCGCGACCTATAAGGGCGCCGCAATCACGGTGCGGAGTTACACGAATGGTTTCGGTCGGTCGAGCAAGTGCTGGCGCGGCGTTGATGGCGCTCGCGCTCCTCGGCGGCTGCAGCCACGGTCACCACGGTAAAAAGCCGCGGCCCGAGGCGCTGGCCCCGGCGCGGCTGTCGACGATCGGCGTCAATTCCTATCTGTGGCAGGCGAGCCTCGACACGATCGCGTTCATGCCGATCGCCTCGGTCGATTCGAACGGCGGCGTCATCGTCACCGACTGGTATGTCAGCCCGGTGACGCCGAACGAGCGGATCAAGGTGACGATCACGATCCTCGACACCGTCCTCCGCGCCGACGCGGTTCGCGTCTCCGCGAACCGCCAGCAGCTCGGCGCGAGCGGCTGGGTCGAAGTCCCGGTCCGTGCCGGCACCGTCCAGAAGCTCGAGGAGACGATCCTCGGCCACGCCCGCGACCTGCGCCAGGCATCGATCACCGGGTGACCGGCGTGCCCGGTCAAGCGCCGGCCGGCCCGCCGGCCAAGTTCGATTCGTCTGCCGCCGACGCGCGCTGGCAGGCGGAATGGACCGCGCGCGGCACCTTCATCGCCGACGATGCCTCGCCGAAACCGAAGACCTTCATCCTTGAGATGTTTCCCTACCCGTCGGGGCGCATCCACGTCGGCCACGTCCGCAACTATGTCATGGGCGACGTCATTGCCCGCGCGCGCCGTGCACAAGGCTTTGAAGTCCTTCATCCTATGGGCTGGGACGCATTCGGCATGCCCGCCGAGAACGCCGCGATCGAACGCGGCATCCATCCGGGCACATGGACGCGCGCCAACATCGCGACGATGCGCGGCCAGCTCCAGCGGCTCGGCTTCGCGCTCGACTGGAGCCGCGAGCTGGCGACGTGCGAGCCCGATTATTACGGGCACGAGCAGGCACTGTTCCTCGACCTGATGGCGGCGGGGCTCGTCACCCGCAAACTCAGCGCGGTCAACTGGGACCCGGTCGACCACACCGTCCTCGCCAATGAGCAGGTCATCGACGGACGCGGCTGGCGCTCGGGCGCGCTGGTCGAACGCCGCCAGCTCAGCCAGTGGTTCCTCAAGATCACCGACTTCGCCGACGAGCTCCTCGACGGACTGGCGACATTGGACGAGTGGCCCGACAAGGTCCGGCTGATGCAGGAAAACTGGATCGGCAAGAGCCAGGGGCTGCGGTTCACGTTCACCGGCGAAGAAACGATCGAGGTCTATTCGACCCGGCCCGACACGATCTTCGGCGCGAGCTTCGTCGCGGTCGCGGTCGACCACCCTGTCGCGCAGCGCGCCGCCGCCACCAACCCCGACGCCGCGGCATTCATCGAACGCTGCAAGGCCGGCGGGACCACCGCCGCCGAACTCGAAACGCAGGAAAAGCTTGGGTTCGATACCGGGCGCACCGTCGTGCATCCACTCGATCCCGCGCTGACGCTGCCGGTCTACATCGCGAATTTCGTGCTGATGGAGTATGGCACCGGCGCGATCATGGGCGTGCCCGCGCATGACCAGCGCGACCTCGACTTCGCGCGCAAGTACCGGTTGCCGGTGCCGCGCGTCATCGCCGACGGCGACGCGACCGACCCCGTGTTCGACGGCGCCACCGCTTATTCTGGGCCGGGAACGCTGGTCAATTCGCGCTTCCTCGACGGCATGGGCATCGACGAGGCCAAGGCGACCGTCATCGCCAAGGCCGAAGCCGAGGGCTGGGGCACCGGCACCACCGTCTGGCGGCTGCGCGACTGGGGCGTGTCGCGCCAGCGCTATTGGGGAACGCCGATCCCGGTGATCCATTGCCCGAGCTGCGGCGTCGTCCCCGTCCCGCGCGAGCAACTGCCCGTCGTCCTGCCCGAAGATGTGACGTTCGACGTCCCCGGCAACCCGCTCGACCGCCACCCGACGTGGAAGCACGTCGCCTGCCCGGTCTGCGACGAGCCCGCCGTCCGCGAGACCGACACGCTCGACACCTTCGTCAATTCGTCGTGGTATTTCATCCGCTTCGCCAGTTCACCGGCGAACGCCGCGTTCGACCCGGTCGTGGCGAAGCAGTGGCTGCCGGTCGCGCAATATATCGGCGGCGTCGAGCACGCGATCCTGCATCTGCTCTACGCGCGCTTCTGGACCCGCGCGCTCCGCCGCATCGGCCGCCTCGACGTCAGCGAGCCGTTCGCCGGGCTGTTCACCCAAGGGATGGTGACGCACGAGACGTATCGCCAGATCCGCGCCAACGGCCCGACGGCCGACGAAGGCGATTTCGAGGGCAGCAGCGAACTGGCTGGAGCATGGCTGGCCCCCGAAGACATTGAGAAGCGCGACGACGGCGTATTCGAACGCGCGACCGGGCTGCCGGTCGATGTCGGCCGCGTCATCAAGATGTCGAAGTCGAAGAAGAATATCGTCGACCCCGACTCGATCCTCGCGCGCTACGGCGCCGACGCAGTCCGCTGGTTCATGCTGTCGGACTCGCCCCCCGAACGCGATCTCGCCTGGTCCGAAAGCGGGATCGACGGCGCATTGCGGCTCGTCCAGCGCGTCTGGCGGCTCGCGATCGCCGACGCGGGCGACGGGACCGACAACGCACTCGCCCGCGCAGTCGCCAAGGCCGTCGACGGTGTCACTGCCGACATCGACAAGCTCCAGTTCAACAAAGCGGTCGCGCGGCTCTACGAACTCACCAGCACGATCGAACGCGCCGCGCCGTCGACCGCGCGGACCGCGGCGATCGACACGCTGCTGACCCTCGCCGCGCCGATGATCCCACACCTCGCCGAGGAAGCGTGGGCGTTGCGTAGACACGACGGGCTGATCGCCGACGCCCAATGGCCGGTCGCCGACCCGGCGTTGCTGATCGACGACACCGTCACGATCGCGATCCAGGTCAACGGCAAGCTCAAGGACAGCGTCGAAGCCGCCAAGGGAGCGCCGCGCGAAGCCATCGAAGCGCTGGTGCTGGCGCGCGACAAGGTCGTCCGCGCGCTCGACGGCAAGCCGCCGCGCAAGGTCATCGTCGTCCCCGACCGATTGGTGAACCTCGTCGCATGATCCGCGCGCCGCTCCTCGCCCTTGCCACGCTCGTCGCCCTTGCCGGGTGCGGCCTCCAGCCGGTTTATTCGGGAGGCAGCCACGGCGTCGCCGCGACGACGCTGACCCAGATCGCGATCGCGCCGATCCCCGACCGCGCGGGTTACCTCGTGATGGGCGCGCTTCACGACCGGCTCGGCACGACGGTCGACAAGCCGAAATACCGGCTCGAGGTCGAGCTCGATGACCAGATCATCGGCTTCGGCGTCCGCGGCGACAATTCGATCGCGCGCGAGCGACGGACGCTCCGCGCGCGCTACCGCCTCGTCGATGCGGCAACCGGTGCGCTCATCCTCGACGCGACCGCTACGAGCGATGCCGGCATCGACCGCGTCAGCTCGGACTATGCCGTCGTCGCCGCCGAGACAACCGCGCTCGAACGCCTCGCGGTCGACCTCGCCGCACAGATCAGCGTCCGGCTCGCGCGCTTCGCCCAGGCCGGGGGCATGGTCGAGGCGCAATGAAAGTCGGGCGATGAAGGCAGACCGGGGCGCGCTCGCGGCCGCGATCCGCAAGCTCGACCCAGCGATCCGGCTTGTCCTGCTCCACGGCGCCGACACCTCGGCCTCCGCCGATCTCGCGCGAACCCTCGCCCGCCAGTTCGTCGACCCGAACGACCCGCTCGGCGAGACGGTCATCGATGCCAAGTCGCTGACCGCCGACCCCGCCGCGCTCGTCGCCGCCGCGAGCGAAGTTTCGATGTTCGGCGGGACGCGACTGATCCGGGTCGACGATGCCGGCGACGATGCCCTTAGCGCGGTCGGACAGGTGCTCGACGCCCCGGCGACCGGCAACCCGGTCGTGGTCGTTGCGGGCACGCTTAAGAAGGGCTCGAAGCTGCTGACCCGCGTCGAGGGGGCGGCGAACGCGCTTGCCTACGCGAGCTACGCCCCCGAGGCGCGCGACATCGCTGCAACGATCGCCGAGATGGCGGCCGAGGTCGGTGTCCGACCAACCCGCGCCGCGGCATCGATGCTCGCCGAGGCAACCGGCGGCGACCGCGGCATCCTGCGGCAGGAGATCGTCAAGCTCGCGCTCTACCTCGACGCGACTCCCGAAACGACCGTCCCCGCCGAGGCGAGCGACATCGCCGCGATCGGGGCCGACCTCGGCGACGCCGACTTCGCCGCGCTGGTCGACGGCGTTGCCGGGGGCAAACCTGCCATCGCCGACCGCCAACTGACCGGCTTCGCCGCGTCGGGAATTCCGGGCATCACTCTCCTCCGCACCGTTTCGCGGCGCTTTTGGCTGCTGCTCGACCTGCGCGCCGCAGTCGACGGCGGCGCGAGCGCATCACGCGCGGTCGATGGGGCACGGCCGCCGGTGTTCTGGAAGGAGAAAGGTGCGGTCACCGCGCAGCTCGGCCAGTGGCGCACCCCGGCGATCCGCGGCGTCCTTGCCCGCCTGCTGGCGGCCGAACGCGCGGTCAAGCGCAGCGGCTCGGCAGGCGATGTCGCGGTCGCGCAGCTCCTGCTCGGGATTGCGACCCAAGCGCAGCGATAACGCTCAGCGCGGAGCGAGCGTCACATGCGCCGCTTCGAGCAGGCGGCAGAGCAGGTCGAGCTGGTCGAGCGTCGAAAATGCGATCGTCATCGTGCCAGTTGGCGGCTTCGGCGCCGCCAGCGTCACCGTCATCCCAAGCGCCTCGGCAAGCCGCGCCTCGAGGGCCGCCAGATCGGCGTCGTGCCCATGTGCGCCGGTATGTGCGGGGCTGTGTGCGCTAGGTTTACCCGGGTTCGACCGGCGTGCGAGTGCCTCGATCTGGCGGACCGACAGCCCCTCGTTGATCGCACGCAGCGCCAGCGCCGACGCATCGGGCGACATCATAAGCGCCTTGGCATGCCCTGTACTCAGCGCCCCGGCAGCAACCTGTTCCCGAATATCGTCGGGAAGATCGAGCAATCGCAAAAGGTTGGCGACATGGCTGCGCGACTTGCCGACGATCTTGGCTAGGCCCTCCTGGGTATGCCCATAGTCGCCGATCAGCCGCCGAAACCCCTCGGCCTCCTCGACCGGGTTGAGGTCAGCCCGCTGAATATTCTCGACCAGCGCCACCTCGAACGCCGCCGCATCGTCGAGTTCACGAATTACGACTGGAATTTCATGGAGTTGTGCGGCCTGAGCCGCCCGCCAGCGGCGCTCCCCGGCAACAATCTCGTACCGCCGCCCTGGCAATGGCCGCACCAGAATCGGCTGCAACACCCCCCGCGTGCGGATCGACTCGACAAGTTCCTCCATCGCCGCCGCATCGAACCGCCGCCGCGGCTGGGTCGCACTGGCGATGATGTCGGCGATCGGCAACGTCGTCCGCGCCGGCGTCGCCGCTGCTCCTTCGTCCATCAACGCCGACAGTCCGCGGCCAAGTCCAGCAACGCGCTTGCGATCAAGCATCGACGAGTTCTCCTTTGACCCTTGTCCGGGCCAACACCTCGCGCGCGAGCGCGATATACGCGAGCGATCCCGCGCAGCGCAGGTCATAGACCAACGCCGGCATCCCGTGACTCGGCGCCTCTGACAGACGAACATTGCGCGGGATAGTTGTTTCAAAGACTTGCACACCCATCACCGCGCGAACGTCGGCGACGACCTGCTCAGAGAGACGGTTACGTCGATCGGCCATCGTCAAGACAATGCCGAGCAAACGCAGTGCTGGGTTCAGTCCCGAGCGCACCCGTTCGATCGTATCGAGCAATTGACTCAACCCCTCGAGCGCGAAAAACTCGCACTGCAGCGGGACGAGCACCGTCTCGGCGGCGGTCAAGGCATTGAGCGTCAGAAGCCCGAGCGACGGCGGACAATCGGTCAAAATAAAATCATACGCCGGTGCCGCGTCGACCGCGTCGGCGAGGCGCCGGTTACGGCGATCAAGTCCGACAAGCTCGACCTCTGCCCCCGCGAGTGACGACGTTGATGGCACGATCGAGAGGCCCGGAACCGCCGTCGGCATCGTCGCCTCTGCAATCGACGCCTCGCCAAGGATCACGTCGTAGATCGAGCAATCGCGCGCGCGTCGATCGATACCGAGTCCGGTCGACGCGTTGCCCTGCGCATCCATGTCGAGCAGCAACACCGTCTTCCCCGCAGCTGCCAGCGCCGTCGCGAGATTAATTGCGGTCGTCGTCTTGCCGACCCCACCCTTCTGGTTCGCGACCGCGATTCTCATTGCCGCCTCCGAACCCGTTGCGCGTCGACGATACGCGCTTGGGGGTCGGTCCGGCTAGCGATCAATCCGCAATCGAACGTGAACATCGCGCGTGCTGCCTCGACCTCGTCCGCAGCTGTCTTGCCCTTAAGCAACAGCCATCGCGCATCGCGCGCATGTGGCATCCCCCAATCGAATAATTGTGACAGAGATGCGCAAGCTCGTGCCGTTATTATACTGGCACGAATTTTTGGAAGCGCTTCAATCCGACAATTGTGGATTGTTACTCGATTGGACAGATCAAGACGCTCGACAACCTCGGAAAGAAAGCGGCATTTCTTGGCAGTCGCTTCAACGAGATGAAACTTGCCCGATTGGAACAATGCCAAGACAAGTGCCGGGAAGCCGGCGCCGCTACCTAAATCCAACCAAGTTGCGTCAGACTCCGTCACCAGATCAGACAGCTGGGCGGAATCGGCGAAATGGCGCTCCCAGACGATGTCGAGCGTCGAGCGCGCGACCAGGTTCATCCGCTCCTGCCATTCGATCAATAATGCCGCATAGGTGTCCAACTTTTCCATTGTTCCACGTGGAACATCATAGTCTGACCGAAACGCGTCGCGCCCATTCACGCTGCACGTCGCGAGTGAGACAGAAGCGCGGTCAGCGCTCCGGCCGTGATCCCAGGAACGCGCTTTGCTGCTCCGATTGACACAGGACGCGCCGCCGATAGTCGGTCAACCATCTCGGTCGAGAGCCCGACGACAGCAACAAAATCGATGTCCTCCGGAAGCATCATCGACTCGTCCTTCCGAAAGCGCGCGATGTCGTTGCCTTGGCGTTCAAGGTAGACCGAATATAGCATGTCGGTCGCGACAGTCGCAGCGATCGTATCGGACACCATGCCGAGCTCCGGCCAAATTCGGCAAGCCGCCGCCCAGTCGATGCCCGGGTGAGACAACCATATAGCTGCCGTTCTCGATTTCCCGTCCTGATTTACCGGGATACCAGCCGCACCAATCTTGCTTGGAGTCGCCGTCAGCTCAGCGACAGATTTACGAGCCGCGTTGAGTTGGTCGTGATGTTTCGCAAATCGCTCGCGTCGTTCCGCTCCGAGCACTCCAATCGACATGCCTAGAGGTGTGAGGCGCTCAGCGGCATTATCAATCCTCAAGCTGAGGCGATATTCGGCACGCGATGTGAACATCCGATACGGTTCACTAACCCCCTGCGTCACGAGGTCGTCGATCATCACGCCAAGATACGAGGATGCGCGGTCGAACAGGACGGGGGATAACCCGCCGGCCGCGCGCGCCGCGTTGATTCCGGCGACGATCCCTTGGCCGGCCGCCTCCTCATATCCGGTCGTGCCGTTGATTTGTCCGGCGAGGAAAAGCCCTCGTCGATCGCGAACCGCTAGTGCCGGCGTTAGAATGCGGGGGTCGACTACGCCGTATTCGACCGCATATCCAACGCGCGTTATCTGCGCGCGCTCGAGTCCCACGATCGCATGGATAAATTCGGCTTGAATATCCGCCGGAAGCGACGTCGATATGCCGTTCGGGTAGATGCTGGTGTCGTCGAAACCTTCGGGCTCCAGATAGATTTGATGGCCGTCGCGGTCGCCGAAGCGCATCACCTTGTCTTCGATCGACGGGCAATAGCGCGGTCCGATACCATCGATGCGTCCCGCATACATCGGCGCTAGCGCAATATTACGCCGGATGATGTCGTGAACGATCGCATTCGTTCTTGTCATCCCACACGGAAGCGATCTCTTATCGGCTCGGACGAGTGGTGTGTCGGACAGATGAACAGGCACCGCATCGCCATATTGTTTCTCGAGCCGCGCCCAGTCGATCGTGCGTCCGTCGAGTCTCGGCGGAGTACCGGTCTTGAAGCGGGTCATCGGCAAGCCAAGGTCGAGAAGTGCGACCGCGAGCGCGCTTGAGGCTCTGCCTCCTGAACGCCCGCCGGCGGTCGCAGTGATCCCGCAATGCAGGGTCGCGCCGAGGAACGTCCCCGTCGTAAGAACAGTCGAGCTCGCGAATATCGGTTCGATCGATGTGTTGACGCCAGTGATCTCGCCGTGATCGCCTATCATTAGCGATTCAACCTTGGCCTCGACGACATCCAATCCCGGTTGCGCGCTGATCGCCGCGCGCATCTCGGCCGCATAAAGCTTTCGATCGACTTGCGCCCGAGGTCCTTGAACCGCCGCGCCCCTGCTCCGGTTGAGCAGTCGATACTGGATCGCTGCCGCGTCACCGACCCGGCCGATCAGCCCGTCGAGCGCATCTATTTCGCGGACCAGATGACCTTTGCCAAGTCCGCCAATAGCGGGGTTGCACGATAAGATCCCGATATCGGCAGTGTTGAAAGTCACTAGCGCCGTCCGCGCACCCATGCGGGCCGCCGCGGCGGCAGCTTCACACCCGGCGTGCCCACCACCGACAACCAAAACATCAAAATGTCGCATCGGGTAATTAGGGCCGTCGCTCACGAAGGTCAAAATGTTCCACGTGGAACACGATCATTTTCCCAAGCAAAATCGCGTGAAAATCGCGTCGAGCATATGTTCATTCGTCACGGCACCCACTATCGAGTCAAGTTCAACGCTGGCTCCGCGCAAATATTCCGCAGCGATTACGGAGTCGCTTGCCATGATCGCGTTGCCGATGTCGACCCGCGCTCCGACTATCGCCAAACGGTGCCGCTCGCGTGTCACTAAGGCAGGTTCTGCACGCATGACCGCCTTGTTGGCCCAAATCGTCATCCAGGCAACGAGGGTACCTATCCCTTCACCCGTCTTCGTTGAAAGATGGAGCTGGCCATCATCCCACCCTGCGCTTCGGCCAGATAAATCGCATTTGCCAACGATTTGTAGATCCTCAGACCGGGCCGCACCGCCGCCCATCACGATGACGAGATCCGCCGATGCGGCGCGCGCTATCGCTCGCTTGACCCCTTCAGCCTCGACGGGGTCGGTCGTCAACCGCAGTCCGGCCGTGTCGAGCAAGGTCACGGCGGCGCCGCCGAGATCGAGACGGACCTCCAAGATGTCACGTGTCGTTCCTGCGTGCTCGCTGACGATGGCGACGTCTCGCTTGGCGAGCGCGTTGACAAGGCTAGATTTTCCGGAATTGACGGGGCCCGTGACGGCGACCGTTAAGCCGTCCCGGATACGTTCCCCTCGGGTTGCGTCGATCGCTGCGGCTTCGAGCTCGGCGGATAACAATGTCAGCCGGTCTCGCGCCGCGATCGTTAAGCCGACAGGCACGTCATCCTCGTCGGCAAAGTCGAGGCTCGCTTCAAGGTCGGCGCGAGTTTCAATGAGGGCCGCTCGCCACCCGTCGACGCGGTCGCGCAGGTAGCCTTCGACGTGCCCCAAAGCCTGTTGCCGCTGCAGCTCGGTTTCCGCCGCGATCAGGTCCGCCAGACCTTCGACTTGGGACAGGTCGAGCTTGCCGTTATCGAACGCGCGCCGGGTGAATTCTCCCGGCTTGGCCAGCATCAGCCCCGGCAGCCGAGACAAAACGCCGAGCACCGCCGCGACAACGGCAACGCCTCCATGGAGGTGTAGCTCGACAAGATCGTCACCGGTGGCACTCGACGGCGCGGCAAAGGCGACAACCATTGCGTCGTCTAAAACCAACCCGTCCGCGGGATCGATCAGTCGCCTTCGCACCAGTTGCCGAACTTCGGGCACCTCCCGCTGCGTTAGGACTGCGAGCGCGTCATGCGAAGCCGCGCCTGATATTCGGATGATCGCAATGCCGGCCGGCGGCCGTCCGCTCGACAGCGCGAAAATCGTCGTCATGCGCGGCTCAGTCGCTCTTCGGCCGTCCCGCGTTGAACAGCGCGTTGCGCCACGTCTCGAGCCCCTCGCTCATCCCCGGCATCCACGCCCGGGCCATTCTTTCGAAATCCGCCGGACCGACACCCTCGGTGACGAAGCTCTTCATTTTGTCGAGATACAGTGCGTGGAGCGGCTCGAGGTCGGGCAGTCCGAGAAACGCGCGCGCCTCCTGCGGCGAACAGTCGATATCGAACGTAATCTTCATGCAACCCGGCCTTTTGCTGCGGCGAACGCCAAAGTCTAGCGTTGGTCACGAGAACCGCCAAGCGACCGAGGACCCACGCGATGACCGACGCCAAAGCCATTCGTTTCGACGCCACCGGCGGCCCCGACGTGCTCCGCCTCGAAACCGTCGAGGTCGGCGATCCCGGAGCCGGTGAGATCAGGATTCGCCAAACCGCGATCGGCGTCAACTTCATCGACACCTATCACCGGACCGGACTCTATTCCGCTCCATATGCCGAGCGGCATCGGCCTTGAAGCGGCGGGCGTCGTCGAGGCGATCGGTCCCGAGGTGCTCGACTTCGCCGTCGGTGACCGCGTTGGCTACTGCTGGGGCCCGGTCGGTGCCTACGCAACCGAACGATTGATGCCCGCCAGCCGCGTCATCGCGCTGCCCGGGCTGGTGACCGACGAAATCGCCGCGGCTGCGTTGCTCAAGGGGTGCACGACCGAGATGCTCGTCGAGCGCTGTGCCAAGGTCGAGGCGGGCCAGACCGTCCTCGTCCACGCCGCCGCCGGCGGTGTCGGGCAGCTCCTCGTGCAGTGGCTGCGCCATGTCGGCGCGCGGGTGATCGGCACCGCGGGTACCGCAGAAAAGGCCGCGATCGCGCGCGAAGCCGGAGCCGACGATGTCATCCTGTATCGCGACGACGATGTCCCAAGTGCGGTTCGCGAGTTGACCGACGGCAAGGGCGTCGACGTCGTCTTCGACGGGGTCGGACGCGACACCTGGTCCGGCTCGCTCGCCTCGCTCGCAAAGCGCGGGCTGCTCGTGTCGTACGGCAATGCCAGCGGCCCGGTCGAGGGGGTCAACATCGGCATCCTCGCGCGCAGCGGATCGCTGTTCGTGACCCGGCCGACGATGATGGATTATTATCTGACCCGCGATGAAATCTTGAGCGGCGCCGGTCGCGTGCTCGATATGATCGCCGATGGGACAATCGTCGTCGATATCGGCGCGAAGTTTCCGCTGGCAGACGCCGCTGAAGCACATCGCGCGATGGAGGGACGCTCGACGATGGGATCGACGATCCTGATCCCGTAACCCGAGTCGAAACGGATGCGGCGGCGTTGGGCCGCCGCATCGCCGACTAATGGTTCATTGCGTCGAAGAAATCTTCGTTACTCTTCGAGTCCTTCATCTTGTCGAGCAAGAATTCCATCGCGTCGATCGTACCCATCTGCATGAGAATACGACGCAGGACCCACATCTTCGACAAAGTGTTCTTGTCGACGAGCAGTTCTTCCTTACGCGTTCCCGACTTGCCGATGTCGATCGCCGGGAAGACGCGCTTGTCGGCGATCTTGCGGTCGAGAACGATTTCGGCGTTGCCGGTGCCCTTGAACTCCTCGAAGATGACTTCATCCATCCGACTGCCGGTGTCGATCAGCGCGGTCGAGATGATCGTCAGCGAGCCGCCTTCCTCGATGTTACGCGCCGCGCCGAAGAAGCGCTTCGGGCGCTGGAGCGCGTTGGCATCAACGCCGCCGGTCAGCACCTTGCCGCTCGACGGAACGACGGTGTTGTAGGCGCGGCCGAGGCGAGTGATGTTGTCGAGCAGGATGACGACGTCGCGTTTGTGCTCGACGAGGCGCTTGGCCTTTTCGATGACCATCTCGGCGACCTGGACGTGGCGCGTGGCGGGTTCGTCGAAGGTCGAGGAGATGACCTCTCCCTTGACCGTACGCTGCATGTCGGTGACTTCCTCGGGGCGCTCGTCGATCAGCAGCACGATGAGGTAGACCTCGGGGTGGTTCGCCGAGATCGATCGCGCGATGTTCTGCATCATGATCGTCTTACCGACCCGTGGCGGCGCGACGATCAGGCAGCGTTGGCCCTTGCCGAGAGGGACGACGATGTCGATCACCCGCGCCGACTTGTCCTTGATCGTCGGATCAAGCGTATCGAGGCGCAGCTTCTCGTCGGGATAAAGCGGGGTCAGATTGTCGAAATTGGTACGGTGGCGGACGACATCGGGGTCGTCGAAGTTGATCGCGATCAACTTCGTCAGCGCGAAATAACGCTCGCCGTCCTTCGGCGCGCGGATCTCGCCTTCGATCGTATCACCGGTACGGACGCCAAACTTCCGCACCTGGTTGGGCGAGACATAGATGTCGTCGGGGCCAGCGAGATAGTTCGATTCAGGCGAGCGAAGGAAGCCGAAGCCGTCATTCATCACTTCGATCGTGCCGGTCCCCATGATCGTCGTGCCGTTGTCGGCCTCGGTCTTGAGGATGGCGAAAAGGATGTCCTGCTTGCGTAGTGTCGACGCATTCTCGACCCCGAGCGCCTCGGCCATGACGACCAGTTCGGCGGGAGTTTTGCGTTTCAGATCATGGAGATGCATCAGATATCTTTGCGTGTCGTCCGGGCACTGTCGCGATGGGGAAAGGCGATGGCTGCGGGGGAGCGCTCCGCCAGGATGGCGGCGCTGTATCAAACGTAGGAGGGATGCACCCGCCGGTCAAGCGATCCGGCGGGCGCGAAACTTCAGGACTTCGGCGCGATGCCCTTGGTCGACGGGTTGGCGGCGATCGTCTTGACCTTCTTCGCCTTCGGCTTGCGCGCTTCCTTGTTCGATTTCTGCTCGGCCATCTTCGCTCTCCTTGATTAAAAAGGTTTGACGACGACGAGGATAACGATCGCGATCGTCGCCAGTGCCGGTACTTCGTTCAACAGGCGCAGTGTCTTGTTACGATATGGCCGAACGCCTCGCGCGAACTTCGACGCGGTCGCCGACGCCCAGCCGTGATAGCCCGAAAGCAGGACGACGAGAAATATCTTGGTGTGGAGCCAGCCTTGCCCGGCGAGCCCATAACTGACCGCCAGCGTGATCCCGAGTATCCACACCGCAATCAGCCCCGGCGTCAGGATGATCCGCTTGAGCCGCCGTTCGCGGTCGATCCACGCCGCATCCTCGGGCGAACCGACCGCCGATTCCATGTGATAGATGAGGAAGCGCGGCAACATGAACAGCCCCGCCATCCAGAAGATCACCGCGATGACGTGGAGCGCCTTGACCCACAGATAGGCGGTCGAACCGACGTCCATCAGCTGCGCTCCCCGTTGCGAACCATATCGAGCAACGCCTCGACATGCGCGATCGGCGTGTCCTGCAAGATGCCGTGGCCAAGGTTCAAGATATGCGGCCGCTCGTCGAAGGCGGCGCGGATCCGCGCGACACTGGCCCTGAGGGTCTCGCCGCCGGTGATCAGTGCGAGCGGATCGATATTCCCCTGGACCGGCATCCCCGGCGGCAGCATCGCATCGGCCCATGCCGGGTCGACCGTCTCGTCGAGGCCGACCGCGTCGACCCCGGTCTCGGCGGCATAGGCCGCGAGCTTCGCGCCGGCGCCCTTGGGAAAGCCGATGATTGGGATATCGGGGTGGCGGACCATCAGGCGGCCGACGATCGCAGCGGTCGGCGCGATCACCCAGCGCTCGAATTCCGATGGCGCAAGGCTCCCCGACCAGCTATCGAACAGCTGGACGGTCTGCGCCCCCGCTTCGATCTGGCCCGACAGATAATCGACGGTGACCGCGACGATCCGGTCGATCAACGCCCCGAATGCCGACGGATCGCGATACGCCAGCCGCCGCGCAATCTCGTGGTCCTTGCTGCCCTGCCCGGCGACCATATACGTCGCGACGGTCCATGGGCTGCCGGCGAAGCCGATCAGCGCGGTTTCGGGCGACAGCGCCGCTTTGACCCTGCGTACAGTGTAGTAGATCGGGGCGAAGCGCTCGGGCGCCGGGATCAGGCTGTCGAAAACGCCATCGAGCAGTGCGGGCATGAGCCGCGGTCCCTCGCCGACCCCGAAGGTCAGATCCTGCCCCATCGCGTGCGGAACAATCAGAATGTCCGAAAATAGGATTGCCGCGTCGAGGCCGAACCGGCGTATCGGCTGCAACGTAATTTCGCACGCGGCAACGCTGTCATACACGAGTGCGAGGAAGCCGCCTTTCTCGGCCCGTAGTGCGCGATATTCGGGCAGATACCGCCCCGCCTGGCGCATCAGCCACATCGGCGGCGGGTCGAGGTGTTCGCCACCGAGGACGGCGAGGATCGGTGAGGTCGCGGCGCTGGAGATCATGGACCTTGCAAACCCCGGCGGCAGCGCGGCGTCAAGCCCCGTCCCGGTCGCGGCTCGTACCTGCCATCGCACTACTACTCTCCAAGAATCTTAAAAAGACTTAGATGAAGTTGTAGTGCTGTGAGTCAGCGGCATTTCGGATTTATCCACGGTCACCTATTGTGCGATATCGTATAAACCGGTGGTGATTCCGATGGCGAGGCCGACTTGTCCCCGTTGTTCACAGGCACTCCCCACACGCTGTCCCCTTGTGGACGGGCGGTGCACACATCACACGAAACCCGTGCCTTGCTGGTTTCAGCCCAAGCCGCTAACCGCTGATGGTGGACTTATCCCCAGATTTCGCGGGAACGAAATAAATCGGTCATGGCGCGATTGCACCTCCATCTCGTGTCCGACTCGACCGGCGAGACGCTCGAATCGATCGTCAAGGCGGGACTCGGGCGGTTCGAGGGCACCGACACCATCAAGCATTTCTGGCCGATGGTCCGGTCTGAGGGGCATCTCGATCGAGTCGTCGAGGAAATTGCCAAACGGCCCGGGCTCGTCCTCTACACGCTGATCAACGGTGCAGTCCGCGACCGGCTCGAACTACGCTGCGACCAGCTGGCACTGCCGGCGGTGTCGGTGCTCGACCCGATCATCAGCGCGCTGTCGCAGTTCCTCGGCCAGTCGGCGGTGACGCGGCCGGGACGCCAGCATGTCATGGACGCGGCGTATTTCCGCCGGGTCGACGCGATCCACTTCACGATGGCGCACGACGACGGGGTCGGGGCCGAGGATTGGGAGGAAGCCGACATCGTTATCGCCGGCGTGTCGCGGTCATCGAAAACCCCAACGTCGATCTACCTCGCCAATCGCGGCTACAAGACCGCGAACATTCCGTTGGTGGTCGAATCGCCGCCACCGGCGTCGCTGTTCCACCTCGCGAAGCCCCTCGTCGTCGGGCTGACCACCTCGCCCGAACGGCTAATCTCGATCCGCCGCAACCGCTTGCTGACACTCGGCCAGACCGCCGATACTGCGTATGTCGATGCTGGACTGGTTTCCGCCGAGGTTGCCTTCGCGCGCCGTCTGTTTGCCGACAACGATATACCGGTGATCGACGTGACGCGGCGATCGATCGAGGAGACCGCGGCGGCGATCATCAATCTCGTCCAGGCGCGAAGCGACAGCGCGAATATCGAGCTCGAGGGGAAGTGATCACCCTCGCATCGACGAGCCCGGCGCGCGCGGCGATGCTGACTGCGGCCGGGGTGGCATTCACCGCACAGGCTCCGCTGGTCGACGAAGATGCGATCAAGGAGGGTCTTGCCGCCGAAGGCGCGCGCGCCGACCGGATCGCCGATGCGCTCGCCGAGACCAAGGCGATCAAGGTTTCGCGTCGAGTGCGCGGCCTCGTTCTTGGCGCGGACCAGGTACTCGTGACTGCCGACGGCGCGATGCTCGATAAGCCCGGCGACCGGGCGGGCGCGGCGGCGCAGCTGCGGCGGTTGATGGGGGCCGAGCACCGGCTGATCGCGGCGGCGGTGATCGCCGAGGACGGCGTGGCAGTGTGGCGAGCGAGCGACACCGCGCGGCTGACGATGCGGTCGCTTTCGGATGCGTTCATATCGGACTATCTCGACCGCGAGGGCGACGCGGTGCTGGGGTGCGTCGGAACGTACCGGATCGAGGGGCTGGGGGCGCAATTGTTCACGAAGGTCAGCGGCGACCCGTTCGTCATCCAGGGGCTGCCGCTGCTGGCGGTGCTCGATTACCTACGAACGCGCGGCGAGTTGGCGGCGTGAGCTTTGCCTCTGCGGGGGTCATCGGCTGGCCGGTCGCGCACTCGAAGTCCCCGCTGATCCATCGCTTCTGGCTGGCAAAGCTGGGGATCGACGCGGATTACGGGCGCTTCCCGGTCGCACCCGAACATCTCGGCACGGCGATCGACGCGTTGCCGGCGCTGGGCTTGTCCGGGGTCAATGTAACTGCGCCGCACAAGGTCGAGGTGATGCGTTTTCTCGACCGGGTCGATCCGCGAGCGGCGCGGGTCGGGGCGGTCAATACCGTCGTGGTCGAGGGCGACACGCGAAGCGGCTATAACAGCGACATTGATGGCGTCACTGAGGCGCTGCGCGGGATCGATCTGTCGGGATCGGTGATCGTCGTCATCGGGACCGGCGGTGCAGCGCGCGCAGCATTCGCGGCGCTGTCAGGCACCCGCCATCGCGAAATCTTAGTCGTCAGCCGCAATCCGAGGCTGGCGGCGGAAACCGCGCGAGAGTTCGACATCGTCGCGACTGGAGTTCCGATAGAGAGTATTGGCAGCTGTTTTGCCCTTGCTGACCTAATTGTTAACGCGTCTCCCCGTGGCATGCACGGACAGCCTGAATTGTACGAAAATGTACAGAGTACACTTACGCACCCCTTTACGGTTGTTTTCGATATGGTCTACGCTCCGCTCGAAACCGCGCTTCTCGCGGCCGCCCGCGCCCGCGGGTTGCGTACCATCGACGGTCTCCAGATGCTGGTCGGACAAGCTGCCGCCGCGTTCGAGCTGTTCTATGGTGCCCCCGCCCCCCGCGATCATGACGCGGAGCTTCGCGCGTTGCTGATCGCATGATCGTCCTTGGCCTCACGGGTTCGATCGGCATGGGCAAGTCGACCGTCGCGGCGATGTTCCGCCGGTTGAAGGTGCCGGTGTTCGACGCCGATGCCGTTGTGCGTGAACTCCAGTCGCCGGGCGGTGCAGCGCTCGGCCCGATCGCCGCAGCGTTTCCTGGCGTCGTCGTCGACGGCGTCCTCGACCGTGCCGCGCTCGGGCAGGAGGTGTTCGCCGATAGCGACCGGCTCGAGACGCTCGAGGACATCGTCCACCCGCTCGTGGCGGTGGCACGCACCCGCTTCCTCTTCCGCTATCGGACCCGCGAGCTTGTCGTCCTCGACATCCCGCTGCTTTACGAGCGTGGCGGCGACGACGACTGCGACCTTGTCGCGGTCGTCTCGGCCCCCGAGGATGTGCAGCGCGATCGCGTCATGGCGCGACCCGGCATGACCGCGGAAAAGTTCGAGGCGATCCTCGCGCAGCAGATCCCCGACGCGGAAAAACAGGCGCTCGCCGATATCGTCATCCAGAACGGCGGGTCGACGATCGCGACATGGCGGGCGGTCAAGGAGATCGTCGCCGGCCTTTGACTTGTCTGGGGTCGGATCGACGTTAGATAGAGTCATGCGCGAGATTGTCTGGGACACCGAAACGACCGGGATCATGCCCGGGGATGGCCACCGTATCGTCGAGATCGGTGCGATCGAATTGCGCGGGCGCGTCGCCACCGGGCGCAGCTTCCATTCGTACATCGATCCCTGCCGGATGATGCCAAAGGATGCCGAGGGCGTCCACGGCCTGTCGACGGCGTTTCTGACCGGCCAGCCGGTGTTCGAGGCGGTGGTCGACGATTTCCTCGCCTTCATCGAGGATTCGCCGCTTGTGGCGCACAACGCCGTGTTCGACATGGAATTCCTCAACTGGGAGCTGCGCCGCGCGCGAATGCCGGCGATCCCGGCGCATCGGGCGGTGTGTACGCTCGAATTGTCGCGCAAGAAGCATCCGGGGGCGAAGCATACCCTCGACGCTCTGTGCAATCGCTACGGCATCGACCTGTCGGGACGGTCGAAGCACGGCGCGCTGATCGATGCCGAACTGCTCGCGCGGGTCTATGTCGAATTGACCGGCGGGCGGCAGATCGGGTTCGACCTCACCGCCGATGCGGTCGTCGAGGAAGCCGCGGCGCCACGGACATTAGTCGCGGCGCGCGCGCATGCGGCATCCGCCGACGAACTCGCCCGCCACGCCGCGTTCATCGGGGGACTTAAGGACCCGGTCTGGTTGTCGTAGCGTTGCCTAATTCCCAGTCGACCCCGGCTGATTGACGGCATCCGGGGCCGGGCCTAGAGCCACCGCCCGCCACAAGGAGACGAATATGGACATCCGCGTTTCAGGCCATCAGGTCGACGCCGGGGCCGCTTTTCGCGAGCACGTCCAGACCCGGCTGCGCGCCATCGCCGACAAGTATTTTAGCCGAGCGATCGGTGCCAACGTCACGCTGAGCCCGGCCCCGCACAGTGGCTTTGCGGTCGATATCGTCATGCACGTGATGTCCGACCTGATCCTCAAGGGCCGCGCCGAAGCGCAGGATGCGCACGCCGCGTTCGACGGCGCCGCCGACCGCATCGACAAGCAGCTCCGCCGCTACATGCGCCGCCTGAAGGACCGCAACGGTCCGGGTAACGCGCGCGCCGTCGAGAGCCAGACCGACCTCGACAACGCCGCCTACACGATCTTCGCCGCGCCGCCCGAGGAGGAAGCCGACGACAATCCGTTGATCATCGCCGAAACCCGCGTCGACATTCCCGAGGCGACGGTCAGCGATGCAGTGATGATGCTCGACCTGCGCAACACGACCGCATTGCTGTTCAAGAACAGCAAGTCGGGCGTCCACAACATGGTCTATCGGCGCGAAGACGGCAGCATCGGCTGGGTCGAGCCGAGGGTGTGATGATCGCCCTCGGCGACCTGATCTCGCCCGCGGTGCAGTTCGACCTGCACGCGGTCAACAAGCGCGCGGTGCTTCTGGCGATGGCGGCGCACGCGGCGCGGCTGACCGGCCAGGACGACGGGTATGTCGCCGAGGTGATTCTTGCCCGCGAGGCGCTCGGGTCGACTGGCTTTGGTGCGGGGACGGCGATCCCGCACGGCCGGCTCGACACCCTGCCGCGGATCGTCGCGGTGATCGCCAAGCTTGCCGCGCCGGTCGACTTTGCCGCGCTCGACGGGCTTCCGGTCGATCTCGTCGTGCTGATGCTCGCGCCGACCGGAGCGGGCGCCGAACATTTGAAGGCGCTCGCCCGCGTCAGCCGCGCGCTGCGTGACCGCGATTTCTGCGCCAAGCTGCGCGGCAGTGCGTCAGCCGATGCGCTGTACGCGCTCGTCACCGGCGACGCGCGGAGCGAGGCGGCGTGAGTGAGCCCCGCCTGTCGGCGGGGACGTGGACCAGCGCATTGCTCCGGCGGGTCGACGCCGCCGGGGATTTCGCCACCGTGGTCCACCGTGGCGACGCCGTTGCCGGCAGCGTCGTCCTGATTCACCGCGATCGATCGGGGAGCGTTCGTGCGCTGTCGCGCGCGCTCGGCGAGTCGGGATCGTACGTCTGGCGTACCGCGGCAACCGGCGACTCGGTCGACTCCTGGGTCTCCCGGCAGCGCGGCTTCGACCCCGATCTTTGGGTAATTGAACTGGACACCCCTGATCCGGCACGGTTCATCGACGAAACAATCGACTGAGCTTGCTACAATGTGAACCGGTCTTCACCACGAACGGCATCGAGTGCCGGAACCGTGGGCGGGTCCGGTGATCATCAGCCCAAGCGGACCGAACCGGGTTCAGCCCAGCGACGCACGATCATTCGGATCGATGCCGAGCGGATCCGGGAACGCCGTGGGTAGCAAGCGAACGAATGACCTTCAGGTTCCCGATTCTCGCCCGTCTGGCCGCTTTGGCCGTCGCGGTGACACTTCTTCCGGCCGCGGGGCAATTCCCCGTTGCCGCTCTCGCGCTGGCCCCGATCGTCGCCACGACCGTCGAAACCACTCAGCCAGCCGCCGACATCACGACAGCCGACAACACGACCGCCAATTCGACGGCCAACGTCCCCCAGATCGCCGAGAGCGATGCCGCCGCCGAGCCACGCCCGGCGCAGCTTGCCACTCTCGTCGCCCGCACGATGGACACCCAGCCGACCGCCTACGGCGATCGCGAGTGCCTTGCCCGCGCCGTCTATTTCGAAGCCCGCGGTGAGCCGCTCGAAGGGCAGCTCGCCGTCGCCCAGGTGATCCTCAACCGCGTCGCGTCGGGCAAGTTCGCCGACAGCGTCTGCGGCGTCATCGCCCAGCACGGCCAGTTCAGCTTCGACAAGAGCCGCACCCCCGCCGCGTCGCGTGACTGGCAGACCGCCAAGGCGATCGCTGCGATCGCTGCCACCGCGGCCTGGGACGTCGTCGCCCCGCGCGCCGTGTCGTTTCATGCGACCCGGATCAACGCTAGCTGGTCGAACCTCCACAAGGTCAGCACGATCGGCAACCACGTCTTCTACCGCTAAAACGGTTTTCGTTCCCCGCTTGTTCTGATACGCTGAGCCGATGGCCAGCGTTCCCGAACTCGCCCCCGACAGTCAGATTGCCCCCGATAGTGATCGCGCAACGTCCTGCACCGCGCAGGACGTCGCGCGCGGCGTTTCGCGGCTGTTGTGGCATGCAGGGATCGCCCCCTTGACCGAAGTGCCGCTCGGCAACGGGCGGCGCGCCGACGTCGTCGGACTCGGCAGCGACGGTTTGATCACGCTCGTCGAGATCAAGGTTTCGCTCGCCGATCTGCGCGGCGACGCGAAATGGCCCGAATACCTCGATTATTGCGACCGCTATTACTGGGCGGTGCCGCCCGGTTTCCCCCTCGGTGATTTCGACAGCGAGTGGTTCCAGCCCGCACGCGCCGGACTCATCATCGCCGACCGGTGGGATGCGGCGATCGTCCGGCCAGCCGCGTGGGTCCGGTTGAACGCGGCGCGGCGCAAGGCCGAGACTCTGCGCTTTGCCCGACGCGGAGCGCAGCGGCTGTTGTGGCTCGGCGATCCGGGCGCGGACGAAGGGCTGCGCTTGCCGTGATCGTCGCGCAATAAACAGCAGTCATCCCCGCGAAGGCGGGGATGACGATCTAAATATAAGCTTCTCTCGCTACCGCGGTGACCGCTTCGCCAAGATCCGCTGCAGCGTCCGCCGATGCATCTTCAATCGCCGTGCGGTCTCAGAGACGTTGCGGCTGCAGAGTTCATACACGCGCTGGATATGCTCCCACCGCACCCGATCGGCGGACATCGGCTCGGCGGGTGCTTCGGGGCGGGTGCCCGGCGCTGCGGTCAGCGCGGCGACGATATCCTCGGGGTCGGCGGGCTTGGCGAGATAGTCGACCGCCCCGGCCTTGACCGCTGCGACCGCGGTCGCAAGGTTGCCGTAACCGGTCAGCACGACGATCCTGATGTCGGGACGCAACGTCCGCAATTCGGTGACGAGATCGAGCCCGTTGCCGTCCTCGAGCCGCATGTCGACGACGGCATGCCCCGGCTTCAGCGTGCTCGCATAGCGCCGTGCCTCGGCAATGCTTCCCGCGCCAGTGACGGCAAAGCCCTTGCGCTCGAGCGTCAGTTGCAGCCGCTGGCGGAACGGCGCGTCGTCGTCGACGAGAAGAAGGGGCAAGTTGGCCGTCGCGACGGCGGAGTCGAGCGCTGCTGTTTCCATGATCATTCCAATTCCTGCACTTCGATATGCGACCGTAACCAGCGAACGTCGACTTGCGCTCCACCGCTCCGTCGATTGCTGAACTTTAGCCGCCCGCCGGTGCGTTCGAGCAACGTCGTCGCGATGAAGATACCCAGTCCCGTGCCCCCCGACCCCGACACCGATGGCCCGAGGAATGGTTCGCCAAGATGCGGCAGCATCGAGTCGGAAAATCCGCCGCCATCGTCGACGACGCTGATGCACACCTCGGTCGGCGTGGTCGTCGCGGTCAGCGTGACCGCCGATCCGGCGTGGCGAACGGCATTCGTCACGAGGTTGGCGACACCGTGGAGCAACTCGGGAGTGCGGCGGATCATCGGCGCGGCGCCGCCCGCCGCCGCAACATGGATCGGGACCCGCGCCGGCTCGAGCGGATGCGCGACTTCGTGGAGCAGTGCGTCGAGCGACAGCCGGGGGAAGGGGTCTTCGGCCTCGGCACGGCGGGCGATACCGATAAGAATCGCGCGGCTGCGCGAGGCCTCGCGGTTGAGCAGGCGGACATCCTCGCCGAAATCGGGATCGTCGCCGAGGCTGTCGGCGAGCTCGCGCGCGATCAGCGTGATCGTGCCGAGCGGACCGCCGAGTTCGTGCGCCGCGGCGGCGGCGAGGCTGCCCAGCGCCGACATCCTCGACTCGCGTTCGAGTGCCGACTGTGTCGCGACCAGCGCGTGTGCCCGCTTGCGCGCCTCGGCCGACACGAGCCACGTATATCCGGCGAGGAAAGTCCCCGCGAGCGCGATCGCGACGACGACGCCGAAGCGGTATACCGGCGGCAGGATTACCGGCGGGCCCATCCACGGCAGCGGCAGCGCCCAGCGCCACAGGACAAAGACGATCGCCGATGCCATCGCGGTCAGCAGCAGCGTCCCGCGCGCCGACAATAATGTCGCCGAAATCGTGACGGGAACGATCAACAGGACGACGAACGGGTTTTTCAAGCCGCCGGTGAGGAACAGCAGCACCCCGGCCTGGACGAGATCGAAAGCGAACTGGAGCAGCGCGTCGCGCCCGTTGAACCGCGCGTTGCGCGGGTACAGCGTCCACAACCCGACGTTGAGCACCGCCGCCGCGGCGACGGCGGCGATCAGCGACGGCCATGCCAGCGGGTAGTCGAGGTCGAGCCCGACGACGATCAGCGTCCCGAATTGCCCCGCAATCGCGATCCAGCGCAGCGACACTAGCGTTCGGACGCGAACGCCGGGCCGCTCGATCGCCGCCGATACGAAGGAACGGGTATTCTCCACTGTACGCAGGTTATACGCCGCGCGCGCCGCACCCGCCATGCGACATGAACGTTACGGCTTGGTGAGAGTGAGCGGACCTACCCCCCTCCCGTTAGGGGGAGGGGTTAGATCATCGCGGCGGCCCTTGAACCGGAGCTGAGATGCGCGACTTGGCCTCGGCCAGCAGCTTGACCATCTGCTGGTGCGCGCCTTGCGCTGCATATTGGCGTGCCGAAAAACCCGCGCTGTTGTCGGCGAGGTCGGGGTTGGCCCCGGCGTCGAGCAGCAGCTTGGTGTCGTCGAGATCGTTCGCCTGGACCGCTTTGATCAGCGGGGTTTCGCCCGAATTGTTGCGCTGGTCGACATTGGCGTGGACCAGCAGCAGGACGCGGACGCCTTCGGCAAAGCGCGCCGTCGCGGCAAGCAGCAGCGGTGAATTGCCGTCGCGGTCGCGGATGTTCGGATCGGCATTCGCCTGAAGGAGGAAGCCGAGCCACGCGATATCGCGCTGGCGGACGACGATGTGGATCGGGGCGTCGCCGGTCGACTGCTCGCGGGCGTTGATGATCGTCGTGCCCGGCTTGTTGAGGATCTCGCGCGCCTTGGTGACGTCCTTGTCGCGGACCGCCTTGATGAAGTTGTACGAGTCCGAAAACTGCGCCGCTGCTGGACCCGCAATGGCGATCGATGCGATGGCGGCAAATGCGATGATGCCTGAGCGCATGGGGCCTCCTATATAACGGGTCGATCGCGCTGCCCTAACCTAGACGGACCAACCCTTAATGAACAGGCGTCGCCTGCCTTATGCCGTCCTTGCCGCCGTCGTTATCGGCGCGGCATCGCTCGGCGCGTGCTCGGCCCCGCCGCCGGCCGGGCCGCTCGTCGGCAGCGGGGTCGGCGGGCCGTTCAGCCTGATCGACCAGGACGGGCACGCCGTCACCGACAAGACCTATGCCGGGCGCTGGCGGCTGATGTATTTCGGCTATACCTTCTGCCCCGACGTCTGCCCGGTCGACGTCCAGAAAATCGCACAGGGGATGAAGGTCTTTACCGCCGACGACCCCGCGCGGGCGGCGAAGGTCGTTCCGATTTTCGTTACCGTCGATCCCGAACGCGACACCCCCGCGGTGCTCAAGACCTTCGTCCGCGCGTTTTCGCCGACGATGGTCGGGCTGACCGGCACCCCGGCGCAGGCCGAGGCGGCGCGCAAGGCGTTCCGCGTCTATGCGAAGAAGGCGGGGACGGGACCCGACTATCTCGTCGACCATACCGCGATCATCTATCTGATGGACCCGGCGAACCAGCCGGTGTCGTTCCTCGATCATGGCGCGACCCCGCAAGCGATCGCCGCCGAGTTGAAGACCTATGTCCGATAGACCGTTTTGGGAGACCGTGCCGCTGTCGGCGATGAGCCGCCCGCAGTGGGAAAGCCTGTGCGACGGCTGCGGGCGCTGCTGCGTCCACAAGCTCGAGGACGAGGAGACCGGCGAGCTGCTGCCGACCAACGTCGCCTGCCGCCTGCTCGACGGCGCGACCGGGCAGTGCAAGGATTATCGCAACCGCAAGGCGCACGTCCCCGAATGTGTCCGCCTGACCCCGGCGAAGCTCGAGACGATCGACTGGCTGCCGTCGACCTGCGGCTATCTCCGCATCCATCGCGGTCAGGGCCTCGCCGACTGGCATCCGCTGGTGTCGGGCGACCCCGACTCGGTTCACCGCGCCGGCATCTCGGTTCGCGGCTGGACGATCAGCGAGGACGTCGCAGGCGATCTCGAAAATCATGTCATCGACTCACCGCTCTAGCGTCGCGACGTTTGCCGGGCGCGCGGTCGAGGTGCGGATCGAGCGTTCGGCGCGCGCCCGGCGGTTGACCCTGCGTGCGGACGCGGTGCGCGGGGTGGTGCGGGTCGCATTACCGGCGCGTGGACGGCTGGGCGATGCGGAAAAGTTCATCGCCGCGCACGACGGCTGGATCGCGGCGCGGGTCGCGACGTGGCCGGTCGCGGTGCCGTTTGCACCCGGCGCAGCGATCCCGTTCGATGGGACAAGCCTTTGGATCGACTGGAGCTCGTCGCATCCGCGCGGAGTCAAGCGCGACGGCGAGCGGCTGATTATCGGCGGGCCCGAGGCGACGGTGCCGGGGCGGACGCTGCGCTGGCTCCGCGCCGCCGCGCTCGCCGACATGGCCACGGCAACCCACGCCATCGCCGCGCTAATCGACCGCCAAGTCACTGGAATTGCTGTCCGCGATCCCGCCGGGCGATGGGGCAGCTGCTCGTCCTCCGGAGCGATCGGCTATAGCTGGCGGCTGATCCTCGCGCCGCCAGCGGTGCGCCAGTCGGTCGTCGCCCACGAAGTCGCGCACCTCGTCCACCCCAACCACGGCCGCGATTTCTGGCAGCTCGCCAAGGACCTGACCGACGGCGACATCAAGGCGGCGCGCGCGTGGCTCGCGACAAACGGCGCGGCGTTGCATTGGGTCGGGCGGGCTGCGTAGTCTGGGCCGATGCCCGCCGCGATCGCCTTCGCCGATGTGACCAAGCGCTTCGGCGCGACGACGGCGGTCGACCATGTCACGCTCGATATCGAGGCGGGCAGCTTCGTCGCACTGGTCGGCGCATCGGGGTCGGGCAAGACGAGCCTCCTCAAGCTTATCAACCGGTTGAGCGACGCCGATAGCGGCACGGTCCGCGTCGACGGGCGCGATGTCCGCGATGTGTCGCCGCCCGAACTTCGCCGCGGCATCGGCTATGTCTTCCAGGGGATCGGGCTGTTCCCGCACCTCAGCGTCGCCGCGAACATCGCCACCGTGCCGCGCCTGCTCGGCTGGAGCGCCGCCGACATTGCCGCGCGGGTCGACGAGCTGCTCACCCTCGTCGACCTCGATCCCGCCCTTGGAACGCGCGCCCCCGCTGCATTGTCGGGCGGCCAGCGACAGCGCGTCGGGGTCGCCCGCGCCCTCGCCGCACGCCCGAAGATCGTGCTGATGGACGAGCCGTTCGGCGCGCTCGACCCGTTGACCCGCGATGCGCTGGCAACGCGCTACCGCGGCCTCCACGACGATCTCGGCCTGACCAGCGTTATCGTCACCCACGACATGCAGGAGGCGTTGCTCCTCGCCGACCGCGTCATCGTCGTCGCACGCGGCAAGATCGCCGCCGATGCGACGCCGGCGGAACTGATGCGCGGCCATGCCAACCCGGTGGTCGCGGCGATGATCGCGTCGCCGCGCCGCCAGGCCGAGCGGCTCGCGGCGCTGCTGGCATGAGCCCCGCACTCAGCGCCGCACTCGCCGAACTTCCGGGCAAGCTCGCCGCACACGTCACGCTCAGCGCCGCCGCGCTCGGGCTGGCGATCGTCGTCGCGACGCCGCTGGTGCTGCTCACCCGCACCCGCCCCGGAGCGCGCTGGGCGGTGCTGGCGGGAGCGGGGCTCGTCCAGACGATCCCCGCGCTGGCGCTGCTCGCGCTGTTCTACCCGGCACTACTCGCGGTGCGCGGTGTCACCGGCGGCACGCTGCCGGTGCTCGGCTTCCTCCCCGCGCTGCTCGCGCTGACGCTCTACGCGCTGCTGCCGCTGCTGCGCGGCGGGTTGAACGGGCTGATGGGGATCGACCGCGATATCGTCGAGGCGGCCGAAGGGGTCGGCATGACCCCGCGCCAGCGACTGCTCCAGGTCGAACTCCCCCTTGCCGCGCCGGTGATCATGGCGGGGGTGCGGACCGCGGCGGTGTGGACGATTGGCGCGGCGACGCTCGCGACCGCGGTCGGCGCGGCGTGCCTCGGCGACTTCATCTTTTCGGGGCTTCAGACCGAGAACTGGATCGCCGTCCTCGTCGGCTGCGCCGGAGCGGCGGCGCTCGCGGTCGCGGTCGATGCGTTGCTCGGGCTCGTCGAGTCGGGCCTTGGCACCGGATCGCGCTTCAAGATGTTCGCCGGAGCCGTAGGGCTGATGTTGATCGGTGGCCTCGCGGTCGTGCCGCAACTCGGCTCGGCCGCCCCCGGCAAGCCGATCGTCGTCGGCGCGAAGAACTTCTCCGAGCAATATATCCTCGCCGACGTCATCGCCGCACGTTTCGCCCCGCGCCGCGTCGTCGAGCGCACCGGCCTCGGTTCGGCGGTGGCGTTCCGCGCGCTCGCCGGCGGCGATATCGACACCTATGTCGACTATGCCGGGACGCTGTGGACAGGCATCCTCGGCCATGATGAAAAACTGCCGCGCGCCGAATTGCTCGCCCGGCTCGGCCGCGAACTCCGCGCGAAATACGGGGTCGGCGTCATCGGCCCGCTCGGCTTCGAGAACGCCTATGTCCTCGCCGTCCGCCGCGACCTCGCCACCCGGCTTCACCTCGTGTCGATCGCCGACCTCGCTCGCGCCGCCCCCGGGCTGACACTCGGCGCCGACATCGAATTTCTCTCGCGACCCGAATGGGCGGGGCTGCGCGACGCTTACGGCCTGACCTTCAAGGCACATAAATCGTTCGAACCGACCTTCATGTACCGCGCGCTGGCGAGCGGCGAGGCCGACGTTATCTCGGCGTTTTCGAGCGACGGGCGGATCGCAGCGCAGGATCTTGTCGTCCTGACCGACCCGAAGGGCGCGATCCCGGCGTACGATGCGCTGCTCCTCGTCTCCCCCGCGCGGGCGAAGGATGGGTCGCTCGATGCGACGCTGCGCCCATTGGTCGGGTCGATCGGGGTCGCCGCGATGCGCCGGGCGAACTTGCTCGTCGACCGCGAATCGGACAAGTTGTCGCCCGAGGCAGCCGCAAAGACGCTGCTTACGGGGGAGACGAAAAAATGATGCTGTGGAGCGCCGCCGCGCCCGCGCCCAATCCGCGCCGGGTCACGATCTTTCTCGCCGAAAAGGGCGTGACGATCCCGACTACCGACCTCGCGATCTTCAAGGGCGAGCACAAGGCACCGGCATTCGTCGAGAAGAACCCGCGCGGGCAGGTTCCGGCGTTCGAACTCGACGACGGCACGGTGATCGCCGAATCGATCTCGATCTGCCGCTATTTCGACGCGCTTTACCCCGAGCCGCCACTGTTCGGCACCGATCCGCTCGACCGCGCGCTCGTCGACATGGCGCTGCGCCGGGTCGAGACCGTCCTCGGCATCCCGCTGTCGATGGTGTAGATGCACAGCCACCCCCTCACCGCCACCGTCGTCGTCCCGCAATACAAGGACTTCGGCGAGAGCAACCGGGCGAAGGTCGCCACCGCGCTCGCGTGGTTCGATGCCGCAATCGCCCCGGGCGGGTTCGTCGCCGGCGAGCGCTTCAGCATCGCCGACATCGCGCTGTGGAGCACGCTCGACTTCGGCCGCGCGGTCGGGCTCGTCACGCTCGACGACACCCCCGCGCTGGCCGACTGGTTCGCGCGGGTCGCCGCCCGGCCGAGCATCGCTGGGGGTGCCGGCTAGAGCACGCGATCTTAACTCGTCATCCCCGCCTTCGCGGGGATGACGCTTGTGGGCGTAAAAAACGCTGTCCTACACCCCGGCTTCTGGCTCAGCGTGTCGGGATGACCTTTTCTCATCCCTCGAAGCGTCGCGCCGGTGACCGGGACGCCTCGGGGGAGGCCGCGTTTCAATTCGACGTGGCGTCAGGTTCATCAACTTCGTCAAGCTGGCCTGACACTTTAGGCGGCGCGACTCGGCTACCGCCCGCCGCCGAGGAAGGCGCCGATGCGCTTGTAATACGACACCGGGAACAGCCGGGTGAGCAGGTCGACCATCTTCGCGTCGCGGCCGATCAGGACGCGCGGGCTGCCCTTTTCCATGCCGGCGACGATCGTCGCGGCGGCCTGGTCGGGGGTGGTTGGCGCGCTCTTCTCGAACTCCGACGCCGAATCCATCGCTCCGGGAGCACCCGGCATCGACTTGATGAACTTGGCGTTGCGGGCGACGTTGGTCTTGATCCCGCCGGGGTGGACGCGGATGACGCGGATGGCGGGGTCGGTCTGCGCGAGTTCGAGGTACAGCGCCTCGGTCAGCCCGCGTACGGCGAACTTCGATGCGTTGTACGCCGACTGGGTCGGATAGCCCATCATGCCGAACACGCTGGAAATATTGACGATCCAACCCGCGTCGCGGCCGCGCAGGTGCGGCAAGGCATGGCGGCAGCCCGAGACGACGCCGCCGAAATTGACGTCCATCACCCGATCGAAATCGGCTGCCGGGGTGTCGGCGAACGGCGCGATGATCGACAGGCCGGCGTTGTTGATGATGCCGTCGAGCCCGCCATGTTCGCGCGCCGCCTCGTCGATCCACGCCTTGAGCGCGGCGTCGTCGGTGACGTCGAGCGCGGTCGTCGTCGCCGGCGAATTGCCGAGCAGCGCCTTGGTCTCGCCGAGCCCCGCCGCGTCCTTGTCGGCGAGCGCGAGGCGGACGCCCTTCTTCGCCAGCAGCACCGCGAGCGCGCGCCCGATTCCGCTCCCCGCCCCGGTCACCGCGATCGCGCGCCCGCTCAGATCGGTCATTTGAACCCGTCCTCCCCATTTCTATGTTGATGTCAGTTCAATCCATCCACCGGAGAAGCGCAATGGCCTCGATCCCCCGTCCCGACATGCCCGAGCCGCTCCTGCCGAGCGAACAGCCCCCCGAATTGCCGGTTCCGGGTGGCCCCGAGCCCGAGATGGACCCGTCGCAGCCCGTCCCCGAGATCGGCGGGCGCGACGGTCCCGACCCGGTCCGTTATGGCGACTGGGAACGCCGCGGCGTTGCCGTCGACTTCTAGACCTCGGCGCGGAGCGGGCGGCTAAGGAGTTGTAATATGGTCGCTTCGACGCTCAGCGAGCCGTCGAGGAGCCCGGCCACCGCAGCCACGATCGGCATTTCGACTCCCCGCGCCACTGCCGCTGCCGCGAGAACCGGCGCGGACGCGGCGCCCTCGGCGACCGTCCGCCCGGTCGCGGGAGGTCGCCCCTCGCCAAGCGCAACCCCGAGGGTGAAGTTTCGCGACGCGGTCCCGGTACACGTCAGGACGAGGTCGCCGAGCCCCGACAGCCCGCCCAATGTCGCCGCGCTCGCCCCGCAGGCGAGCCCGTAGCGGAGCATTTCGGCGAACCCGCGGGTGATCACCGCCGCCCGGGCATTGTCGCCGAGGCGGCGTCCGGCGACGACCCCGCAGGCGATCGCGAGGACGTTCTTGACCGCCCCGCCAATGCATGCACCCACGACGTCGGCGCTGTAATAGGGGCGGAAGGCAGGCAGGGCGAGCCGCTGGCACAGAGCTTGGCCGAGGGCTTCATCGGCGCAGGCGAGCGTCACCGCGGTCGGCAGCCCTGCGGCGACCTCATGCGCAAAGGTCGGCCCCGACAGCACCGCGAGCGGCCAGCCGGGCAGGGCCTCGGTAGCGACCTCAGCCATCGACCGGCCGCCCGGCGCGATGCCCTTGGCGCAGAGGATCAGCGGGCGGGCGGATTGCTCAGCGAGACCCGCGAGCACCGCCGCCATCGCTTGCGCCGGGGTGACGATCAGCAGCGCATCGGCGTCGGCCAGCCCGTCGAGCGCCGGGACCGCGACGATCGACGGGGACAGCACGATGCCGGGCAGGAACAGCGCGTTGACGTGGTCGGCGTTGATCCCGGCGACGACTTCGGCCTCGCGGGCCCAGAGCGTCGTCCGAGCCCCTCCCGCCGCCGCGACCTGCGCCAGCGCAGTGCCCCATGCGCCGCCGCCGACGACCCCGATTGTCGTCAGGCTCACGCCTTGACCCCGGCGCCGCGAACCGGCTCGGCGGCGGGGTCGAGCGGCCAGCGCGGACGGGCGACCGCGTCGAGCCCGTCGACCAGGCCGAGCGCGAGCCTCTCGGCCCCGGCCCATGCGATCATCGCGGCATTGTCGGTACACAGCCACAGCGGCGGCGCGATGAACGGCAGCCCGCGGCTCGCGGCGAGCCCTGTCAGCGCCGCGCGGATCGCGCCGTTGGCGGCGACTCCCCCGGCAACGACCAGCGCCGTCGCCTCGGGCATCCGCGCCATCGCGCGCACTGTCCGGTCGAGCAGGCAATCGACGACAGCAGCTTGAAACCCGGCGGCAAGGTCGGCGGCGTCGGTCGCGGTCAACGTCGGCAGTGCATCGCGGGCGCGCAGGACCGCCGACTTCAATCCAGCGAAAGAGAAATGCGGCTCGGGCGAGCCGAGCAACGGGCGCGGTAGCTTGAAGCGCGCGGGGTCGCCCGACCGCGCCGCCGCCTCGACCGCCGGACCGCCGGGAAAGCCGAGGCCGAGCAGCTTCGCGACCTTGTCGAACGCCTCCCCCGCCGCGTCATCGATCGTCGTCGCCAGCCGCCGGTAGCGCGCGACGCCGTCGACCGCGAGCAGCTGGCAATGCCCGCCCGACACCAGCAGGAGGAGATACGGAAAGGCCAGCCCGGGATCGACCAGACGCGGCGACAGCGCATGGCCTTCGAGATGGTTGATCGCGAGCAGCGGCTTGTTCGCGGCGAAGGCGAGCGCCTTGCCCGTCACCAGCCCGACCATCACTCCGCCGATCAGCCCCGGCCCGGCGGTCGCGGCGATCGCATCGACCTCGCGGAGCGTGACGCCGCCGTCGGCCAGCACCCGCTCGATCATCGGCGTCAGCACCTCGACATGCGCCCGCGCGGCGATTTCGGGGACGACCCCGCCGAACGGGCGATGCGCCGCGTCCTGGCTCGCGACCGCCTGCGCGACGATCGTCCGGTCGCCGCGAACCAGCGCGACGGCAGTCTCGTCGCACGACGATTCGATACCGAGGATGAGGGGAAATCCGGTCACTTGCCGCCCTATAGCGCGTTCCACGCGCTGCGTCGCATAACCGCGCCGGTCGTTGCAATCGCCCGCGAATCTTGCCAATCGCCGCCGTCGCTTGCACAAGGATTCGCGATGAAAACCCTCAAGCTCGGTACGCGCGGCTCGCCGCTGGCTCTGGCGCAGGCGCATATGGTCCGCGATGCGCTCGTCGCGGCACACGATGTCGCGGTCGAGATCGTCGTCGTCGTCACCACCGGCGACCGCGTCCAGGACCGCCCGCTCGCCGAGATCGGCGGCAAGGCGCTGTGGACCAAGGAGCTCGACGCCGCCCTGCTCGATGGGCGGATCGATCTCGCGGTCCATTCGATGAAGGACGTCGAGACGCGCCTCGCCGATGGCATCGTCATCGCCGCGATGCTGCCGCGCGCCGACGTCCGCGACCGGCTGATTGGCGCGGCGAGCCTCGAGGCTCTGCCCGAGGGCGCTCGGCTCGGAACATCATCGCCGCGCCGCGCGGCGCAGCTCCTCGGCGAGCGCCCCGACATCGTCATCGTGCCCCTGCGCGGCAATGTCGCAACGCGGCTGGCGAAGATCGCCGCGGGCGAGGCTGACGCGACGTTGCTCGCGGCGGCGGGGCTCGATCGGCTCGGCATCGCCGAAGGCGTCGCGCTGCCGCTCTCGACGGTGCTCCCCGCGCCGGCGCAGGGCGCGGTCGGGATGACGTGTCGCGCGGGCGACGATGAGGTCGCGGCGCTGCTGGCGGCCATTGACGACGTCCCGACCCACTCTGCTGTCCTGCTCGAACGCCGCTTCCTCGCCGCGCTTGCCGCCGACTGCCATAGCTCGGTTGCCGCTTATGCGCAGATCGAAGGCGGCCGCGTCGTCTTCCGCGCCGAAATCCTGTTGCCCGACGGCAGCGAGCGGCAGGGCGGCGCATTTGACCGCAGCGCCGAAGACGCCGCCGCCGAGGTCGATGCGCTGGCGGCATATTTGCTCGGTGCCGCCAGCCCCGAATTGCGCGGGCTGTTCGGCGGGCAGTGACACGGATTCTCGTCACACGCCCGGGCGGAGCGACACCGCAATGGGCGACGCTGGGGACGGTGATCGAGGCGCCGCTCCTGCGGATCGAAGCGCGGCCGTGGTCTCCGCTCGCTGTCGAACCCGAGGCGATCGCCCTGACCAGTGCCAACGGCGTTCGTTGCGCCGGGAGCGGTGCCGAACGCTATTTCGGCCTGCCAGCCTTCGCCGTCGGGGCGGCGACCGCCGAGGCGGCGCGCGCGGCAGGTTGGCGCGAGGTTCGGGCTGGTGCGGGTACTGGTGCGGCCATGTTCGCCAGCGTTGCGGCCGCTGGATTGACGCGCATTCTTCACCTCGCCGGAGTCGATCGCATCACTGCGGCGTTTCCGCCGGGACTTAGCGTCGAGGTCCGCGAGGTCTATGCGGCGGTACCGGTCGACTTGCCGCCCGCCGTCGTGGCGGCGCTCGCGGCAGGAGCGATCGACGTCGTCCCGCTCTATTCGCCACGCTCCGCCGGGGCGTTTTCGTGCGCGGTCGACGCTGCTGGGATCGCCCGGAATACGCTGCGACTCGTCGCGATCAGCCCCGCCGCCGCTGCTGCTGCCGGAGCCGGATGGCGCTCGGTCGCAATCGCCGCTGCGCCGACCGACGACGCACTCTTTGCGGCTGCGGCAGTCGTGTGCGACAAAGCCTCATGACGGTCACCCGCGGAGTATGACGATGGAACCGTTCGATACGGGCCGCGGCGGGAGCGATCTGTCTGGCGCGCGCCTCGACCAGATGCGCAGCCGCGCCGTGCCGGTTGCCGCGCGCCCGCAACGTGCTGTCTTTGCGTGGGTACTCGTCGCCGCGCTGCTCGCCTTCGCACTCGGCCTGATCGCCAATCCGTGGTTCGAACGGTCCGTTCGCAGTCGTCTGCCCGGCTTCGCTCCGACCGTCGCGCCGACGGTCGCGGATCTCGCTACCCTCGATGCCCGGATCGCCGCAATCGAAGCCCGTCCCGCCGTCGTCGTGCCAAATGGTGACGCAGCTGCCATTGGTGCGAGTGGCGAGCGCCTCGCGCGGCTCGAGGGGACGGTCGCGACGCTCGGCGCGACTGTCCCCGCTGCGACTGGGCGGACCGACAAGATCGCGACTGACCTCGCGGCGTTGATCGCGCGAATCGACTCGGGTGCAGCCGCGACCGCCGCGGCGCTCGCCAGCGCGACGACCGCCGCCGACCGCGCGCAGGCAATGCTTGTCACGGGCGCGGTCCGGCGGCAGTTGACCGAGGGCACCCGGCTCGGTGCGCTTGAGCCGGCGCTGCGGCGGTCGTTCGGCCCGCGCTCCGCCGCCGCGGTCGATGCGGTCACCGTGCTCGGTTCCAACCCGGTGACGCTGCCCGGGTTGCGCAGCGGGCTTGAGCAATTGCGGCCAGCGTTGGGCGCGGCGATAACGACGGTGCCGCAGAGCTGGTGGGATGGCTTTCGCGACAGTCTTGCCGGCGTCGTCGTGCGTCCGGGGACGGCATCCACCGGGAACCCGGCGCGGGTCGACCGCGCGGCGGCGGCGCTCGCGGCGGGCAATGTCACAGCTGCCGCCGCCGAGATCAACGCACTCCCCGCTGCGCAGCGATCAAAGGCACAGTCGTGGCTCGCCGCCGCTGACCGTTATGACGCCGGATGGCGCGGCATGGCGGCGCTAGAGACGTTGCTGCTCGACCCGTCGCCGGCGTCGACGCTTGCTGTCAACTGACTAAGTCGCCCGGCCGAAGCCAAAGCGAAAATGGAGCGGGCGAAGGGATTCGAACCCTCGACCCCGACCTTGGCAAGGTCGTGCTCTACCCCTGAGCTACGCCCGCTCGGCGGAAGCGCTGGTTTGACCTGCGCTTCGGGAGACGGCTCGCTACAGCAGGTCGGCGGCGGGGGCAAGCCTGAAATCGGGTAGGGCTGCGGTTCCGACCAGCCTTGGCAAGCACCGCACCCGACCCCCATATGCCGGGACCGAACAACGGAGTCATCGCGCGTGGCCAGCCTGTCGTCCCCCCAATCCGAAAAAGCCAGCATCGAGGCGTTCAAGCGCGACGTCATCGACGCGTCGGCGACCGCGCTGGTCCTCGTCGATTTCTGGGCCGAGTGGTGCGGCCCCTGCAAGACGCTGACCCCCCTCCTCGAACGGATCGTCGCCGCGCACGCGCCGCGGGTAAAGCTGGTCAAGATCGACATCGACAAGAACCCAGCCATCAGCGCGCAGTTCCGCATCCAGTCGATCCCGACCGTCTACGCCTTCCTCCGCGGCCAGCCGGTCGATGGCTTTCAGGGTGCCCTGAGCGAGCGCGAAATCAACACTTTCGTCGATCGTCTGCTCGCCGCCGTGCCGCCCGCGCCCGGTGACCCCGAGGTGGAAATCAAGGAGATGATTGCTGCCGCCAACGAAGCGCTCGACGAGGGCGAGGCGGCGGAGGCGGCGGAGATGTTCAGCGTGCTGGCGCAGGAGTTCCCGGACCGCGTCGAGATCATCGCAGGTTATGCCCGCGCGCTTGTCGCGCTCGGCCAGCATGAGGCGGCGGACACCGCGCTGGCCGCCCTCGCGCCCGATGCAAAGGATCCGACGCTCGCCCAGACGCGCGCCGCGATCGCGCTGGCTAAGGACGCGGTGCCGGTCGACGACCTCGCCGGGCTAGCCGCGCGTGTCGCCGCCGATCCTGGCGATCATGCCGGTGCGGTCGAGCTCGCTGGCGGCTTGATGGCGCGGGGAGACCGCGATGGCGCGGCCGACGTTCTGCTTGCAAGCATCGCCGGCGACCGCGACGCGAATGAAGGTGCGGCGAAGGCGCGGTTGCTCAAAATGCTCGAAGCTGCCGGCTTTACCGACCCCTGGGCTGCGGCGGTGCGCCGCCGCCTGTCGACGATCCTGTTCGCCTGATCGTATAAGCAATGATGGACACGCCCGATCCCGGCCCCGACGAGGAGATGACGATGCTGCCGACCGTCTTGCCGGTTTTCCCGATCGGCGGCGCGGTGCTGCTGCCGCGCGGGGTGATGCCGCTTAACATCTTCGAGCCGCGCTACCTGGCAATGGTCCGTGACGCGATGGCAGGCTCGAAGCTGATCGGCATGATCCAGCCCCGGCTGACGATGGATGATGACGCCGACGCCGGGGGGCGTCCTGGCTTGTTCGACGTCGGCTGCGCGGGGCGTATCACTGAATTCCGCGAGACCGGCGACGGGCGGATGATCATCGCGCTGACCGGTGTCGCGCGTTTTGCCGTCGCCCGCGAGCTCGACGTGACGACACCGTACCGCCAGGTCATGCCCGACTTCGACGCCTTTACCGATGACGAGGGCGAGCCGCGCCCGCTTGCCCCCGCCGCACGGTCGGCACTGGAGACGACGCTGCGGTCGTACCTCGACACGCAGGGATTGAGCGCCGACTGGACCGCAGTCGCCGAGGCCGACGACGATTCGCTCGTGACGACGCTATCTGCGGTCTGTCCGTTCGATCCGGTCGAGCGGCAGGCGCTCCTCGAAGCCCGCGACCTGCCAGCGCGGGCGGCAACGCTCAACGCGCTGATGACGTTTGCCCAAGGCGCGGGCGGCAGCGACGGCAATTTGCTTCAGTGACCGAGCACGTCGCCGAGCACGTTGCGCGCGACCCTGATCCGCGCCTTCTCGCGATTCTCGTCTGCCCCCTAACGCGCTCGCCGCTGCGCTACGACCGTGCCGCAAACGAGCTTGTGTCCGACTCGGCGGGGCTGGCGTATCCAATCCGCAAGGGCGTTCCGATCATGACGATCGAAGAGGCGCGTGATATTTAGGCGGCGATGCCGCTTGCCGCCTCCTGACGCTTAGGGCCTAAACCGAATCGCGCTGGACGACTCGCACAGGCAAAGTCGCCGACGGTGTCTCCTCCCCGTTCATCCGCCGAAAAAGGAACTCGACCAGCGCCGCGGCGCCATGCTTGAGATCCTGATGCACCGTCGTCAGCCGCGGATTCGAATGTTCGGCAAGGGCGAGATCGTCGAACCCGATCACCGATACGTCGGCCGGCACCGACACGCCGCTGGTCTGAAGCGCACGCAGCGCGCCAAGCGCAATGACGTCCGACGCCGCGAAGACGCCGTCGAAAGCGACACCACGCGCGATAAGGTCCTGGACGGCGGCCAACGCCGTATCCCCGGTGAAATGCGCGGGCTGGATGAGTTCGTCGACCACGGCAATACCGGCACGCTCGAGCGCCGTCGTATAGCCCCGCAGCCGCATCTGGATTTCCGGCAATGAAGACGCGCCGAGGAAGACGATCCGGCGTCTCCCGGCTTGCAGCAAGGCATCCACGGCGGCACGCGCCCCGCCGATATTGTCCGATCCGACTGAGCAGTACGCCTGCTCGGGAAGATGCGCGCCCCACACCACCAATGGAAGAAAAGCCCGCGCCGCTTGGTTGATCTCCGCGTGCTGGTCGCTTTGCCCGACGATTATATAGCCGTCGGCCTTTTGCGTTTGGACATGACGCGACAGCCAGCCCGGAGCCGGCGACGGGATCCGCGACAGGAGCACATCGTACTGCCGCGCAGAGATCTCGTCGGCGATATGACCGAAGAGCTGGAGGAAGAACGGGTCCGAAATCATCTGGTCCGCTTCGTGCCCAAGCGGAATGGCGACGCAGATCGTGCGGGTTCGACTCGACCGCAGCCGCTGCCCACGTTGATCGATCACATAGTCATGTTCGGCCGCAATCTGCTGAATCTGCTGCCGCGTTTTCACCGGGATCAGCGGGCTTTCGGCCAGCGCGCGCGACACCGTCGAGGTCGAGACACCCGCGAGCCGGGCGATATCGGTCATCTTCAGCGGCCCCGCAGACGCGCCGTTCGGACTGGTAGGCTTTGGCGATCGCATAGCGCCACTTACCGCATCCCGGCTGCGCCGCAACGCCTCGCGGCTCGAACGGCTTGCACAGCAGTGTGCATGACGATTGCCGCGCGACGATCATTGCGATGTAACGGAGATGGCGGTAGGATTTCGCAATCGATTGCAGAACCAACTGCGGCGATTGAGGGGGAGAGATTTCGTGATGTTGACCCGGCGTGATTTGTCGAAGGCCATTGGCGCAACCGGAGCCGCATTGCTGCTCGGTCCGGCGGTGGCCGGCACCGTGGCCGTTCCGGCAGAGATAGACCCGCTTCATCTCGTCGATCCCGAACTGCGCGCCGCCGCTGCGGCCATGCTTGCCCAACATTTCCCGCCAATGACCCGGGCTTCACTGCCTGCCGTTCGTGCGTCGTGGGTCGCGCCCGCCTCGCTTCCGCCGCCCGCGCCAGCGGTCGAAACGCGCACCGTTCCCGGCGCGCGCGGCGACCCGCCCGTCGTGGTGCAGGTGATCGGTGTACGCGCGGGCGGCGCGCCACGGCCGGCCATCCTTCATATCCACGGCGGTGGCATGATCTCGGGTCGCGCGCAGAATATGACCGCTTTCTGCCAGACGGTAGCCGCCAAACTCGACTGCGTCGTTGTCAATGTCGACTACCGCCTGTCCCCGGAAACCCCTTTTCCAGGACCGGTCGAAGATAATTACGCCGCGCTCGTTTGGGTTGCCCGCAACGCTGCGGCGTTGGGGGTCGATCCGGTGCGGATCGCCGTCATGGGCGAAAGCGCTGGCGGCGGGCTCGCGGCGATGGTTGCGATCGTCGCTCGCGACCGCGGCGAGGTCCGTCTGTGCTATCAGACGCTGATCTATCCCATGCTCGACGACCGAACGGGCAGCACCCGAGCCACGCCACCGTATATTGGGTCGATCGGCTGGTCTCCCGAGGCAAACCGCTTCGGCTGGACCGCGTTTCTCGGCGTGCCTGCTGGCGGCGATCGCGTGCCAACCGGCGCGGTCCCGGCACGCGTGGCGAACTTGGCGGGCCTGCCGCCGGCTTTTATCGGCGTTGGCGCGATCGACCTCTTCGCCGACGAAGACATGGCTTATGCGCGGCGGCTCGTCGCTTCAGGCGTGCCGACTCAGGTTCAGGTGACGCCGGGAGCCTTCCACGCCTTCGATTTCGTCGTCCCCGAAGCGCGCGTATCGCGCGAATTCACCGCCGCGTGGAAAAGCGCCATGAAGGCCGCCTTCGCGGTACCTGTCTAATGCAGACCATCGAACCGGGCAGCGCAAACGATCCGACCCTCGTTCACGCCCGCCCCGAGCTCGATCGCCGTGCGGTGCTGGTCGCAACTGGCGTCGGCCTCGCGCTGTCGCAGAGTTCGGTAGCGCGGTCGGCGACGCCTCTCGCTGCCGCAACACCGTCGCCTATGAATCCACTCGGTCCGCTGCCTCCGAGCTGGATCAACGCCGAAGTCATCCCGCTGTGGGCAGGTGCGCCGCCCGAGGGTGGCTTTGCCCCGCGCCCGGTTCCGCCAGCGTCGCCCCCGGGCTTCATCCGCAATGTCGCCGCGCCCAATCTGCGCGTCTTCCGTCCGCGCGACAGTAATCGGCACGGAATCCTGCTCATTCCGAGTGGGGCCTATACTTTCATCGTCGGAACGCATGAGGGCGCGGGGACCGCGGAAGCGTTCGCCGCAATGGGTTACACCGTGTTCGTGCTGACATATCGCCTGCCGGGTGAGGGCTGGTCTCATCGCTGGAATGTTCCGCTGCAGGACGCCCAGCGCGCGATGCGCTTAATCCGCGCGAATGCTGCGCGCTTTGCGATCGACGAAGCGCAGGTCGCGGCGCTCGGCTATTCGGCGGGCGGGCATATTGCGGCGTCGCTCGCCACCGGCTTCGCCGAGCCGGTCTACGCCGCGCGCGATGCCGTCGATGCGATCGATGCTCGACCAGCAGCGGCGGGATTGATCTACCCGGTAATTACGATGGATGCGCGGCTGACCAACCCGCAAAGTGCGACGTCGCTGCTCGGCGAGAACCCTCCGGCGGCACTGGTGGCGATGCGCTCGGTCGAATTGCACGTCACGACAGTTACGCCACCGACTTTTCTCGTCCATGCGCTCGACGACCTTGCGGTTCCGCCTGAGAACAGCCTGATGATGCTGTCCGCGCTGCGTGCGGCGCACGTTCCTGTCGAAGCGCATTTCTTCGAGACCGGTGGTCATGGCTTTGGGCTTGGCTCACTCGCCGCGACCAACAGCGCTTGGCCGGCGCTGTTTCACAAATGGCTGGACATACATCTTGTCCAGCGTTGACACGAAGCTGGCCGCATCGCGTGTTGGAGCAGCCGTGACTTATGCCTTGAAGCCGCGCCTTCCGATCATGCGGATTGTCGAGATGAACCTTGGCTTCCTCGGGCTCCAGTTCAGCTTCGGCCTGCAGCAGTCGAACATGGCACCAATCTATTCTTACCTCGGCGCAAGCGAGGCCAGCATCCCGCTACTTCAGCTTGCCGGGCCGCTGACCGGGCTGCTGATCCAGCCGTTGATCGGTGCGATGAGCGATCGAACCGCGTCGCGCTGGGGCCGGCGCACGCCGTATTTCCTCGTCGGCGCAGTGCTGTGTTCGATCGGGCTGTTCGTCATGCCGCTCGCGCCGACGATCCTTGCGGCGGTGTGCACGCTGTGGCTGCTCGATGCCGGAAACAACATCACGATGGAGCCGTATCGCGCCTATGTCAGTGACCGGCTGTCCGACGAGCAGCGTAACTTCGGCTTCCTGTCGCAGAGCGCGTTTACAGGGCTCGGCCAAATGCTGGCGTATCTGGCGCCGAGCTTCATGGTCCACGCGCTCGGTTTTGACCTCAATGCGGTCGACGCGCACAACATCCCCGTCATCACCCGGGCGGCGTTCACGATCGGCGCGGTTTTGTCGTTCACGACGATCGTCTGGTCGATCTGGCGCGTTCCCGAATTGCCGCTGAGCGATGCGGCTCGGGCGGTCATCCGGGCGAAGTCGCGCACCGTTGGCGCCACCCTGGGCGAGATCTGGGATGCGATCGTCACGATGCCGGTGACGATGCGAAAGCTGGCGCTGATGAGCCTGTTCCAATGGTATGCGATGTTCGCGTATTGGAATTACGTCGTTTATTCGATCAGTCGTTCGGTGTACGGCGAGGCCAATCCGCTGTCCGAGAGCTTCCGCCGGGCAGTCCTCGACAACGGCATTCTGGGCGGGTTTTACAACGGTATTGCGTTTGTCGCGGCCTTGGCGATGGTTCCACTGTCGAAACGATGGGGTCCGGCGACGACGCATGCGGTTTGTCTTGTGGCTGCCGGCGTTGGGATGGCGGCTATTCCGCATATCGCCGATAAATCGTGGCTACTGGTGCCGGCGATCGGGATCGGGATCGGCTGGGCGAGCATCATGGGCAACCCGTATATCATCCTCGCGCGAAGCATTCCGCCCGAACGGACCGGAGTTTACATGGGCATTTTCAACATGATGATCGTCGCGCCGATGCTGCTCAACGCCGTGACGATGCCGCTATATTTCAATACGCTCCTCGCGGGCGACGCGCGAAATGCGCTGACGTTATGCGGCGTCCTGATGCTGGCAGCGTCGGCAAGCGTATTCTGGGCACGCGAACCACACGCGCACACAGGCCGCACATCGGCGAACGCCTGACCGCTCACTGCGCAGCACGCGCCGGCGCGAGAAGAAAGCCGAGGACGTCGTCGAGCCGGCTCCGCCATGCATCCTCGTCATGGCCGACGCCGGGATAGACGCTCGGGGCCATGTCGATGCCCTCGACATAGCCCAGCCCGGTCAGCGCCGCGACAAACGCCGCATGGCTCGGCGGATAAAACGCATCGATGCCGAGCATGCTGCGGTCGAGCCATATCCGATGGTGCCCTGCTGGGGGCAGACACGCGCGCGCAAAACTTCCGACCGCCGCCGCGACCTGCTCGGCGAAGCCTGCAGGCAGCGGCTCGGTCCCGGTCACCGGCAACAGGCTGAAGTGCGCCGACAACAAGGCCGCCCCGGCGAAGCTGTTAGGATACCGCGCCAGCAACTCGGCGGCGGCAACCGCACCCATCGACGATCCACCGACGAAGGTCGCGCTCGCGGCGGAGTTTGTCGGAAAGTGCGCGTCGATAAGGGGGCGGATGTCTTCCATGACCATTTGCGCGTAGCTGCCGGACCGCGCGCCGCCGCCCCACGCCGCCTCGATCGCTTGGCGCGCGGGCTCGGCCAGCCGGTCGAGGATCAGCTCGGGGGCATATTCGACGAAGCGATCGGCAGTGCTGCCGATGCCGACGATGATTGCGGGCGCAATCGCCCCGCTGTCTGCCAGCCGGGCCATGCTGCGATCGGCCTCCCACGCAGTGCCGAACGGCACGAGGCGCGCGTCGAACAGGTTTTGCCCGTCCTGCATGTAGAGCACCGAGAACCCCGCGCCGGGCCCGCCATCGGGCACCCAGACGAAGATGTCGCGGGGCAGCAGCGCGCGCGACCGGAAGTCCCGGTAGACGAACAGCCGTCCGTGTCCCGACGGCGGCTGTAGCGCCTCGAACGGTGACGCGGTGGTCATGCGTTCGCTCGCGCCGTCACCGCTCCGCTCGGCCGAGATGGCGGTCGAAGAAGCGGACCATCACGTCATACGCCTCGCGCGATTCGGGGACGTCGGGATTGTAGAAAAAGCCGTGGAACAGCCCCTCCCAGACGTGAAGCTCCGCGTCGACGCCGAGGCGGACGAGCTGAGCGTGAGTGTGGACCGCCGAACTATATTCGAAGCCGCGCGTCGCGGTGATGATCAGCGTCGGCGGGAAGCGGCGCATCACCGCATCCGATATCCCCGGGTTGACGAGCGGATCCTTGGGATCGGTGCCGGCGAGATACGGCAGCTTGGTCCCGGCGTTCGGCTCGGCAGGCGGCCACGCGGGCGCGGCGCGCGCCTCGCCGATCGGGATCGCGACGAAATCGGCATCGCCGCCGAAACCGAAGGCGGAAGTGGTAGCCCCCGCGCAGAAGATGCCGATCGCCCCGGGGAGCGGGAGGCCGTGCTTGTCGAACCATGCCATCGCCATGCCGGTCAGCATGCCGCCCGCCGAGCAGCCATAAATCCCAATATTCTTTGCCGGATACGACTTCAACAGCGCACGATAGACCGACGCGACGTCTTCGCTCGCGGCGGGAAACTTGTGGTCGGGCCCTTCGCGATAGTCGACCGAGACGACTCGAACCCGGCCGAGCGCGGTTACCGGGATCGATTCGAGCTCGGCACAGCCCGGGAAGCAGCCCGAAAAACCGCCGCCGTGAAGATTGATCAGAACGCGGTGCCGGTTGGCCGGCGCGATCCCGGCGGCGGGGGCGTAGTCATAGACGTGGACGCCGCCGATCGTCGCCTCGACCTTCTTGTGCGCGAATAGCGCGGTCTGCCGCGCGAGGTAGGGCTTCATGAACACCGGCACGCCGTTGACCTGCTGCAGCAGGGCTGGCTGCTGCATCTGGCGGAGATGTTCGGCGACATAGGCCTGTGCCTCGGGGCTCGACAGGCTCGACACCGGCACCGACATTGCCGGCACGTGGACGGTTCCGTCCTGATCGACCGTGACGGGGACGGTGGGTGATTGCGCCTCGAGACCGGAAGCTCCAGCAAACAGGGCCAGGACGAGCGCCGCAGCCCTCGCGATCTTGACCCGGTATGACAGTGACCGATGCATCCCACGTCCCCTTGGACCCGCACGCGCCGCTTGGTTGCGGCATGATTTGCTTTACGCGACAGATAAGCAACAGGCTGCAATCGTTTGCAAGATCATGCGTGAATCTCCTTGCAAATCCTTGCCGGAGCCGCAGTCTGACGGCGAAGCGCGCGCAGACGCTGGATGGGAAGGATGAGAGATGGACCTCACGCGGCGGAGCTTTCAGTTCGGCCTGATGACGTCGGGCCTTATCGTGCCGGCGATGGCCGCAGCGGCGTCCCCGGCCGGTTCGGTGCTCGCATCGGGAGCCGCCGGCCCGTCGCTCGATCGCGTCGATCCCGAACTGCGCGCGGGCGCGCGGCTAGTGATGGCGCGCCCGCTGCCGTTGCACTGGACTGACGAGGGGCTACGGGCAATTCGCGCGAATATCCCGCCGCCGCCCATGCCGTTGCCCGCTCCGGCCGCCGCGGTCGAACGCCGCTCGGTCGCGGGGACGAAGGGCCAGCCCGACGTGCCGATCATGGTGATCGGCGCGCGGCCCGGCGGCGCACCGCGTCCGGCCGTGGTGCATATTCACGGGGGCGGCATGATCCTCGGTCGCGCCGCGGACGCGGTCGTCGCGTCGCAGAAGCTCGCCGCCGAACTCGATTGCGTCGTCGTCGAGGTCGAGTACCGGCTGTCGCCCGAGACGCACTTTCCCGGTCCGATGGAGGATTGCTACGCTGCGCTGGCGTGGCTGCATGCCAATGCGGCGGCGCTTGGGGTCGATCGCTCGCGGATCGCGGTCATGGGCGAAAGCGCGGGCGGCGGCCTCGCGGCGATGGTGGCAATCGCCGCGCGCGATCGCGGGCAGGTCCCGCTGCGCTACCAGGTGCTGATCTACCCGATGCTCGACGACCGCACCGGCAGCACCCGCCGCGTGCCGCCGTTCATCGGCACGATCGGGTGGAACGAGGCGGGCAACCGCTATGGCTGGTCGAGTTTCCTCGGGCAGCCGGCGGGGGCCGTGACGCCGGCTTACGGCGCGGTGCCGGCGCGCGTCACCGATCTCGTCGGGCTTCCTCCGGCATTCATCGGCGTCGGCGCAATCGACTTGTTCTGCGACGAAGACATCACCTACGCCCAGCGCCTCGCGGCGGCGGGGGTGCCCGTCCAGCTCCGCGTTACGCCGGGAGCCTATCACGGCTTCGACTTCATCGCCCCCGCCGCGCGTGTCGCGATTGAGTTCACGGGGGCATGGAAGAGCGCGCTCCGCGCTGCATTCGCGACGGCCTAGCGCGACATTTTCGCCAACGGTAGCTGCGGCGCGAACCGGATTGCACGAGCACGACACTCGTGATAGCGACGTGCAAACGATTGCAGAAAAGCGATCGATAAACAGGGGAGTTTGAGAATGAACACATCAGCAAATTTGACCATAGATGCGCCGCGCGGTCGCTCGTTCGCCGCTGTGCGCAGCCGTCTGCTGCTGACCAGCGCGGGTATGGCGCTTGCCTGCCTCCCGGCCGTTGCCGCCGCGCAGGATACCGTCGTGCAAACGCCAGCCGCCGCGCCGGGGGTGCCCCAGACAGCCGCAGCGTCGAATGAAGACATGGGTGAGATCGTCGTTACCGCGCTGAAGTCGGGTGCGACGAAGCTCGACCGCGTACCGATCGCGATCCAGGCATTTTCCGGCGCCACGCTTAAGGAGCGTAACATCCGCGACGGCGGCGACCTGATCTCGCTCATTCCGGGCGCCGCCGAGACGCAGGAAATCGGTGCGGGCTACCGGATCTTCTCGATCCGCGGTTCAGGCGCCGGCGGTCCGATCGGCGACGGGCTCGTCGGATACTACCTCGACGACACGCCGTTCGGCGTCCCCAACAACCAGAGCGCCCCGCCACTCCAGTATTTCGATATCGACCGCGTCGAGGTTCTGCGCGGCCCGCAGGGTACGCTCTACGGCCAGGGCTCGTCGGCGGGCACGATCATCTTCCACACCAAAAACCCCGATCTCAACAAGATTACCGAGGCGGGTGAAGCCGAAGTCTCGACGACGAACGATACGCATCAGATCAACTATCGCGGTGCCGCCGCGATTTCGGTGCCGATCGTCCCCGGCAGCCTCGCGCTGCGGGTCAGCGGCGGCTACGACTATCGCGCCGGCTATGTCGACGTCTATCCCGGTGCGCCGACGGGCACCCCGACGAAGCGCGATGCCAACGACGTCGTTGCGAAGGACCTGCAGGCGGTCCTGCTGTGGCAGCCCGATGCCGTCACGACCGTTCGGCTCCGTGCCTGGTATTTCAGCACCGACGAGGACTATCTCAGCGTCTTCAACTCGGTGAGCCCGCCGTACGCATCGTATCAGGGTAATGTCGTCGGTTATGATCGGCGACACGCCGAATATTTCTCGGGCACGATCACGCGGCAGGTCGGTGAGTTCACGCTGACCAACGCGACGTCGTATCAGAAATCACTGCCCGGCGGCTTCGCGGTCGGCCTCAATCTCGGCGCACCGCTCGGGATCGGGACGCTGACGAACGGCGGCAATGCCGATAGCTTCGTCAACGAATTCCGCGTCGCGACGTCGGGCAGCGGACCGTTCCACGGGGTCGCCGGGGTGTTCTACCAGAACGCCACCGGGCTCGCGTCGTTCAACCTCAACTTCCCGGGCCTCGTTCTAAACGGCGACACCCAGACCAAGACCGAAAACGAAGCCGTCTTCTCCGAAGTCAGCTACGAATTGTTCGACGGTAAGCTCGTCCCCCTCGTCGGAATCCGCTATTTCAACGACACGCGGAAAGCAGATTCGCTGACGAATGGCGTTCACGTCCTGACCAACGCCAACCCCGATGCGGTAACATGGCGCGCGAACCTTGCGTATTACCCGAGCAAGCAATGGACGGTTTTCTTTAACGCCGGCACGGGCTTCCGCAGCGGCATCCTCCAGTCGCAGGCACAGGCGAGCGCGGTGACCGCCGATGGCGTCCCGAGCGGGCTTTCGCTTAGCCCCGACCGGCTGCGGAACCTCGAAATCGGGACGAAGGGGACGTTGTTAGACGGTCAGCTCCGTCTCGCCGTCAGCGCCTACGACATCAAGTACACGAACATCCAAAGCGCGTTCAACACATCGATCGGGCTCGCGGCGTTCGCCAATCTCGGTGACGGCAAGAGCCAGGGCATCGATCTCGAGGCAACGTGGAAGACCCCGCTCAAGGGGCTGACGCTGTCGGCGATCGGCAACGTCAACGACTCGAAGTTCACCAAGGTCATCCCGGCGTTCACGGCGGCGAACACGCGCATCACCAATGGCTCGCGGCTGTTCTATACACCGCCGTTCAACTTTCGGACCGACGCGACCTACGACCGCAAGATCGGCGATTACGACATGTTCGCGACTGCATCGGCGACGGCGGTCGGTCGTGCGCGCAACGGCGACGCGACGGTCGTCTCGGTCAACCCGTATCAGCTGTATTCGGCCAGCGTCGGCGTCAGCTTCGACCGTTACGAAGTTCGCGTGTTTGCCGACAACCTGTCCGACTATCGCGGACCGACCTCGGCCAACGGGCCGACGCTGCTCGCCGGACCGCGCCCGCGGACGGTTGGGCTGACGTTCCGCCTCAACACGTGACAGACAGGGCGGGCTCGATGACGCGAGCCCGCCGCGTCCGGTCGGATCGAGACGCATCCCTGGCCCAGCCCGCTTGAGTTTATCGACAACCGATTGCATCTGCCGGCTCGAGCGCGCCTGCACGACCAACTGACCGGGGTATCCGAAGACATCATGGAAAGGGATACCGATCGCGCGCGCCAAGCCCTCGCGACCTGCCTCGATCGAATTTACGGGGACAACGCGGGTATAGTGTTCGCGAAGGCAAACGACCTGCTCGGTCGCGCGGTCGCCAGTCGCCGTGCCGACCTCAAGGCACTCGATCACCGCCGCTCGGCCGACATCGGCTGGACGGCGCGATCGGGCGAGACCGTGTACGCCTTCTATGTCGACCAATTTGCCGGGACGCTCGATGGTGTTGTCGACCGGCTCGACTATCTCCAGTCGCTCGGCATCCGCTGGCTGCATCCGCTTCCCCTGCTCAAGGCGCGACCGGGCGAGAGCGACGGTGGCTTCGCGGTCGCCGACTATCGCGAAGTCGAGCCCCGACTTGGCGATCTTGCCGCGCTCGAACGCCTGTCGACCGAGCTGCGCCGACGCGACATGGGGCTGGTCCTCGATATCGTCTGCAACCACACCGCCCGCGAACACGACTGGGCAAAGCGCGCGCGCGCGGGTTATCCGCATTATCGCGCTTACTATCATGTAATCGACGCTGAGGACGTTGCCGGATGGGAGGCGACTTTGATCGACGTCTTCCCCGACACCGCACCGGGCAACTTCACCTATGACGCCGCGATGGCGGGCTGGGTGTGGACGACATTCTATCCGTATCAATGGGACCTGAACTACGCCAACCCCGAGGTCTTCCTCGAGATGCTCGATGTGCTGCTGTTCCACGCGAACCGCGGGGTGCAGGGCTTCCGCCTCGATAGCGCGCCGTTCCTGTGGAAGCGCGCGGGCACCACCTGCCGCAACCAGCCCGAAGCCTACGCAATCGTCGCCGCCTTCCGCGCTGCGCTCGATATCGCGGCGCCGAGCGTCGTCCTGCTCACCGAAGCAATCGAGAGCCCCGAGGACGTGATGCCGTTCTTCGGCGAAGGTGACGCCAGAGGGAGCGACCTCGCGTACAATAACGGCGTGATGACCGCCTTGTGGGGAGCGCTGGCCGATCAGGACGCGATGATCGCGCGGACGATGATCGCTGCAGCGGCGGAGCGGCCGAACCACGCGGCATGGCTCAATTACATTCGCTGCCACGACGATTTGATCTGGAACGCGCTCGCGGGACATGCGTCGCCAGCCGACCTGCAGCGCTGGTCGGACTTTTACGGCGGCAACGGTTTTTCGGGGGGACAGGCGTTTCAGACCGTGCCGGGCGGGGTGCCATCGACCAACGGAATGGCGGCGGCGCTGGTTGGGCTGGGGCGCCCCGATGTCGATCAGGGCGAGGCCCTCGCGCGGCTCAAGCTACTGTACGCGACGATCCACGCGCTCGACGGCTGGCCGATGATCTACATGGGCGACGAGGTCGCGCTCGGCAACGACGTGACTTACCGCGACGATCCTGCGCGATGCCACGAAGGCCGATGGCTCCAGCGACCGGAGATGGACTGGAGCCGGGCGTCGCCGACTGATTCTCCGGAAGGACAAATGCGCGATGCAATTCGCATTTACGGTGCGGCGGCGCGCGCGCTGAACGCGCTCGGCGTCGCAGGCCGGGCGGTGCCGCTTGTGCTCGATTGCGCAGCTGTCCTCGGCTTTGCCCGCGACGATGGGCGCCGGTTCCTTTGCCTCGCCAATTTGTCGGCGGAGGCGCAGACAGTGCGGTGTCCGCGAGGCTGGGATGGACCGGGATTCGATGTGCTGACAAATCGGGTGATCCCGGCGGGTCCGGTCGACCTTGCGCCGTTCGAGGTCCTGTGGCGGCTCGCCGATCAATGAGCCGATACGCAGGCGTCGAAATCGGCGGGACCAAGGTCTTCGTCGCCTTCGGAAGCGGTCCGGACGACCTGAGTCCGCCGGTGCGAATCGCGACCACGACCCCGGAGCAGACGCTCTCTGCAATTGCAGACTTGGTCGCCCGGGAAATTGACTCAGCAGGCGTCGACGCGATCGGCGTCGCGAGTTTCGGGCCATTGCGTGTCGACCCTGCCGCGCCCGACTACGGCCATATGCTGCGAACGCCCAAGCCCGGCTGGTCGGGGACCGATCTGCTCGCACCGCTGCGGGCGCTGGGGCTGCCTATTGCGCTCGATACCGATGTCGCGGGCGCGGCGCTCGGCGAAGGAACATGGGGTTCGTGCCGCGGAATGCGGGACTACGCCTATGTTACGGTCGGGACGGGAGTCGGGGTTGGGATCATGGTCGCGGGTCGCCCGGTTCACGGCCGCCTCCACCCCGAGGCTGGACACCTGTTGGTCCGGCGCGACCCGGCTATCGACCCCTTTCCCGGTATCTGCCCGTTCCATGGTGACTGCCTCGAAGGGCTGATCAGCGGCCCGGCGATCGAGCAGCGGATGGGTCGACCGGGTGCTGACGTTTCGCCCGATCATCCGGTCTGGGAGCTGATCGCCGATTACCTCGCGCAGCTGGCGGCGACGCTGTGTTACGTCGTTGCACCGCAGCGCATTGTCCTCGGCGGCGGTGTCGGTCAGAACCCGCACGTGTTTGCCCACCTGCAAGCGCGCCTTTCCCGCCAACTCGCGGGCTATCTGCCCGATCTCGATGACCCTGCAGCGCTCGCCAGCCTATTGGTTCCCCCCGCACTCGGTGATCGGTCGGGCGTGCTCGGGGCGGTGGCTCTTGCCATCGAGGCGCAAGCACGAGGCGAGCTGTAGACGGCCGCCGCGGGCCTCGCGACGAACTTTGAGCAGTGATCGCCCCGGCCTGCGACACAAAAGCTATGTCCGAAAACAATCCATTGCCGACGTCTTTTCGGCGCGTTATCCTGACGTCAACGAATAGGCAAAAGCCTGGCGGCAGGGGGCGATTTCAGCGGCCGACGACTCCGGCACCGAGGCTCCCCCGGCATCTTTACTTTGATGCTTTTGATTTTGGGGAGATCTTGCGATGCGCCAACGCCTGTTCGAGTCGACCGCTTTCCTGTTGATTGCCGCCGCGCCGGTGGCCGCCTGGGGTCAATCCGCCGGAACCGCTGCGCCCCTGGGAGCCGAGCCGAGCCCGGCGGGAAGCGCGACGCCAGTGAGTACGGCGGCTGAATCGGGAGGCCTCGCCGAAATCACCGTCACTGCCCAGCGGCGCACCGAGAACCTCCAGAACGTCCCGATTGCAGCGACTGCGTTGTCGGGGAGCCAGCTCGAGGAGAAGGCGGTTACCCGGATCTCGGACCTCCAGTTCGCCGCGCCGTCGCTGTCGGTGGTCGACGCCGGCCTGACCCAGTCGGTCAACATTCGCGGCATCGGCATCGCGAGCGGATCGCCCGCGGTGGCGAACGGCGTCGCGGTCTACATTAACGGCGTCTTCCAGCCGCCCCTGCTGACGACATCGAGTTTCTACGACATCGGCAGCATCGAAGTGCTGCGCGGGCCGCAAGGGACCCTGGTCGGATCGAACTCGACCGGCGGCGCGATTTTCATCAATTCGGCGGCGCCCGAACTGGACCGGGTCGGCGGCTTCCTCCAAGGCGCGCTCGGCAACTACAGCAGCGCTGCGGCGCAGGGCGCGGTCAACGTGCCGCTGACCGACAACCTCGCGATCCGCGCGGCGGGGAACTACGAGCGCCACGACAGCTATTTCAACGACATCGGTACGTACCACAATCACCCGAATCGCCTTGACGAGAAGGCGGGACGCCTCGGCGTGCTGTGGACTCCGGGAAACCTGCACGCGCTCGGCCATGTCGAGTGGATCGACAAGCAGACCGGGGGCTATGCCTATCGTCCGTTGCCGGGAACGCCGTACGGTGCCGGTGCGATCGGTGACATCCGCACGCTCGACTACGATGCGCCGACCTCGAACTACGAGCGTGGCTTTCTCGCCGATCTCGAGCTGCGGTACCAACTCGCTGACGGCATCACCATCCGCTCGATGACAGGGTACACCAGCAAGCGGGTCACCAACCTCTACGATACCGACGGCACGGCGCTAAATACGGCGGCGACGCCGGCCCAAACCGAGGACCAGTTCGTCCGCGAACGCGAGGTGTCGCAGGAGATCAACCTGCTGTCACCGACGACGGGCCGCTTCAACTGGATCCTCGGCGGTTATTTCCAGCACAACATTATCAACGTCCGCATCCTAAATCACACCGGTGCTCCGGTCGATCCGACCCACATCGTCATCAACGACTACAAGACGACCGTCGGTGCGTTCGCGCAGGCGGGGTACAAGATCACCGACCGGGTCGAGTTCCAGCTCGGCGCGCGCTATTCGCATTACGCGGTGACGCAGGATGGCGGGGTCGCGATCGGCTATGGCACGATCTTCGGCCCGGGCGGACTGACGGTGGCTAACCTTGGGAGCAACCACAAGGACGGCCGCCTCACCGGCAAGGCCAACGTCAACTTCCAGGTCGACGACGACAATCTCGTCTATGCCTTCGTCGCGCGCGGCTACAAGCCCGGCGGGGCAAACTCGTCGGTCTCGCAGTTCAGACCGGAGACCGTTTGGGATTACGAAACCGGCTGGAAGTCGACGATGCTCGACAAGCATCTGCGGACCCAGCTCGGCGCGTTTTACATGAATTACAACGACTTCCAGTTTGATTTCGTCGACACCAGCACCGGCCAGAGCGGCGTGGTCAATGTCGCGAGCGCGAAAATCTACGGCGTCGAGGGACAGGTCCAGGCTAAATATGCCGGGTTCGATGTCGATGCGGGCTTCGCCTATGTTCATTCGAAGCTCGGCAGCCTGACCGCAGTCAATTCGCGGCTGATTCCGCCGGGAACGACGCTCGGGCCGCAGTGCGGGGCGATCCCGACCGCCGGTTGCACCAACTACGGGCCCTATTTCCAGCAGGCCGGCGGCGGGCCGAACCTGTTCTCGCCGAAGTGGAGCTACAACGTCGGCATCGACTACGAGATCGCGATCAAGGACGGCGTAAGCCTGACTCCGCGACTCAACTATGCCTTTGTCGGTTCGCAGTACGCCGGATATTTCTACACTCAACAGTTCGACACATTGCGCTCGCGCGGGCTGCTGTCGGCGCTCGTGACTTTGCGCGTCAAGAAGTGGACGCTTGAAGGATACGGCACGAACCTAACGAACAAGACCTATGTCAGTGGCATCACCGGGAATAACCAGTTTTACGGGCCGCCGCGCGAATATGGTGTCCGCGTCGCGGTGAGGTTCTGATTATGCCCAAGATTAAGGCGATGCTCCTCGTCGCCGGTTCGGTACTGGCGACTTCTCTCGCCGGATCCGCCCAAGCGGCAGAACCGGCGGATCGCTGCGCCATGCTCGCACAATCCGGCCGGGTTGCCTGGCCCGATCCGACGACGCGGATCATCAGCGCGGTGGGGCATGGCGCAGAGGCGGCGCCGGCCCCGCGGCTGCCGCCCGGAGTCCCGCCGATGCCCGCGCTCGAGCTTCCGGCGCATTGCGACGTGATCGCGACGATGCACGAACGCACCGGCGTCGACGGCCAGCATTATGCGATCCGCTTCCACCTGCGCCTGCCCGATAGCTGGAACGGCAAGTTCTTCATGCAGGGCGGTGGCGGCACCAACGGCGAGCTCGGCGACGCGATCGGACGCCTCAGTGGCGGGGCCGCGCCCGCGCTGGTCCAAGGCTATGCTGTCATGTCGCAGGATTCGGGACACGACAATGCGACCAACACCGTCCCGGCGCGCGGGGGCGTCTCGGCGTTCGGTCTCGATCCGCAGGCGCGCGCCGATTACGGCGGCACGTCGCTCCGCCCCACGGTCGAAGCGGCAAAGGCGCTCGTCGCCGCCTTCTACCAGCGCCCGCCGCAGAAGAGCTATTTCGTCGGCTGCTCGAAGGGCGGGCAGGAGGGGATGATGCTGGCGACGCGCTATCCCGACCTGTTCGACGGGATCGTGGCGGCTGCCCCCGGCTTCGCACTGCCGCGGGCGGCGCTGGCCGAGGCTTGGGACACGCAGGCGCTGGCTGGTGTCGTGCGGGCAAAGGGCGAGCCGGTGACGCTGGCATCGTTGGCCGGGACTTTCTCCGCCGCTGACGGGCAGCTCGTCCGTCGGGCCGTGCTCGCGGCATGCGACAAGGCCGACGGCGTAGTCGATGGGATCATCGCCGATTATACCCGCTGCACCTCCGAGCGCGTGCTGCCCGAGTTGGCGAAGATCACCTGTGCTGGAGATAAGCAGGACTCGTGCCTGACACCGGCGCAACTCACCGCACTCCGCAAAATCCACGATGGCGCGCGCGATCCGAAGGGCAAGCCGATCTATTCGGGTTTCTACTGGGATGCGGGCTGGGGCGACGACGGCTGGCGGGTGTGGAAGACGGGAGCCGGGCCAGTGCCCTCGATCAATGTCGCGATGGGCAGTCCCTCACTCGGCGCAGTGTTTACGACGCCGCCGACCGCACTGCCTGAGGATAATCAGGCGAAGCTCGACTATTTGCTGCACGCCGACATGAACGCCGAAGCTGCCAAGATCTACGCGACCGGCGACGGCTTCACGCGTTCGGCGTGGCAGGACATCGGGTCGCGCTCGGCCGACCTGTCGGCGTTCCAGAAGCGCGGCGGCAAGCTCGTCGTACCGCAAGGCGTGTCCGATCCGGTCTTCTCGGTCGAGGACACGATCGCGTGGTATAAAGAGGTCGACCAGCGCGACGGTGGCGGCGCGGCGGGCTTCGTGCGGGTCTTCCCCGTGCCCGGCATGGGGCATTGCCAGGGCGGCCCGGCAACCGACGGCTATGACGCGTTCGGCGCCGTGGTCGCGTGGGTCGAGCATGCCAAGGCACCCGAGAGCCTGATCGCGACGGCCAACCCGCGCTCGCCGTGGCCCGGACGAACGCGGCCGCTCTGTGCCTTCCCCAAGGTCGCGCGATACGACGGGACCGGAGATGTGGAGAAGGCTGCGAGCTTCACCTGCTCGTAAGATCAGGCCGGCCCTAAGCGCCGACGGCGGCGATCCGGTCGAGCAGAACGATCAATTGTTCGCGTTCGTGCGCGTCGAGGTGCGCCAGCATTGCTTCCTCGTGCGGAACGATGTGCGTGATGCAATCCGCGAGGGCGGCCTCGCCGGCGGTGGTCAGCGAGAGCGAAACGACGCGGCGATCGCCCACCGAGCCGTTCCTTGCAACGAGGTCGCGGTCGACCAGCTCGTTGATCAGCGTCACCATGTTGGCACGCTGGATTCCGAGCGCGCGACCGACCGTGCCTTGGTTCATGCCTGGATTCGCGGCAATCACCGACATGATCCCGAACTGGACCTGCCGGATCTTCGTCGTTTGCATAGCGTTTGCGAAGTTCGCGGCGAAGGCGACCGCTGCGCGCCGAAGGTGATAGCCGGCAAAATTACCCAGGGCGCCAAGGTCGACAGGGCTCTCTAAGTCGTCACTCAATTGCATCTCGCTTCGTCATCTGGCCGCCGATCCGCAGGGTGGCGATCGACATGGATCGAAGCTGGGGTTGCCCCGGTCCGATCGGTCTTCTGCGCCCCTGTACTTGCGGAGTGCAGTTGTATCCAAGCTGTAAGTGCATGAGACCAGCGTGGCGGCGAACAGTCGCGCGGCCGGGTCACACCGCTGGTTGGAAAAGTCCGGAAATATCGTCGCAGTCGTCGATCGTCAGCAACCTGTGCGCGAGCAGCCCCGCCGCCGCACGTGTCCAGGGCACCGATGCGCGTTCAGCGCATGCCACGAACTTCTCGACCATATCCGACACCGGTATCGAACGGGTTGGATGACCGAGGGCGATCGGGACGGCGGCCTCAACTGCTCGACCGTCGTCGAATACGATCTCGACGATACCGCCGATCGCCGTAGGGATGGCGGCAGGGTCGAATCTCGCCGACATTCGTGCCGCCATGGCGAGGACGTCGGCGTTGCCGCGCGACGCGGCGTCGAAGTCGTCGAGCCCGACCTCGCCCCTGACGAGTGCCAGCGCAACGGTGAAGAAAATGCTGAACTTCGCATCGATCGACGTCGTCGGAGCCCTTTTCCGCTCGGCCGGCATGACAAGCATCTGCTGGACCTCGCCGACGACGACAGTCGCGCTGGTGATCCGCCGCCAGTCGAAGCCCGGTGCCTCGCGCAGCCGCAATGCCGCTTCGATATAGGCGTGGGTGCCGCGGCACGCGGGCCAGCGTTTGAACGTCAGTTCCGCTCCGTGGAAATATGTGCCGAGCCGGTCGGTGAGCACCTCCGGATCGTAGCCGCCGCCGGCGAATATCTGAAAAAAGCCACCCTCTCCCTCGAAGGGCGTTTCAAATCCGACGACACCGTCGCGCGCAAGCTGCGCCGAAACGACAGCCGCCTGCGCCGGGAATGCTTCACGGATCGCCCGAATCGTCGTGCTGGTGCTGTATTTGATTTCGGCGGGCGCGGTTGCCTGGCACAAGACGAGCGACAACGCGCCGCGTGTTGCCGCAGCGTCTAGGCCGATGATCCGCGCCGTTGCCGCCGTCGCGCCGAAAGCGCCGAGGATCGGGGGCGGATACCAGCCGGTCATCGGACGCGTAAGCGACGACGCAATCCGGCATGTCAGATCGCAGCCGATCGCCATCGCGGTTAGCAGTTCGCGTCCGGTCGTCGCGCGCGTCGAGGCCAGCGCGAGCACCGCCGGCACCAACGCCGCATTCGGATGGCATGGCGCGGCGTCGAACGTGTCCTCGAAATCGAGCGCGTGTGCCAAGGCGCCATTGGCGAACGCCGCCAGCGCAGGCGATGTCCGTTCATTCCGGCCAAGCAGAGTCGCCGGACCCGTACCCGAGGCCATCGCCAGCGCAGTGAATGGCGCGGCTTCGGGACTCATCTCGCTAGCGGCAAGCATGACACCGATAGCGTCGAGCAATGCCAGCCGCGTATTGGCCAGTGCGGCAGGTGGGATCGCCTCGAAAGCCGTTTCGGCGATATGTCGGCACAGCGAGTCGCTGAGCATTATCGAGCTGTCGCGAGCAACGGATCGATGCGGCACGCGAACGACGCGGCACTGTCTTGCGGTCCGACGCCGTCATAATGGGCTGACTGCGGGAATAGGCACAATGCGCGCGTCAGGACGACGTCGCCGTGCGCGATCTTGGCGGCGACGATACGGTCGGGCGCGCGGTCGTGCTCGACCCAGTCGATCACCGCCCACAGGATATCGCGCGACGGGTTGGCGGGCGTGGAGATCTGCCCCGATCCACCGAACTCGTCGGCTCCCGGGCCGCCATGGCAGTGGTACATGCCCGGGACCATCATCAGTCGAACCGATTTCGCGAGCTCCGCCGCACCGCCCTGCGCCGCCTCCAGTTCGCGATAATAGTCGATCGTTGGTCCCGCGATCACCGACGGGTCCTGCCATCCCTGATAGATCAGCGCCTTGCCGCCGCGCTTTATGAATGGCGCGATAGCGGTACTATCCGCGCGCAGTTCGGGCATGATCGCATTGGCCTTGTCGAGGTCGGCGGTCCGGCGAAAGCTGTTCTCATCCCAGGCTGGATCGTCGTATACCGCATCGGCCCACATCGCGCGGAGCAAAGGCGACGGCGGTCCCGGCCGGGTGCGGACGCCGGGCAGCAGCCCATGGTCCATAATGCGTCCAGTTTCGTTGCGCATCGGTGCAACAATCTCGGTCAGCATCGCCACGTTGGCGGGCGACAGGCAGGCCGTCGCCTGACCTTCAGCGCATTTGAGCTCTGCCGGGGTGAAGCGGCACGCGAGCGGATTCTCTACGATGCCATCACGGACGCCGTCGTTGCCATCGCACGCCGCATTCGCACTCCGCTCGTAAAGCGCCCAGTCGGCATCAGTCAGCGCCCCCGCAGGGTTCTTCTTCTGGAGCAGTGAGAACCACATCATTCTTACCGAGATCAGCGGCATATACGGCCCCGGCGCTCCAGCGACGACGCCGTCATAGTCGCCGGCATAGAGCTGCATTTCCTTGAGGGCCTGCCGCCCGCCGCCCGAACAGCCGAGGAAATAGCTCCTGTCGGGAGCCTTGGCGTAATAGTCCGCCGCTAGCGCCTTCGCGGCGAGCGCGGTCAAATGCGTTGCGCGATGTTCGTAGTCGACGCGCGCTTTGGCATCGGCCATCCACCGTGCCTGGGTCGATTTATGCCCGCTGTCGGTCGTCACCGTGGCGAACCCTTCGCCGATCCGGCGACTCATGTCGGTGTAATTATAGACCCCGGCGTCGCCGCCGACACCTGCGCCGAGCAGGCGTCCGTTCCACTTTTCGGGAGCAGGAAGCCATAGTTCGAAGCCGATGTTGCCCTCGATCGTCCCCTCGATCCGGCAGAGAGGCACGGTGACCGGGAGCGGGCGATAGGAGCTCGTGGTGTCGGGCTGCCATCCCGACGGCTCGGGCACGATCGACTGCGCCGCAGTGATGATGACCCCTCCGGGATGCGGCCCGGCCAGCGCGGTGCAATCGTGCGCCGCAGCCGCTGGCGCCCACGCCGCGGCACTGGCCGCGAGGGTAAACGCCAGCGGCCAGCGCATCAGAACTTGACCCCCGCCGTCACGCTGATGAGCCGCGGAACCGGGTTGGCCGACTGCGGGTCGTAGCCGCGCGTCGTATCGACGAACGGCGGGTTGCGGTCGAACAGGTTGCGTACATCGACCGACAGGGTGAGCTGGCGCGTCACGTCGAGGCCGACGTAAAGGTCGACCGTGTCATAAGCGCTGACCGTCTGGTTCGGTGTTACCGTCGTGTTGCGATACCCCGACAGGTGGTTGACCGTGACGCGGCCATGAAGCTTGTCGAGCTTGACTCCGACATCGGCCTGCATGCGGAACTTCTGCGGGAAGTTGATCGTGTTGCTCACGTCGATCTGCGGCGCACCGGGGACCGCCCGGAACTTGTATTCGGTGAAATAACTACCCTGGACCCCGGCATCGACCTTCGCATTGCCAATCGTCCAGTCGTAGTTGAGCCCGAAGTCGATGCCGCCGACGAGCGACGAGCCGAGGTTCTGGCGGCGGCCATCGACGATGAACGATACCGCCGACGTGTTGATCGCGCTGTTGATCGGCAGGCCCGAGGTGACCAGCGCGTTGACCTGCGCCGCCGTCGGGTTGAGCGTCACGAACGACGCATAGATCGGGTTGGTCAGGATGCCCGCAGTGCCGCGCAGCGCCTGGATCTGGTTCTTATAGTCGATGTGGAAATAGCTCGCCGTCGCGACGAGGCCGGGGAAGCGGACCGGCGCGATCTCGATCCCGCCCGAATAGGTCGTTGCGGTTTCGGGCTTGAGCTGCGGATTGCCGCCCGCGATGCCGATGCCGGTCAGGTTGCCGTTGGGACCGGGCAGCGTGTCGTAATACAGCCCGGCACCGCCCGCGACGGTCGAGACCTCGGTGAAGGTCGGCGCGCGGAACGACGTGCCATAACTGCCGCGGAAGGTGACGCCGGCAATCGGCTTGTAGGTCACGCCAACCTTGGGATTGGTTGTATCGCCGAAGTCGCTGTAATGTTCGTAGCGCCCGGCGAGCGAGAGCGACAGTTCCTGGATGCCGTCGATCGCGTTCGGTCCGGCGAAGATCGGCACGTATAACTCGCCGAACGCCGCCTTGACGTTGCGCGTCCCCGCGTCGCGGATATGGGCCTGTGCCGTGCTGGTGCCGACGGTTAGGTCGGTGAAGGTGTATTCCTTGCGGTACTCCCCGCCGACTGCAACGCGGACGTTGCCGCCGGGCAGGCTGAACAGCGATCCGGCGAGCTGGACGTTACCGACATCGAGCCGGGTGGCACCGGCGATGATGAAATAGTTGTCGTTGATGCGCCGGAGCGTCGCCGGATTGTTCGGGCCGCCGAAGACGTTGAGCGCGGTGGCCGGGTTGGTGTCGGCGAGCGCGGTCGCGAGCGCTGCGGAGTTCACCCCGAGACGGCGATCGGCGATATCCTTCGACTCGCCGTGCGCATAATAGGCCGTCGCCACCCAGTCGCTGAACAGCTTGGCTTCGACGCCGCCCGACAGGTTCCACGAATAGCTGTGGTACGGATTGCGGTCTGCACCGAGCTCGGGAAGCAGCGAATAATTTACCGTCTCGGACGTCAGACCCGGGACGGGCGAAACAAAGAAAGGATTGGTGTTGCGGACCGTCGCGGTGAACGTGTCTCCCGTCCCCAGCGAGATGCCTTCGCGGTACGAGTAATATCCATCGGCGAACAGTCTTACCCGATCGCCGATCTGCTGGCTGACGTTGCCGACGAGGCTGGCGCGCTGCTGCTGGGGGATGACCGCGTCGTTGGTATTGTAGAAGCAGCGGTTGGCGGTCCCGGCGACCAGCGAACCGACATTCGCGCGCGTCACGCCGCCGGTGGGGATCGCATAGGTGCTGCCACCTGCGGTAATCGTTCCCGGATTGCAGAATGTCGTCCGCAGGTCGCGCCCGCCGCGATTGACATTATTGTCCTGGTAGAAGGGCAGGTCGCCGCCGATCAGTGCGTCGTTGCGAGTATATTCGCCCGCGAGCATCGCCGAGCCGGTCGCCCAGGTCTTGCCGACGATGCCAGCCGCCTGCTGCTCGTTATAGCCGCCTTCGGTCAGTCCGCTGCGCAGGCGGAACTCGGCGCCGTCGACCTTCTTGCGCAGGATGAAGTTGACCACTCCGGCGATCGCGTCGGATCCGTAAATCGCCGACGCGCCGTCGGCGACGACCTCGACGCGTTCGAGGGCGATCGACGGCAGGACTGCCGGATCGGTGTACTGGCCCTGTGTGCCCTGCGGCGGGAAGCGCTTGCCGTCGTACAGCAGCAGTGTCGCGTTGGTGCCGATCCCGCGAAGGTTGATACCCGCCCCGCTGGTCGCATTGGCTTGCCCGTTCTGTGCCGAGCCGCCGTTGCGGTTGGTCCCGAGGCCAACGACCTGCGGCAGGCGGCGGAGGAGATCGTTGGTCGAGATCACCGGCTCCTCGGCGATTTTGGCCTGGTCGATCGCGATGACGTTCGATCCGGTCGCGGTGACTCCGCGAATACGGCTGCCGGTGACGACGATATCGGCGTCGGCAGCGCTCGTGTCGGGGGCGGCCGCGGCGGCTGTTGTTGAGGGAGTGGCCGCGACCGCCTGGTCGCGCGGCTCGGCGGTCTGGCCGAAACCCGGTGCCGCGAAAACTAACGCCAAGGCGCTTCCGGCGATCGTTGCCGTCCGATGCGTTTGCAGACTGTGATGCATGTCACTCCCCTTGTGCTGAGCCGGTGCGTCTCTGCGGACACTGCGGCGGTGATTCCGATGAAAAGGTGTTACTGAGCTTCGGCGAGCGCTCGCCGCCCGGCGGCGCCGAACCGTGGCGCGACCGACAGCAGCACGATTGCGGCGATCAAAATGACCGCGCCGGTGAGTTCGGCGGGACTGGGCATCCGCAGGCCCCAGCCCCAGGCGAGGAGGATCGATCCGGCGATGCCGGCGAGCAGGCTCGACGCGCGTTCGAGCGGGACGCAATAGGCGTTCTCGCGGACATCGAGCAGGATGATCGCCGAGAAGATCGAAATCGCCGTCAGCGTCACCGCGATCAGGCCGATCCAGACCATCACCGGATCGCTCCAGATCGTGATGAAGCCGAAGCCGAGTTCGCCCGATTGGCCGCCGATGCCCGACGCCGAGACCGCCGCAAGCAGCGCGACCGACAACGGCAGCGCGACCAGCTTCTCCTCGACGAAGTAACGGCGGACCGACGCCGGTTCGCCGGTCTTGGCGACACGGGTCATCACCGCGAGGCGGATGAAGTAGCCGAGCGTGTACAGGACGACGGTCAGGATCGCCAACGGCGGCAGATTGAGCCCGCCGCGCGCGTGGAGCGTGATCGCCAGCGCGAGCGCGACGAGGCCGAGCGCGGTCCAGCTCCACCACCGGACGCGGCGGCCATAGATGAGGTCGACCAGCGGCGCGATGATCAGGATGTCTCCGCGCATGAGCAGCTGGATAAACGGGATGCTGACGCCCTTGAAGGTAAACGACAGCGGCACGGTAAACAGGATCAGAGCGGTGCCGATCCCCGACAGGACGGTATAGCGGGTCGGCACCGGCAGCGTGCGTCCACCCACCGTCACGGTGTGCGCATCGCGGTACCAGCCCGCGAACCAGATGAAGAGATAGGTCAGGATCGCGTTGAGGATCAGCGAGGCCGGCAGCGTTTCGAGGCCGGTCAGCGGCGGCACGCCGGCCCCGCGCGGCAGGCTGGTGATTAGCTTGGTGATGATGACGTTGGGCAGATAAACGAGGAAATAGACGCCGACATACGCCTCGAGCGGGAAGGCGCGCCGCGCGGTCACGCTGCCAGCTCCAGCTCGACCATGTCGTTGCCGCTGCGGTAGCGGGCGTTGAGCCCGGCCTCGGCGGTGACGGCGGTCATATAGTCGACGATCTCGGCATGGCGCGCCGACCCGTGTGCGACGAAGCGCGGAACCGCGTCGGTGCCGATGTCGAGCGGCAGGAAGCCGGCGCGGACGACCTTGCCCTCGGCGATCTCGAAGCGCGCGACCATCGATGCCCGTGCCGCATCAGGGAAGTTGTACAGGCTGTCGAAGTCGGGCTCCCACACTTCGGCAAGGGCGCGAATTTCGTTGAAGCTCGCCGATGCCGCGTGCGCCGGGTCCATTCGCAGGTCGGTCGCAAAGTTGCACAGCGAGTAAAATACCGGTTTGCCGTCGATCAGCTCGCAGCCCTTGAGGATGTGCGCGTGGCCGCCGAGGATGATGTCGGCCCCCGCCTCGACGGCGGCGCGGGCGACGTCGCGCTGATAGTCGGCGATGCTCGCGCGGACGAAATGGATGCCCCAGTGCTGCGAGACGATGACGATGTCGTTCGCCGCTTTGGCCGCGCGGATGTCTGCCACCATCGCCGCAAGGTCGCCGCGATGGGGGTAGGTGTGGATGCGCGGCGGCGTCCCCGGCTGATCGTGCTCGATCTGCTCGTAGACAGTGAAGGCGCGCATCGGCGCACAGCCGGGGCGGCGCTCGTCGGCCCAATACGCCTGTGGCAGGATGCTCGAATAAGCGAGGAAGGCGACCGTCGTCCCGTCGGGCAGCGTGAAGCGCGCGGGTGTCCGCGCCGCGGCGATGTCCGGACCCGCGCCGACGACCTGCATTCCCGCGTCGCGCAAGTGGCGCTGCGTCTCGGCGAAGGCTTCGTTGCCCCAGTCGAGGACGTGGTTGCCGGCGCACGAGATGATGTCGAAACCCGCGCGCCCGAGCGCTGCTGCGCCCTCTGGCCGTGCGAGGACGGCATGCCGTGCCTGCGGCAAGCGCGTCCCGTGCGCGGCGAAACTCGTCTCGAGCTGGCCGAAGACGATGTCCGCCGCCAACAGCACGTCGCGCGTAGCGACGAAGCTCTCGTCGTAGTCGGCGCGGTCCATCGCGAGGTCGCCGGTCGCGAGGACGACGCCGGTCACTGCACGCTGCCGGTTGCTGCGCCGAACGTGATCGGGACGCTCAGCGCGCCGATTTCGGGAAACCGCGTCGGCACCGGCTCGCCCGCGAGGGCGAACGACGGGGCCGCCCGCAGCAGTTCGTCGACCGCGACGATCAGTTCGAGGCGGGCGAGCGCCGCCCCGACGCAGGCGTGCGGGCCACGGCCGAACGCGACCGACTCCTTCATGTTCGGCCGATCGAGGCGGAACGTGTCGGCCGCTTCGAAGACGTCCTCATCGCGGTTGGCCGACGAATAGACGAGTGCGATCGGCTCGCCGGCGGGGATCGTCCGGCCCCGGATCGTGACGTCGTGGATCGCGGTGCGGGCAAAGCCGCGATACGGCGTGTAGAGCCTGAGGAACTCGTCGATCGCGGCGGGCAGCAGGTCGGGCGAGGCGCGCAGGCGCGACTGGAGCGCCGGATCGCGCGCAAGGTGGACCGCGATCGACCCGATCATCACGCTTGGTGCGATCAGCCCAACGACGAGGACCTGTCGGATCGTGCCGACGATCATCTCGTCGGGGAGCGGCTCGCCGTCGGCGCGGGCAGCGAGCAGCGCGCTCGTGGCATCTTCGTCGACCGATAACGGCGCGGCGCGGCGGTCGGCGACGACCTGCCTCGCCATATCGTAGAGGAGCAGGCTGGTTTCCTTGGTTGTCACCAGGTCTGCCGACTGGACCGCGATATTATACTTCCGCCCGGCATCGGTCAGCGCTTCGATCGCCGCCGCGTCGAGATTCATCCAGTGCGCGAAAATGGCGACCGGCATCGGCGCCGAATAGTCGGCGCAGACGTCGCCGCCGCCATGCGCGACCATCGTTGCAAGCAAGCCGCGGCAGATCTCGCGCATGACCGGTTCGAGCCGGGCAACGCGCTTTTCGGTCAGCAGCGGCGCGAGCGCACGGCGGTACGGCGTGTGCTCGGGCGGATCGAGATGGAGCGGCGGGCGGCGGCCGGTGAAGGCGACTTTCGGCACGACGTTCTGCGTCGACGTCTGGAATGTCCGCCAGTCCGACGCGGCCGCGACGACATCGTCGTGCTTCATCAGCGCCCAGAAGCCGCCCCAGGTATCGCTATGCGCGACCGGGCATGTTTCGCGCAGTGTGCGATATTCGACCTGAGCGCTGTCGAAGGTTTCGGCCTGCATCGGGTTAAAGTCATTCGACATAACAATGCCGTACGAGAGGGTGTAAGCGCTTGCAAGCATATTTTTGCGGCGGTCGCGTTATCTGCTCTATGCTGATCGGCGATGCAGCCCCCGTCCGACCGCGCGCGTGTGCCTCGCCTCGAAGAGGTCGCTGCCCTTGCCAATGTCTCGTCGGCGACGGTCTCGCGCTATTTCAACTCGCCGGGTATCGTTGCGCCAGCGACTGCCCAGCGGATCGAGGCGGCGATCGCGGCGACCGGCTATCTACCGAACCTAACCGCGGGCGCTCTCGCGTCGAGCCGGTCGCGGCTGATCGCGGCACTCGTCCCCGACATCGCCCAGTCGATCTTCAACGACACGATGGAAGCGATGATCGACGCGCTGTCCGCCGAGGGCAACAGCGTGATCCTCGCGCTGACCGGCACAACCGATGGCCGCCTCGGCGCGCAGATCAATGCGGCGCTGTCGCGGCGGGTCGATGCGATCATTCTGACGGGCATCGTCGCCGATGCCGCGATCCGAGCGCAGCTTCGCACCAGCCGGGTGACGGTGATCGAAACCTGGGGCCTGCCCGACGATCCGATCGACATCGCAATCGGGTTTTCGCACCGTGCGATCGGTGACGCGCTGGCCTGTTTCCTGCGGGATCGCGGATATCGGCGGCCGCACCTGATCGTGCCGCGCTCGCCGCGGGCGGAACGGCGCGCCGCCGCGTTTGCCGAGCGCTGGATCGCCGATGGCGGTGAGCCGCCGACCCGGTTCGAGGTCAACGTTCCGAGCCACTTCGGCCAGGGGCGGCTGAGCTACCGCGGTCTCGCCGATCTTGCGGTTCAGCCCGACGTCGTCGTCTGCGGCTCGGACTGGATCGCGCAGGGGCTGATCGTCGAGGCGCAGGTCGCCGGGATCGCCGTACCCGCCCAGCTCGCGGTCACAGGTTTCGGGAATTTGCGAATGGCCGGCGACATGCGCCCAACGATCACCTCGGTCGATGTCGACGGCGCCCGCATCGCCCACGAGGTCAACCGCGTGCTGCGATTGCGCGCCGCCGGGACCAAGCTGGCCGAACGGTCGATCGACGTCGGCTTCCGCATAATCGCCCGCGAAAGCGCATGAAAGGGCTTGCATCGCTAGTAGCCGGCGAACAGTATTGCGACATAACAAGACGGAGAAACGCGATGCGGGGATGGATTCGACTGATTGTCACGTCGGCACTGGCGACGAGCGCGGCATGTGCGCAGCCGGTCCCGATCATACCGCCTGCCGACATGGCGCGGATGGCTGTGGCGCGCGCGGCGGCGGACGCGATGCCCGACACACCGGGAACCGGCCCCTACCCCGCGATCAAGACGGTCGAGCCGGGCCTGCCCGACCACGTCGTCTATCTTCCCGCCGACCCGGCCAAGCTCGGGTCGCTCAAGCTCGGCGTCCTCGTCTGGGGCAATGGCGGGTGTAGCGACGATGCCGCGAGCGCGCGGCATCACCTCGCGGAGATCGCCAGCCACGGCTATGTCGTCATCGCACCGGGCAAAATCCTGTCGGGCCCCGGCGCGCCGCCCCGCACCGCGCGGTCCGCTCCCGAGCCGCTCGGCATCAAGACCGACACGGCTCAGGTTGCCTCCGGGATCGACTGGGCACTCGCCGAGAACAACCGCGCAAGCAGCCCGCTCTACCAACGGATCGACCCGGCACTCGTTGCGGTCTCCGGCCATAGCTGCGGCGGCTTGCAAGCGCTTCAAATTGCTGCCGACCCGCGCATCCATGCGGTGATCATCCACAATAGCGGCGTCTTCACCGATGGCGGCAACCCGATCGCCGGGCTCAAGGTCGATAAGACGCTGCTGAAAACGCTGCACACGCCGGTACTCTATGTCATGGGCGGCCCCGGCGACGTCGCATTTGCCAACGGCAGCGACGATTACGACAAGATCACCTTGGTTCCGGCGATGCTCGTCAGCCACGACACCGGGCATGGCGGCACCTTCGGGCTGGCGAACGGCGGCGACAACGCGCAGGTCGCGGTCGCGTGGCTCGACTGGCAGTTGCGCCATGATCCTGCGGCGGCACACTGGTTCAAGGGCGCCGACTGCCGCCTGTGCACCGACAAGGCCTGGACGGTCCGCAAGAAGGGCATCGACTGACGCCCCGCGCCGCGTCTAGCGACAGGCCCCGTCGCGGAGACACGGGCGCAGCATCGGCGGCGGATCGTAGGCGACGAATTCGGCGGGACGGACCGGCCACCGCCCGGTATCGATGCGGGTCTCGAGCTGGTGCAGCGACGCGAGCACGGTCGGCGTCGTGAAGGTGCAGTGGCCCGCATCTGCCGCCCACAGGCCGCTCGTCATCCCCCGCGCGCGATGTTCCGCCGCCTCGAGATAGGCGCGCTGGAGCGACGGCGAGGTCAGCCCGTCGCCGATATTCTGCACCGCGAGTGTCGGCACCGTGGGTCGGGCGTTCGGCGTATAATGGTCGAGCATATAGCGCGTCGCGGCGGGGTCGGCGGCTACCCGCGATCCGGCATTGAGCGCGTCGAGGTCGCGGTTCAAGTCGAGACCGGCGGCGGCGTATAGCTTGGCGACGAGCGAGTGACGCCCGGAAAGCGCCAACTGCGCCCGGTAATCGACCCCGGTGTTCGACGAGAACACCCCGTGCGCGCGCTGCTCCTGATCGACCCGCGGCAGGAACGCGCCCATCGCAAACGTCTTCGCCATCTCAGCCTGCTGGGCAGCGGCGTCGTCGTCGGCGGGGCGCGGGCCGTCATGCGTCGTCCAGCCCGGCAGCCCCGCCAGCACCGCCGCCAGCGCAACGCGCGCGCGCCCCGCCGGGGTTGCCTGTGCTTCCGCCAGAACCGCCGCTACCCGGTGTGCGTTGTCGAGGTCGTTGTCGATTCCGGTCAACCGGATCGCCGAGTCGGGTGCGAGCAGGGTGCGGAAGGCATACGCTCCGTCGAGCGCCATGTTCATCATTCCCACCGCGCCGCCGATCGACCCGCACATCGGCAATGCCCCGTCGATCAGGCGACGCGGTCGCTCGGCGAGCGCGACCGTCACCAGCGCGCCCATCGAATAGCCCCAGGCGATCGTCCGCTTCGGTCGCGAAAATCGCTCGGCAAACGCCGTGATCGTCGCTTCCTGATCGGGGATCGCCGTCGCCAGCGCCCAGCCGCCCTCGGCATAACTTGATCCCGCGAGCGCATAGCCCGCGGCAAGCAGCGCCGCGCGCGACGCCGCCGGCGCATCCTCGGCGGCGGGACGCGTCCGGGCGTAGCCATGCGACCACAAGAGAAGCGTGCCGTTCCAGTTCGGCGGCACCGTCGCGCGCCAGCTTGCGCCATCGGCGAGCTCACCCGTTTCGGACCGCGCTGCGGAATTTGCCGGTGCCTCCGCCGCTGCGACCGGAGCGGAGACGAGCAGGAGCGCGACGCCGATCAGGCCAGACTGGAGACGGCCGCGTCGGCCCCGAACGGTGTCGGCTATCCGCATCGCGGACTCCTTTCTGCGGCGGACAGGCGGACGATCGCCCGCCTCCTCGCCCGTCAACTCAGGCGCGCTGCTTGCTGGTGTCGTACGCCCCAAGGCCGGGCTTGAAGGTCTTGTCGTCGATAAACTGCTTGATGCCTTCCTTGCGGCCGTGATTGTCGTAGCTGTTCGCCGCTTCCTGCGCGCGGATTAGGTAATCCTCGGCGTCGTCGTAGCTGAGGACGCCGATGCGGCGGACCGCATCCTTAGTCGCCTTGAGCGCGACCGGGTTCTTCTTGAGCAGGACACCCGCGACCTCGGCGACGCGGTCCTTTAACGCCGCCAACGGCAGCGCTTCGTTAACCAGGCCCCATTCGGCGGCCGTCTTACCGTCGACGTTCTCGCCCATCATCGCGTGGTACATCGCCTTGCGGAATGGCATCAGCTCGGTCGCGACCTTGGTCGCGCCGCCGCCGGGGAGAATACCCCAGTTGATCTCGGACAGGCCGAATTGCGCTTCTTCGGCGGCGAAGGCGAGGTCGCACGCGAACAACGGGCCATAGCCGCCGCCGAAGCACCAGCCGTTGACCATCGCGATCGTCGGCTTCTGGTACCAGCGCAGGCGGCGCCACCAGCCATAGGCCTCGCGCTGCGCGTCGCGCGTCGCGCCGAGCCCCTTCGCCTCGGTCTCGCGGAAATATTCCTTGAGATCCATCCCGGCCGACCATGCGGTACCCTCGCCCGACAGGACGAGCACCCCGACGTCGTCGCGGAATTCGACTTCGGCGAGCACCGCCATCATGTCGCGGTTGAGCGTCGGCGACATGCAGTTGCGCTTGTCGGGGCGGTTGAAGCGGACCCAGGCGATGCGATCGACGACGTCGTACGTGACGGTTCCGGTGTTGCTGGTCTCGGTCATGGCGTTTCCCTGTTGTCGATTGCGATCGGTCAGATCGGATAATGTCCGGGCTGCGTCTCGATCGTGATCCAGCGCAGTTCGGTGAAGCTGTCGATCCCGGCTTTACCGCCGAAGCGGCCATAGCCCGACGCCTTGGTCCCGCCGAACGGCATCTGCGCCTCGTCGTGGACGGTCGCGCCGTTGACGTGGCAGATCCCCGACTTGATCTGGCGGGCAACACGAAGTCCGCGCGCGGTGTCCCGGGTGAAGACCGCTGCCGACAGGCCGTATTCGGTGTCGTTCGCGAGGACGATCGCCTCGGCCTCGTCCTTGGCGCGGGTGATGCCGACGACCGGGCCGAAGCTTTCGTCGCGGAACAGCGCCATCGCCGGGGTGACCCGGTCGACGACATGCGCGGGCATCAGGACGCCATCGCTCGCGCCGCCGATGACCAGCGTTGCACCGGCAGCGACGGCGTCGTCGATCAACCCCGCGACATGGTCAACAGTCTTGCGGTCGACCACCGCGCCGAGCGGGGCCTTGCCCTCGCGCGGATCGCCGACCGCCATCGTCGCGACCTTGGCCTTGAACCGTGCGACGAAGTCGTCGGCGACCGCGTCGACGACGATGATCCGCTCGGTCGACATGCAGATCTGGCCCGAGTTCATGAACGCGCCGAACGCCGCCGCCTTGACCGCCTCGTCGAGGTCGGCGTCGTCGAGGACGATCAGCGGGGCCTTGCCGCCGAGTTCGAGGAGGCAGGGCTTGAGCTGCTGCGCGGCGCGCACGGCGATGATCTTCCCGACGGCGGTCGAGCCGGTGAAGTTGATCCGCCGGACCGCGGGATGGTCGATCAGCGCGCCGACGATCCCGGCGGCGTCGGCGGGGGCGTTGGTGACGATGCCGACGGCGCCGTCGGGCAGCCCCGCCTCGACGAACGCCTCGACGATCAGGCTATGGGTGCGCGGGCACTGTTCGCTCGCCTTGAGGACGACGGTGTTGCCGCAGGCGAGCGGGACCGCGATCGCGCGGACGCCGAGGATGATCGGCGCATTCCACGGCGCGATGCCGAGGACGACCCCGACCGGTTCGCGGAGCGCCATGGCGATGCAGCCGGGCTTGTCCGACGGGATGACCTCGCCCGAAATCTGGGTCGTCAGCGCCGCCGCTTCGCGGATCATGCCGGCGGCGAGCGCGAGGTTGAACCGCGCCCAGCCCTCGGTCGCGCCGATCTCGCCCATCATCGCGTCGACGAACTGCGGCGCACGTGCTTCGAGCGACGTCGCGGCCTTCATCAGCAGCGCACGGCGGGCGTTGGGGCCGACGACCGACCATGCGGCGAACGCGCCCGCTGCCGCGTCGGCGGCAGCATTGGCATCGGCGACCGTCGCCGCCGGCATCGTCGTCGCGACGCTGCCATCGACGGGGTTGAGACGATCGAAGGTGGCGTGCGGAGCCTGAGCCGTGTCGTCTCGAACAACCGATGCAGCTAGAGTCATCGTCACTCCCCAATCTTATTGTTATGAGACATAGGATAGATCGTCGCGGCTGCAAATCGGACTTTAGTCGCGAGTTTGGTCGCCAGGGTTGCGGCAAAAGGTCAAAGCGGCAGGCCGACGTAATTCTCGGCGATGCTTGCCTGCGCTGCCGCCGAGGTCGCGATATAGTCGAGTTCGGCGTGCTGCATCCGGCGCTCGAACGGTCCGGCGTCGGGAAAGCGGTGCATCAGCGACGTCAGATACCAGCTGAAGCGCTCGGTCTTCCAGATGCGGCGGAGCGCGCGCGCCGAATAACCGTCGACCCCGGCGGTGTCGCCGCGCGCGAACCAGCCGATCAGCGCCTCGGATAGATAGACGATGTCCGACGCGGCGAGGTTCAGCCCCTTCGCGCCGGTCGGCGGGACGATGTGCGCGGCGTCGCCGGCGAGGAAAAGCCGCCCGCGGCGCATCGGCTCCGACACGAACGAGCGCAGCGGCGCAATCGACTTCTCGATCGACGGGCCGCGGGTGACGCCACGCGCGATGTCGGGGCCGAGCCGGGTTTCGAGTTCGTCCCAGAAGCGGTCGTCGGACCAGTCCTCCACCCGCTCGTCGTTGCCGACCTGGACGTAATAGCGGCTCCGCGTCGGCGAGCGCATCGAGGCGAGCGCGAAGCCGCGGTCGTGGCTCGCGTAGACGACCTCGTGGTGGCACGGCGCGACGTCGGCGAGGACGCCGAGCCAGCCGAACGGGTAGGCGCGGTCGCAGTATGTGCCGCCGATTGCCGCGCGCGACGGACCGTGGAAGCCGTCGCATCCGGCGATGACGTCGCATTCGATCGTCTGCGCGACGCCGTCGACGGTGAAGGTCAGTGCCGGGTGGTCGCTGTCGACGTCGTGGAGCGCGACGTCGCCCGCCTCCCAGATGATGTCGAGCCCGGCGGCGGGGGCGGCGTCGATCAGGTCGCGGGTGATCTCGGTCTGGCCGTAGGCGGTGACGTGCTTGCCGGTCGAGCCGACGATGTCGACCGGGATCACCGCGCCGTCGTTGACGAGGGTGAGCCCGTCGTGGGGCAAGCCCTCGACCTTGAGCCGCGCGTCGAGGCCGAGCCGCGCGAGCAAGTCGGTCATCGTCGCTTCGAGGATTCCCGCGCGGATGCGCGATTCAACGCGTGCCCGGCTGGTCCGCTCGACGACGATGCAGGCAATCCCGGCTTGGCGCAGCGAATGGCCGAGGAGGAGTCCTGCCGGACCGGCACCGACGATCGCGACCTGGGTCTTCAACCGAACGATCGCTCGCCGGATGCCGCCAGCTGCTTTTCGAGCGCGTCGAGGACGCGGTAGCACGGCAGCACCTGCGCGACGCCGCTGTTCGGCTCGCGGCCCTCGCGGATCGCGGCGATGAACTCGCGGTCCTGCAGCTCGATGCCGTTGACCGAGACGTCGACCTTCGACACGTCGACCGGGACGTCCTTGCCGGTGAACAGGTCGTCGTAGCGCGCGAGCCACGTCCCGGTGTCGCCGATGTAACGGAAGAAGGTACCGAGCGGCCCGTCGTTGTTGAAGCTCAACGACAACGTGCAGATCGCGCCGCTTTCGCTCTTCAACTGGATCGATATGTCCATCGCGATGCCGAGTTCGGGATGAAGCGGCCCGGCGAGCGCGTTCGCGGCGACGATCGGCCCCGCCTGATACGCGAACAGGTCGACGGTATGCGCTGCGTGGTGCCACAACAGATGGTCGGTCCACGACCGCGCCTCGCCCTTGGCGTTGATGTTGCGGCGGCGGAAGAAATACGTCTGGACGTCGAGTTGCTGAAGGTTGAGCTCACCCTTGGCGATCAGCCCGTGGATATACTGGTGGCTCGGATTGAACCGCCGCGTGTGCCCGACCATGCACGTCAGCCCGGTCGCCTGCGCCTTGGCCAGCACCGCCTCCGCATCGGCGAGGCTGTCGGCAAGCGGGATCTCGACCTCGACATGCTTGCCCGCGTCCATGCACGCGATCGCCTGCGCGGCGTGCATCTGCGTCGGGGTGCACAGGATCACCGCGTCGACGTCGTCGCGCGCGAGCGTTTCGGCGAGATCGGTCGTCGCATGGCCGATGCCGTACTTCGCCGCGATCGCCTGCGTCGGCTCGAGGTTCCGCCCGACGAGCGAGGTCACCGTCACCCCGTCGATCAGCTTGAGCCCGTCGAGGTGCTTTTCCCCGAACGCCCCGGCCCCGGCGAGCGCGATCCTCACGACGTCTTCTCCAGGACCATATGGCCGACGGCGGTGTTCGACGCCGGGACGCGGTAGAAGCGGTGAAGCTCGCGGATATCGGTGCCGAGCGCACCGCGCATGATCAGCCACATCACCAGCTCGATCCCCTCCGACCCGGCTTCGCGCAGATACTCGATATGCTGCATCGTCCGCAGCCGCTCGGGATCGGCGGTCAGGTCGTCGAGGAATTCGTTGTCGAAGGTCTTGTTGATCAGCCCGGCGCGCGGGCCCTGCAATTGGTGGCTCATCCCGCCGGTGCCCCAGATCTGGACGTTGAGATCCTCCGGGTACGACTCGACAGCGCGGGCGATCGCCTCGCCGAGCCGCCAGCAGCGGTTGCCGGTTGGCGGCGGATACTGGACGACGTTGACCGCGAGCGGGATGACCTTGCACGGCCATGCCGCGGGCTGGCCGAACATCAGCGTCAACGGCACCGTCAGGCCGTGGTCGACGTCCATCTTGTTGACGATCGTCAGGTCGAATTCGTCGAGGATGCACGACTGCGCGATGTGCCACGCAAGGTCGGCATGGCCCTCGACGACGGGGACCGGGCGCGGGCCCCAGCCCTCGTCGGCGGGCTGGAAGCTGTCGGCGCAGCCGATCGCGAAGGTCGGGATCATCTCGAGGCTGAACGCGCTCGCATGGTCGTTGTAGACGAGGATGACGACGTCGGGCTTTTCCGCCTTGAGCCACGCCTTGGTCCAGTCGAACCCGGCGAACACCGGAGCCCAATACGGCTCGGCGGTCTTGCCGTTGTCGACTGCCGCGCCGATCGCGGGGATGTGGCTGGCGGCGATGCCGGCGGTCAGGCGGGCCATCAGATCGTGCTCCCGGTCGTCTCGGCGGCCTCGGCAGCAACTGCAGCGAGCGCAGCATCGCGCTTCGACCGCAGCCCCTCGGGCGAGCGGCCACCGGCAATCATCATTTCGTTGTGCGCGTCGACGCTTGCCCCGGTCATCGTACTGACCGCCTGGACGAAGCTCTGGCCGTCGGTCGAGAAGATCTTGGCGAGAAAATAGATGTTGCCGCCCTCGTCGATCGCCGCGTTGTAATCGCGCGTCAGGACTGCGCTGCGCTGCGCCGGGGTCAACTGCCAGTCGTCGAGATACGCCGCTTCGTCGGCCTTGAAGCGCGCGCGATTGTCGGCCTTCATCAACGACATGCAGAACTGGTTGAGGTGATAGCCCTTGCGGCTGCGCGCGGCGGTGAAGACGCGCGTGCCGGGGATATCCTCGAGCTCGGCGAGATAGGCGTGGATATCGGTCGTCATTGTCCGCGGGCCTTTAGTTGCGCATCGAGGCGCGGGAAGACGCGGCGGGCGTTGCCCTCGTAGACCGCGTGGCGGGTCGCATTGTCGATTGGCAGCGCGTCGACGTAGCGCTTGGTGTCGTCAAAATAATATCCGGTCTCGGGATCGATCCCGCGGACCGCGCCGACCATCTCCGACCCGAACAGGATGTTCTTCGGGTCGATCACCTCGAACAAAAGGTCGATGCCCGGCTGGTGGTAGACGCAGGTGTCGAAGAAGACGTTGTGCATGACATGATCGGCGAGGCGCGGCTTCTTGAGCATGTCGGCGAGGCCGCGATATCGTCCCCAATGGTACGGCACCGCGCCGCCGCCGTGGGGGATGATGAACTTGAGCGTCGGAAAGTCGGCGAACAAATCGCCTTCGAGAAACTGCATGAAGGCGATCGTGTCGGCGGCGAGGTAATAGGCGCCGGTCGCGTGGAGCCCCGGATTGCACGACCCCGAGACGTGAACCATCGCGGGGACGTCGAGCTCGACCATCTTCTCGTAGAACGGATACCACGCCCGGTCGGTCAGCGGCGGCGAGGTGAAATGACCGCCGCCGGGGTCGGGGTTGAGGTTGCAGCCGACGAAGCCGTGTTCGAGGACGCAGCGTTCGAGTTCGGCGATGCTCGCGGTCATGTCGGCATGCGGCGACTGCGGCAGCTGGCAGACGCCGATGAAGGTTTCGGGGTAAAGGCGGACGACCCGCGCGATCAAATTATTGCACGCGATCGTCCATGCGAGCGACACGCTCGCGTCGCCGACGTGCGGGGCCATCACCGACGCGCGCGGGCTGAAGATCGTCATGTCGGCGCCGCGCTCGCGGAGCAGCCGGAGCTGGTTCTCCTCGACCGACGCGCGCAGCTCGTCGTCGGAAATATTCGGGTACGGCGGAGCCTCGGCCCCCGCCCGCGCCGCCGCGACCTGCTGCTTGCGCCACGCATCGTGCGCGGCGGGAGCGGTCGTGTAATGGCCGTGGCAGTCGATGATCAATGTCATGCGGCGCGTTGCCTTTTGTCGGGGTCGATCAGCGCGAGCTTCGCGGTGAGACCGGCGGGGTTAGTTCCGATCGCGCCGAGTTCGCGCTGCCGTCTCGCGGTGCCGCGGCTCATCAACGGATCGACGCCGAGATCGGTGAGAGTTGCGACGACCTCGTCCATCTCGTCGGCGCGGCGGGTGCCGTGGGCGAGCATCCGGTCGAGGTTGTATTCGGCCTTCGCCGCCCAGTCGGGGCCGAGCGACGCGACGACTTCGGCGGTGACCCCGGCGCGGTGCGCGGCGAGGAGGCATTCGGCGGTCAGCGCCTCGATTCCCTTGACCATCACCGACCGCACCATCTTAATCGCCGCCGCATTGCCGACCGGCCCGGCGACGACGCGGACCTTGGTGAAACCAGCTGCGGCAAGCGCTTCGGCTCCGGCGGGGGCGTGGTCCCCGGCGAGCAAGATCGGCACGGCGCGGCGCTTCGGGTGGACCGGGGCCATCACTGCGCAGTCGACATAGCGCCCGCCCGCCGCATCGATCGCGGCGGCGGCGGCGCGCTTGGTTGCGGGCGACACCGAATTCATGTCGCACCACATAGCGCCGGGCGCGAGATGCGGAGCCGCGTCGCGCGCGGCGGCGAGCGCCGACCCGGCGGTGACGAGGCTGAGGATCAACGACGCATCGGCGAGCGCGGCGGCGTTGTCGCGCATCGCGGTCACGCCCGCCTGCGCGAAATCGGCGCTGCGGTCGGCAATGTCATAGCCGCGCGCCGCCCAGCCAGCACCGCTCGCAAACGCCTGCGCTGCTTCGCCGAAGCCGATGAGGGAGACCGGGACCACGGCGATGGAGGTGCTCGCTGCGGCGTGCGAGAGCCAATCGCAATCCGATCGGCGATATAACTTCCTACGAAGTCTGTCCCGCCGTCGCGATCGCCTGGTCGATGAACGCGCGCTGGTCGGGGGTCGGGATCCACCCCGTCCGCGCGGTCAGGCCGATTGTCCTGACGGTCCCGGCGGGCTCGCCGCCGATCGTCGCGAGCAACCCCGCCGCAAGCTCGACCGCGACCTGGTCGGGGGACAGCATCGTCAGGCAATCGCTGTCGAGGAGCAGCCCGCGGATCAGGATGACCGAACCGCATTCGACCGGCACGCGCGGCACCGCGATCCCGGCGCGGATGAACATCGCCTCCCACATCGTCCGGAGCGGTGTTCCGCGTGCGGAAACGATCCACTCGAAGTTCGCGAGTTGTGCGGTCGTGTGCGGAGCATGTGCGAGGGGGTGTCCGGCGCGCCCGATGATCACCGGATGGTCGTCGAACAGCGGCGTCTGGACGACATCGGGACCGGGCACCGGATCGCGCAACGCCCCGATCAGCAGGTCGAGTTCGCCGTCGCGCAACGGCTCGATCAGCTCGGCGTGCGACCCCTCGGCGATGACGATCTCGACGTGGGGGAAGGCGCGATGGTACTCCGCGACGATCGCCGGAAGCACCCGCGCGCGCGCCAGCGGCATCGCCCCGATCGCGATCCGCCCGCTCGCAAGCCCTTGCAGGCCCTTGAGTTCGGCAAGCCCGGCGGCAAGCTCGCCGAGCGCTAACCGGAACCCCCTCGCGGTCCGCAGCCCCGCCGCGGTCAGCACCAGCCCGCGCCCGCGCCGCTCGACGAGTGGCCGCCCGAGCTCGAGCGACAGGTCGCGGACCGCGCGGTGGAGCGACGGCTGCGCCAGCCCCGTCGCCGCGCTCGCACTGACATAGCTGCCGCCCCGCGCCACCGCGACGAACGCGGTCAACTGCGCCATCGTCACCCGGCGGCTCGCGACATGGACCAGCGCCGCCTCGACCCGCGGGGCGAACCCCCGCGCCGCCGCCGTCGCGGTCATGCCGCCGGGGTGGCGGTCGAACAGCGCGACGACGAGCTGATGTTCGAGCCGGGCGAGCCCCTGCGTAACCGCCGGCTGGGTCAGGTTCGCCGCCGCCGCCGCCGCGCTGACGCTGCCGAGCCGGACGATTGCGGCGAAGACATCGAGGTGGCGGAGGTTAAGTCGATCGGGCTCCATGCCTGTCGATTAGCATGAACTTATGCAAAAGCCGCAACTGTGACTGGCGGCGCATGCCGTGGCGGCGGCACGGAGAAGGCCTTCTTATGGAGCGACAGATGACCGGACTCGTCAAACGCCACATCGAGCGCGCCGATCCCGCCGTCATCGACGCGCTCGGCGCGTGCGGCGTCGCCACCGTCCACGAATCGCAGGGCCGCACCGGGCTCCTCGCGAGTCGCCTGCGGCCGATCTACCCGGGTGCCCGCATCGCCGGGTCGGCGGTGACGATCAGCGCGCCGCCGGGCGACAATTGGATGCTCCACGTCGCGATCGAACTCGTTCAGCCCGGCGACATCATCGTCCTCAGCCCGACGAGCCCGTGCGAGGACGGCTATTTCGGCGACCTGCTGGCGACCTCCGCGATGGCGCGCGGCTGCCGTGGCCTGATCATCGACGCCGGGGTTCGTGACATCCGCGACCTGACCGAGATGGGCTTTCCGGTGTGGTCAAAGGCGGTGTTCGCGCAGGGGACGATCAAGACCTCGCTCGGCTCGGTCAACGTGCCGATCGTCTGCGCCGGAGCGGCGATCATGCCGGGCGACGTCATCGTCGCCGACGACGACGGGGTGTGCGTCGTCCCGCGCGAACAGGCCGCGACGGTCCTCGCCGCCGCACAGAAGCGCGAGGCGAACGAGGGCGACAAGCGCTCCCGGCTCGCAGGCGGCGAACTCGGCCTCGACATGTACGACATGCGCGGCAAGCTCGCAGCGCTGGGGCTGACCTATGTCTGACGTGGTCCCCGGCGGGGTTCGCTGCATGTGGCTGCGCGGCGGCACGTCGAAGGGCGGCTATTTTCTCGCCGAAGACCTCCCCGCCGATACCGCCACGCGCGACGCCTTCCTGCTTCGCGTCATGGGCTCGCCCGACCCGCGCCAGATCGACGGCATGGGCGGGGCCGACCCGTTGACGAGTAAGGTTGCAGTCGTCTCGCGATCGGAGCGCCTGGGCGTCGACGTCGACTATCTGTTCCTCCAGGTCTTCGTCGACAAGGCGATCGTCACCGACGCGCAGAATTGCGGCAACATACTCGCTGGGGTCGGGCCGTTCGCGATCGAACGCGGGCTTGTCGCAGCGGCGGGGGAGACGACGCGGGTCGCGATCTTCATGGTCAACACCGGGCAGGTCGCGGTGGCGACGGTCGCGACGCCCTGCGGTGTCGTGACCTATGCCGGCGACGCCCGGATCGACGGCGTCCCCGGGACCGCGGCGTCGATCCCGCTGGTCTTCACCGATACCGCCGGATCGAGCTGCGGCGCGCTGCTGCCGACGGGCAATGCGGTCGACACGATCGACGGCGTCGCGTGCACGCTGATCGACAACGGCATGCCGTGCATCGTCATCGCCGCCGCCGATGTCGGCGCGACCGGCTATGAGAGCCGCGAGGAGCTCGACGCCAACGATGCGGTCAAGGCGCGGATCGAGAAGGTCCGGCTGATCGCGGGGCCGATGATGAGCCTGGGCGACGTTGCCGACAAATCGGTGCCGAAGATGATGCTCGTCGCCGCGCCGGTGAACGGCGGCGCGGTCACCGTCCGAAGCTTCATCCCCAAGCGCGCGCACGCCTCGATCGGCGTCCTCGGCGCGGTCAGCGTCGCCACCGCGTGCCTGATCCCCGGCACGCCCGCCGCCGCGGTCGCGGTCGTCCCCGAGGGGTTGAGCAAGACGCTGTCGGTCGAGCACCCGAGCGGCGAGACGAGCTGCGTCCTCGAAACCGGTTCCGACGGCGCGGTCGTCAGCGCCGGGGTGCTGCGGACCGCGCGCAAGTTGATGGACGGGACGGTATTCGGATGACTGCCGGAAATAACTCGACGCGGATTAAATCGTGGACCGACGCGCCGTCGCGCCCCGCGTGGACCCCGCCGCCGGGAGCGGTCGACGCGCATGTCCATGTCTTCGGCCCCGAGGCGCTGTTCCCGTTCAGCCCGAAGGCGAAATACCTGCCGCAGGATGCGACGCCCGAGATGCTGTTCGCGCTCCGCGACTCCCTAGGATTCGCGCGCAACGTCATCGTCCAGGCGAGTTGCCACGGCACCGACAACGCCGCGACGCTCGACGGCATCGCCCGGTCGAACGGCACCGCGCGCGGCGTCGCGGTGGTCGACCCAGCGATCTCGGACGCCGAGCTTGCCCGCCTTCACGCCGGGGGTATCCGGGGGGTCCGCTTCAATTTCCTCAAGCGCCTCGTCGACCATGCGCCGAAGGACGCCTTCCTCGCGCTGGCGCAGCGGATCGCGCCGCTCGGCTGGCACGTCGTCGTCTATTTCGAGGCCGACCTGCTCGTTGAATTGACGCCGTTCCTCGCCGCGATCCCGACCGTCGTCGTCGTCGACCACCTCGGCCGCCCCGACATCGGGCAGGGTCCCGGAGGTGCCGACATCAGCGCCTTCGTCGCGCTGCTCGATGCGCAGCCGCATTTGTGGGCAAAGGTGTCGGGGGCCGACCGGCTGTCGGTCACCGGCGCGCCGTACGACGATTTCGTCGCGGTCGTCCGCCCGGTCGTCGAACGCTTTCCCGACCGCGTCCTGTGGGGGACCGACTGGCCGCATCCGAACATGGAGACCAACATCCCCGACGACGGCGCCTTGGTAGATGTCGTGCCGCGGATAGCGGTCAGTGCGCAGCTCCAGCAGAAGCTGTTGGTTGCAAATCCCGATCGACTATATTGGCTCGCCGCCTGAAGGGCTCACACGCACAGATTAAGCGAGTTAGCCTTTCAGAATCGTCGACAAAGCGCTAGTATTTAACGCGCAGCGTCCCACCGAACGTGCGCGGCGCCCCCAGGAACGCATCGAGCACGCCGGTTGCGTTCGTCGGGACGTTCTGGAAACCCGAGTTGAACGCGACCTGCTGGTAGTTCGTATTGAGCAGGTTCTCGGCCCAGATTTCGGCACTGAACCGGCCGTCCTTGGGTCCAAACGCGACGCGGCCGTTGGCGACGACATAGCCCGACTGATACTTGCCGGGGTCGAGGTCCGACCCGGTGTTGTAGCCCGACGAGTATTTCGCGCCGAGGTTGAGGCGGGCGACGTAGTTGTTGCCGACTTCGACCGAGTAAGTCCCCGACAGCGACGCCGACCACAATGGCGCGAGCGAAACGCGCGAGTGCTCGCCGCCAAGGTAGCCGGTCTGCGCCTGAAGCGTAGCAAGCTGCCCATCATTCAGGTCGTAGCGTGTGTCGGCGTAGGTCACGCCGCCCTGCACGCTGAACGCTTTCGACGCCAGCCAGACGAAGTCGGCATCGACGCCCTTGCTGATCACCTGCGGCACCGAGGTCACGACGAACACGAGGCCGGTGAAGGTGTTGAGCTGGAAGCCCTGATACTTCTGGTAAAAGGCGGTGGCGTTCAACAGCACCTTGCGGTCGAACAGCGTCGCCTTTTCGCCGATCTCGTACGAGTCGTTGGTTTCCTTGGCGAAGCCGGTGTTGAGGATCGGCGTGACCACCGCTGCGCTGCCCGGGGCGCAACCGGCGGTACCGACGGTGCACTCGACGCGATCGAGGTTGAAGCCGCCCGCCTTATAGCCGCGCGCGTAGGACGCATACAGCAGCAGCTCGCGATTGAGCCGATAGGCGAGCTTGGCCGTCCCCGACGGGACGTTCTCCTCGCGCGTCTGGTTATTGATGAAGTTGTTGTAGCCGGGGCTGAGGAACGGCAGGCAAAGCGTGCCGTTGACCGCCGCGAGTTGCGCCGCCGCCGCCGGGTTGACCCCGTTGAGAATGCCGAACGCCGCGTTCGCCGCGCCGCAGCCTGCACCGTTCCCGATGTTGTTGCTGACCGCGTTGAGCTTCTTGTCGTCGAGCGTGTAGCGCACGCCGACGTTCAGGCTGAGCTGATCGGTGATGTGCAGCGTGTCGTCACTGAACAGCGCATAAGTGTCGTCGCGCTGGCGGTAACGGTCGACCGAGCCCGAGCCGGCGGCGAAGTTGACGCCGCGAACGAACGGAAACGTCAGGCCGGTCTGGAGGAAGGTCGCATCGGGCTTGCCCTCGACCAGCGACGAGAACAACAGGCTGAGGTATGGCGTGAACTGGCTGCCGACGAGGACGCTCGTGTTCTGGCGCAGCTTTTCATCGGCGAAGAAAGCCCCGACGAGATAGTCGAGCTTGCCCGCGGTCCCGGCGTAGCGGACCTCCTGGCTGAAGGTGCGGAACTGTGACGAATTGCTGTCGTCGCTGGGCAGGTAGTCGATGTCGGCAGTCGAGAAATCGGCGTCGAAACCGGCAGTGTTCTTCCAGTCGCGGTAGGCGCTGATCGACGTCAGGGTGCCCGGTCCGACATTCCAGTCGAATTGCGCCGAGATGCCACTGTCGTTGATCCGCTGGCCGTCGGGGCGATTGGCGTAGGCGTTGCGGTTGTACGGTGTCGCCGGATTGCCGTCGTTGCCGCCGAGTGCCGCAACGAGGTTGTTGGCGAGGTTCGCGCCCGGGGCCTGGCTCGCGCGGGTGATGACGGCGATGCAGCATGTCTCGTTGCGGTGCGAATGGTCGGCGATGATCCGCAGCTTGAAGTCGTCGCTCGGCGTGAACAACAACTGGCCGCGAACCGTGTAGAAGTTGCGGTTGGTGTCCTCGGTCGCGGTGCGCGGACCGGGGCCGGTGTTGACGTTGAAATAGCCGTCGCGCTGGCGGTCGGCGAAATACAGGCTGGCCGCAAGCTTGTCGGTCACGATCGGTCCAGTGACCTGCGCCGCGCCGCCGATGGCACCATAGTTGCCGCCGGTCAGATCCGCGCTGGCACCGAAGGTAAACTCGGGCGGAGCGGTCAGGATGTTGATGACCCCGGCGGTCGCCGACTTGCCGAACAATGTTCCCTGCGGGCCCTTGAGGACCTCGATGCGGTCGACATCGCCGAGGTCGCCGAAGCCGACGCCGTTGCGCGAGCGGTAGACGCCGTCGATGACGATACCGACCGACGATTCGAGGCCGGGGTTATCGCCAACGGTGCCGACGCCGCGGATGCGCGCGGTCGTTGAGCCTTCGTTGGACGTCGAGGTGACGAGCAGGCCTGGCGTCAGGATCGCGAGATCCTTGATGTCCTTGACGCCGGTATCCTGGAGCAGCTGGCGATTGATCGCGGTGACGACGATCGGCACATTCTGCAGGCTGTTGCTGCGCTTCTGCGCCGTGACGACGATTTCGTCGACGTTGCCACCCCCCGTCTGAGCGGCAGCGGTCTGCGAGACGCCGGCATTTCCGACCCCTGATTGGCCGACCCCAGTTGCCGTTGCAGCCGGTACATCGTCGACGGCGACGGGTGGTTGAACTGGCGCTGGATTAGCCGCCGACTGAGCGGCAGCGGGCATGGCGATCAACCCAACGGCGAGCGCCGCAGTCGAAGCCGCGGCACGGAAACGGTACTGGTACGCCACTTGCGATTCCCCAATTGGTTCATCCGGCTCCATGGGCCGCTGGGGCACTGGGGCTTCTCATGGATTAAGCTGAGGGCGAGCGTCATAACCGATCGGGAGGACCCAGCAAGGACTCCCGAGACCAACGCCCAGCGTCAGAACGCCACATGCCGTCCAGCGCTTGGTCGCTTGCCGCACGTGGTTAGCCTTGGAGAGGCAATTACCTATGCGGCGCCTGGACCGGCGGATGTGAGAACGGGATTCTCACGGCTGGCCGCTGGCGCGACCTGCGCCCATTCGAAAGACGTCGCGCAAAGGCCTAACCTCGGGCAGAATATAGACGATCCCACCTTTGGCGAAATCGGGCTGGACGACTTCGGTGAAGAACGCCGCCGGGATATTGATGCAGCCATAGGATATGCGGTTGTCGTCAGGCGACGGGGTGGCGAGCCGCTGGAGCCGGTGATCGGTCGGCGAACCTGGGACGACGGCATGCATCGAGATCGCCGCGGCGTAATCGATCCAGACGATGGCGTGGCCGGCGGCGTTGATGTCCGGCGCGGCCTCGAAGCGCCCGGCAGGCGTCGTGCGTTCTGCGGGCCGGATCGCCGAGAGCGGGCGCGTGCCGATGCCCGGCGAGCTGTCATCGCCGCGTGCCAGACCGAGCAACACCGGTGAAGTGCCGATAAGCACACCACTGCTGTCGAAGACGAACAGTGAGGCATTGCGCTTGTCGACGATCGCAAAAGGCCGGTCGTGCGCGTCGCCCGAGGCGGCAATCCACCCCGCTACCGAACGGACCGCATCCGACGTGCCGGTCAACGGCGCGGCGGCGGCACCAGCGCCGATGGCGGCGGCGGCGAGCAACAGTGAATGAGCGATGCGGCGCAGCGCCCGGCCGGGGTTGGACGCGTTCACGCCGCCTAGTTCCGGTCCTGCTTGCGCGGCCGCATGACCGGTACTGCCGCAGGAACGGCGGGCACAACTGGGGTGGCGGCGGGCGTTACCGGCGTCGGATAGGGTAGCACGGGCTGCGGTGTGGTTGTGGCATACTGGACCACGGGAACTCTGACGCCGCCGCCAAGCACGGCAAGCTCGACGCCAGCCGGCAGCGTGCCGCTTGCCACTGCGAGCGGCACGATGCCGCTTCCTGCCGCCAGCGCCTCGAATGTCGCCGTATCGGTAAGCACTCCGCCACCGGCGAATTGAGCGCCTTGTCCGGCGCCGCCACCGTTACCTGCCCCGCCACCGGTGCCCGCGCCGCCGCCGTTACCTGTCCCGCCGCCAGTGCCGGTCCCGCCCCCGGTACCCGTCCCGCCACCTGTACCTGTCCCGCCGCCCGTACCCGTCCCGCCACCAGTGCCGGGTGTCGGCGTTGGCGTGGGCGTTGGTGTCGGCGTGGTGCTTGCAGCCGCGGTTACAGTCAGCGCGCCGCTGGTGTAGCTCGTCGTATAGTTGGTCGGGACATACGTGCCGCCGGTCGCGTTGCCAGCGACGATCTCATACGGCGTGCCGCTCGCGGTCGCGGTGCTCGTCGCCCCGGGACTCGACACGTCGACATGGGCAATCGTATCGCCGTTCTTCAATCCGGCGCTACTGAACTCGGTTCCGGCAAAGGTCAGCGTGGTTCCGGCGACCTTGCTCGTGCTGTTTGCCGTGACGACGAGGCTCGCCGGGGTCACGGTCAGCGAACTGCCGACATAGCTCGTCGAATAGTTCGCGGGGGTGTAGCTGCCGCCGACTGCACCCGCGACCGTGACGGGATACGGGCCGCCCGCGACCCCGGCGGTCGCCGCTGTCCCTGCGCTGGTCAGGGTCGCGCTGCCGACGCTCTCGCCGTTCTGGAGACCGCTCGTGGTGAATTCGGACCCGGTATAGGTCAGCGCGTCGCCATAGACCTTGCTCGTCGGGTTTGCGGTGATGACGAGCGCGGCTGGGGAGATCGCCAGCGTGCCGTTGACGTAGGTCACGACGTAATTGGTCGGCACGAAGCTGCCCCCCGACCCGCCGCTCGGGGTGATCGCGTACGGGCTACCGGCGACGCTAGCGGTCGGCGCGGCTCCCGGGCTGGCCAGCGTCACCACGCCGACGACATCACCGTTGCGCAGGCCGCTGCTGGTGAATTCGGAACCGCTGAATGCGACCGTCTGGCCGTAGGTCTTGCTCGCGTTATTTGCGGTGATCGTCAGCGGCGCGGCGGCGACGGTCAGCACACCGTTGACGTAGGTCGTGGTGTAGTTCGACGCGCTGAAGCTGCCGCCGATCGCGTTGCTCGGGGTGATCGCGTACGGGCCGCCGGCCACGCTCGCGGTGGCGACGGTACCGGGGCTGACCTCGGTGACGGTGCCGATCGTCTCGCCGTTGACGAGGCCGGTCGAGGTGAACTCCGAGCCGGTGAATCCCAGCGTGTCGCCGTAGGTCTTGCTCGCGTTGTTGGCGGTGACGATCAGCGGCGCGGGGGTGATCGACGCCGGGGTCACGCCCGCGGCGGCGAACAGCGCGTAGCGCGCCTGGTCGGCTCCGGCGAGGCCGACACCGGTGAAGGTGACGGGTTTGAGCGTGCCGACATTGGCATTGTCAAAATTGCCGGTCCCGCCGCTGAGGCGGACATCGACTGCGCCGCCGACGGTCGGATCGCCGCGGAAGGTCAGCACCGCAGGGGTGGTGCCGTCGTAGATCTTGTCCTTGGCGGCGACGAACACCCACATGAACGCGGTGAAGCCGGTATACGCGTTCGGCGCGCCATAGCCGTTTTCGGGCGAGTAATAGATCGTCTTCGAGGTCGATGTGACCGGGAATAGTGAGCTTAGGTGGACGGTGCCGCCCGTCAGCCCGCCGCTGCCGTCGGAGTCGGCGACGAGCAGGACCGATCCACCCGCGCTCGCGGTGATCGCCTCGTTCTGGTTGATGTCCTGGCCCGCGTTGATGTTGATCTGCGAGCCGAGTGCGCTCGCGGTGATCGCGGCGTTGAGCTCGGCATTGTGACCGGCGGTGATGATGAACTTCGATCCCGCTGTGCTGGCGGTGACGGCGGCATTGATCAGGACGTCGTTGCCCGCACGCAGTTCGAGCGTCTGCGGCGTCGTCCACGTCACCGCGTCGGCGACGGTGATATTATGGTCAGCGATGATCAGCCGGTTCGAATTGGCGAGGCTCAGCGTGACCTGCGAGGGTGTCTCGTCGCCGCCGGCGGTCGCGATCAGATAGTCGACCGGGTCGAGCAGCCACAGGCCGGTGCTGCCATGTGCGGCAATGGTGCGGACGAGCGCGCTGTCGGCGAGCGTGACGTGAGCGCCCGATGTCTCGACGAGTCCGCCGTTCCCGGACAGGCGCCCGCCGCGGGCCGAAATGGTCCCGGCGACGTCGGTCGCGCCGGCCGACCACAGGACAACACGGCCGCCGTCGCCGGTGGTGACGGCGTCGGCGGTGACGTTTGCCCCGGCTGCCATGTTGAGCGATGCCGCGTTGGCGATCGAAGGGTCGCTCCCGCGATAGCCGCCGCCGAGTGCGATCGAGCCGCCACCCGCGCTCCCCGATGCATCGACGGTGCCAGTGACGCTGACCGCATTTCCGGTCGCGACGATCGTGCCACCGGTGTCTGCAGCGGCGGTACCTGAGGCAGCGAGCGTTCCGCCAACCGAAACAATCCCGTTCGCGGCGTCGCCAAGGAGCATGATGGTGCCGTTCCGCGTGCCGATCGAATTGGCCCGTATAACGCCGCTGTTGTTGACGGCGGTCTTGAGCAGGCCGCTCGCGCCACGCGCGGTCATTAAGACGTTGCCGCCGTCGGCGACGATCATGCCGCCGTTATTCGCCAACGCATCGACCGCGCCGCGATCGACCGTCACGGTAAGCAAGCCCTTCGCACCGATATCGAGCGTCGCGGCGGTCCCGGCGACGAGCGCGACCGAGCCGAGGCGCGCTGAGATTAGACCGGTATTGCTGACCTGTGCGCCGAGCAGGACAACCGTCCCGCCGTCGGCGATGATGCTCCCGCGATTGACGACGCTGCCGCCGCCGCCGGAGAAGCTGTAACGCCCCGCCATGAAGTCGCCGTCGGTGATCCCGAGGCTCGATGCGACCAGCCCCGCGACGTTGACCTGCGCGCTCTGGCCGAACAGCACCCCGTTCGGATTGACGATGAAGACCTTGCCGTTCGCGGTGAGGCTGCCGAGGATTGCAGTCGGGTCCTGACCAAGGACGCGGTTGAGCGCAACCGAAGTGCTGTTCGGCTGGACGAAAGTGACGCCCTCGCCGCGACCGATGCCGAAGCTCTGCCAGTTGATCACGGCGTTCTGCGTCGATTGGTGGACCGTAAGCTGCGTCGGCGCGGCGGTAATCGTTGCGGCACCTGCCGCGACAGCGCCGCCGGTGGGCAAGGCGTGCACGCTGGTCGCGAAACCGGCGACCATCACGCTGCCGGCGAGTAGACGGGCGCGAACCGGGCGAACGCGACGGGACACGGTAAACATCGGACGCAACCTTTGCGACTGGGGGAGAGGGCTATGGCTGCTCATGGTCAGAACGACTTGACGAGCTGGACCCAGAACCGCCCGGCGTGGTCGGGCTCGGAGGTGACGATGTCGCTGCCGATGCGGTGCGCGTACGACGCCTTGACGAGAAAATCGCCGTTACGCGCCCAACTGACGCCGGCACCCCCGCCGGTCAGGTTGGCGTGGTTGCGACCCGTAGCGAAACGGTCGTGGTTGAAGGTGATGCCGCCATTGTCAATAAAGCCGAACAACTGAACCTCGCCGGGGACCCGCCGGGCAAGCGCGGCGAGCGTTAGGCGCAGTTCGGCGGTGGCGACGTAGCCGTCGTCGCCGTACGCCTCTCCTTCGGGATAGGCGCGCACGGCATAGGCCCCGCCAAGCTCCATCTTCTCCGCGATGTCGAGGTTCTTCGTCGCGACCTGACCGCGGACCGCGACGTACAGTGAGAGCGGCCCCGATAGCGCCTGAACGCGTCCGATCGCGGCGTTGAAGCGGCCGAAGCCACCGTTACTCCGCGTCGTCGCCGCGTCGGCGGCGAGAACCACCGGCGTGCGGATGTCGAGGTTTCCGTACGTTCCGCCAACCGAATAAAACGACGCGCCGCCGCCGCCGAATGAGTCGCGGCTATCGCCGCTCAGGCCGATCGTGCCGACCTGCGACTGCTTGCTGCTCGTGCTACCGACGGCATCGGCCTGGTCGTGGAAGAACTTGAAGTCGACGCCGCCGAGCGCGTTCAGATTTACGTTGTACGACCGGATCAGCGGGTAGCTGCCATAGACGCTGACGATGTCCGCCGAACCGTGCGCCCGCAGGCTTTCGAATTCGCGGTGGAGGCGGTAATCGAGCCGGGCGTACGCAACGCCGATCGTCGCGACCCCGGCGGTCGCCTGATACGCAGCCCGGACGTAGGTCAGCCCGCCGTCGGAGACGAGGCCGCGCAGGCTGATGACGTCGCCAAGGCCGAACGGCTCATTGAGGTTGACCGTCCCGCCCGCGCGAAAATAGCCGGTGTAGCGATTGCCCGCGTTATCGCCCTCGACGTCGCCCGAAATGCGATGCGTCGGCGTGACGTCGATGCCAAGGTCAGAGCTGCCGATCGCGGTGCCGGGCGCGAGGGTTGAATGGACACCGACGCCTGGCAGGTCGCCGAGCAGCAACAGGCGCCGCTCGAGCGGCTTGTTGGCGACGAGGTCGCCCGGTGCGAGTCCCGCAAGGACGCCCCGGACGATGCGGTCGGACGCGCGGCTCGTATTATGGGGCGTGACCTTGCCATAATGGCCCTCGACGACCGCGATGACGACGCGGCCGCCGTCGACCGGCTGTGGCGGCAGGTAGGCCTGCGCGACGAAATAGCCGCGGGCATTATAGAAATCGGCGATCCGCGATGCCAGGAGTTGGAGGTCGGCGAGCGTCATCACGGATCCGGCACGAAAGCCCGATGCCGCAATCAGCTCGCTTTCGCTGAACAGGGTCGCGCCGGTTATGCCGAGTGACGCGACGGCGATGCCCGGCCCTGCCGCAGCAACGGGTGGCGGCGGCGTGGGGCGCTCGACCGTCACCCGGGGTACAGCCCTAGGTGGCTCTGTTCCCGGGGGAATCTGCTGCAACTGGCCGCCTGCGCTCGGCAACTGCTGCGCCACTGCCGCACTGGCCATCATCACGCACGCCGCGCCAACCACCAATGTCTTCAAAACTCGCACCCTTCGGCCGCCTCAGCTGCGACAGACGGTGCTGCCACACTTGCTTAATCGCGCCGGAAGAGATCGTTGTGCACTCGTGGATTCTACGGGGCAGTGATTAGTGAACCGTGAAGGATGAATAAGGGACCAAGGATGGTATTCGATCGAGGCCGATAACCTTGAGAGGGGGTTATCCCGTTTTTTGACGAGCCGCCGAGCACGTTACATTAACTCGCACCGTCACCTGCTCGACCAAAGGCGGTGAATGTCGTTGCACCGTCGGCTCGGCAATCAGTTTGCAGCGTCAGCCTCAATCGCGTTACCTAGTGCGAGCCGCAGTGGCATCAATTCCGCTGCATAGTTTTTCCACTGGTCGAGGCTCTGGCGAAAGATTGGCTGCCGGACTTGCTCAGAACTCGGCGTTCGGACGTGTCGCCGGGTCTTGTAAAATTCGACGCACCCAGATTCATACGGCAAGCCACAATGCTCCAGGATCCGGCGCACACTGCCCTCGAGGTCAGCGACTACATTCTCGTGATTCACGCGCAGAATGCGACCCGGCAACGCGGTGTCCCAGTGCGCCATCAATTCGAGATAGGTCCGATAATATCGCGCAATATGTTCATCGCTGTACGTAAACTCCTGTCCGTTTGCGAACAGCTGCTTCAGGTTGCTGAAGCAGCAAGCCATCGGCTCGCGACGAGCGTCGATGATCCGCGCGTTCGGCAGCATCAGGTGGATCAGGCCAATGTGCCGGAAATTGTTCGGCATCTTGTCGATGAAAAACGGCCGGTCAGTCCGGTGGATACGCGTATCGGCGAGATAAGTGTCACCCCAGCGTGTGAACTCGGCATCGGTCATTTCGGCAAGGATGGCCGGATAGCGCGGATTGTTGGGATCGGGGTCGCGGCCTTGGAGGTCGAGGACGATCCGCTGGATGTCGGCCAGTTCCTGTGTCCCCTCCACCGCGGAATGCGACGCGAGGATTTGCTCGATCAGCGTCGACCCCGATCGCGGTAGCCCCACGATGAAGATAGGGTCGGGCCGGGGGTCGCCCCAGCCGGCACGGCGCGCGAAGAATGCGGGGGTGCACACCGCGATCTGCTGGCGGGTGTTGGCTTCGATGATCTCGGGGCGGTAGCGGCTTTCGGCGCGCTTGAGTTCGTTTCCGCGCGCGTAATAGTCCCATGACCGGGCAAAGTCGCCGCGATCCTCGTGCGCCTTGCCGAGCGCGAAGGCGAGGTGGATGCGGTCGTCGGGCTGTGTCGCGGGCGCAGCCTCGGCGTCGGCCATCGCGTCGACCTCAGCGTCGGGAAATCGGTAGGTCTTGAGGTTGGCGAGGCTCCAATAGGCATCGCCGAAGTCGGGCCGCGCCGCCGCCGCACCGCGATACGCGGCGATCGCTTCGGGAACGCGGCTGACGGTCTTGAGTGCGTGCCCGAGCCACAAATGGACGTCGGGCGAATCCGGGACGTCCGCCAGCAGCGCGCGATACAGCTCGATCGCCCCCTCGTTGTCGCCGACGCCGACCGCCGCGGTCGCGGCGAGCGCGCGGTACGCGGTGTTGCCCGGATCGGCGGCGAGCAGCGTCGCGATCTCAGCCTGTGCCGCCAGGTATTTGTGTCGCTGGATCAGGCACTGGGCATATTCGTGGCGCGCCGCGCGGTGGCCGGGAACGCGCGCGAGGACCGCGTCGAACAGCAGTTCTGCGTCGTCGAATACCTCGCGCGCCATCCCGATCTTGGCGAGCAGCCGCATCGCCTCGACGTCGTCGCCGTGCTGCCCCAGAACGCCGCGCACCATCTCCTCGGCGGGCGCGAGATCGCCGTCGGCGAACAGCGAGGTCGCTGTCACCACGGCTGGGCGCAGCGATGCGAGGGCGGCGACATGCTCGGCAGCGATCGCGGCGTTCGCGGGATCGCCCGAGAGGCGATAGACTCCGGCGAGCATCTGCCAGCTCATCGGCAGTGCGGGGTTGATATTGACCGCGCGCAGCAGCGCGTCGATCGCGCGCGGCGCATCCTTCTGCGCGACGAAGCACAGTCCGCGCTCCTGGAGCATCCGGCTGAAGCGCGGGTGGAGCGCCTCGAGCCGGTCGAGCGTCGTCATTGCGGCCGCGATGTCTCCCGTCACGCGCTGGTTCGTCGCGACGAGGAGGAGCAGGTCGCGGTTCTCCGGCACCTCGCCGAGCAGCACGCGCCCCGCAGCAAGCACATCGGCGTGCCGGCCGGCGGCGTGGAGCTGCCGCAGGCGGGCGATCTCCGCGAAGACGCTCGACGCAGGGGAAACGACGGTCATGGCATCCGGGCGCAGGCTGCGGGTCCAATCACCCGCAGCTTGCGCTTACACCCCAGCGTCAGAAATCATAGCCGAGGCGCACGCCGAAGACGCGCGGGCGGATAGGGATTTCTTCCTTGATGAACTCGACCGACGAGGTGAACTGGCTCGCGTGCGAGTTGGTCAGGTTGGTGACGTACAACTGGGTGTTCCAGCCGGCGCGCGCGCTGACGCCGACCGACGCATCGACGGTGGCATAACCGGGCATCCGGTAGCGCAGGAACGTCGTCGTCGGCAGGATCACCCCGTCGCCCGACAGATACGTCGCGGGCTGATTGTACTGCGCGCTGATATACTGCGCGCCGACCTGCGCGAATGGCTTGTACTCGCCGATCTCGGTGTCGTAGCGGATGCGCCCGCTCGCCTCGAAATGCGGCGAAAACGCTGCGACCGACCCGGCGACACCGAACGGGTTCTGAAACGGCGCACCCTTTACCGAGGTAATGCACTTGCCGAACGTCGGCGACGCCGCGATGTTGCTGACGAGGCACGGCGAGTTGGTCTGCTTGTTGTCGTTGTACGTCGCGGTGCCGAGCAACGTCAGTTCCTGCGTCGGCCGCGCGGTCAACTGCGCCTCGACACCCTTGATGTTGTAGTTCGGGCCATTGATTCCGAAGGTCGTGTTGCCGAGCTGGGTCGGGTTGTAGAACAGGAACTGCACGTTCTTCCAGTTCATGTTGTACGCCGACAGGTTGAGCTGGAGGCGGCGATCGAACAGCGAGGTCTTGATGCCGATCTCGTAATTGTCGAGGCTGTCGGGGGCATAGCTGTTCGGCGTCTGGAACTGCGCCGTGCCACCCGCCGCCGGGCCGACCGCGACGTTGCGCTGCGACCGGCTGAACCCGCCCGGACGGAAGCCCTGTGAGAAGGTGAAGTAGGCGAGCGTCGTCGGCGTCACCTTCCAGTTGACGCTGCCCCGGCTTTTGAAGCCGTGGTAGCTGACGTGATCGTTATGCGCGCCGATGTCGAAGGTGCCGCCGAGAGGGCCGCACTGGCCGTTGGGGACGTTGAGGCATCCCGTTCCGGTCGAATACTGCGCGCCGACCTCGTATTCCTTGTAGTTGAAATAGCGCGTGCCGCCGGTGATCGTCAGAACGTCGGGGATGATGTCGACGTCGACCGAGCCGAAGAACGCGAGCTGGGTGTAGCCGCGCTTGACGTCCTCGCCGAAGCCGGTGTTGTCGTCGCGCGTGCCGGGCTCGTTGACCTCGGCCCCGGCGACGGTCCGGGTGTTGGCAACGCACGGCTGGCCGCCGGCGAGCGCGGTCGCGAGGTTGGCGGGATTGCACGACGGGATCGTCTTATATTCGAAGTTCATGATGTCTTCGACGCGGAACGTCTCCTGGAAGACCCCGCCGATCGCGCGGATCCGCCACGTGTCGGGGGTGCTCAGGCGGAATTCGTTGGTCAAATGCGTGTTCTTTACCCGGTCGTGCCAGTAGGTCGCCGGGGAGAAGCACGTCGCCGCGCCCTTGCCGAAGCCGGTCGCGCCGCCGGTGCACTCGTAATACATGCCGTACGCGGTGCGCGAGTAGTTGGTATAGTCGACCTGGTTGTCGATATGCCGCTCGAGATAGCTGCCGGTATAGACGGCGTTGAGCGGGCCGAGCTTGCCGTGGACGGTCCATGCGGTGCTCTCGAAACGGTCATGGTCGTAGCTCGGCACGAACGATGTGACCTGCAGCGGCTTCAAGGGCTGGAAGTCGGAGCCGATCGGATACTGCGCCGACAGACCCTCGACATCGAGGTGCTGGAGGCTCTCGGTGATCAGGATGTCCCAGTTCGGCGCGACATCCCACAGGGCTTCGATCCGGCCGCCGGTGTAGGTGACCGGGTTGAAGTCGTTACCCGCGGTCGTCCCGTTATTGATCTGGTGCTGGTTGGGGAAGGTGCAGAAGCCCGGCGACGTCGCCGCCTGCGGCTGGCCGTTGGGGCAAAGGCCACCGGCGGTCGGCTTGATGTTGAGATAATAATTGCCCGGATCGGCGTTCGACCGGGTGAAAGTGCTCGAGACGTTGTCGATGTACCCGCCGCGGCGCTCGTTGTAGATCGTCCCGCGGACCGCGAGCTTGTCCTTGATGATCGGCACGTTGAGCGTCAGCACTTCGCTGTTGTTCGCCGCGCCGCCCGACGTTCCGCCGTACATCGCCTCGGCATGGCCCTCGAAGCGGTCGAGCTTGGGCTTGTTGGTGATGTAGCGAACCGCGCCGGCCTCGGCGCCGCCGCCGAACAACGTGCCCTGCGGCCCTTCGAGCACTTCGACGCGCTCGATGTCGGCGACGTAGATGTCGACGTTACGCGCCGGAAACTGGAGCGACTGGTCGTCGAGATAGACTGCGACGTTGGGGAAGTTGCCGATGGTGGCGCTCGACTGGCCGCCGGCGAACCCGGCGCTGAGGCCGCGGATGAAAATCGCGCCCTGGCCCGGGCCGTTGTTGCCGAAGGTAACGTTCGGCGTGTACTTGATCAGGTCGTCGAAGGTCGAGACGTGAAGCTGCGACAGCGTCTCGCCGGTGAACGCCTGGATCGTCAGCGGGACCTTCTGGATGCTTTCGTTACGACGCTGCGCGGTGACGGTGATCTCGCCGATGCCGTTGTCGGCGGTGTCGGCTGCCGTCGCGTCGGGTGCCGTGTCGGGCACGGCAGAGGGAGCAGCGGTCGTTGCGGCGGCGAGGGCGGCGTTGCCGCACCCGCACAGCAGGGCGGCGACGGCACCATAGACAAAACGATCGGCTTTCATGGCCACGGCCCCCTGCTCGGCTGAATTTCTCGGGGCCGCTCTCGCGCCGATAACAGGGCGCGCGCCAAGTCTTTGGCCATATGCCGGTTATAGGCGATATCTATGGCCCGACGGCGGTAAGCGTCATCTATCTGTCATGGAACGACGGGATGTGTCGCGTAGACGGCGATTCGTAGAGTGGCTTAGCGCGCTGTTTGCATGTGCAGCAATTCCCGATCGCCTAATGTTTCGAGTATGTTAACTAATGCTGGCCGAACGCTCGGTCAGCGCGCTGCAACCCTCGCCAGCATCGGAAGATAGTCGGCGAAGCGGGGTCCGACCCCGGCATCGAGCCGTTTCCCGCTGTCATCAAACCGTCGGAGAGCGATCGCGGCGGCGGCATAGGGGCGTTGCGCGAAGGCCACACTCGCAGCGCTATCGAACGCCCCGCCCTGCAGAACGAGCGAGCGTTGCGAGGCGGCGCTGAGCGTGGCGGCGTAGCCGGGCTCGGTCGCACACAAGTAGCGCTTGGCCTGAACATGCAGCGCACAAGGCCGCACCACGGCCGCACCGAACACGCGGGCGAGGATCGCAGCACCGACCATCTCGTGCCGCGCGTCGGCGGCGCTTTCGTCGTCCTCGATCAGATGGCCGACGTCGTGGAGCAGCGCCGCGACGATCAGCGACGACGGCGCGCCTTCGGCTTCGGCGAGAATCGCGCACTGGACCGCGTGCTCGAGCTGGCTGACGCCCTCGCCGTAGCTGCGATGGCCGTGCCGCGTGTAAAGCGCGACGATGTCGTCGAGGGTAGCAATCATGCCAGCTCCAACGCGACCGGCGCGGGGTCGTCGCATTCGAGCCGCATGTCGCAGATCACCGCCTTGACCGCGCGCATCAACGCGCTGCGGCGGCGGTCGTTGAGGCACAGCAGGAAGCCGCGAAGCTCGTAGGTGCGGTCGCCAGTATCGAGCGGGCGATAATCGATCCGCCGGTCGGGCGGGCACTCCGACGCGAAGAAGACGCTGACGCCGAGCCCGAGTGCGATCGCCTCGCGGATGGTCTCGCGGCCGTGGAATTCGAGGCTGGCGAGCGGTACCACCCCGGCATCGCCGAGCGCGCGTTCGGTAAAGGAACGGGTCTTCGACGTCGGCTCGCGCAGCAGCAGGACCTGTGCAGCCAGCGCCTCGACCGGGATCGCGTCGAGCAGCGCCAGCGGATGATGCAGCGGCAGCGCGACGCTTAAGCCGTCGGTGTACAGCGGATCGTAGCTGAAGGTCGGGTCGCCCGGCGGATCGCTCGCCAGCGCCGCATCGATCTGCGCCTCGCTCAGCCAGCGCATGACGTCGTGGGCGTTGCCCATGCGGACCTGGACCCCGGTCGCCGGGTGTCGCCGGTGGAACAGGTCGACCAGCCGCGCGGCGTAGAATGGCGAATCCGACCCCAGCCGGAGGATGCCGCCGGTCAGGCTCGACGTCTCGCCGAGCATCTCATCGATGTCCGACGCCGTCGCGAACAGCCGCTGGGTCAGCAGGAACAGGTCGCGCCCCGCCGTCGTCAGCTTGAGCGGCGACTTGCGCCCCTCGAACAGCGCTACACCGTGCCGCGCCTCCAGCGCCTTCAACTGCTGCGACAGGGTCGGTTGCGACACGTTGAGGCGGCGCGCCGCGCGCGATACCCCGCCCTCGACCGCGATCGCGTGGAACGCCCGGAGATGCTGGTAGCTCGCCGCCATGACGGATTAGCGTAAACCGCGGTCGTGACGGTTGCGTGACCGGGCCAAAGCTGCGCCAGCGCGACTCATAGACGCGGCCTATGCGCGGCATTCGTCGAATGACTTGGCGCGCCGCGAACAGGCGCGCGAAGTCTGGCAGATCCGGCGTCGCGACCGGGGAAGGGAGATCGCTTGGCCGACTCGTTCGATATCGCCATCGTCGGCGCCGGCATCGTCGGCCTCGCCCATGCGCTCGCCGCAAGCCGTCTCGGGCTCAGGGTCGTCGTCGTCGACCGCGACGCGCAGGCGAACGGCGCCTCGATCCGCAATTTCGGCTTCGTCACCGTGACCGGCCAGGAGGCCGGCCAGGTCTGGCAGCGCGCCCGGCGATCGCGCGACGTCTGGGCCGAGGTCGCACCGCGCGCCGGGATCGCGATCGAACAGACCGGCCTGATGATGGTTGCGCAGCGGCCCGAAGCTGCAGCGGTGCTCGCAGCGTTCCTCGACACCGACATGGGCGACGGCTGCGTCTGGCTCGAGCGTGAAGCGGCGGCAGCGCGGATCGCGCCTATGGCTCCCGCCGCACTGACCGGCGCGTTGTTCAGCGCCGTCGACCTGCGCGTCGATTCGCGCACGGCGGTCCCTACGCTCGCGGCGTGGCTGGCGCGGGAGCACGGCGTCGAGTTCCGTTTCGGCATCGCGGTCCACGCGGTCGAAGCCGGGCGAATCGAGACGTCGGCGGGGACGGTCCACGCGGGCGCGATCGTCGTCTGCTCGGGCGACGATCTTGCGACCCTGTTCCCCGAGGAGTTGGCGGCGGCGGGGGTGACGCGGTGCAAGCTGCAGATGCTGCGGCTCGCATCGCCGGGGTTCCGGCTGCCGGCGACGGTGATGTCCGACCTCAGCCTCGTCCGCTATCTCGGTTACGCGGCGCTACCCGAAGCTGCAGCGTTGCGCGCACGCCTCGACGCCGAACAGCCCGACCATCTTGCGCACGGCATCCACCTGATCGTCGCGCAGAACGCCGACGGCAGTCTGGTTGTGGGCGACAGCCACGATTACGCGGCGACCCCCGACCCGTTCGCCTCCGACCACGTCGAAGGCCTGATCCTCGAAGAATTCGCAGCAGTGTTCGGCGCGGTGCCGCCGGTCGTCGACCGCTGGACCGGGACCTATGCCTCGGCGGCGGGGCACAGCCTCGTCGCGGAACCGGCCGAGGGGGTGCGCCTCGTCGTCGTCACCAGCGGCACCGGGGCATCGACGTCGTTCGCGCTCGCCGAGGAGGTGATCGGCGATCTCACCGGGCGGAAACTGGGAGCTGCGGCATGATTTCGAGCATCAAGGCGGTGGTTCTCGACTGGGCTGGGACGATGATCGACTATGGCAGCCGCGCCCCCGTCGTCGCGCTGCTGGGGCTGTTCGACGGTGAAGGCGTGCCGATCACCGAAGCCGAAGCGCGCGCCGACATGGGCCGCGCCAAGCGCGACCATATCCGCGCGATCCTCAAGGTGCCGCGCGTCGCCGACGCATGGCGCGCGGCGCACGGCGGCGACGCGATCGAGGATGACGTCACCCGGCTCCACGACACCGTCGCGGCGCTGATGCGCGACGCGGCGCGCGATTGCTCGGCGCTGATCCCGGGAGCCGCCGATCTCGCCGCGCGCCTTGCGCAGGCCGGGGTGCCGGTCGGTTCGTGCACTGGATACACCCGCGAGATGATGGCCGACATCCTGCCGCTCGCTGCGGCGCAGGGTTATGCCCCCGCGGTCATCGTCTGTTCGGGCGAGACGAAAGAGGGCCGCCCCTCCCCGCTGATGCTGTGGAAGGCGCTCGTCGAGCTTGGCGCGTGGCCCGCGTCGGCGTGCGTCAAGGTCGACGACGCCGTCGTCGGCATCGGCGAGGGACAGGCGGCGGGGGCGTGGACGGTCGGGGTCGCGGCGTCGGGCAATGGCGTCGGGCTGTCGCTAAACGACTTAAATGCGCTCGACCCGGCCGAGCGCGCGCGCCGGGTCAGGGCGTCGGCCGACGCACTCCGCGCTGCCGGCGCCGACTATGTCATCGACAGCGTCGCCGACCTCTGGCCGGTCCTCGAGACGATCGCCACGCGCATCGCGGCAGGCGAGAAGCCTTGATCGCCGCACCGCTTACAGCGCTTCCGGGCCGCGAGAGCGCGGTGACGCGATGGCTGCGGCGGGCCCCGCCGTCGATGTTCGCGCTCTACGGTGGAGCGTCGGCGTTCGCCGCCTATTTCGCGATGTACGCGTACCGCAAGCCGTTCGCCGTCGCGAGCTACACCCACATCGCCGGCTGGCCGTTCACGATCGATTTCAAGATCATGCTCGTGATCGCGCAGGTCGCGGGCTACGCGCTGTCGAAGCTGATCGGCATCAAGATCGTCTCCGAAATGCCGCCCGCGCATCGTGCCGTCGCGATCCTGCTGCTGATCGGGTTCGCCGAGGTCGCGCTGGTTGGCTTCGCTGTCGCGCCGCCCGTCGTCGGCATGATCGCGCTATTCCTCAACGGGCTTGGGCTCGGCATGATCTGGGGGCTGGTGTTCGGCTTCCTCGAAGGGCGGCGGCTGACCGAGATCCTCGGCGCAATCCTGTGCGCGAGCTTCATCGTCTCGTCGGGCGCGGTCAAGGCGGTCGGCGCGGCACTGCTCGACGGTAACCTCGTAAGCGAACGCTGGATGCCCGCGATGACCGGGCTGTTGTTCGCCCCGCTGCTGCTCGTCGCGGTTGCCGCGCTCGCACAGTTGCCGCCCCCCGACGCGCGCGACGAAGCCGAACGCGCGCCACGTTCGCCGATGGATTCGCGCACGCGCGCCGCCTTCTTCCGCGCCCACGCCGCCGGCCTCGTCGCGTTGATCGCGGTCTATGTCCTGCTGACGGCGTTCCGCGACTTCCGCGACAATTTCGCCGCCGAGATCTGGCGCGAGCTTGGTTTCGCCGGCGAGGCGGGCATCTTCGCCTGGTCCGAATTGCCGGTCGCCGCGGTCGTTCTCGTCGCGCTAGCGATGTTGACGCGGGTCCGCGACAATCGCCGTGGCGTCATCTGGAACCTTGCCTTGATCGCGGTCGGGCTGGCGACGATGGGCCTCGCCACCGCCGCGTTCCAGCTCGGCTGGCTCGGCGCGGTCGGCTGGATGATCGCCGCCGGGGCCGGGCTGTATCTCGCCTACGTCCCGTTCAACGCGCTGTTATTCGACCGGCTGATTGCCGCGACCCACGCGTCGGGCAATGCCGGCTTCCTCATCTACGTCGCCGATGCATGCGGCTATGCGGGATCGGTCGCGCTGCTTCTGACCCGCTATTTCGTCCATGTCTCGCTGCCGTGGACCGAGTTCCTGTGCGACATCGCTTATGCGACGTGCGGTGCGGGGCTGCTTGCGATCGCTTACGGCGCCTCGCGGTTGCTTCCTGCCTTGCCCCGCGCCTGACGCGTTGCCGACGTTCGGCGGTACGGTGCGATGTCGGATAGTCGCGCTGCCATCAGTTCATATAGACCGGGATCAACAGCCTATAGTAAGTTAGTGCGATTGCTTGATCTTTGAGCGGGACAGTCACTGATGTCATGGGGGGATTGGGGAGTGTCCACGGGCCGGTCGCTACGTCGTTGTGAAAGTAATCGGTGGTCGGCGGCCGCCGCGATCGTCCTAGGGTCGATCGCCGCGCTGACCACGGCCCCGGCATACGCTGCGCCGAGCTGCCAGCTTTCGAAGTTCCTCGAAATGTCGGTGATGCTCGCCGGACACCGCCCGATCGTGACGACGAAGATCGGTGGCAAGGACGCACGCTTCATCGTCGACAGCGGCGCCTTCTACAGCACGATGTCACGGGCGTCGGCGGCTGAATTCGGGCTGCACCTTGACCCGGCACCGACGTGGTTCCGGTTGCGCGGGGTCAACGGCGATACCTCCGCCTCGATTGCCTCGGTCCGCGACTTCGGCCTCGGGGGCGTCTCGGTGCCCAAGGTCGATTTTATCGTCGGCGGCACCGACACCGGAGCCGTGGGGCTGCTCGGCCAGAATTTCCTCGGCATCGGTGATGTCGAATATGACCTGCCCCACGGGGCGATCCGGCTGCTGCATGCGAAGGACTGCGCTGTCGAAACGCTGGCGTATTGGGCCGGGACCAAGCCGTTCACGATCGTGTCGCTCGAATCGCGAAATCCGCCGTTTCAGGTTCACACCGTCGGGACGGTGACGTTGAACGGCGTCAAGCTGCGCGCCGTCTTCGATACCGGTGCCGAATCGTCGATCATGACCCTTTCCGCCGCGAGGCGCGCCGGCATCACCCCGGACAGCCCCGGGGTCGTTGCCAGCGGATTGTCGACCGGCCTCGGCAGTCGCGCCCTCCGCACCTGGATCGGAACGTTCGACAAGCTCGAAATCGGCGGCGAGGCGATTCCCAAGCCGAGGATCCAGTTCAGCGACATCACGATCGGCGACGGCGACATGTTGATCGGCTTCGACTTTTTCCGCACTCACCGCATCTACGTCGCCAACAAGGCGAACAAGATGCTCGTCACCTACGAAGGCGGCCCGGTCTTCGGCCTGACGCCGACCCGCGCGGTCAGCGCCGACGGCACGCCGCTCGACCTGTCCGACAAAGCCGCCGAACCGACCACCGCGGAGGGCTATACCCGCCGCGGGACGGTGCAGGCATCGAACGGCAAGCTCGAAGCGGCGCTGGCCGATCTCGACAAGGCGGTAGCGCTCGCCCCGAACGACGTGACCACCCTCCGCATCCGCGCCGGAATGCGGCTCGCCAACCGGCAGCCGCTGCTTGCCTCGGGGGATCTCGACAAGGCGATCGCGCTCGAGCCGGCGGAGGCCGACGTGCGTTTGATGCGCGCCGGTCTCAAGCTGCGTGGGCACGATCCGGCCGGTGCGTCGGAGGATCTGCATGTCGCCGACAAGGGTCTGCCGCCGTCGTCCGAGCGGCGTCTGCAGCTCGCGTCGATGCTCGTTGCCGTCGACGAGTATGATGCGGCGCTGCTGAATTTCGATGCGTGGCTGAAAGCTCATCCCGAAGACGCCGCCCGTCCGGAGGCGCTCAACGGCCGCTGCTGGGCCCGCGCGCTGCTCAACCGCGATCTCGACCGAGCGCTCGACGACTGCAACGCCGCGGTCCGGCTTCGCCCGGGAACGGTCGCGTATCTCGATAGCCGAGGCCTGGTCCGTCTGCGCCGCGGCGAATTTACCCAGGCGCTCAAGGATTATGACGCCGCCATCGGCATCGCCCCGCGCAGCGCGTGGTCGCTCTATGCGCGGAGCATCGTTCGCGCGAAGGTCGGCGATGCAGCGGGCGCGACGGCTGACCGGGCCGCCGCGATCGCTCTCCAGCCCGCAGTCGCCGAGCGCGCGCGCAAGCTGGGGCTGGGAAGCTAGAGCAGCGCGATCTGCCGATCAGGCGGCCGGAACGTAGCTTCCGCCGAGGGCACGGACCAGCGAGACGGCGGTCTGCATCCGGCTGGTCTGGACCGCCAATGCCGCGCGCTCGGCTTCGAGCGACGCGGTCTGGGCGGTGACGACGTCGAGATAGTCCGACGCGCCGTCGCGGTAACGGACCAGCGCGAGTTCACGGGTTCGTTCGGCAGCTTGAGCGGCGGCCAGCTGGTCGGCCGCCTGTGCCGCGAGGTGGCGCGTCGCGGCAATCTGGTCCTCGGCTTCGCGGAACGCGGTCAGAACGGTCGAGCGGTAGTTGGCCGCGGCCTCGTCGTACTGCGCGCGCGAGATCCGCACCTGCGCCCGGCGGCGGCCGCCATCGAATAGCGTCAGCAACGCCTGCGCGGGTCCAAGTGCCCAGAACCCAGCGCCGCTGCTGAAGATCGACCCGCTCGTCGCCTCGACGCCGCCACCGAGCCCGAGCGAGATGTTGGGGAAATACGCCGCGCGCGCGACGCCGATTCGGAAGTTGGCGGCGGCGATCCGCCGTTCGGCCTCGGCAACGTCGGGGCGGCGTTCGACGAGCTGCGACGGCACGCCGAACGCGACCGGCGGCGGCTCGAGTGGGCGGACGAGCGGGGCGATGGCGAAGCTCGACGCGACGGCACCGGTCAGCGCCGCGATCTCGTGCTCGATCGCGGCGCGCTCGTTGGCGGTTGCGGAAATCTGCGCGCGTGCTGCCGACAGGATATTGTCGGCGCGGCTGACGTCGAGGCCCGAGGCGATGCCGCCGTCGTGGCGCGTCGTCGTCAAATCGCGGGCGCGTTCGTAGGCGGCGACCGTCTCGTGCAACAGCGCGGCCTGGGCATCGAGCCCGCGAAGGCGAAAATACGCATCGGCGACCGAAGCCTGAAGGCTGAGCATGACCGCGGCGAGGTCGGCATGGCTCGCGGCGGCGTCGGCACGGTCGGCGCGGACGCTATTGCGGACCCGGCCCCACAGGTCGAGCTCATAGTCGAGCGTCGCCCCGATCGAGAAGGCGTTGTACGTCACCGCGCTGCCGTTGGATAACGGACGGCCTGCCGAGGCGCGGGTACGCCCGGCGCTAGTGTTTGCGACGACCGTCGGGATCTGGTCGGACGCCGTTAAACTGACGAGCGCCCGTGCCGCATCGTAGCGCGCGAGGGCGGCGGCAAGCGTCGGACTGGCCTGTTCGGCGCGGGTCTCGAGGTCGTCGAGCACCGGATCGGCGAACATGCTCCACCAAGCACCGCGCGGCGCAGCGTCGGCGGGCGCGGCGGCGGTCCAGCCGGCAACCTCCTTGTACGCGGGCGGCGCGACTGTGGCGGGCGGCTGGTACGGCGGCGCCAGCGAACACGCTGCGGTTGCCAGCAGAGCAGTCAGGACGGCGGCGGTCGCAGCACTTTTAGCTTTGGACACGGCCAGCCTTCGGGTCTTCGACGCGGACCCGGTCGCCGTTTTCCAACGCGTCGGGCGGCGAGTCGATGATGCGCTCGCTGCCCGTCAGACCCGCGCTGATCTCGACCTGCTTGCCCTCGTCGCGGCCGATCGTCACCGGCTTGAGCGTGACGCGCCCATTGCCGTCGACCAGCGCAACGGTCGGGCCATTCGCCCGGAGGATCAGCGCACTCGCGGGCAGATGGACACTGTTACCGGCTGCGGCGATGGGGAAGGTTACCTGCGAATACGACCCTGGCTTGAGCGCGCCGCCGGGATTGTCGGTCTGCAGCTCGACCAGAACGGTGCCCGATTGAAGATCGACTGCCCCGGCGTTGCGCGTCAACACGAGGTCGAAGCTTCGCCCGGGATATTCGGGCAAAGTCATCGTCGCGTGCAGCCCGGTATGAACCTGCGCCGATGCGCCCTGCGGCACCCGGACATAGACCCGCATGCGGTGGACGTCGGACACGGTGAACAGCGCCGTCGCCGACGCGGTCCCCGAGCTGACAAGGCCGCCGATCTGCGCCGAACGGCTCGTCACGGTGCCGGCAAACGGCGCGGTCAGCCGGGTGAAGCCCTGCAGCGCGCGGAGGCGCTTGAGGTTGGCGAGCTCGCCGTTGGCGATCGCGTTCTTCGATGCGAGATCGCCTGCCTTCTCGTCGGTCTCCTGCTGCGACACTGCATCCTTTGCACGCAGCGCGACCCAGCGAACCGATGTGCTCTTGGCGAGCGCGGCGTTGGCCAGCGCGGTCTGGTAGTTCGCCTCCGCCTGCGCGAGCTGCTGATCGATTTCAGGGGCATCGAGGATCGCGAGGGTCTGCCCGGCGACGACCCGGTCGCCGATATCGACCAGCCAGCGCCGGACATAGCCGTTGGTCCGGGCATAGATCGGCGCGCTATTATATGCCTGCACGCTGCCCGGCAGAACGAGCCCGGTCGAACGGTCGCCGCGGGTCGGGGTGACGACCGAGACCGTCGGAATTGCGGCGTCGCTGGAGATGGCAACGAGCTGGTGGTCGGCGCTGCTGCGCGAAGTGATGCCGTAGCCAACGACCACCAGCGCGATGATCGCCGCAACGACGCCCGCAAGCTTCAGGGTCCGCGAACTGGATGAAGTGCGGGCGGGCTCGAACTGCGTATGCGACGGATCAAGCATTGGCGAGCTCAAGCTCCTGTGCGGCATGTTTTGCCCGGCCGTGCCGGTGGACGAAGCTGAAGATGGTCGGCACGAGGAACAGCGTTGCTACGGTCGCGAAGATCAGCCCGCCGATCACCGCGCGGCCGAGCGGGGCGTTCTGCTCGCCGCCCTCGCCGAGCCCGAGCGCCATCGGCGTCATGCCGATGATCATCGCCAGCGCGGTCATCAGCACCGGGCGGAAACGGACCATCCCGGCCTCGAGTGCCGCCTTGGTCGCGTCGCCGAGGACTTCGAGCTGCTCGCGGGCGAAGCTGACCACGAGGATCGAGTTCGCCGTCGCGACCCCCATGCACATGATCGCGCCGGTCAGCGCCGGGACCGACAGCGTCGTCCCCGTCGCGAACAGCATCCAGACGATCCCGGCGAGCGCGGCGGGCAGTGCGGTGATGATGACGAATGGGTCGACCCAGCTCTGGAAGTTGACGACGATCAGCAGGTAGATCAGCGCAATCGCCGCGACGATGCCGAAACCGAGGCCAGTGAAACTGGCGTTCATCGTCACATATTGACCGCGCAGCGTCACTGTCACGCCCTTCGGCTTAACCTTGTCGAGGTCGTGAATCGCGGCGTTGATGTCTTTCGCGACCGAGCCGAGGTCGCGACCTTGCGGCGTCCCGAAGATGTCGATGACCGGCGCGATGTTGTAATGGCTGATAACCGGCGACGTGTTGCTCCGTACGAAGGTGCTGAGCCCGCCGAGCGTCTGGGCGGCGGTGCCGGCTGCGCCGGAAATCGGCACGCCCTGAAGGTCGGCGATCGAACCGATGCGGTATTCGGGAGTCTGGGCGACGACCGCGTACGACACGCCGTTGTCGGGGTTGAGGAAAAACACGGGAGCCGACGTCGCAGTTCCGGCGAGCGTCGTCGACAGGCTGTTGGTGACGTCGCGCTCGGTCAGGCCGTACTGGCCGATCCGGGTGCGGTCGATGTCGATGTTGAGCTGCGGTGAGCGCGCCGACTGCTGGACCCGCGCATCAGCCAGCCCGGGGATCGAGCGGATCGCGCGAAGGATGCGCGCCGCGTGCGCCGCGTTGGCGGCGGCGTTCTTGCCGGTCACCTGGATGTCGATCGGCGCGGGCGCGCCGAAGTTCAGGATCTGGCTGGTGATGTCGGCGGGCAGGAAGGCGAAGGTCGTGCCGGGGAAATCCTTCGGCAGCTGACGCCGCAGCAGCGCGATATATTCGGCGGTTGGCCGATGCTTCTTGGTCAGCGCGACGAGAATGTCGCCATCCTGCGAGCCGATCGTCCCGGAGTTATTATACACCGTGTTGATCGAGCTGACCGGCAGGCCGATGTTGTCGACGACCGAGGCGAGCTCCGACGACGGGATCAGCTGGCGGAGGCGGCGCTGGATCAGGTCGAACTCGGCGGCGGTATCCTCGATCCGCGACCCGATCGGCGCGCGGACGTGCATCGTGATCTGCCCGGCGTCGACGCTCGGGAAGAAGTTGCTGCCGAGGAACGGGACGAGCAGGAACGACGCCAGCACGACGACCATGAACCCGGCCATGAAGATGCCGCGTCCCGCAAGCGCGCGTCCGAGCAGGCCGCCATAGCTCGTGCGGATCCGCGAGAATGTCCGTTCGAAGCCGCGCTGGAAGCGGACCAGCGGGTTGCGCGACCCTGGCTTGCCCGCGGCATGCCCATCCTCGCCGACCGCATGCGCGCGCAGCAGATACATCGCCATCGTCGGCACCAGCGTCCGCGACAAGACGAACGAGGCGATCATCGCGAACACCACCGCCATCGCCAGCGGCACGAACAGGAATCCAGCGACGCCAGGAAGGAAGAACATCGGCACGAAGACGATGCAGATGCACAGCAATGAGACGAACGCCGGGGTGACGATCTGCGCGGCCCCGTCGAGGATCGCGGGGACGACCGCCTTGCCCTTTTCGAGGTGCCACTCGATGCTCTCGATCGTCACGGTCGCGTCGTCGACGAGGATGCCGACCGCCAATGCCAGACCGCCGAGGGTCATGACGTTCAAAGTCTCGCCGATCGCCGCGAGCATCGCCACCGCGGCGAGCACCGCGAGCGGGATCGACAGCGCGATGATCACGGTCGAGCGCCACGAGCCGAGGAACAGCAGGATCATCAGCGAGGTCAGCGCGGCGGCGATCGCGCCCTCGACGATGACGCCGGTGACAGCACCCTTCACGAACACCGACTGGTCACCGATCGGCACGATGTGGAGGCTGTCGGGCAGCGTCGCGGCGATCGCGGGCAGGCTGTCCTTGACCCCCTGGACGATCGCCAGCGTCGAGGTTGCGCCGTTCTTGAGGACCGTCATTAGAACCGAACGGCGGCCGTCGACGTGGACGACATTGGTCTGCGGGCCGCTGCCGTCGCGGACGTTCGCGACGTCGCGCATGTAGATCGTCGCGCCGTTGACCACCTTGACCGGGAGGTCGTTCAATCCGGCGATGGTGTCGGGGGCGTTGTTGAGCTTAATGCTGTACTGGTACGAGCCGATCTTGGCGAAACCGGCGGGGTTGATCTGGTTCTGCGCGGCGATGGCATTGCCGACATCCTGCGCAGATAGGCCCTTCGACTGGAGCGCCTGCGGGTCGATGTCGATCTGGATCTGCCGCTGGCGTCCGCCCGACGGATAGGGGATCGCCGCCCCGGGAACCGTGACGAGACTCGTCCGGACCTGATTCTGGCCGATGTCGAAAAGCTGCTGCTCGCTTAGGCCCTTGCCCGACAGCGCGAGCTGCAGGATCGGCACCGTCGACGCGCTGTAATTGAGGATCAGCGGCGGCGTGACCCCCGGGGGAAGCTGGCGCAACACGCTCTGCGAGATCGACGTCACCTGCGCCGTCGCGGTGCGGATATCGGCACCCGGCTGGAAGAAGATCTTGACCACGCCGATGCCCTGCAGCGACTGGCTCTCGATATGCTCGATGTCGTTGACCGTCGTCGTCAGCACGCGCTCATACGGGGTGATGAGCCGCCCCGACATGTCTTCGGGGGACAGGCCGGCGTAGGTCCACGCGACCGCGATCACCGGTACGCGAATGTCGGGAAAGATATCGACCGGGGTCCGCAGCGCGGCGAGAACGCCGACGATCGCGATCAGCATAGCCATGACGATGAACGTCAAAGGCCGCTGCAAGGCGATTTTGACGATGCTGATCATGACGCCATTACAGACCTGCTCCGCGCGGTTGCCGGGACGTAAGCCGGCACGGGCGGCTGATCGACAAAGCGTTTTGCAAGAATGATGCGCTGCGGTCTAATACTCGATGCAGCATGATCGATACGAAGGGCGACTTGATCCGTGGAGCTGCGGCACTTCAGATATTTCGTCGGTGTCGCCGAGGAGCTGCATTTTGGCCGAGCCGCCGAGCGCCTGGGCATCTCGCAACCGCCGCTAAGCCAGCAAATCCGCGCATTAGAAGCTGAACTGGGCGTCGAACTGTTCGAACGGACGAGTCGGCGTGTCCGCTTGACCGAAGCGGGGACGGCGTTTCTCGACGAAGCACGCAAGACCCTGGCGCAGGCCGATCATGCCTTCGCCACTGCCCGCCGGGCCGATCGCGGCGAGATCGGCGAGCTGACTATCGGCTTCATCACGTCGGCACCGCTGACGCCGCTGCTGTCGACCGCAATGTTCGACTTCCGCAAGGCGTATCCGGCGGTCTACCTCGACCTGACCGAGATGCCGCGCGCCCTGCAAGTCGAGCGGCTGACCGAGCGGAGCCTCGATGCCGGCTTCATCCGCGGTGTCGAGCCGCCGGTGCTACCGCCGTCGCTGGTCGCGACCATGCTGCTCGAGGAAGACATCATGGTTGCGATGCGAACCGACCATCGGCTCGCATCGTCGCCCGCGCTCGCTATCGCCGATCTCGTCGACGAAGCCTTTGTGCTTTACGAAAGCAAACTTGGATCGGGGTTCAACGAGCACCTGACGCACTTATGCCGGAACGCCGGGTTCGAGCCGCGGGTGGTGCAGGAGGTCGGCGCGCTGTCGACGTTGCTCGGCCTGGTCGCCGCTGGCTTCGGGATCACGGTGCTGGCCCGCTCGCTGGCGGCGCTGCACCTCGACAATCTCGTCTATCTTCCGCTCGACTCCCCCGGCGCGGTCAGCCGGTTATGGCTTATCCATCATCGCGATATGTCGCCGGTGTGCCGTAAGCTGGTCGATATCGTCACGGCGGCGAGCACCTGACGTTTCGGCGCGATCGTCACGGCTTGAGCGTACTTCCCGGCTGCCACGCCGGGACCGCGGGCTGGTCGGCGACGCGGTCGACAAGGCGGTAGAAGAAGGTGTTGAAGCGTGCGGCAGCGGTCCAGTCCATCGGCTGGGCGATGTCGTCCTGCGGCTTGTGATAGCCGGTGACGTACCAGTGGCGGTAGACGCGCTCGCTCGGGCCTCCCGGGCGATAGCCGAAGACGAAGGCGGTTGCCGGAATGCCCGCCTGGAGGACCGGCCACTGATCTGCTCGCCGGAGCAGGTTGCGCTCGGGCTCGGGGTCTTTCTGCACGGCAATGCCCATCTCTCCTGCCACCGCGCGCGCGTCGTTGCCGAGCGTGGTGTCGTCGAGCGCATGGACCGTCAGCAGGTCGAGCGGGAAGATCGGGCGGAGCTGGTCGAGGTTGATGTCGGCGGCGATCGTCGCGAGCGGCACCGTCGGATGCGCGACGAACCACCGTGCCCCGAGCAGCCCCTTCTCCTCGCCGGTGAACGCCGCAAGCATCACCGGGCGGCGATAGCCATGCCCGTGACGGCGCTCGGCGAGCTGGATCAACAGCGCGACATACGCCGCGTCGTCGAGCGTCCCGTTGTACAACGCATCGCCGTCGACCGGCTCGCCGAAGCCATAGCCGTCGAGATGCGCCGACAAAACGATATGCTGGTTGGCCAGCGCCGCGTCCGTACCGGGCAGCAAGCCGATGATATTCGAGGCGGTCAGCGACTTGCGCGTCGGGGCAAAGCTCGCGACGAAACGCCCCGGCGCGTCGAAGCTCGGCAACGGCTCGCCCATTGTGCCCGCAACGGTCAGCGCTGCCGCGTCATGGCTCGAACCGGCGACGACGCGTCCCAACGCCGCGACGTTGAGCGCCGCGACGAGCATCGCCTCGTGCCGCGGCGTCGTCCCGGCGAGCCAGACCGACCGCGCATAGGCGAACGGCCAGCGGGGCGGCTCGACGGCGAAACCCGGATCGGCGACAGTGACGATGCCGGCGGCTCCGGCGGTCCGTACCGCCGCGAGCCGCGCCGCCGCATCGGGCAGGCCCGGGCGGTGCGTCCCCCAGCAGACGACGACCTTGCCCCGGACATCGCCCAGCACGGCGGCGCCGCAATAACCGCGGAACGCGATCGTCGCGTCGAGCTTGGTCGGCATGTCGACCGTCGGCTCGACGGTAATATCGTGGAGGAAGGCGAGCGGCGTCGTGTCGACCGCGATGTGAACCCCGGCCTTCGGCAGCGCGACTTGCTCCATCGGCACGCGCTGGAACCAGCTGCCGTTGTCACCCGCCGGCTTGACCCCAGCCGCCGCCAGCCGCGCGGCAACGATCTTCGCCGCGCGCTCGTATGCCACCGAGCCGGTGTCGCGGCCCTCCATCGCATCGTTCGACAAGACGGTCGTCGTCGCCCACCACGCGCTCGTATCGCGGTCGGTCGCGGGCGGGGACGTCGCCAGTGCGAGGGCTATCAACGCGATCGACATGGTCTGCTCACCGCCGGTTTATCGCCACCATGTTGCACGCCGCCGGGCACCCGCCAAGCTCGGCTCGGCCTTCGACGGCGACGTATTTGACAGTTGCATGACTGCGGCTAGGTTTACGCCGCAACGGCAGGGGGATGCGCGGTGACGCTCAGGTTTTGGTGGCTCGCGACATTGCCGATGCTTCTCGCGGCGATGCCGCTTCCGGCCGAAACGCCGCCGCCCGGCCTCGAGGCGATGCTCGCCTATCCGTTCGTCAATGAACTCGTTGCGGCGGAAAAGGGCGACCGCATCGCATGGCTGACGACGGTCAAGGGCGTCCGCAATGTCTGGACCGCGACCGCGCCGGGCTTTGCGCCGCGGCAGGTGACGCGCGGCACCGCCGACGACGGGCAGGAGCTGACCGGGCTGACCTTCTCGCCCGATGGCATCCGCCTGGCGTGGGTCCGCGGCGGCGACCACGATGCGAACTGGCCCGCGGAGGGCGGCGTCCAGCCGAACCCCGCCGATGCGCTCGAGCAACCGAAGCTGACGATCTGGACCGCACTCGCCGCGGGTGGCACACCGGTCAAGGTTGCCGAGGGCGACCACCCGAAACTATCGGCAACCGGCAGGCTGGCTTACGTCAAGGACGGTCAGGTCTGGACCGCCCCGCTCGACGGCGGCAAGGCCAAGCCCGAGCGGCTGTTCTACGATGCCGGCAAGGATGCCGATCTGACATGGTCGCCGAACGGCACGAAGCTGGCCTTCGTTTCGCATCGCCGTGATCATAATCTTATCGGCGTGTACGACGTTGCGGCGAAGTCGGTGACGTGGCTGACGCCGTCGACCGGGCAGGACGAGGACCCGGTGTGGTCGCCCGACGGCCGCCGCGTCGCCTTCACTCGGCGTCCCGGCGCTGGCGGCGCCCCCGAGCCGATGCTCGTCGACGTGCCTCACCCATGGTCGATCCGCGTCGCCGACGCCGTCACCGGCGAAGGCCGCGAGGTCTGGCACAGCCCGCGTACGCTGGACGGCTCGTTTCCCGACGTTCCGGGCGGGGTCGGGCTGGCGTGGGCGGCTGGCGACAAGCTCAGCTTCCGTGCCGAACTCGACGGCTGGGCGCATCTCTACGCCGTCGCGGCGGGCGGCGGCAAGCCAGTGTTGCTGACCCCGGGCAAGTTCATCGTCGAGAACGTGAAGCCGACCGCCGACCGGCACGGCCTGCTCTACACCGCCAACACCGGCCCCGATGCGAGCGACGACGACCGCCGCCACATCTACCGCGTCGACGTCGACGGCGGCACAACGGCGATGCTGACCCCCGGCACCGGCCTCGAATTTCTTCCGGTTCCAGTCGGCTCAGGGCTCGCCTATGTCGCGGTCACGGGGCAACGCCCGGCATCGGTCCACGTTGCCAGTGCCGGCGGTGACCGCGCGATCGACGGCGCCGCACCCTATCCCGCCGCGTCGCTCGTCGTGCCGCAGCGCGTCACCTTTACCGCGGCCGACGGGCTGACGATCCACGGCCAGTTGTTCGCCACTGCTGGCAACGAGAAGAAGCCCGCGGTGATCTTCGTTCATGGCGGACCGCCGCGGCAGATGCTGCTCGGCTGGTCGTACATGGACTATTATTCGAACGCCTATGCGGTGAACCAGTACCTCGCCGCGCACGGGTTCGTCGTCCTGTCGGTCAACTACCGGCTCGGCATCGGCTATGGCCGCGCGTTCCAGCATCCGGCGAAAGGCGGCCCGGCGGGGGCCTCGGAGTATCAGGACGTCGTCGCCGGCGCGAAGTATCTCCAGTCGCTGCCGGGGGTCGACCCGGCGCGGATCGGCATCTGGGGCGGATCGTACGGCGGCTATCTGACCGGCCTCGCGCTCGCCCGCAACTCGGACATCTTCAAGGCGGGCGTCGATCTCCACGGCGTCCACGACTGGTCGCGCCTGTTGTACGAGGAGGCCGCTCCCGCGAAGCGCTACGAGCAGGGCGACTGGCTGGAGCTGGTCAAGACCGCCTTTACCAGCTCGCCCGATGCCGACGTCGCGACGTGGAAGTCGCCTGTCCTGCTGATCCAGGGCGACGACGACCGCAACGTCCGCTTCAACCAGACGATCGACCTCGCCCGCCGTCTCGACGCGGTGGGGGTGCCCTATGACGAGCTCGTCCTGCCCAACGAAATCCACGGCTTCCTGCGCTATGACAGTTGGCTCAAGGCCGACAGCGCGACGGTGCGGTTCCTCGAGGCGAAGCTCAAGCCGTAGCGGGCGCGCTCATCCTCCGGGGTGATAGCGGCGCTCGACGTGCCCGCTGAGCTCGTCCGGGTAGAAATACACCGGGCGGAGCGCACCGGCGGCATAGCGGGCGATCTGGTCGGCGAAGTGTGGTGAGGTCGGGTCGCCGCTCTGGCCGCCCGCCATCACCGCCATCGCCTTCACGCGCGGACCGAACTCGACGACCGCGACGAAGCTGTTGCCGCTCGTGCCGTAATAGCGTGTCGTCCCCGGCCATGGCTTGGCGCCGAACGAGGCGAGGCTGCCCCATTGCGCCGAGGTGAAGGGCACGGGCAGCGACGCCTTGGCATCGTCGAAATGCGGCGCGATTGCATCGTCGAGGCGCTGGAAGCGGTTGATCGTCTGCCACGGCGTCTGCCAGCTTCCGACGTCGCGGGTCAGCTGGCCGACCGCTGCCGTCAGCGCGGCAAGCTTGGCGTCGGGGCTGACGCGGGTGGCGATATAGTCGGGGACGTTGAGCCGTTCCGCCTGCGCGAAGCTGCCGACGTCGCGCCACAGCTGGTCGCCCCAGAACACCGCGAGGCTCGTCGCGGTCGAGTCGGCGCTCCAGCGATAATCCCAGCCCTTGAGCAATGCGATCGGCGCGGCGAGGGCGGGCTTGCGCGCATCGCCTGCGGGCAAAGCGGCCCAAGCCTCGACGAGTGCGGGCAGGAGGCGGGCGAAGGCGGGCAGATACGGATCGAACGCCGCGGCGCGCAGCGTCTCGGGCGTCCAGCCGCTTTTGCCGGTCAGCAGCAGGTCGGCATGGACGCCGCGGGCATTGCCACCCGCCTGGTCCATGTAACGCGGATAATTAGCCGTTTTTGGGCTGTCGGGTCCGGCGGCGCTCCACGGCCAGTCGTTGGTGTTGTGGGCCCAGCCGATGCGCGGGTTGATTACGCTCGGCAGGCTGGCGAGCGTATGGAGGCCGCGCCAGTCGGTTGCGGGATCGCTGCCGTCGACGGGCCGCGTATAGTCGAAGCGGTCGTTCCGCAGCGGAATATACTGCGGCATCAGGAAGGCGATCTCGCCGGTGCTGTCGGCGAACAGCGTGTCGTTCGACGAGTTGGCCTGAAGCGCGGCGCTCTTCATATAGCTCGCGAGATTGGTCGCCTTGGTCCGCAGATAGCTTTGTTCGAGCGCCGGAACCGGCTTCCACATCAGCGCGGTGGCGATCCATTTCCCCGCCTTCATCGCCACGACGGGGCCATGATGCGTGCGGTAGGTCGTGAAGCTGCGCTCGCTTATCGTGCCGTCGGGGCGGCGGAACCGGAGCGTGACGACACGACTGGCGACCGCCCGCGCGGCCTTGCCGTAGCGGTACGACCAGCCGTTCGCGGTGTGCGTTACCTTCTCGGCGAACTCGTCGACGGCGTCGGCGGTCGACGAGGTGTGCATCCAGCCGGCGCTGGCGTTGAACCCCTGGTAGACGAAGAACTGCCCCCACGTGCTTGCGCCATAGGCATTCAGCCCGGCGGCGCTGGTAATCTGCGCCTCTGACCGGAAATAGAAACTGGTGTGCGGATTGATCAACAGCAGCGCGTGGCCGTTCGCGGTCAGGCGCGGCGCGATGGCGATGCCGTTCGATCCCGACGGCTCGCGGAGCACCATGCCCAATTCCTCCGGCGTCGGCGGGGTCGGCTGGCCGTAGAAGGTCTTGAGGCCGCTCAGCGAAATTCGCTCGATGTCGCCGCCGATGCTGCCCTCGGTGAAGCTCAGCGCCATCCACGGCTCGAATCGGGTCAGCACCCGCGGCTTCGTTCCAGGATGCGAAGCGAGGTAAAAGTTCAATCCGTCCGCCCACGCCTGCATCAGCGTCCGCAGCCATGCCGGGCTCGCCGCATACTCCGCCTTGAGCTCGACGGGGTCGACGAACAGCCGCTGGCGCAGGTCGCCCCATATCGCGTCCTCGCCCTCGGCCTCGGCGGTCCGCCCGAGAGCGGTGAGGTAGTTCGCCTCGATCCGGGCAAAGTCGTCCTCGGCCTGCGCGTACATCAGCCCGAAGACCGCGTCGGCATCGGTCGGGCCGCTGACGTGCGGAATCCCCCAGTCGTCGCGGACGATCGTCACCCGCGCCGCCTCGTGCTGCCACCGCGTCGTGTCGGTCTCGGCGGCACCCGGCACTGCCGTCATTCCCGCCGCCAGCATCATCAGGAGATTGCGTGTGCGTCGCAGGGCTTTATCCATGAGCCGAGCTTAGGGTGGGAAAAAGGGAATGACTATGCGGTGGCTGGCGATACTCGCGGCGTTGGCGATCGGTCCGCTGGCGGCGGCGTCGGCGGCCGGAACCGCGTCGCTGCTGCTCAAGCCCGCAGGCGTGTTCGACGGCGTCGACGGCAAGGTCCACGCGCGCTGGCAGGTGCTCGTCACCGGCGACAAGATCGTTGCGGTCGGCCCCGACCTGCCGCACCCCGCCGATGCGAAGCCGATCGAGCTGCCCGGCACGACGCTGATGCCCGGGATGATCGAGGGGCACGGCCACCTGTTCCTCCACCCGTATAATGAGACCAGCTGGGACGATCAGGTGCTCCACGAGCCGTTGGCGCTGCGGACCGCGCGCGCGGTGGCGAGCGCCAAGGCGACGCTGCTCGCGGGGTTCACCTCCGAACGCGATCTCGGCACGGAGGGTGCGGGTTATGCCGATGTCGGGCTCAAGGCGGCGATCGACGAGGGCATCGTTCCCGGGCCGCGCCTGTCGGTTGCGACACGCGCGATCGTCGCGCTTGGCGCTTATGGCCCCAAGGGCTTCGAGCCGGGCGTTGTGGTCCCGCAGGGCGCCGAGGAAGTCTCGGGCACCGACCAGATCGTCGCCGCCGTCCGCCGCCAGATCGCGGCGGGCGCGGATTGGGTCAAGCTTTACGCCGATTACCGCTGGCGTCCGGGCGAGGACAGCCGCGCGACGCTCAGCCTCGACGAGATCAAGGCTGCGGTCACCGCCGCGCACGATGCCGGCCGCCCGGTCGCAGTCCATGCCTCGACTGCCGAGGGGATGCGCCGCGCGGTCGCCGCCGGGGTCGATACGATCGAGCACGGCTATGGTGGGACGCCGGAAATCTTCGCGGCGATGGCGGCGAAGCGGATCGCGCTGTGCACGACCCTCGCCGCATCCGACGCGACGTCGCGCTATCGGGGTTGGAACGGCAGCGAGCCCGCGCCGCCGGGGGTCGTGTTGAACCGCCAGAGCTTCCGCATGGCGATGAAGGCGGGCGTCCCGATCTGCATGGGCGGCGATGTCGGCGTGTTCCCGCACGGCCAGAACGCGCGCGAGATCGAGCTGATGGTCGACGCCGGGATGGCCCCGGCCGACGCGCTCGTGGCGGCGACGTGGGGCAATGCCCGCTGGCTGCATCTGTCCAGGAAACTGGGCGCGGTGAAGCCGGGCTTGCTCGCCGATCTTGTCGCGGTCGACGGCGACCCGACCGCCGACATCGGCGCAGTCCGCCGGATCAGGATGGTAATGAAGGGCGGGGTCGTGGTGCCTGCCGGTCAGTAACAGAGCGAACCGCTAGGTCGGGTTGTCGAGTGTAAACAGGTCGGCGGTCTCGTCGAAGGCATAGACCTCGGCATAGCGGCCCCATTGGACGACCGAGCGGATCGTCTGGTCGGCATATTCCTCGGACATATGGTCCTCGAGTTCGTCGCGAAACCGGCGCGCTGGGGCCTGGTGGCTCGCGCGATCGTCGAGGACGCGGCGGACATGCGCGACGAGCGGGACGTAGTTGAGCAGCTGCTGCGCGAACAGCTGCTTGCGCTGGTCGACCTCGGCCTCGGCGTAGCGGAACGCCGGCGGCAGCAGGCGGAGGTCGCCGCCCTCGAGTTCGGCGAAGCGCAGCAGCTGGAGAACTTCCGCGATCGGGAACAGCTCGTCGGCTTCGTACTGCAATTCGCGCGCGAGTTGCGGCAGGTCGGCCTTGCCGCTGTACGGCGGCGCGGCGATCGCCTCCATCAAACCGGCGAGGGTATTCGTCGACACGCGCGGCAGCACCATGCTGATCCCGGTTCCCGGGAACAGTCCGTCGCGCGCCTCGCCCGGGGCGGCTTTCTTGGTCATGCGGACGTAGATGTCCTCGACGAGCGCGCGGAACGCCGGTTCCTGGCGGTTGCGCGGCTGCGGCAGGTCGACCTTGATCTCGGCGACGACGCGGCCCGGGTTTGACGAGAAAACGAGGATGCGGTCGCACATCAGCACTGCCTCCTCGATATTATGGGTGACCATCAGGATCGACTTGATCGGCATCCGGCCTTCGGACCACAGGTCGAGCAGGTCGGTCCGCAGCGTCTCGGCGGTCAGCACGTCGAGCGCCGAGAACGGCTCGTCCATCAGCAGGATCGACGGGTCGACCACGAGCGCGCGGGCGAGGCCGACGCGCTGGCGCATCCCGCCCGATAATTCCTTGGGATAGGCGTTCTCGAAGCCGTCGAGGCCGATCAGGTCGATCGCGGCGAGCGCGCGCTTGCGCCGCTCGGCGGCGGGGACGCGCTTCGCCTCGAGCCCGACTTCGACGTTCTGCTGGACGGTCAGCCACGGGAACAGCGCGAAGCTTTGAAAGACCATGCTGACCGTCGTCGCGGGCGCCGGGAAGGCGACGCTGCCCCCGGTCGGGGTGAGTAGGCCGGCGATCGAGCGGAGCAGGGTCGACTTGCCCGATCCCGACCGCCCAAGCAGTCCGACGATCTCGTTGTCGAACAGCGTCAGGTCGACGTCGTCGAGGACGAGCAGGTTGTTCTCCGCAGACCGGCCGTAGAAATGCCGGACATTGCGGACTTCGACGAGCGGCCGATCGAGAATGGCGGTCATGGGTGCACCTCAGTCGAGCCGCAGGCGGCGTTCGGAATAGCGATAGAGCGGTCGCCACACGGCGCGGTTGAGCGCGGTGACGAAGACCGACATGACGGCGACGCCGAGTGCGACCTGCGCCGATCGGCCCGCCGCCGTCGCGTTGGCGATGTACGAGCCGAGCCCGACCGCCTCGATATGCTCGTGGCCCCAGCTCACCGCCTCGGCGACGATCGACGCGTTCCACGATCCGCCCGACGCGGTCAGCGCCCCGGTGACGTAGTATGGGAAGATGCCCGGCAGCGCGACCTGCCGCCACCACTGCCAGCCGCGAATGTCGAAGATCCGCGCGGCCTCCTTGATGTCGGTCGAGATCGCGCTCGCCCCGGCGATGACGTTGAACAGGATGTACCACTGGGTACCGAGGATGATCAGCGGCGACAGCCAGATGTTGGGATCGAGCCGGAAGCGCAGGATGACGACGACGGCGAAGGGGAACAGCACGTTCGCGGGGAAAGCGGCGAGGAACTGCGCGATCGGCTGGAGCCGCTCGGCCCAGATCGGGCGCAACCCGATCCAGACGCCGATCGGTACCCAGATCAGGCTGGCGACGACGATCAGGACGAGCACCCGGACCAATGTCGCGAAGGCGAGGCCGGTGACCGTCCAGACATCGCTCCAGTTGAGCGTGTGGCTGACGAAGCCAGCGAGCACCGCGACCGCCCAGACCGCGAAACCGCCGATGATGACGAGCCACAGGATGTCGAGGATGCGGTTGGTCTCGCCGCCGAGGCGCAACGCCGGCGGGCGTGGCACCGACCAGTCGATCCGGCCGATCTGGCGCATCGGCCATGCCAGCGCGGCAAAGCCGACGCGAAGCCAGCGCGTCTGGCGGACCATCGCATAGACCCACGATTGCGGCGCCTCCTGCGACTTGGTCTGCTCGAAGCGGAACTTGTCGGCCCAGGCGACGACCGGGCGGAACACCAGCTGATCGTAGAGCAGGATGACCACCGCCATCGCGCCGACGCCGATCGCCACCGCGTGCAGGTCCTGCCGCTCGATCGCCAGCGCCAGCCACGCGCCGATGCCGGGCAGCGTCACGGTCGTGTTGCCGACGGTGATCGCCTCCGACGCGACGACGAAGAACCAGCCGCCCGACATCGACATCATGATGTTCCAGACGAGCCCCGGCGTCGCGAACGGCAGGTCGAGCCGGATGAACCGCCGCCAGCCTGAGAAGCCGAATTGGCGGCTGACCTCGTCGAGGTCGTTCGGCACGGTCCGCAGCGACTGGTAGAAACTGAACGTCATGTTCCACGCCTGGCTGGTGAAGATCGCGAAGATCGCCGCGAGCTCGACACCGAGCTGGCGGCCCGGGAACAGGTTCATGAAGAAGGTCACGGTGAAGGTCAGGAAGCCGAGCACCGGCACCGACTGAAGGATATCGAGCGCCGGCACGATGATCATCTCGGCCTTGCGGCTTTTGGCGGCGAGGGTGGCGAAGACGAAAGTGAAGACGAGCGATGCGCCGAGCGCGGCGAACATCCGCAGCGTCGTCCGCAGTGCGTATTCGGGCAGCCGCGCGACATCGAGCGTGACCGGTGTCGCCCGCAGCGCGGCGAGCGGCTGGCTTGCCTCGCCCGCCCCCCGGACGATCAGGACGGCGGCGGCGGCGAGCAGCAGGAAGCTGATCAGGTCGGCCCATGACGGGGCGGACCGCATCCGCAAGAAGCGTGCGATCGGCCAGCCGCGTTCAGTCGTGGCATCGCGTTGCGCCATCGTGTCCCTCGTGGCCGCCCTGCCGCCACGAGCGCCTGGGGATCAGGCGGCCCCGTTCGACCTCGGCGGCGTGCGTCTTCGGTTGCTGCTATCGCCTGGCATTGGTGCCTGTTTCGCTAAAGTTGCGCATGACCTTTCGGGCGAACGCAGGCTGCGCTTGGCCTCGCAACCTGACCGAGTCAAGGCGTGTGAAAACGCCCTCGCGACGATGCGCGCCGGGGTCGTCGGGATCGACTTCGCGCAACCTGTCGGGCTGACGTTAGCGCCGACTCACGACGCTTCCCACAGCTCGATCGGGGTGCCCTCGGGGTCGTGGATTCGGGCGAAGCGGCCGGCCTCGGGCGAGTCCCACTCGGGGCGTGTCTCGACGTCGATTCCCGCCGCGCGCAGCCCGGCGAGCAGGTCGTCGAGGCCGGTGACGCGGAAGTTGAGCATGAACGGCTTGTCGGCGGCGAAATAGTCGCTCGTCGCGGCGAACGGGGCGAAGACGGTCGGGCCAGCGGCGGTGCGCCACGTCCACGGGTCGGGGTCGTCGTTCGCGCCGCCGCCGCATCCCGCGCCGACGCCGAGGTGGGTGACGTACCATGCCGTCAGCGCCTCGGGGTCGCGCGCCCGGAAGAACAAGCCGCCGATACCGGTTACGCCCATGTCGCTACCCCTTTGCCCGTCGCCGAATATCGAAACCCGGCAAAGGCTCGGCTATGCCGGTCGGGACGTCAAGCTGTGACGGCGGGGTGCATTCGATGCGGGCACGATCCTTCGACGTGCGGCGTTGTGCGGTGCCTGTGCGCGTGGCGGCGCGACGGGCTAAAGCGCGGTCCCGGTCAGTAATTTGGGCCGGTCGCCGGTCTCGCCGCGGGCCTCGGCCATGAAGCGCCGCTTGAGCAGCGGGACGCGCTCGACCGCCGCCAGCCCGAAGCGCCGCGCCGCCGCCGGGACCCGCCCCTTCAACGCGAACAAGCGGTTGAGGCCATCGGTGACGCTCCCGACCATCGAATTGTCGAGCCGCCGCCACGCCGAATAGCGCGCCGTCACTGCCGGCGCGCCGAGGTCGAGGCCGAGCCGGGCGCTGTCGACCAGCACCTCGGTCAGCGCCGCGACGTCGCGCAACCCCATGTTAAGTCCTTGTCCTGCAATGGGATGTATCCCATGCGCCGCGTCGCCGATGAGGACGAGGCGATCGGCGGTGTAGGTCGCGGCGTGGTGGTAGCCGAGCGGATACGACGCCGCCGGCGCGATCACCGTCACCGCCCCGAGCAGCCCGCCGATTCGCGCTTCGATCTCGGCAGCAAGCCCGCGAAGGCCGAGCTTCATCGTCCCCGCCGCGGCGTCGTTCTCGACCGTCCAGACGATCGCCGACCGATGACCGCCGCCCGGACTGGGCTGCATCGGCAGGATCGCAAACGGGCCGGTCGGGTAGAACAGCTCGAACGCGGTATTGTCGTGCGGCTCGGCGTGCTCGATCATCGTCACGATCGCCGTCTGCGGGTAGGTCCAGCGCGCCACCGCGATCCCGGCCCCGTCGCGAATCTTCGACCGGCGCCCGTCGGCGGCGATCAGCAGCGGCGCGGTCAGGACCGTGCCGTCGGCGAGCGTCACCGTCACTCCGTGCTCGGCGCGGACAATCGACGTCGCGGTCGCCGGGGCATGGAGGGCAATCCCCGCCGCCGCGCGTCCGCCGTTGAGCAGCGCGGCGCGGAGGTGGCGATTCTCGACCATGTGGCCAAGCGCGCCGCCACCGGACGCGTCGGGCCCATCGGTCGCAAGCGCGTCGAAGATCAATGGCTTGGTCGTGATCCCGTCGCTGACGCGGATGCGGTGGATCGGGCATGACTGGTCGTCGAGGACACCGCCCAGCCCGATCGCGTGGAACATCGCCGCCGAGGCGCTGGCGATCGCGGTCGCGCGGCCGTCGAAGCCCAGCGCCAGCGTCGCGTCGAGGTCGGCGGCGTCGACCACTGCGCTCGACAGCCCATGCGCGTCGAGGGCGAGCGCGAGCGTCATGCCGACCAGCCCGCCGCCGATGATGATCACGTCGCTCTGCATGTGTTGCGTCTTAGCCCGCATCGCCGCGATTGCGAAGCGGCACGATGTCCCGATCTTGCCCCGCGACTCGATCCAAGGCATCGTGAGACTGACGCGAACGGAGGGCGAACGGCATGGCAACGAGGGCCGCAACGACGGGGCGCGGGGCGCAGATCGTCGGCGCCGAAACCCGGGCCGCGCTGAGTCGCGGGGTCGGCATCGCGGGCGGGATTGCGCTCTTGTTCGTCGCGGCGGCAATCGTCGCGGTGCTCGCAAGTTACGGCCCCGCCGATCCGTCGTTCAACACCGTCACCGGGCGTGTGCCCCAGAACCTGCTCGGCGCTCCCGGGGCATGGGCCGCCGACGCCTTGCTGTTCGCCGCGGGCTATATGGTCGTCGCGCTGGTTCCGGCGCTCGTCGTTGCGGGCGCGCGACTGCTGCGGCGCAAGGGGCTTGCGAACTGGCGGCGCTATGCGCTGGCGACGCTGGCGGGGACGCTGTTTGCCGCGGGCGCGGTCGGAGCGCTGTGGCCTGATCCCGATGCAGCGATGCCCGCGGGGAGCGGCGGGCTTGCCGGGTTGATCGCTGCCAGTGTGGGCGACTCGCTATCGTCGATCGCGGCGCTGTCCGCTTTGCCGGTAACGAGCCTGCTCGCGCTCGTTCTGGCGATGGTCGCACTGCCGCTGCTGCTTTGGGGCGTCGGTGTCGATCGAAGTGATGCTGCAGCCATCACCGGGCTGTTCCGCCACCGCGACGATGACGAGATCGAGCCCGCCGCCGCCCCGGTCGAGCGCCGCCGCCGCCCTGCGCCCGAAGCCACCGCCGCCGCGATCGAGCAGGCCGCCGTGCCGCGGGCGACGATCGTCACGCCTGCCGCGCCGCCTCCTCTTTCGGCGAAGCGCGGTCGTCGCGACCGCCAGCCGACGCTCGGCCTCGGCGACATCTACGAGCTGCCCCCCCTCGACCTGCTCAAGCCGGTGCCGAAGGGGCCGGTAGTCAAGATCGACCGCGCCGCGCTCGAACAAAATGCCCGGCTGCTCGAATCGGTGCTCGACGACTTCGGGGTCAAAGGCCGGATCGGCGACGTCCGCCCGGGTCCGGTGGTGACGATGTACGAGCTCGAACCCGCTCCGGGGCTCAAGGCAAGCCGGGTGATCGGCCTGTCGGACGACATCGCCCGGTCGATGAGCGCGGTCAGCGCGCGGGTCGCGGTCGTGCCGGGGCGCAACGTCATCGGCATCGAGCTGCCCAACCACAATCGCCAGATGGTGACGCTGTCCGAGCTCCTCGCGTCGGCGGCGTTCGAGGACCAGTCCGCCGCGCTGCCGTTGGTGCTCGGCAAGAATATCGCGGGCGATCCGGTCATCGCCGACCTGTCGCCGATGCCGCATCTGCTGATCGCCGGGACCACGGGGTCGGGCAAGTCGGTCGGGCTCAACTGCATGATCCTGTCGCTGCTCTACCGTCTGTCGCCCGACCAATGCCGGATGATCATGATCGACCCGAAGATGCTCGAGCTGAGCGTCTACGACCGCATCCCGCATCTGCTCTCCCCCGTCGTCACCGAGCCGGCGAAGGCGATCCGCGCCTTGAAATGGGCGGTCGAGCAGATGGAGGACCGCTATCGGATGATGTCGACCATCAACGTCCGCTCGCTGTCGGGGTTCAACCAGCGCGTCCGCGAGGCGAAGGCGAGCGGCAAGCCGTTCATCCGCAAGGTCCACACCGGCTACGACGACGACGGCCACGCGATCTACGAGGAGGAGACGCTCGACTTCGAGCCGTTGCCGCTGATCGTCGTCGTGGTCGACGAGCTCGCCGACCTGATGATGACCGCCGGTAAGGAGGTCGAGTTCCTCATCCAGCGCCTCGCCCAGAAAGCGCGCGCGGCGGGCATCCACCTGATCATGGCAACCCAGCGCCCGTCGGTCGACGTCATAACCGGCGTCATCAAGGCGAACCTGCCGACGCGGATCAGCTTCTCGGTGACGTCGAAGATCGACAGCCGGACGATCCTCGGCGAGCAGGGGGCCGAGCAGCTGCTCGGCAAGGGCGATATGCTTTACATGCCCGGCGGCAAGCAGGTTGTCCGGGTCCACGGCCCGTTCGTCAGCGATGAGGAGGTCGAAGCAGTCGCCGATTACTGCCGCACCCAAGGCCGTCCCGACTATGTCGACGCGGTCACCGAGGAGCCGGTCGAGGGCGACGGCGTCTTCGGGCTCGATCTCGGCGAGGGCGGCGGCGAGGAGGCCGAGACTTACAAGAAGGCGATCATGATCGTCGCCGAGAGCCGCAAGGCCTCGACAAGCTACCTCCAGCGCCAGCTTCGCGTCGGCTATAACAACGCCGCGCGGCTGATCGAGCGGATGGAAAAGGACGGCTACGTCGGCGTCGCCGACCATGTCGGGCGGCGCGAGGTTCTCATCGAGCCTGATGGAACACGGATGTAAGCGCGCGTAAGGCCCGGCCAAACATAACCAGATGATGGGCGCTCCCCCTTTCCGCTAGTGCAATCCACGTCGGACAGCGCCCCCCGAAATACCCCTTGCGGTTGACGTAGCGTCATCGGTTACCACTCGGGGCATGGGAACCCTGTCGATCACCGATGTCTGCCGCCGCACCGGGCTCAGCGCCCGCGCCTTACGCTTCTACGAGGCGCGCGGGCTGGTCGGCGCGCAGCGATCGGCGGCGGGGCAGCGGCGTTATGGGGCCGATGAAGTCGCGCGGCTCCACCAGGTCACCGTCCTCAAGCGCGCGGGGTTCAGCCTCGCGCAGATCGGCGCGCTCCAAGGCGATCGCTGGCTCGACCTCGACCGGCTGATCGCGACGCAGCTTGCCGACCTGACCGCGCGGCGGGCGAGCATCGACGATGCGCTTGCGGGCTTGCGCGCGGCGCAGGCGGCGCTGACCGCCGACGCGACGATCGACATCGACACATTTTGCGCCCTCATCAGACAAGGAGAGAAGACTGTGACCGAGCAGACCGCTGCATGGCAAAAGGTCGTCGACCGCTATTATACTACCGAGGATCAGGCGCGCTGGCGCGAGAAGATGGGCGCCCTGCCGAGCGGATTCGACCCGGCTGCCTATCAGGCGAAGTGGGCCGACATCGGCTCGCGGATCGCTGCGGCCTTACCGCTCGATCCGGCCTCGGATGCGGCGCAGGCGTATCTCACCGAATGGAACGCGCTGCTCAAGCCGTTCAACATGGCCGCCGACGCGCGGATGAGGACCGAGGTCTTCGCGCTGTACGAACGGATGGACGAGTGGTCGACCGAGACAACGCCGGGCTTCACCAAGGCGGTGTGGGACTTCATCAAGGTGGCGGCGGTGGCGCGGGGTTGAGCGCACGCGCCTCCACCGACGAAGTTGCTCGTCTATAGTCTATCGCGTCGGCACCGGCTCGGCACCCGAGTAGTCGTAGAACCCGCGCTTCGTTTTCTTTCCCAGCCACCCCGCCTCGACATATTTCACCAGCAGTGGTGCGGGGCGGTATTTCGGGTCGCCGGTCGCCTCCTGCATGACGCGCATGATCGACAGCAGTGTGTCGAGGCCGACGAAATCGGCGAGGGTTAGCGGTCCCATCGGGTGATTCGCGCCGAGCTTGAGCCCGGTGTCGATGTCGACAACCGAGCCGACGCCCTCGCCCAATGCGAAGATCGCCTCGTTGAGCATCGGGCACAGCACGCGGTTGACGATGAACGCGGGGGCGTCGGCGGCCTCGATCGCGGTCTTGCCGAGCTTTGTCGCGAAGCCGTGCATCGCGGTCGCGGTGGCGTCCGACGTTGCCAGCCCGCGGATGATCTCGACAAGTGCCATCAGCGGGACGGGATTGAAGAAATGCACCCCGGTGAAGCGGTCGGGGCGGTCTGTTGCCGCCGCCAGCCGGGTGATCGAGATCGACGAGGTGTTGGTCGCGATCAGCGTATGCGGCGCGAGGTGCGGGCACAGGCCGGCGAAGATCTTCGCCTTGACGCCCTCGTTCTCGGTCGCCGCCTCGATGACGAGATCGGCGGCGGCGAAAGCGGCGGTGTCTGTCGTCAGCGCGATCCGGGCGAGAGCGGGCTCGACCGCAGCGGCGTCGACCGTTCCCTTCTTGACCCCGCGCGCGAGGTTCGCCGCGATCGTCGCCTTCGCGGCTTCGACTCGGTCGAGCGCGACGTCGGACAGGATGACGTCGTACCCGGCGAGCGCCGCGACATGCGCGATGCCGTTGCCCATCAGTCCCGCGCCGATAACGCCAATCGTCTGCATGCTCTATCGGTCCTCGTTGTGCATTTCCGTCATAGCGAGGATCGGCGCGGCTTGAACAGTCCGTTGCATCGCAGCAAATTATCCGTGCCCGACCGGCCTCAAGGGTGGAACATCGTCTTTGGCCATCCGATATCTCTGACGGCGACACCAGCCCGCGCCCGCCAACTCCGTCAGGAATCTATCATGTCAACGACCGCCAACGCTTATGCGGCGCATTCCGCCGACGCGCCGCTCGCGCCCTTCAGTCTCACCCGCCGCGACGTCCAGCCCGGCGATGTCGCGATCGACATCCTGTTCTGCGGCGTCTGCCATTCCGACCTCCACACCGCGCGCAGCGAGTGGGGCGGCACCCTGTATCCGTGCGTCCCCGGCCACGAGATCGTCGGGCGTGTCACCGCCGTCGGTGCCAGCGTCAGCAAGTTCGCGATCGGCGACGTAGTCGGCGTCGGCTGCATGGTCGACAGCTGCGGGCATTGCCCGTCGTGCAATGACGGCGAGGAGCAGTATTGCGAGACGACCGGTTTCGTCGGCACGTACAACGGCCCCGACACGGTGCTAGGCGGCTACACCTTCGGCGGCTATTCGGACCACATCGTCGTCGATCAGGGGTTTGTCCTGTCCGTGAGCCACGACGAGGCCGACCTCGCTGCAGTCGCACCACTGCTGTGCGCCGGCATCACGACCTACTCGCCGCTGCGCCACTGGAAGGTCGGCCCGGGACAGAAGGTCGGCATCGTCGGGCTCGGCGGGCTTGGCCACATGGGCGTGAAAATCGCGGCCGCGATGGGGGCCGAAGTCTATGTCTTCTCGACCTCGCCGAACAAGCGCGACGACGCGATCCGGCTCGGTGCGAAGGAACTGATCGTGTCGAAGGACGCGGACGCGATGGCGGCGCACGCCAACAGCTTCGACTTCATCCTCGATACCGTCGCGGCGAGCCACGACCTCGACGCGCTGACGTCGCTGCTCAAGCGTGACGGGACGCTGACGCTGGTCGGCGTCCCCGAGCATCCGCATCCGTCGCCGACCGTCGGCAACCTCATCTTCAAGCGCCGCGCGATCGCCGGTTCGCTGATCGGCGGCATCGCCGAGACGCAGGAGATGCTCGATTTCTGCCGCGACCATAAGCTGACCGCCGATATCGAGATGATCGCGATCAACGAGATCGACACCGCCTATGAGCGTATGGTGCGGAGCGACGTCAAGTATCGCTTCGTCATCGACATGGCGTCGCTCAAGACGGTGTAATGCCGGACCGGGGATGGGCGGGATGCCCGTCCCCGAACTGCTCAGCTTTTGACCAGTCCCGCCGCGATCAGGCTGCGCGCGGTGTCGACGATCGTCTCGGCGACCGGGCGCGGGTTCCAGCCGATCACTGCGCGGGCATGACTCGCGTCGCCGACGCGGGTGCGCCCGAGTTCGGGCAGGACGAGCTTGACCTGCGCGTCGAATAGCGCCGACACGCGGACGAGGAAATTCGGCAGCTTCATCGTCGGCACGCGCTTTGCCTTGTCGGCAAGGCGGCTTTTGAGGATCGCGGCGACGTCGGCCATCGACAGGTACTCGCCCGAACACAGGAACCGCCCGCCGTCGATGCCGGGCGTCGTCATCGCCGACAGATGCGCGGCGGCGATGTCGCGGACGTCGCAAATGCCGAAGCTGATCGCGGGCAGGCCGGGCAGTTCGCCGTTGAGCATCTTGGTGATGACGAGGAGCGATCCGGAGAAGTCGTTGCCGAGGACCGGGCCGAGCACCAGCGCCGGGTTGATCGTGCAATATTCCATGCCGCCGCCCTCCGCCGCGATCCAGTCGCGCGCGGCGCGTTCGGCGATCGTCTTGGATTTGGCATAGGCCCCGGTCGCGGGCGACGTCAGATTGCTCCAGTCGGCCTCGGTGTACGTCTGGTGCTGGCCGGTCATGCCGTAATACATCGCCGCGACCGACGAGGTCATCACGACGCGCTTGACCCCCGCCGTCTTCGCCGCGCGAAGCAGGCGGAGCGCACCGTCGCGGGCGGGAACGATCAAGTCGTCGTCGGTCTTGACCACGCCGGTCGGCAGCGGCGAGGCGATGTGCTGGACGAAATCGCATCCCGCCGTGGCCTCGGCCCACCCGGCGTCGCTGGTCAGGTCGGCGGCGGTAAGCGGGAGCTGGTCGGCGGTGAGGCCGAGGCTGGCGCGGACGGCGTCGGCCTTGGCAAGGCTGCGGATCGTGCCGCTGACCGACCAGCCATCGGCGATCAGCGCCTTGACGACATAGCCCGCGATGTATCCCGACGCCCCCGTGACGAGGACCTTGCCCTTGCTCATGTCATGCTCCCCCAGCCTGCGGCGACCGTAGGAGGCCGCCGCAGACGAGTCGAGCGGTTCGAGGCTTACGCCGCCTTGGGTGCCGACTCGCGGACGCCGGCATCGACGTGATCCTCGAACTGCGCGAAGTTCGCGACGAACATGCCGACGAGCGATTTCGCCTTGGCGTCGTAGGCGGCCTTGTCGGCCCATGTCTCGCGCGGGTTGAGGATGCGCGGCTCGACTCCGGGGACCGACACCGGGACCTGGAAGCCGAAGTTCGGGTCGGTGCGGAACTCGGCGTCGTTGAGGCTGCCGTCGAGCGCGGCGTTGAGCAAAGCGCGGGTGACGCGGATCGGCATGCGGCTGCCGGTGCCGTAGATGCCGCCGGTCCAGCCGGTGTTGACCAGCCAGCAGTCGACCCCGCCCTTGGCGATCCGCTCCTTGAGGAGGTTGCCGTACACGCTGGGGTGGCGCGGCATGAACGGCGCGCCGAAGCATGTCGAGAAGGTCGCGTCGGGCTCGGTGACGCCGATCTCGGTCCCCGCGACGCGCGCGGTGTAGCCGCTGAGGAAGTGGTACATCGCCTGCTCGGGGGTCAGCTTGGCGATCGGGGGCAGGATGCCGAAGGCGTCGGCGGTCAGCATAATGACGTTCGACGGCACCGGGCCGAGGTTGTCGGCGCTGGCGTTGGGGATGAAGTCGATCGGGTACGACGCGCGGCTGTTTTCGGCGAGCGTCGCGTCGTCGAGGTCGATGACGCGGGTGACGGGGTCAATCACGACATTCTCGAGGACGGTGCCGAAGCGCTGCGTCGTCGCGTAGATCTCGGGCTCGGCCTCGGCCGACAACCGGATGACCTTGGCGTAGCAACCGCCTTCGAAGTTGAACACCGCGGTGTCCGACCAGCCGTGTTCGTCGTCACCGATCAGCGTGCGGCTGGCATCGGCGCTGAGCGTCGTCTTGCCGGTGCCGCTGAGGCCGAAGAACACCGCGGTGCGGCCGTCGGCGCCGATGTTCGCAGAGCAGTGCATCGGCATCACGCCCTTGACCGGGAGCAGGTAGTTCAGGATCGAGAAGACCGACTTCTTCATCTCGCCGGCGTATTTCGTGCCGCCGATCAGGATCGTCTTGCCCTCGAAATCGACCGCGACGATCGTGCCCGAACGGCAGCCGTGGCGCGCCGGGTCGGCCTTGAAGCTCGGCAGGTCGACGATGATGAATTCGGGCGCGAAATCGGCGATCGCAGCGGCGTCGGGGCGCACCAGTAGCGTGCGAATGAACAGCGCGTGCCACGCTAGCTCGGTGATCACGCGGACGTTGACGCGGTGCTCGGGCTGCGAGCCGCCGAACAGGTCCTCGACGAACAACGTCTCCTTCGCGGCGAGTGCGGCGGCGAAGTCGGCCTTGATGTTGGCGAACTGTGCGGGGCTGATCGCCTTGTTGGTCTTGCCCCACCAGATCACCGGACCGGTGACATCGTCGTGGACGATGAACTTGTCCTGCGCGGAGCGGCCGGTGTGGCTGCCGGTCTCGACGACGAACGCGCCGTCTTTCGACAACAGCCCTTCGCCGCGCGTGACCGCGAGCTCGATCAGCGGCGCGGTCGACAGGTTCCAGTGGACCTTCGCAGACGTCGGAAAGCCCTGAGCGTCGAGGCCGTGGCGGGGGGCGGATACGGTAGTCACGGGCGACGTCTCCTCAAGGACGGCGGACTGATAGCCGCCGCAGATTTTCAAATCGCTTACAGGATGCGCCGCGGCTCCGTCAAAGGGCGGACTTGCGCAGGCGGGGCGCGCGGGGCAGAGCGGCGTATTCAACTGTCAGGCCGTCCCCGCATCATGCCCGACACCGCCATTACCCCGGTCGTCATCGCCCTGGTCGACGATGATCGCAACATCCTGACCTCGGTATCGATCGCGCTTCAGGCCGAGGGCTTCGTCGTGCGGATGTATTCGGATGGCGCGGCGGCGTTGAAGGCGCTCGTCGAAACCCCGCCCGATCTTGCGGTGCTCGATATCAAGATGCCGCGCCTCGACGGGATGGAGCTGCTTCGGCGGCTGCGCGACAAGGTCGACGTGCCGGTGATCTTCCTGACGTCGAAAGACACCGAGATCGACGAGGCGCTCGGGTTGGCGATGGGGGCCGACGATTATATCGGCAAGCCGTTCAGCCAGCGGCTGCTGATCGAGCGGATTCGCGCGGTATTGCGGCGGGCGGCATCGCGCAAGGGGCTGCCGCTCGCCGATGGCGAGGCTGCACCTGCGCCCGCGATCGTCCGCGGACGGCTCGCGATGGACCCGGCGCGACACCGCGTCACATGGGGTGTCGCGCCTGGGGGTGTCGCGGGCGGCGACGGCAAGGGCGACGTCGCGCTGACCGTCACCGAGTTCCTGATCCTCGAGGCGCTCGCCGCGCGGCCCGGCTTCGTCAAGTCGCGCGACCAGCTGATGGACGCCGCATACCAGGACGACGTCTATGTCGATGACCGGACGATCGACAGCCATATCAAGCGGTTGCGCAAGAAATTCCGCGTCGTCGATCCCAGTTTCAAGGCGATCGAGACGCTGTACGGCGTCGGCTACCGCTTCAATGAGGAGTGACGCGCCGCGCCGGTCGCTGCGACCGGAGCGCAGCAGGTGACCCGCGACATCGGCGGCGACACCCCCAACCGCAGCTTCAGCCTCGCGCCGCGCATCCTCGCGGTCAACGTCTTCGCCATTCTCGTGCTGACCGGCAGCATCTTCTACCTCGACTCGTTCCGCGAGCGGCTGCTCGACCAGCGCCGTGCCGAAATGCGGATGCAGGCGGTGCTGATCGCGAGCTTCATGGCCGGGGCACCGCCCGCCGCGCTCCCCGCGATCGCGGCGCGCTACGGCCGGGTCGGCGCGTTGCGGCTGCGCGTCTACGACCGCGACGGCGCGCTCGCCGCCGATAGCTGGCGCGCGACGGGGCCGACCTTCGAACTCCGCGACCCCGCCGACGACCCGTTTCGCCGCGATGTCGCCCGCTTTCTCGACCAGGTCGTCGAGGCGGTCGGCTCGTTCCCCAAGATCGTCGGCTACGCCGAGCCCGCGGTCGACAACCGCGCCGCGTGGGCCGAGGTCGCCGCTGCCGCCTCGACCGGCCGCCCGGCCGATACGATGCGCGCTGCCCCCGACCGCATCGTCATCATCAGCGCCGCCGCGCCGTTGTTCGGCACCGCCGAGGCACCGGAGAAGGCGCCATTCGCCACCGTCCAGCTGACCCGCGACAGCCGCGACATCACCAGCCTCGTCCGTGCCGAACGCCTGTCGTCATTCTATGTCTTCCTGTTCGTCCTCGCCGCGTCGCTGTTGCTGTCGAACTATCTCGCCTCGACGATCGTCCGGCCGCTGCGCCAGCTCGCGCTCGCGGCGCAGCGGGTCCGGCTTGGGCGAGCACGCGATGTGACGGTGCCGCGCTTTAACCAGCGGCGCGACGAGATCGGGCAATTGGCGCGCGCTTTGTCGGACATGACGCTGACCCTGCGCGAGCGGATCGACGCGACCGAGGCGTTCGCCGCCGACGTCGCGCATGAAATCAAGAACCCGCTCGCGTCGCTGTCGAGCGCGGTCGACACGTTCGGGCGCGTCCGCGAGCCGCGGCTGCAGAGCCAGTTGCTCGAGGTCATCCGCACCGACGTCGGGCGAATCGACCGGCTGATCACCGATATCGCCGACGCCAGCCGCCTCGACGCCGAGCTGTCGCGCAGCCGCTACGAACGCTTCGACCTCGGCACGCAGGTCGAACGGCTGGTCGACGGCTATTCGAGCGCGCCGCTGCCGCGCGGGGTGTCGGTCGCCTACGTCGGTCCCGGCGAGACTGCGATCGTCTACGGCGACAATGCCCGGCTGGCGCAGGTCGCGCGCAACCTGATCGACAATGCGGTGTCGTTCTCGCCCCCCGGTGGCATCGTCGCGGTCGCGGTGACGCGTTCGGCGCGTCACGTCGAGTTGCGCGTCGATGACAACGGGCCGGGAATCCCGCACGAAAATCGCGACGACATCTTTCGCCGCTTCTACTCCGAACGCCCGGCAGCCGAAGATTTCGGGCGGCACTCGGGGCTCGGCCTGTCGATCTCGCGGACGATCGTCGAGGCGCACGACGGCAGCATCGTCGCGGCGAATCGCACCGGCGGCGGCGCGCGCTTCACCGTCACTTTGCCGGTCGCGTGACGGTCCCCCCGCCCGGCCCGCCGACCATCCACGCCACCGGCGTCGCGATCGGCGCGCAGGGCTTTGCGCGCGCGGTGCTGCTCGTCGGGCCGCCGGGCAGCGGCAAGTCCGACCTCGCGCTGCGGCTGATCGATCGCGGCGCGACGCTGATCGCCGACGACCGCGTCGCGCTGACCACCGATGGCAACCGGCTGATCGCTGCGCCGCCGCCGTCGATCGCCGGGCTGATCGAGGTCAGGGGCGTCGGCATCGTTCCCATCCGCCACGTCGCCGGCGTCCCCGTCGCGCTCGTCGTCGACCTCGCGGAGTCGCCCGAACGCCTGCCCGAGGCGACCACCCGCGACGTCTTCGGCCACGCGATCCCGGTCATCGGCCTCGATCCGTTCGACGCATCGGCGGCGCTCAAGGTCGAACGGGCGTTGACCGCGTTCGGGCGGCGGGTAGAGACTGTGTTCGTGGATATGCCCGCTTTGTCTTCCCCGGTTTCGCCGTCCGGCGCCGCGACCTCGCCGCGCACCCTCCTCGTCACGGGCATGTCGGGGGCGGGACGCTCGACCGCGCTTAAGGTGCTCGAGGACCTCGGCTACGAGGCGGTCGACAATCTGCCACTTGGGCTGTTCGACAAATTGCTCGCGACGAGCGACGGCCACGCCGATCACGACGCCGAACGCCCGCTGGCGATCGGCATCGATTCGCGAACGCGGGCGTTCGATGCCGACGCGATCGTCGAGCGGATCGGCGACCTCCGTGCCGAAGGCGTCGACATCACATTGGTGTTTCTCGATTGCAGCGGTACCGAACTGACCCGGCGCTTTTCCGAAACCCGCCGCCGCCACCCGCTCGCGCTCGACCGCCCCGCCGCCGACGGCATCGCCCGCGAGCGCGAGATCGTCGCGCCGCTGCGCCGCGCCGCCGACATCGTCATTGATACCTCGGATTATGCCGTCTCCGATCTGCGCCGCGCGCTTGCCGGGCGCTTCGCCCGCGCCGGGGTCGACCCGCTGACGCTGACGATCATGTCGTTCGGCTTCGCCCGCGGCCTGCCGCGCGACGCCGACCTCGTCTTCGACGTCCGCTTCCTCGCCAACCCGCATTGGGACGCGGCACTGCGCCCGCTGACCGGCGAAGACCCCGAGGTCGGGGCGTATGTCGCCGCCGACCCTGCCTTTGCCCCGGCGTTCGAACGGATCGCCGATCTGCTCCTCCTGCTGCTCCCGCGCTACGGTGCCGAGGGCAAGTCGTACCTCACCGTCGCCTTCGGCTGCACCGGCGGGCGGCATCGTTCGGTCTATGTCGCGCGGATGATGGCGGAGCGGCTGGCGGCGGCGGGATGGGCCGGGTCGGTCGTTCACCGCGACAAGGCAAGCGGGGCGAGCGCGGCCGCCGACGGGGCCGGGGCTGGTCACGGCGACGAAGCCGCGCTACCGGGCCGCGAGCAGACACGGTGAGGATACTTAATAACGTGCCGATGATCGGACTGGTGCTGGTGACGCACGGGCGGCTGGCTGCCGAATTCGTCGCCGCGCTCGAGCACGTCGTCGGCGCGCAGACTGCGCTCGAAGGCATCTGCATCGGCCCCGACGACGACATGGAAATCCGCCGCGGCGACATCGCCGCCGCGATTGCCAAGGTCGATCGCGGGTCGGGGGTGATCGTCCTGACCGACATGTTCGGCGGCACGCCGTCGAATCTCGCGATCTCGCTGATGGTGCCGAAGCGCGTCGAAGTCATCGCCGGGGTCAACCTGCCGATGCTCGTCCGCCTCGTGTCGGTGCGCGGCACGATGTCGGTGGCCGCCGCGGTCGACGCGGCGCAGGAGGCGGGGCGGAAGTATATTTCGGTTGCGTCGAAGATCCTCGGCGAGGCGGCCTGAGCCTTGGCGGGTCCAGTCACTGTCTTGATTCGCAACAAGCGCGGGCTGCACGCGCGGGCGAGTGCGCGCTTCGTCACGCTGGCGTCGACCTTCGACGCGGTGGTGACGGTCGCGAAGGACGATTCGAGCGTCGTCGGCACCTCGATCATGGGCCTGATGATGCTTGCTGCCGCACCGGGCGACACCGTCGAGCTATCGGCCGAGGGCGAGCAGGCCGACGAAGCGCTCGCCGCGCTCGTCGCGCTCGTCGAAGGCAAGTTTGGCGAGGATTAGCGCGTCAGGCGCACGACCCCGCGACGAGCTCGATCTGGAAGGTCGCATGGCCGATCCCGAAATCATGTTCGAGCATATGCGCCGCCTCGCACAGGAATGCGTCGCCGGGGTGACCGGCGGGGCACAGCAGATGCGCGGTGAGCGCGGTCTCGGTCGTGCTGACCGGCCAGATGTGGACGTGATGGGTTTGCGCGACCCCGGGCAGGGCTGCGAGCCGTGATCGGACGGCGTCCAGCTCGACGCCCGGCGGCACCCCCTGGAGCGCGAGCGTCATCGAATCGCGGAGCAGTCCCCACGTCCCCCAGATGATCGCCGCCGCGATGACGAGGCTGACGATGGGGTCGAGCCACGTCCAGCCGGTCTCGAGGATGACGAACCCCGCAACGACGACGCCCGCCGACACCAGCGCATCGGACAGCATATGCGCGAAGGCGGCGCGGACGTTGATGTCACCCTTGCGCCCGCGCGCGAACAGCCACGCGGTGACGCCGTTGACCGCGATGCCGGCGGCGGCGACCGCCATGACGGTGACCCCGCCGACCGGCTGCGGATCGCCGAGGCGGCGGATCGCCTCGAGCGCGATCGCCCCGACTGCGACCAGCAGCAGGACGGCGTTGAACAGTGCGGCGAGGATCGACGAGCTGCGCATGCCGTAGGTGAAACGCTCGCTCGCCGCGCGCTTGGCGAGTGCGGTCGCGCCCCACGCCGCGGCGAGACCGGCGACGTCGGACAGATTGTGCCCCGCGTCGGCAAGCAGCGCGACCGAATTGGCGAGGAAGCCATACGCTGCCTCGACCGCGACGAAGCCGAGATTGAGGACGATCCCGATGATGAAGGCGGTGCTGAAGTCCTTGGGCGGGGCGTGACTGTGGCCGTGGTGATCGTGTCCGTGGTGATCGTGTCCGTGCGCGTGTGTGTGCGCGTGGTCGTGACTGCCGCTCATGCCGCGAACGCCTCCTCGGGTAACGCGTACAATAACTCGGCCCCGCGAGTCACAGGTCCAAGCAAAGCAGTGGCTTGCGGCAAAACCTGCTCAGCGAAGAAACGCGCGGTGGCGATCTTGGCGCGCAGGAACACCGCGTCGCCCTCGCCCGCCGCCACCCGCTCATGCGCTGCCACCGCCTGGCGTGCCATCAACCAGCCGCCGATGGTGATGCCAAAAATCCGAAGGTACGGCGTCGCCCCGGCGGCTGTGTCGCTCAACGCCTCGCCGCGGTTGCCCGTCAGCCACACCGTCGCGCTCTCGAGCGCCGCCAGCGCGTCCTCGAGATACGGACGCAGCAGGCCGAGATCGCCGCGCGGGGGCAGGTCGCGAATGTCCTGGCGAACCTCGGCGAACAGTGCCTTCCAATGCGCGCCGCCGTCCATTCCGAGCTTGCGCCCGACGAGATCGAGCGCCTGGATGCCGTTGGTCCCCTCGTAGATCGGCGCGATCCGGGCGTCGCGAAGGTGCTGCGCCGCGCCGGTCTCCTCGACAAAGCCCATACCGCCGAACACTTGGATGCCGATGCTCGCCATTTCGACGCCGATATCGGTGCAATACGCCTTGGTCACCGGAGTCAGCAGGTCGGCGAGCCCCGCCGCCGCCGAATTGTCGGCGGCGTGCGCGCGGTCGACCGCGGCGGCGGTATAATAAGTCAGCGCGCGCGCGGCTTCGGTCGTGCTCCGCATCGTCATCAGCATCCGCCGGACGTCGGCGTGCTCGATGATTCGGACCGGTGCGCCGCCCATTCCGAACTTCGCCGACTGGACCCGGTCGCGAGCGTAAGCGACCGCGCCTTGCGTTGCCCGCTCGGCGATCGCGACGCCCTGCAACCCGACGTTGATCCGGGCATGGTTCATCATCGTGAACATCGCTTTCATGCCCGCGCCCTCGGCCCCGACCAGATAGCCGACACAGCCGCCATTCTCACCGAAAGCCATCGTGCACGTCGGCGAGGCGTGGATGCCGAGCTTGTGCTCGACGCCGACCGCCCGCAGGTCGTTGCGCCGGGTGAAGTTGCCGGCATCGTCGGGCAGGAATTTGGGGCACAGGAACAGCGAGATGCCCTTCGTCCCCGCCGGCGCGTCGGGCAGCCGGGCGAGGACGAGGTGCACGATGTTCGGCGCGCAATCATGCTCGCCCCACGTGATGTAGATCTTCGACCCTTCGATCCGGTACGTCCCGTCGGCGGCAGGTTCGGCCTTGGTCCGCAGCGCGCCGACGTCGCTTCCCGCCTGCGGCTCGGTCAGGTTCATCGTTCCAGTCCACTCGCCCGAGACGAGCTTGGTCAGATAGGTTTCCTGCAATTTCGGCGAGGCATGAACCTGCAGCGCCTCGATCGCCCCCTGGCTGAGCATCATGCACAGGCTGAATGCCATGTTGGCGCTGGTGAGCTGCTCCTGCACCGCACTGGCAAGGACGAACGGCAACCCCTGTCCGCCGTGCGCCGGATGCGCGCCGAGCGAGGCCCAGCCGCCGTCGACATAGAGTTTATACGCTTCGGCAAACCCGGCCGGCAGCGTCACCGCGTCGTCGGCGAGCCTCGCGCCCGCTTTATCACCGACCGCGTTCAACGGCGCGAAGACGCCACTTGCCAGCTTACCTGCTTCGGTCAGGATCGCCTCGACCATATCCGCCGTCGCGCCGTCGAACCCCGGCAGGGCGCTCAGGCCAGGCAAGTCGGCGATCGTTTCGAGAACGAACCGCTGTTCAGCGATCGGGGCGATATAGGTCATGCGGCGGCCTTACAACGGTAGCTCGCTGATATAGCCGCCCGGCGAAGGACAGCAAACCGGGCCCGCGTGATCAGGTCAGCCGCCGTCCGACCCAGACTACTCGCCCAATCACCGCGACCGTTGCCGGGTCGCAGTCGTCCCAGCTTGGATACGCGCTATTGTCCGATCGGATCGTCAGCCGCCGGGTCGCCGGATTGATGCTCAGCCGCTTGACCAGCAGCGCGTCGTCGGTCCGCAGCACGTAGATTCCGTCGCGCAGGCGCTCGCGGTCATCGGTGTCGACGAGGATGTTATCGCCGTCGGCGAGCGTCGGCAGCATCGAGTCGCCCTCGACGCGGATCACCGACAGCGCTTCGGGCCGGCCGCTGGCGAGGCCGCGGACCCAGCTCGACTGGAAGGCGAGCACCGCAACCGGCAGTTCAGGACCCGGCTCGGCCCCCGACCCTGCCGACGCGCCGATATCGAGGTGCGGAATCAGCACGAAATCGCCGGGCGTCGACGCAATCCCGGCACGCGCCATGACCGCGTGCCCCGCGCGATCGGCCGGGCCGCCAAGCAGGCGTTCGGCGATGCCGAAATGCGCGGCGAGCTTGCGGCGATCGTCTTCGCTCAGCCGTCGCGGGACGCCACGCTTGACGAATTGCTGAATGTACGTCGGATTTCGCCCGATGAGCCGCGATAGCGACGCGTAATCCTCGCCGTGTTCGGCGATGAGTGCATCGAGCCGCTGACGTATAGCGACGTTTTCCATGCGTAGCGGACCTTTCTCCCCCCGAGACCCCGCTATTAACGGCGTATAGAGATAGTTTTTTACCTAGACTAGTAGGAATTCACTTCGCATCCTGTGTCGATCAAGCGAGTCGAGTCGGGAGAACATCATGGCGCACCTATTAACAGAGATTGAACGCTGCATTCGTCGGCGGAACATATCAGCATCGCGCTTCGGACGCGAGGCCGCAGGCGACCCCCGTTTTGTTTTTGACCTGCGCCGAGGCCGCGAGCCGCGTCCGCGGACTGCGGCGAAAGTGATGACATTCATTGCCGCCGCCCCGTCGCCCGAGTCGCGGTCATGAGGCCAATGCTGTCGGAGGCGCAGGGCCGTCTGCTCCGAGCGTTGACCCGCGCCCTCGCGGCTCCCGAAACGATGAATAGGCAATCACCGGCGCTGGTCGTCGAAAGCTTCGAAACGACCGATTGGTCGAGCCTGACCTTTGCCGGCCAGCGCCATCGAATCACGCTGATCGTCACCGAACCGGTGTCCGCCGATTCACCATCCTTCGACGGGCTGATCCTCAGGGGGTCGATCGTTGCCGAGGCGCGGGTGATTTCGGCGGTCGTCGCAGTGACTGGGCTCGTGCTCGATATCGCGGTGATGACGATCGACGTCGGCGCATGAGCGTCGACGGCGACACCACAGCGAATTGCCGCAGTCGGCTTAGGCACTGGGAACCGCTGCCGGTCGCGTAACGTTCGATCTGCGTGCTCAACTATACCGACACCAGCGAACCCGGCATTACGAGGCGCAAGCGCGGTAAACACTGGCATTATTTTGCCATCGACGGGGTCCGCATCACTGCGGCAGACGAGATCGACCGTCTCAACAAGCTCGGCGTGCCGCCGGCCTACGCCCGCGTGTGGTTCAGCCCGGACCCGTCGGGACACCTCCAGGCAGTCGGCTACGACGCCAAGGGCCGCAAGCAATACCGCTATCACGAGAGCTTCCGTCAGCAGCGCGAGGCCGACAAATACGACCGCTGCGGTGGGTTCGGCGAGGCGCTGCCGCATCTTCGGGCGATCGTCGAGCGCGACATCGCCGAGCGCGGACTCGGCCGGTCCAAGGTGCTCGCCGCGATCGTCCGGTTGCTCGATTCAGGGCACGTCCGGGTCGGCAATGACGTCTATGCGAGCGAGAACGAGAGCTATGGCGCGACGACCTTGCTCAACGAACATAGCGCGGTTCGCGGCAACAAGGTCCGGCTCGAATATCGCGGCAAGTCGGGCAAGATGCAGCGCGTCGTCATTGCCGACGAGGCGCTCGCCAAGATCGTCCGGCGCTGCCACGACCTGCCGGGACAGGCGCTGTTCCAATATGTCGGCGATGACGACGAGCCGCACCGCATCGGCTCGTCCGACGTCAACGCCTATATCCGCGAGGGGATGGGAGATGGCTTCTCGGCGAAGCACTTCCGCACATGGGGCGCGAGCGTCATCGCCTTCACCGCGATCCGCGATGGTGTCACGACCTTGAAGGAGATGCTCGAACCCGTCGCGGCGGCGCTTGGCAACACGCCGGCGATCAGCCGCAAGAGCTATGTCCATCCGGCATTGATCGCGCTCGTCAACGACGGTCAGATGGATAAGGTCGTGGAAGCGAAGCTGCCGCGTCCGACGCGCTATCTCAGCGCGGCCGAACGCGGGTTGATCGCCTTTCTCGCTACCGCATCGTGATCTTGACCCCGCCGGCCCCGGCGCTGAGCTGGAGGCCCTTCGACGTCGTGTCGAGTTCGATCACGACCCCGTGCTTGTTGCGAAGTTGCAGCGCGCCAGAGCCGCTGACGAACGTCGCGCTCGCCGCGACGCGGGTGTAAGTCCCGGCAAAGTCGGCGACGCGGGTCAGGTTGAACACCTGCCCATAGCCGCGGACGTGCGAGACGCCGATGTCGCCGACCGAGATGCCGCCGACTTTGAACGGGTAGAATTTATCGCCGAACTGAAGTTTGCCGCCGCCGACGTTGCCGCCGAGCAGGAATCCGAACTGCGTCTCGTCGATCGTGATCGTCGCCGATGGCAGCCGCGTGTCGGGCTTGCCGGTCGCGCCGGTCAGCACGATCATCGCGACCGCGCCGAGTATGTATTTATTCATTGTGCTGCCAGCCCCTCGTTCGAGGGGCTGGTTTAGCACGATCGTACGTTTCTGCTCAGTAGATCGCCGAAGCGGCGAGCAAGCTCTACTTGAGCGTGATCTTGACCCCGCCCGCGCCGGCGCTGAGCTGAAGACCCTTCGACGTCGTGTCGATCTCGAGGACGACGTCATGCTCGTTCTTGAGCTTGAGCGCGCCCGACCCGTCGACCAGCGTCGCGCTGGCGTTGAGCTTCGAATAGGTGCCGGCGAAATCCTCGATCGAGCGCAGGTTGTAGACGGTGCCAAAGCCCTTGACCTTCGAGCCGCCGATCGTCCCGATCGAGACGCCGCCGACCTTGAACGAATAGCGATGGCCGTGGAAGCGCAGGACGCCGCCGCCGGTGCTGCCGCCGATGAGGAAGCCGAACTGCGCCTCGTCGATCGTGATCGTTCCTGAACGAACCATCTCACCGGCGTTCGCGGTGCCGCTGAAGGCGATGGCCGCTGCGGCGGCGAGTGTCAGGGTCTTGAAGAATGCCATGGTTGAATCTCCTTGGTCGCGATGACCTGCGCCGTTAACGCCGCGACCGTGCGATCGGGTACAGAGCGCACGTGTGCGACGTCAGCCGAGCCGCGCTAGCGCCGCGCGGAGGCGTTCAGCTTCTGCACCACGCGCTGCGAGGTCGGACCGCGCCTTGTCGACCGCCTCGGGCTTGGCCTTGTCGACAAAGCCGGGCGAGGCGAGCCGCCCGGTCAGCGCATCGCGCTCCTTCTCCGCAGCGGCGGCGTTCTTTTCGAGGCGGGCGCGCTCCGCACCGATGTCGATCGCATCACCGAGATCTATCGAGAATGTTGCGCCATCGTGGATGACCTGAAGTTTTGCACCACCACTCTCGGGCGTGCCCTCGTTAGGAGCGGTGCGCGAAAACCATTGAATCGCGGCCGTATTGCGAAGGCGCCGAACTTCCTGCGCGGCGGTCTCCCCGGTCATGGTGTAAAATAGCCGAACGCCCGGCGGCACATTCAACTCCGTCCGCGCGGAGCGCACTGCGGTCACCAGTCGGATCAACCAATCGATCTCAACCGCCACATCGGTATCGATCGCCCCCTCATCGGTCACCGGCCACGCCGCGAGGATCAGGTCGTGATCGCGGCTGCCCAGCTTGTGCCAAAGCTCCTCGGTGAGGAACGGCATGACCGGGTGGAGCATGACGAGGATCTGGTCGAGCGCCCAGCCGGTGACTAGGCGTGTCTCATCCCGCAACTGCCAGTCGAATGAAGTGTTAAGCGCTCCAGTATCAGTTTGCAGCAGCGGTTTGGTCAGTTCGAGATACCAGTCGCAGAAGCGGCTCCAGACGAATTGGTACGCGGTCTCGGCATAGCCGTCGAAGCGGAATGCGGCGATCGCGCTATCGAGCGCGCGGGCGGTGGCGACGACTTCGCCGATGATCCAGCGGTTGACCGGGGCGGTGGCGGCGGGGGGCGTTCCCGACGACGACGCGGCGATGCCGTTCGACTGGCAGAAGCGCGCGGCATTCCACAGCTTGGTGGCGAAGTTGCGGTAGCCCTCGACGCGCTTCTCATCGAGCTTGATGTCGCGCCCTTGGCTCTCCATCGCGGTCAGCGTGAAGCGCAGCGCATCGGCACCGTACCGGTCGATCAGCGCGAGCGGGTCGACGGTGTTGCCCTTCGACTTCGACATCTTCGCGCCCTTGGCATCGCGAACGAGGCCGTGGCAGTAGACCGTGGCGAACGGCACCTCGCCCATGAAGTGGATGCCCTGCATCATCATCCGCGCGACCCAGAAGAAGATGATGTCGAACCCGGTGACGAGGACGTCGCCGGGGTAATAGCGGGAGAGTTCGGGGGTTTGGTCGGGCCAGCCGAGGGTGCCGAACGGCCAGAGTGCGGAGGAGAACCACGTGTCGAGGACGTCGTTGTCTCGGGTCAGCACCGCGTCGGGGCCAGCGAGCGCCTTCGCCTCGGCCTCGGTCGTCGCGACGTAGACCTTGCCGTGTGAGTCGTACCACGCAGGAATCTGGTGTCCCCACGTGATCTGCCGCGACACGCACCACGGCTGGATATTGTCCATCCAGTTGAAATACGTCTTGTCCCAATTCGCCGGCACGAACTTCGTCTTGCCCGACCGCACCGCCTCGATCGCCGGCTTCGCCAGCGTTGCCGCGTCGACATACCATTGGTCGGTCAGATACGGCTCGATGACGACGCCCGAACGGTCGCCGTACGGCACCTGGTGCTTGTGCGGCTCGATCTTGTCGAGCAGCCCGAGCGCGTCGAAATCGGCGATGACCTTTTTGCGCGCCTCCTCGCGGGTCAGGCCGCGATACCCGTCGGGGCAGGCGTCGGACATCGTCCCGTCGGGGTTCATCAGGTTGATCAACGGGATATTCGCCTCGGGGTGGCGTCCGGCGACGGCGAAGTCGTTGAAGTCGTGCGCCGCGGTGATCTTGACCGCGCCGCTGCCGAAGTCGGTCTCGACGTAGCTGTCGGCGATGATCGGGATCAGCCGGTCGACGAGCGGCAGGCGGCAGCGCGTGCCGACGAGGTGGCGGTAGCGGTCGTCGTCGGGGTTCACCGCGACCGCGCCGTCGCCAAGGATCGTCTCGGGCCGGGTCGTTGCAACGGCGATGTAGCCGCTGCCGTCCTCGAGCGGATAGCGGACGTGCCACATCGACCCGTCGATCTCGCGATATTCGACCTCGAGGTCGCTGATCGCGGTCTGGAGTTTGGGGTCCCAGTTGACCAGCCGCTTGTCGCGATAGAGCAAACCCTGATTATACAGGTCGACGAAGACCTTGGTCACCGCCGCCGAAAATCCCGGGTCCATCGTGAAGCGCTCGTGCGCCCAGTCGCAGCTCGCGCCGAGCCGCCGGAGCTGGCGGGTGATCGTGTCGCCCGATTGCGCTTTCCATTCCCAGACGTGCGACAGGAACGCCTCGCGGCTCATGTCGGCGCGCTTGAGGCCCTGCGACGCGATCGTCCGCTCGACGACCATCTGCGTCGCGATCCCGGCGTGGTCGGTGCCGACGACCCACAACGCATCACGCCCCTTGAGCCGGTGGTAGCGGATCAGCACGTCCTGGAGCGTGTTGTCGAGCGCATGGCCGATGTGGAGCGATCCGGTGACGTTCGGCGGCGGGATGACGATGGTGAACGGCTTCGCGTCGGGCCGCGCCGGGCGGAACGCACCAGTCGACTCCCAATGCGCGTACAGCCGCGCCTCGATCTCGGCGGGGTCGAAGGTCTTGTCGATGATATCGGGATTGGTTTCGGTGGTCATGCCTGCGTCTTTTGCGGATCAGCGCAGCGGCGGCAAGCCTTCGAGCCCGGCGGCGCTAAGTTCGATGCGCAGCGCGGCTACCGGGCGACGGTGCCAGACGATCGCCGCATCACTGGTCTTGGTCGCCATCAGTTCGGGCTCGCCCGCTGAATTGTCGAAGATAATCAGCTGGTCGACGTGCCGCGCGAACCACGCCAGCTGTTCAAACGATCGCGTCCGGCGCGCGCGGATCTTGTCCTCGGGAACGTCGTGCCCGCCGGTCTGGACGCGAACGCGGACGCGCTCGATCTGGAGGTCGACGCGGCTGAGCAGCACGTAGATCATCCGAACATCGAAACCATTGTCCTGTGCCCGGGCGACGAGCGCGCGGTACTTGGGCGAGGACAGGACAGTTTCGACGCCGATCGTCTGGTAGACGTCGATCGACGTTTCGAGCCACGCCTCGATGCGCTGGACCGCGGCAAGGTTGGCGGCGGTCAGCGCCATCGACTCGCCCTGGGCGATGCTCACCGTCAGCAGGTCGGGATTGATGATCCAGACCGCGCCACTCCACCCGGCGATGTCGGATTTGTTATAAAGCGAGCTCTTGCCGCTGCCGTTCGGCCCCGCGACGAGCCACAGGATTGGCCGATCGGTGCTATTCGGCGGCGTCACGCGCCCGCTTGCGCTGTTCGGCGCGGATCGTGCGGACGTTGGAACGGAAAGCCGACAGGATATCTTCGGCAAGCGTCGGGCTATTTGACTGGATGACCTTCTTGCGGACGACCGTGCCATCGGCGAGCCGGTAGGTTCGCGTTGGCAGTCGCGTCGGTTTGATCTCCGCCTTGGTCGCCATCGCTGTCTCCTTGCACCTGATATAGCAGGTCGCCGTTACGCTTCCAACGCGGGGCCGCCGTTTCGGCTCAATCGGTACGCTGCGAACAGAAGCTAGTCGGTCCGCCCGGTCAGCCGCCGGATTTCCTCGTGCGTCACGCGTTCGACGATCTCGGGGAGGTGGGTGTCGAGCCACGTCTGCAGCATCGGCCCGACCATCGAGCGGACGACGTCGTCGAGTGACGCACTAATATCGGCGACCGACGGGACCGGCGGCAACGCGGGCGGGCGGGCCGCCGCGGACTGAGCCGGGACGACGGGGGGGCCATCGTCGGCGAGGCTCGCGCGGATCGACGCCATGATGTCGTCGATCGACTGCGGCAGCTCGGCCTCGGGGCTCACCGAGGCGGCCCGATCGCGACCGACTTCGACGCGGCCACAGGGTCGGGCAGCGGCAGCGGCGCGGGGTTGTCGTCGATGTCGTAATCGCCCCACTTATGGCGGACGCGCTTCGCATTCGCGGTCGAGTCGTAATGTTCGCCCGGTACCGCGAGCGGGTCGGCCTCGGCCTCTCCGACCGCAGCGAGCAGCGTGTAGCCAGCGACATATTCGTCCCGGCGCGCGGCGGCGAGATTGACCCGGGCGACGACGAGTTCCTGCTCGGCGTTGAGGACTTCGAGGACGGTGCGCGTGCCGACCTGATTTTCCTGTGTCACACCCTCGAGCGCGAGCTGGTTCGCCTTGACCGAGCTTTCCGACGCGGTGATCACCGCGCGCGCGGTCGCGACCGAGACGAAGGCGTTGCTTGCGGTCTCGACCGCCTGGCGCCCGATAAAGCCGATCTGCTCCATATACTGGCTCCGCACCGACTGTGCCGCGCGGATCTGCGAGCCGTTGAGTCCCGCCTGGTACAGCGGCACCGTCAGCGTCAGCCCGGCGGTCTGCTGGAAAGCGTGGAAGTTGCCGCTGACCACCGACGAGCCGCCGGTCGAGCCGGTCCCCGTCGATCCCGAGCCGGTCGACCCGGTGCCGGTCGATCCGGTCCCCGTCGTCGTAAAGCCCGCCGTGCCCGACTGGGTGTAGGTATAGTTGACCCCGCCCCCGGCATCGAGGGTCGGCAGTCGCTGGCGTTCGATCGTGCTGACGTCGTAGCGCGCCGCCGCCTCGTCGAAGCGGGCCGCGACGAGCGACGGGTTGTTGGCGTTGGCGAGGTCGGTTGCCTGGCCGACGGTGCCGGGCAGGAGCGGCAGCGGCGGCAACGGCGCGAGGTCGACCGGCGGGCGGCCGACGACGCGGACATACGCGTTGTTCGCGGTGTTGAGCTGGCCGCGCGCGACGACGAGGTTCGACTGTGCGTTTGCCAGCCGCGCGTCCGACTGCGCGACGTCGGTCCGCGTCAGGTCGCCGACCTCGAAGCGGTCGCGGCTCGCCTGGAGTTCGCGCTGGAGGACCTTGACCTGATTCTCGTTCAATTCGACCACCTGCGCATAGCGCAGCACGTCGGCGTAAGCGGTGACGACCGCGAGCAGGACATTGTCCTCGACCGCGCGAAGCCGGGCGCGCGCGGCAAGAATGCGGTTCTCGGCGGCGCTCGTCGCGCTCCGGGTCCGGCCGCCGCGGTACAGCGACTGGTTGAGGCTGAGCGCGCCGTTGTAATAACGCCCGCCGTCGCTGGTGAAATTATCGCCGCTCTGCTGCGCGACACCGCTCGCGCTGACGGTCGGACGGCCGCTGGCGAGCGCCTGCGGGACGCCTTCGTCGGCCTGGCGGACGATCGCGCGCTGGACGGTGAGCTGCGGGTTGGTCTCGTACGCCGCCGCAAGCGCATCGGGCAGCGTATCGGCGGCGGCGGCCCCTGCGAAGCCCGTGGCTCCAACCGCGGCAGCGACCACGGCCAGCACCGTCAAACGCGTCATTCCGGCCATTCCCCCAAGCGCTCTTAAAATATGAATTTCGGCGCGCGGCCAAAGCCCGGCAACGCAACGGCGCCGGTGTCGAAGAAGCCGGTGCCGGCAAAATGCCCCCCGGCGACACGCCCCACCGTCGCGCGGCCGACCCCGTCGTCACCGATGATCACCGCCGCGAGCCGCCCGTCGTCGGCGCTCTGCGCGAGCAATGCGGACGGGAGCACCGCCGCCGCGCCGTCGATGAAGATGAGGTCGTACGGCGCGCGCGCCGCCCAGCCGTCGGCGAGCGGCCCGGTCACGACATCGACGCCGTTCGCCTGCGCCGCCGCCACCAGGCCCGAGTTCTCCTCGACCGCGGTGACGTGGCGGCTGAGATGGCGGATGATGGCGGCGGCGTAGCCAGTCCCCGCGCCGACGATGAGCACCCGGTCGCTCGGCATGATCCGCGCGTGCGTCAGCAGCAGACCGGTAACGAGCGGCTCGAGCAACCAGCGCCCCGGCGCGATCTCGATCGCGGTGTCGGCGTAGGCGAGCCCGGTGCGGGCGGGGGGAACGAAGCGTTCGCGCGGCACGGCGCGGATCGCCGCGAGCACGACCGGATCGTTGACCCCGGTCGGGCGCAACTGGCTTTCGACCATTGCCTCGCGCATTGTCTCGAACATCATCCCGCTTACGCCGCTCCGTATCGCTTCGGTGAGTTATAGGGGTAATACAGTTGCGACGCAACACCGCGACCGGCCCTTGGTGCGATGCGTCTAGCGGGCGCGGTTGCAGTCGCCAAGCGATATGGCTACACCCCGCGGCCAGCGCCGGCCCGATGGCGGAGTGGTGACGTAACGGACTGCAAATCCGTGCACCCGGGTTCGATTCCCGGTCGGGCCTCCATATATGCGCTGCATGGGTATCATGACCGAACGGTTGCTGCTCGCTTCGATCCACGACGTCGGCCCGAAGTTCGAGCGCGAGGTCGATGTGCTTGCCGCCCGGCTCGAGCGGCTGCTTGGCGGGCCGCGCTTCGCGATGCTCGTCGTGCCCGATCATTGGGGTGAGGCCCCGTTGAGCGCATCCCCGGCCTATGCCCGGCGGCTGCGCGACTGGGCCGATGCCGGGGTCGAGATGTTCGTTCACGGCTGGTGCCACCGCGACGCCGCTCCGGCGGGGTTTGCTGCGCGCCACATGACGGCGGGCGAGGGCGAATTCGCCGCGCTCGACCGCGCCGAAGCGCTGAAGCGGATGACGCGCGCACGCGCAGTGGTCGAGGACGCCACCGGCCGGCCGGCGGCGGGGTTCATCGCTCCCGCTTGGCTATACAGTGATGGCACCCGCGCCGCGCTCGCCGATGCCGGGTTCGCGCTTGCCGAGGATCACTTCCGCGTCTGGAACCCCGACAACGGCGCTGCGCTGACCCGCGGTCCCGTCATCACCTGGGCGTCGCGGTCACGCTGGCGGCGGCTAAGCTCGCGCTTCGTCGCGGGCGCGGCGCGAACCGCGCTTGGCGGGCAGCGCGTGATCCGCGTCGCGGTTCATCCGGGCGACACGCGCGAGCCGTCGATTCTAAACAGCATCGACGCGACTATCGGCCGTTTTGCGCGGTCGCATCGGCCGGGACGCTACGCCGAGCTTGCGGGGCATGGTAACGATTTGGCAACATCGCTGGCCACGCCCCCCTCCCTTGCCACGCCAAGGTCACAATGACATTGCACAGCGGACACGACAGGGGCAGTTTAAACGGCTTTGAGGACACAGACGCGGTGCACGACCTTGGTCGACTCAGCCCGGCGGGGGCAACTCCGGCGGGTTCGGCAAGCGCCGCTGCGCAGATGAGCGCGACCACGGCCGAGCCGCGCACGCTCGGCCAGTCGATCCTCCGCTGGGTCGGCCCGCTGGTATCGCTGGCGATCGTCGGCGTCGCCCTCAATACATTTCGCGGGACCGACTTCCACCGCATCTGGGCGCTGGTGCCGTCGTCGCCGCTGTTCTGGCTGGTCTTCGTCGCTGCATATCTCGCGCAGCCGACGGTCGATTTCATCATCTTCCGCCGCCTGTGGGGCATCCCGCCCGCGGGCTTCCCGGCGCTGGTTCGCAAGTTCATCTCGAACGAGGTGCTGCTCGGCTATTCGGGCGAGATCTATTTTTACACCTGGGCGCGGCGTCGCGCGACGCTCGACGGCGACTCTGCCGGGGCGATCCGGACCGGGGCGCCGTTCGGTGCGATCAAGGACGTCGCGATCCTGTCGGCGCTGATCGGCAACGCGGTCACGCTGGTGATGTTCAGCTTTGCTTATTCGACGCTCGAAAAGCTCAACATGGGGCTTAGCGGCAAGACGCTGTTCACCTCGATCGCGGTGCTGCTGGTGTCGTCGCTCGTCGTCATGCTGCTGCGCGGGCGGGTGTTCAGCCTACCACGCCGCGACCTGATCTTCGTCGGCACGATGCAGTTGATCCGCGTCCTCGGGTCGGCGACGCTGCTCGCGGTGATGTGGAGCCTCGTCCTGCCGACGGTGCCGTTCATCTACTGGATGATGCTGACGACGTTGCGGCTGTTGATCTCGCGGCTGCCGCTGGTGCCGAACAAGGACGTGGTCTTTGCCGGGGTCGCGGTGTTGATCGTCGGCACTGCGTCGGGCATCGCCCCGTTGATGGCGATGATGGCCGGGCTGCTGATCATCGTTCATGTCGCGGTCGGCGGCGTGCTTGTCGCGTCCGACCTGCTGGGGCTGGAGAAGCCGGCATGATCGCCCTGCTCGCCGCCGCCATCCTCGCCGCGACCCCTGCCGCCGATACCGCGCCGGTGCCCGATTACGGCATCGCCGAAGGCATGTGCCACGCGCATGAAAAGGGTCCGGCGCTGCTCGTCACCGCCGCCGGGCTGAAGGACCGCACCGGCAAGCTGCGGCTCGAACTCTATGCGCCGAACGACACCGAATTTCTCGCCGACGACCGCGATCTCGTTCGCGACGGCAAAGTCTTCCGCCGCACGACCATCGACGTCCCCGCCGCCGGGCCGGTCGAGCTGTGCGTCCGCGCGCCGCACAGCGGGACATGGTCGGTCGCGTTGATCCACGACCGCGCGGGCGCGAAGAAGTTCAAGCTGTCGTCCGACGGCATCGGCTTCGGCGGCAACCCGCACCTCGGCCTGTCGAAGCCGCACGCCGACGTGTCCGAGGTCGAGGTCGGGCAGGGGGTGACGCGCGCCTCGATCCGGCTCAATTATCGCCATGGGCTGCTTTCGTTCGGCCCGCTCGAGGACGCCAAGTGAAGATCGTCGATGTCTGCGCCTTCTACACGCCCACCGGCGGCGGCGTTCGGACGTATATCGACCGCAAGCTCGCGGCCGGGCCCGCCGCCGGGCACGACGTCACGATCATCGCGCCGGGCGCGACCAACGGCGTCGAGCAGCGCGGACCAGGCGCGAAGATCGTCTGGCTCCAGGGGCCGCTGTTCCCGATCGACCGCAACTATCGCTATTTCGCCGACGAGGTCGCGCTGCACGCCGCGATCACCGCCGAAGCTCCCGACATTCTCGAGGCGTCGTCGCCGTGGCGGAGCGCATCGATGGTCGCGCGCTGGCCGGGTTCGGCACCGCGATCATTGTTCATGCATGCCGACCCGCTCGCGGCCTTCGCCTACCGCTGGTTCGAAGGGCTGGCGTCGCCGGCGGTCGTCGACAAAGGTTTCGACTGGTACTGGCGGCACCTGCTGCGCCTCGACCAGCATTTCGACATGGTCGTCAGCGCGTGCGACAGCCTGACCGACCGCCTCGCCGCGGGTGGCCTGCGTCGCGTCGTGACCAATCCGATGGGGATCGACCCCGACGTGTTTTCGGCGGGGCTGCGCGACGAGGCGCTGCGCCGCCGCCTGCTTCATCAATGCGAGCTCGGACCCGATGCGACGCTTCTGCTCGGCGTCGGACGGCACGCGCCCGAGAAGCGCTGGCGGATGATCGTCGAGGCAGTGATGTCGGCTGCGTACCACCGTCCGATCGGGCTCGTTATCGTCGGCTCGGGGCGCGATTCGGGCAAGATTCGCCGGACGATCGGCGGCAACCCGCACATTCATCTCGCCGACCGGACGTCGGACCGCGCCGAAATGGCGCGCTTCATGGCGAGCGCCGACGCGCTGATCCACGGCTCCGAATCCGAAACCTTCTGCCTCGTCGCCGCCGAGGCGCGCGCGTCGGGCCTCCACCTGATCACGCCGGATCGCGGTGCCGCCGCCGACCATGCGCGCCAGTCGGGCGGGACGATCTTCGCCTCGGGTGACGCCACGAGCGCGGCCGACGCGATCGGGCGCTTCGTCGATGCCCGCGCGGCGGGAACGCTGCTGGTCCCCCCGACAACTCCGGTCAGGACGATGGACGACCATTTCGCCGCGCTGTTCGCCAGCTTCGAGGCGCTGCGCCAGCCGAAGCTCAAGCGCGCCGCTTAAGGGTTACGGGTTCGCCGTCAGATGGTCGGCGATCTCGTCGAAAAAGCGCTCGAGGTTGTGGATGACGTTGAGCTTGAACTCGTAATTCACCTCGGACGATGACGATTCGATGATCTTCGATTCGTCGACCTTGGCGGTGTAGATCGTCGCCAGCTCGCGGACATACGCCGGGGTCAGGTCGATCTGGCCGAGCTCGTCGAGGATGCGCAGCTGGACGACCATCAGCTGGCGGGTAAGGATTTCGAGCGCGGTGATCCGGGCGACGGTCGCGACGGGATCGAGCTGGACTTCGCTGTCGTCTTCCATGCCGTCCGGTTTAGCGGCAAGGGAGGCCATGTCCAATCGCAGCCTCTCTGCCCGCATCGAACGCTATCCGGTCCGCGGGGCCTTCGTCATCGCGCGCGGGGCGAAGACCTTCGTCGATGTCGTCGTCGCCGAGATCGACGATGGCGAGCACATCGGGCGCGGCGAGGGGACCGCGATCTACTACCGTGGCGAGAGCGCCGACTCGGTCCTCGCGCAGGTCGCGGGCGCGGCACCGCTGATCGCGTCGGGGGCGACCCGCGCCGACCTGCTCACCGCGATGCCGCCCGGCGCGGCACGAAACGCGGTCGACGCCGCGTTATGGGACATCGAGGCCAAGGCCAGCGGCGCGCTGGTGTGGCAAACGATCGGTCTGCCGAAACCCCGGCCGCTGCTCACCGCCTATACGATCAGCCTCGGCGAGCCGGGCGCGATGGAGGCCGCTGCGCGCGCCGCCGGGCACCGCGAATTGCTCAAGATCAAGCTGTCGGGCGCGGACGGTGCCTCCGGGGATCTCGCGCGTGTCGCCGCTGTGCGGCGCGGTGCGCCCGATGCTCGCCTGATCGTCGACGCTAACGAAGCGTGGGAAACGCTCGATATCGAAGCGATCGCGCATCAAATGGCCGACCTCCGCGTCGAATTGATCGAACAACCCGTTCCCGCCGGGTCCGATCACCTGCTCGACAAGGTCCGGTCACCGGTGCCGTTGTGCGCCGACGAAAGCGTCCACGACCGCGCCAGCCTCGACGCCGTCGTCGGCCGCTACCGCTTCATCAACATCAAGCTCGACAAGGCGGGCGGGCTGACCGAGGCACTGGCTTTGGTCCACGCCGCCAAGGCGCGCGGCATCGGTGTGATGACCGGGTGCATGTTGTCGACCTCGCTCGGCATCGCCCCGGCGTTTTTCGTGGCGATGCAGGGGATGTACGCCGACCTCGACGGCCCGCTCCTGATCGAGGATCGCGCTTCCGGGATGCGCTTCGACGCCTCCGACGTCTGGCCGCCCGAGCCGAGCCTTTGGGGGTAAGTCCGAACGGATTCGGCCCCAATCGCGGTCGCCGATGGTTCAATCGGTTGTAGCTTTCAAAGGAAACATAATGCTTCTCGCTCATGGTACGATCGTCGCTGTCGCCGACGGGGAAAAACTGACGCTGTTCCGTAACGGCGGCAGCGATAGCGCGCCGAAGCTGACCGCGATCGGGACGCCCGGCGTCGGCGAGGACAATATCGCTTCGGGCGGACGTCATCACAGCAGTTCGGCAAACCCCGACGATGCCCAGCTGGTCGAGGACGGCCACGCCGGGGCGGTTGCCAGCCTGCTCAACAAGATGGCGCTCGAAGGCGAGATCGACGCGCTCGTCGTCGTCGCGCCGCCGAAGACGCTCGGTGAACTCCGCAAGCATTGGCACAAGGTCACCGAGGGCAAGATCGCGGGCGAAGTCGCCAAGGAAATGACCGGGGCGTCGATCACCGACATCACCGCGATGCTCGAAAAGGCGTAATCGGTACGCGGTGGCGGAGGTGGGCAACACGCGCTCCCCTCCGCCGACTCCGGGTGACCCGGCCGGCGATCTGCGCACCTGCTCTTGGTCCGCGATGCCAGTGCTCCCCGCTGCCTCATCCCGGGCGGAAGATATCGTCCCCCTGCCGAAAATCGTGCAGCGCCGGCCGCTCCGCCGCCGTCGAGCCGTGAGACTCGGGTGGTTGTGCGACACAGGGCTTGCGCAGCGACGACTAGTTTATGTTATGTGCATAAACAAATAGAGTGATGGGGAGCGCCGGTGGATCAGCAGCACGACGACATGCAGGCTCCGCTCGCGCTCGACCGGCTCCTTCGACCGCGGTCGGTGGTCATCGTCGGCGCGTCCGACAAGCCGGGATCGCTCGGGGCGTTGGTCCTCGCCAATCTCGAGCGGCAGGGCTTTGCCGGGCCGATCCACCTCGTCAATCCGAAGCGCAGCGAGATCGGTGGGCGGCCTTGCGTTGCCAGCGTCGACGACCTGCCACCGGGGATCGACGCCGCCGTCCTCGCGATCCCGCGCGCCGGCGTACTCGACGTCATCCGCGGGCTCGCCGCCCGCAGCGTCGGTGCGGCGGTCGTGTTCTCGGCGGGCTTTGCCGAGGACGGACCGCAGGGGCTCGCCGACCAGGAGGAAATCGGCCGCATCGCGCGTGACGCGGGCATGGTCGTCGAGGGACCGAATTGCCTCGGCCTCGTCAACTTCGTCGCCCGCGTCTCGTTGACCTTCATCACCATGCCCGAGGCGCGCGCAGTGGGTCCGCGCCGGGTCGGGATCGTGTCGCAGTCGGGCGCGATGGCGGCGGTCCTCGCGACGACGTTCATCGCGCGTGACGTGCCGCTGTCCGCATACATCTCGACCGGCAACGAGGCCGCCAGTGGCGTCGAGGATTATCTCGCACACCTCGTTGCATCGCCCGAGACGGCGGTGATCGCGATGGTCGTCGAGCATTTTCGCCGCCCCGCTGCCTTCCTCGCCGCCGCCCGCGCCGCGAGGGCAGCGGGCAAGACGATCGTCCTCCTCCACCCCGGCAGCAGCGACGCGGGCGCGGCGAGTGCCGCCACCCATACCGGGGCGATGGCGGGCAGCTATGCGGTGATGAAGGTCCATGCCGAGGCGGCGGGGGTGATCGTCGTCGCGTCGCTCGAGGAGCTTGGCGACGTCACCGAGATCGCAGTGCGCTTTGCCAATCTGCCGCGCGGCGGTGTCGGGATCGTCGCTGAATCGGGGGCGTTGAAGGCGATGCTGCTCGACCTGTCCGAAGCGGTCGCGCTCGACCTGCCGCCGCTCGGCGACGCCGACAGCCCCGCATTGCGCGCGGCACTGCCCGCGTTCGTACCCGTCTCGAACCCAACCGACATCACCGCGCAGGGTTTGATCGACCCCGGCCTGTACGGGCGCACGATCGCCGCGCTGCTCGGCGACGACCGCATCGACACCGTCCTCGTGACCTTGATCCAGACCGAACCCGGGACGTCGGGGATCAAGTTCGCTGCGGTCGCCGAAGCGCTCGATGCTGGCGGCATGACAAAGCCCGTCATCGTCGCGGGCGTCGACGAAGGCGGGGAGGTCGCGCCATCCGATATCGCGCGGCTGCGTGGGCTCGGGGTCGTGTATTTGCCGACGCCCGAGCGCGCGGTCCGAGCGCTCGCGCGGATCGGCGGCTGCGCGGCGACGGTCGTGCAAGCCGTTGGCGGTGGCGAAGGCCTTGCCGGCCTGCCGCCCGCCGGATCGATCGTCCCCGAATATCGCGCCAAGGAACTGCTCAGCCCCTACGGAATCGATGTTCCCGGGTTCGAGCTGACCCAGACGGTTGCGGCGGCGGTCGCGGCCGCCGACCGGCTCGGCTATCCCGTCGTCCTCAAGGCGCAGGCCGCCGCGTTGCCGCACAAGAGCGATGCCGGTGGCGTCATCATCGGCCTCGCCGATGCGGCGGCGGTCGCGGCGGGATGGGAGCGGCTCCACGCCAACCTCGCCGCGTCGCGCCCCGGGCTCGACCTCGACGGCGTCCTCGTCGAGGCGATGGCGGCGAAGGGTGTCGAGCTGATCGTCGGCGCGCGTCGCGATCCTGCATGGGGACCGACGCTGCTGGTCGGCTTCGGCGGCGTCGCGGCCGAACTGCTCCACGACGTCGTGCTGCTGCCGCCGGGATTGTCGCGCGCCGAGATCGTCGCCGCGATCCGCACGCTACGCCTCGCGCCGCTCCTCGACGGTTTTCGCGGCGCGCCGGCCTGCGACATCGACGCGGTCGCCGCGATCATCGAAGCGCTCGGCCGTGTCGTCGGCGCAACCCCGGGCATCACCGAGGTCGATCTCAACCCGGTTGTCGCCTACCCCTACGGCGCGCTCGTCCTCGATGCGCTGATCTCGACCTGAAGCTAGGACTCCGCCAGAGCGCCTGGCCAAGCCGGGACGGTCCCAGCCCGTTGCGCTAGCGGCAGGGGACGATCGTCTTCGGCGCGGCGCGCGGGACGAAGACCGCGAGGTAGATCCCATCCTCGATCGCGTGGGTCGATTCGCGGGCAAAACCCATTGCGCCGAGTTCGCATTCGAGCAGCGCGGGCGGCGTACCATGATCGCCCGTCGTCCGGTCGGCATCGACGATCGCGACGCGCCCGCCGGGCTTGAGACTCGCGCGGACCCGCCACAGCAACGCGAACGGCTGGGTGATCTCGTGGTACATATGGACCATCAGGACGACGTCGGTGCTGCTCCGTGCGAGCCCGACATTGTCGGCGCGGCCCATCGTCGTCGTGACATTATGGAGCGGCTTGACCCGACGCGCGAGCTTGGCCACGGTCGCGTCGTCGATGTCCTCGGCGATGACACGCCCCGATGGGCCCACCGCGCGCGACAGATGCGGTTCGTAATAGCCCTCGCCCGCGCCGACGTCGGCAACGGTCATGCCCTTCAGGTCGCCAAGCACCGCGATAACCTTCTCGGCCTCGCCGAGGTGCTCGCGCTCGTCTTCGGTCGACCAGCGCGGCGAGACGATCGGCGCGACTGGGCGTGACAGTGCCGGGAAGCTCGGCTCGGGCGAATGCGAGCCGAGCGGGCCGCTGACCACCGCCGTCGTCGCGGCGGCAATGACAAGCAGCCCGAGCACGATCGGCAACGGCTTCACCGCGGGGCGATGACCATCAGCATCTGCCGGCCTTCCATCTTCGGCAACTGCTCGACCTTGGCATAGTCGACCGCGTCGTCGCGGACGCGCTCGAGCAGGCGCAGGCCGAGTTCACCGTGGCTCAACTCGCGGCCACGGAAGCGCAGCGTCAGCTTGACCTTGTCGCCTTCCTCGATGAAGCGCTGGACCGCCTTCATCTTGGTATCATAGTCGTGATCGTCGATGTTCGGACGCATCTTGATCTCCTTGATCTCCTGCGTCTTCTGGTTCTTGCGGGCAGCAGCGGCCTTCTTCTGCGCCTCGTACTTGAACTTGCCGACATCGAGGATCTTGCACACCGGCGGGTCGGCACCCGGCGAAACCTCGACGAGGTTCAAGCCGACTTCGTGCGCGGTGGCGATCGCTTCCTTGGTGTAGAGAACACCGAGATTTTCGCCGTCCTGGTCGATCACGCGGACCTTGGGAACGGTGATGAATTCATCGTAGCGCGGGCCGTTCATCGGCACCGGGGCATTCTGCGGACGGCGGGTCATGGGGGGTGGTATGGCGTGGTCTCCTGAGGTGATTCTTGGCGTTTACTTGATGTAACGCTTTTCGAGCGATTCCGAAAGGCGGGGGGCCGCTTAATAACGCGGCCCTTTCCGCCGCCTCCGGCCTTCCTACATTGGGGATAACCACACCCCATTTGTTTGAAAGTAACTCCCCTCACATGGCAGAATTTCCCGACTGGCACGGCACGACGATCGTGTCGGTGCGTAAGAACGGCCGCGTCGTCATCGCCGGCGACGGCCAGGTCACCGCCGGGCAGACGGTGATGAAGTCGAACGCGAAGAAGGTCCGGCGGCTCGGCAAGGACGGCGCCGTCATCGGCGGGTTCGCCGGCGCGACCGCCGACGCCTTCACTTTGTTCGAACGCCTCGAGGCGAAACTCGACCGCTTCCCCGGGCAGCTGACCCGCGCCGCGGTCGAGCTCGCCAAGGACTGGCGGACCGATCGCTACCTGCGGCGGCTCGAGGCGATGATGATCGTCGCCGACAAGGACGTGACGCTGATCCTGACCGGGACGGGCGATGTCCTCGAACCCGAATTCGGTGTCGCGGCGATTGGATCGGGGGGCAATTACGCGCTCGCCGCCGCGCGGGCGCTCGCCGACACCGAGCTCGATGCGGAGGCGATAGCCCGCAAGGCGATGAAGATCGCCGCCGAGGTCTGCGTCTACACCAACGACAATGTCACTTTGGAATCAATCGGATGAATGTGATGTCCCCAATCTCCGTGCCCGGCCCCGACGAAGCGCCGACGGCGTTCGACACCCTCACCCCGTCGGCGGTGGTTGCCGCGCTCGATCGCTACATCGTCGGCCAGGGCGACGCGAAGCGCGCGGTCGCGGTCGCGTTGCGTAACCGCTGGCGGCGGCAGCGCCTCGGCGACGACCTGCGCGACGAGGTTAGCCCGAAGAACATCCTGATGATCGGTCCGACCGGGTGCGGCAAGACCGAGATCAGCCGCCGGCTGGCGAAGCTCGCCGAGGCGCCCTTCCTCAAGATTGAAGCGACCAAGTTCACCGAGGTCGGCTACGTCGGACGCGACGTCGACTCGATCGTCCGCGACCTCGTCGAGGAATCGATCCGGCTGATCCGCGAGAGCAAGCGCGCCAGCGTCCGCGACAAGGCCGAGGCGGCTGCTGAATCGCGGCTGCTCGATGTCCTCGTCGGCAAGGACGCGAGCGAGGCGACCCGGCAGGCGTTCAAGCAGCGCTTCTACAACGGCGACCTCAAGGGCCGCGAGATCGAGATCGAGGTCGAGGATTCGGGCGGCATGCCGTTCGAGATGCCCGGCATGCAGCCTGGGCAGGTCGGCATGATCAATCTCGGCGAGATGTTCGGCAAGATGTCGGGCAAGACCAAGCGCCGGAAGATGTCGGTCGAAGCCGCGTGGGACGTCTTGCTTGCCGAGGAGAGCGACAAGCGCCTCGACAGCGACGACATCAACCGCGAGGCGGTCAAGTCGGCCGAGCAGAACGGGATCGTCTTCCTCGACGAGATCGACAAGATCGCGGTCAGCGACGTCCGTGGCGGCTCGGTCAGCCGCGAAGGCGTCCAGCGCGACCTGCTGCCGCTGATCGAGGGCACGACGGTTGCGACCAAGTACGGCCCGGTCAAGACCGACCATATGCTGTTCATCGCCAGTGGCGCGTTCCACGTCTCGAGCCCGTCCGACCTGCTCCCCGAGCTGCAGGGGCGGCTGCCGATCCGCGTCGAGCTGAAGGGTCTGACCAAGGATGATTTCGTCCGCATCCTGACCGAGACCGAGGCGTCGCTGATCCGGCAATATACCGCGCTGCTCGCGACCGAGGGGGTCACGCTCGACTTCACCGCCGACGGGATCGAAGCGATCGCGGCGACCGCGGCACAGGTCAACGACGCCGTCGAGAACATCGGCGCACGGCGGCTCCAGACGATCTGCGAGAAGTTGCTCGAGGGCATCAGCTTCGACGCGAGCGAGCGCGGCGGCGAGACGGTGACGATCGACGCGGCGTATGTCGAGCGCGAGCTGGGCGACATCGCGCGGGATACGGACCTGTCGAAGTTCATCCTGTAGGGCGCGGGGTCTGGTCGGCATGACGTGGCTGACCGGACCTCGATTGCTCCGCCAGACCTCCATCGTCACCCCGGCGAAGGCCGAGGCCCATCGTCGTGCAAGCACCGAATTTCGCGTTGCGCGGAGGGATGGGCCCCGGCCTTCGCCGGGGTGACGGGGAGTGGGGGCTGTATTCCCGTCCCGGCCGGGCCGACGAACGCGCTGTCCTACACTGCGAGGAGCGCCTAGGTTGCCGCCGATGACATTACACTCTCTCTCGAACCGCGGCCGGATTGTCCCGCAATGGTTCGAAGGGTCGAGGTTTCAGGCGAGCGGTCCGTTAACTTCGTCAACTTCCAAATTGCCTCTAGTGCCAAGTCGGTTACCGCGACTCGCCCGTAGCGCTGTCGAATGACTTCGACCCAGCCGACCGCGTGCGACGCCAACTGCGCCACCGCGCAACCCGAGGGGTCTACTCCGCATGCCGGGCTGGTCCTCACCGCGACGATCCTCGCGTCGAGCCTCGCCTTCGTCGACGGGTCGGTGGTCAACGTCGCGTTGCCCTCGATCGGGCGCGACCTCGCGGGCGCGGCCCCCGACCTGCAATGGGTGGTCAACGCCTACCTCCTGCCGCTGAGCGCGCTGCTCCTGCTCGGCGGCGCGGCGGGGGATCGGTACGGGCGGCGGCGGTTGCTCGTGGCGGGGATCGCGCTTTTCGCACTCGCCTCGATGCTCTGCGCCGCCGCGCCGTCGCTGCCGTGGCTCCTCGCCGGACGCGGCTTGCAGGGGATCGGCGCGGCGATGCTGATGCCGAACAGCCTTGCAATCCTCGGCTCGTCGTTCAGCGGCGAGGCGCGCGGGCGTGCGATCGGGACATGGGCGGCGGCGGGGGCGATCGCGGGCGCGATCGGGCCGCTCGCGGGCGGCTGGCTCGTCGACCTGATCGGCTGGCGCGCGATCTTCTTCGTCAACCTGCCGATCGCGGCGGGGGCGATCGTCCTCGCGCTGCGCTACGTCGGCGAGTCGACCGATGACGGCACCCCGCTCGACTGGACCGGCGGCCTCCTCGCGACCGCCGCGCTCGGCGCGCTGACGTGGGGGCTGACGCTGCGCTCGACCGGGGCGGGGGGCAGCCTCGTGCTGGTCGCGGGCGCGGTGCTGCTCGCGGCGTTCGTCTTGGTCGAATGGCGGCGCGGTGAGCGGGCGATGATGCCGGTGTCGCTGTTCACCTCGCGCAGCTTCACCGGGCTGACGGTGCTGACGTTATTGCTCTACGGCGCGCTCGGCGGGCTGCTGCTGTTGCTGCCGTATGTGCTGATCGAGGCCGATCATTATTCGGCATTCGCGGCGGGGGCGGCGCTGCTGCCGCTGCCGATCGTCATCGGCATCGCCAGCCGGGCGATGGGGCGGCTTGCGGCAAAGACGGGGTCGCGGCTGCCGTTGACCATAGGGCCGATCGTCGTCGCCGTGGGCTTCCTCCTCGCCGCGCGGATCGGAAACGGCGGGACATATTGGACCGAGGTGTTCCCGGCGCTGATCGTCGTCTCGCTCGGCATGGCGGGGGCGGTCGCGCCGCTGACGACGGCAGTGCTCAGCTCGGTCGACGCGCGCCACACCGGGACCGCGTCTGGCTTCAACAGCGCGGTCGCGCGGACCGGCGGGATGATCGCGACCGCGTTGCTCGGCGCGGCGCTCGCGGCAAAGGGCGATGCGCTCATCGCCGCTTTCCAGACCGCGGCGTTCGTCGCGGCGGCACTCGCGTTAGGAGCCGGACTGGCGGCGTTTGCCCTGCTCGACCGCAAGAAACCGGCATGACGCGCAAGACGACCGCCGTCGGCCATGCTAGGTCCGAAACGATCCTCCAACCTCAGGAAAATCAATGACCCTTTCGATGTATCAGGCGTCGGTGCCGGTGTTCGTTCGGCAGTTCGCCTCGCTTACCGCGATCCTCGACAAGGGCGCCGCCTTCGCCGCCGAGCGCGGAATCGACCCGTCGGAATTGATCGACGCCCGCCTCGCGCCCGACATGGCCGCGCTGCCGCGGCAGATCCAGATCGCGTCGGATGGGGTCAAGGGCTGCGTCGCGCGGCTCGCCGGGATCGACGTGCCGGGCTATGCCGACACCGAAACCACCTTCGACACGCTCAAGGAGCGCATCGCCAAGACCGTCGCGTTCATCGAGTCGGTCCCGGCCGACCAGATCGACGGCACCGAGGACCGCGAGATCAGCCTCAAGTTCGGCGAGCAGTCGATCAACCTGTCGGGGCAGGCGTATCTGCTGACGTTCGTGCTGCCGAACTTCTTCTTCCACGTCAGCATCGCCTATGCCCTGCTGCGGTCGAAGGGCGTCGAGATCGGCAAGCGCGACTACCTCGGCGGCTAGATCGCCCTAGAAAGCGGGATCGAACGCGGGTTCGTGGATGCCGCATTCGGTCTTGTCCCAGCCGCGCCAGCGACCCGAGCGCGGGTCTTCGCCGGGCAGGACCTTGGTCGTGCATGGCACGCATCCGATCGAGGCGAAGCCCTGCGCTTCGAGCGGGTGGCGCGGCAGCTGGTGCGCGGCGAAATAGGCGTCGAGCCGCGCCTTGTCCCAGTCGGCAAGCGGGTTGACCTTGAGCCGCCCCTCGTCGAGCTCGAAGCGCGGCAGCGCGGCGCGGGTCTTGCCCTGGAAGCCCTTGCGCCCCGACAGCCATGCGTCGAACGGCGCGAGCGCGGCGCGCAGCGGCTCGACCTTGCGGATCTCGCAGCAGCCGTCGGGGTCGAAGCTCCATCGCAGGCTGGTCGGATCGCGCGCCGCCAGCCGGTACGGATCGGGTCGCTGGACGCGCAGGTCGGTCAGCCCGAGCCGCTCGGCGAGCTCGTCGCGATAGGCGAGCGTCTCGCCGAACATCTTCTGGGTGTTGATGAAAATCACCGGCACCGTCTTGTCGATCGAGGCGACGAGATGGAGCAGGACCGCCGATTCGGTGCCGAACGACGACACCGCCGCGGTCCGCGCGGCAAGCTCGCCGGTCAGCAATTCTGCGAGCATCGTCGCGGTGTCGACACCCGCAAAGCGCAGGTTCATCGCGCCGACCTCGGCGAGCGTGAACGCCGGGGCAACGTCGATGACGTCGGGGATGCGTGCTGCCTCAGCCATGTCGCAATGCCCAGACCGGGGGGCGGCCATCGGCGGCCTTCTGGTAGACATAGTCGTAGCGGCTCAGCGCAGCCTCGACGCGGGCCGGATCGAGCGGCTTGGCCGGGGCGAAGCTGTCGAAGCCGACGCGGCGCATGAAGAAGATCTGATCGAGCAGCACGTCGCCCGCCGCGCGCAGCTCGCCGGTGTAGCCCGCCTCACGCAAGATGCGCGCCGACGAATAGCCGCGTCCGTCGCGGTACTTGGGGAAGGCAATCTCGATCAGCCGCAGCCCGCCGAGGTAGGGCACGAGCGCGCGAGCGTTATCGCCCGGATCGAGCCGGACGGCGGCGGTGTTCGACGTCGCGGTGAAGTCGGCGAGCGCGACGACTGGCCCGTCGTAGAGCGCGCTATCGCGGAAGCTGAGCGGCGGCGTCAGCGTCTCGGGCGTCGGTGCCGCGCCGGCGACGGGGGACTGGTCCTGGACGTCGGTCATGCGGCTTCCCCGGGCAGCTTGGCGATGACCTTCAGCTCGAAGTTGAAGCCGTAAAGCCACGTCACCCCGATCCCGGTCAGCGCCGGATACGGCGGCTCGCCGAAGAACTCGGCGCGAACTTTGGCTGCGATCGGCAGCGTCTTCTCGGGGTCGACGGTGTAAATCGTGAGATCGACGATGTCGTCCAACGTGCACCCGCCCGCCGCGAGCACCGCTTCGAGGTTCCGGTACGCAAGCCGAAGCTGGGCCTCGGGATCGGGTTCGAGGCTGCCGTCAGCGCGGCTGCCGACTTGCCCCGAAACGAACAGGAAGCCACCCGACACGACCGCCGCCGAATATTTGTTGCGCTCGTACAGATCCTGCCGACCGGCGGGAAAGACCGCGACCCGCTTACCCATAAACCGCATCCTTGAATGGCCCGGCACCGACCCGGCGGTAGGTATCGAGGAAGCGCTCGCCGGGGCCACTGCGGACCGTCCGGTACGCCTCGATCACCTTCTCGACCGCATCGACGACGCCCGCTTCGGAGAAGCCCGGGCCGAGAATCTTGGCGAGGCTGGCGTCCTCCGCGCCCGATCCGCCGAGCGAGAGCTGGTACGCCTCCTCGCCCTTCTTATCGACGCCGAGGATGCCGATGTGCCCGGCGTGGTGGTGGCCGCAGGCGTTGATGCACCCCGAGATCTTGATCTTGAGCTCGCCAATGTCGTGCTGACGGTCGAGGTCGGCGAAGCGCTCGGCGATCTTCTGCGCGACCGGGATCGAGCGCGCGTTGGCCAGCGCGCAATAATCGAGCCCCGGGCAGGCGATGATGTCGGTGACGAGGTCGAGGTTCGGCGTCGCCAGCCCGGCGCCCTCGAGCGCGGTCCACATCGCATACAGGTCGGCCTTGCGGACGTGGGCGAGGACGAGGTTCTGGCTGTGGGTGACGCGGATTTCGTCATGGGCGAAGCGCGCGGCGAGGTCGGCGATCAGGTCCATCTGGTCGGCGGTCGCGTCGCCGGGGATGCCGCCAACTGGCTTGAGGCTGATCGTCGCGATCGCATAGCCCGGCTGCTTGTGGGCGTGGACGTTCTGGTCGAGCCATAGCGCGAAGTCGGGGTCGCTACGATCGACGCTATCGGGCGCGGCGCGGTCATAGTCGGGGTCGGCGAACTGCGCGACGATCCGGTCGTATTCGGCCTGCGGCGCATCGAGCGCGAGGGGTTCGAGGATCGCCCATTCGGCCTCGACTTGGGCGGTGAACTCCGCCGCGCCGAGCTCGTGGACAAGGATCTTGATCCGCGCCTTGTAGATGTTGTCGCGCCGTCCGTAGCGGTTGTAGACCCGCAGGACCGCCTCGCAATAGCTCAGATACTGGCGCGCCGGAATGAACTCGCGGATGACGTGGCCGATCATCGGCGTCCGCCCCATGCCGCCGCCGACCCAGACCTTGAAGCCGAGCTCGCCGTCCCTGCGGACGAGTTGCAAGCCGATATCGTGGAGCTGAATCGCCGCGCGATCAACGTCGCAGGCAATCACCGCGATCTTGAACTTGCGCGGCAGGAAGCTGAATTCGGGGTGGAAGCTCGACCATTGGCGGAGGAGTTCGGCGTACGGGCGCGGGTCGGCGACCTCGTCGGCGGCGGCCCCGGCGAACTGGTCGCTGCTGATGTTGCGGATGCAATTGCCGCTCGTCTGGATCGCGTGCATTTCGACCGCCGCCAGCTCGGCGAGCAGGTCGGGGGCCTCCGACAGCTTGATCCAGTTGTACTGGATATTCTGCCGCGTGGTGAAATGGCCGTAACCGCGGTCGTACTTGCGCGCGATGTGCCCGAGCATCCGCATCTGCGTTCCCGACAGCGTCCCATACGGTACCGCGACGCGGAGCATGTAGGCGTGGAGCTGAAGGTAGAGCCCGTTCATCAGGCGCAGCGGCTTGAACTGGTCCTCGGTGATCTCGTTCGCCAGCCGTCGCGCGACCTGGTCGCGAAACTCGTCGACGCGGGCATCGACCATCGACTGGTCGTATTGGTCATAACGATACATCAGGCGGTCGCTTCGGTTGAGTTGGGCCGGTTGAGATCGCGGCGGATGGTCGGTCCGGCACCGCGGACGCGCTCGCGCATCGTCCGCGGGCGCGGGCCGTCAGGGGTCGGCTCGGCATCGACGAGGGCGGCGTCGGTGATCCGCTCGGCGGCGACGGTTTGCGCCAGCAGGGCATCGCCACCGGGCCCGACGTCGACGGCATCGCGCAGCGCGAGGCTCCAGGTCGACCCGGTCCACCAGACGACGTCGCCGGTCTCGAGGGCATTGCCGGTCAGAAGGCGGATCATGCGAATTCCTGAAAGGCGGCGAGGACGTCGACCGCGGTGCCGAGCCGGGCGACGTCGCCGATGACGAGGAGCGCAGGCGAGACGACGGCATTGTCCTCGACAGCGCGGCCGAGGTCGGCGAGCAGGGTGCGCAATGCGCGTGCGCCCGGAAGCGTCCCGCGCTCGAGGATCGCGCATGGCGTTTCGGGGGCGAGCCCGTCGGCCATCAACTTGTCGGCGATCGCCGCCGAATTGGTCACGCCCATGTAAACGACCAGCGTCCGCCCCTTGCCCGCGAGCCCCGCCCAGTCCTGCTCGGCGAGGTTCTGGCAGGTCCCCGCGACGAAGCTGACCGACGAGGCGTGGTCGCGGTGCGTCAGCGGGATCAGCGCCCCGGCCGCCGCGCCGAGTGCCGCCGAAACGCCGGGAACGACGGTGACCGCAACGCCGGCGGCGACGAGCGCCTCGACCTCCTCACCGCCGCGCCCGAAGACGAAGGGGTCGCCGCCCTTTAGCCGGACGACATGGTAGCCTGCGCGCGCCTCGGCGACGAGCAGCGCGCCGATCTCGTCCTGCGGCAGGGTGTGGCGGGCGCGGCGCTTCGAAACATCGATGCGGCGCGCGCCGGGGGCGAAGTCGAGCACCGCCGGGTCGATCAGGCCGTCATGGACGACGACATCCGCCACCGCCAGCGCGCGGACAGCACGGATGGTCAGGAGATCGGGCGCGCCGGGACCAGCCCCGACAAGGGTGACGCGACCGGTTAGTGGGACGGATGGAGCCATGATCGGCAAGTGGGTTGTGCGGACCCGATTGGAAAGCAAGGCTTTCTTTGCCGGGGTCAAGGCGCGTTACCCAAGCGATTTAGTGGGATATCACGATGGGTGCGCCGCAGCCGCCGGTTTGCGCTGTCCTACAGGGGCATGAAGGGGTTACGCTCTCCACTTCGAGTCGGGTCGCGTCAGCCCGGCAAACGCGTTCTTTCTCATTGTTGGCCGCTGTTCTTTCCGGCTCCTTCTATTCCTGCTCCCCTCCCCTTCAGGGAAGGGGCCGGGGGTGGGGGAGTCGCCCCGAGCCCTTCGCTCGGGAAGGCCTTACCCCCGGGCCGGCAAGCGCCGCCTCTCGCCCCTCCCCTGAGCCGCAGGCCGCCCGAAGGGCAACGGGAGGGGAAGCGAAACGGTCTGCGAGCGCTCCTTCGAGATAGAGGTCGTCGCGAAAATCCATGTCGATTTCCGTGAACTTCGTGTGACCTTTCAAACGCGCAGGTTTCAGCCCAACTCGCTTAAATCGAGCGCCACCAACAGCTTAGCCCGGGCTTGCCGGCAGTGATGCCACAGCCCGGGCGAGGCGAGGTCGGCCGGCGCGATGACCTCGGGCCAGTGCTCGCCGACAACGCGCTCGATGCGGTCGGCCTTGGCCGCATCGAGGAGAAACCGCGGGTCGACCGTTGCCGGGTCGGCGACGACGCGGAGGCGGAGGCAGGCGGGGCCGCCGCCGTTCCGCATCGACTCGCGGACCTCGACGAATTGGAGTGCACGGATCGGCCCGTTGCTCGCGACGAGGGCATCGAGGTACGCTGCGACGCGGGGGTTGGCGCGGGCCTCGGCGGGCAGGATCAGCGCCATGCCGCCAGCGGGCAGCGTCACCAGCTGCGAGTTGAATAGATACGATTCGATCGCGTCGGCGAGGCTGACGGCGACGGCGGGGACCGCGATGATCGTCGCTTCGGGAAGCAGCCGGGTGAGGTCGGCGGCGAACCCGGCGGGGTCGGCGAAGGCGAGTTCGTGCATGAAGACAACAGCTTCGTTCGCCACCGCGACGACGTCGTTGTGGAATGCCCCCGCCGCGATTGCTGCCGGGGACTGCTCGACGAACAGCGTTCGCGCTGGATCGAGGCCGTGGCGGCGGGCGACTGCCTCGGAGGCGCGTCGAGATTGCCGCGCGGGGAACGGACCGCCCTCGACGCCATAGACGAAGACCTCGACGCCGGGCGCATCGTGCGACGCCGCCAGCCGCATGTGATTGGCCGCGCCCTCGTCGCCGAAGGTCGGCAGCGCTGGATGCACCGCGAAGGCCGGGTGCCCGAACATCAGACGGACTTGTCGCTCGGTCGCAGTCGCCTCATGGCTGCGGTGCGGCATCCGGGCGAGGTTGGCGATGCTGAGGTGGCAGCGCCCATCGCTTGTGTCGGGAGCCGGGGAAACCGTCGCGGCGTTCGCGGTCCACATCGACGACGCCGACATCGCCTGCGCGAACACGACCGGATCGGCCCGTGCTGCCGCGGCGCAGACCTCGTCGTCACTGCCGGGAAAGCCAAGCTGCCGCAGCCAGCCGGTTGTCGGTCGGTCGGGGGGCACGAAGAACCCCTGGACCAGACCCAGCCCCATCGCCGCGCGCATCTTCGCCAGCCCCTGGAGCGCGGCGTCGCGCGGCCGCGAGACCGACCCGGCGTTGCTGGCGCTGGCGAGATTGCCGAGGCTCAGCGCGGCGTAGTTGTGGCTCGGCCCGATGATCCCGTCGAAGTTGATCTCGAGGCTCACCGCAAGCCTGTCGCGATGCTGCCCTCGATGCCGTCGGCCTCGAGGCTGGCGACCGGCCATGCGCAATAATCGGCGGCGTAATAGGCGCTCGGGCGATGGTTGCCGCTGAGCCCGACCCCGCCAAATGGGGCGTTCGACGCCGCACCGTTGGTCGGCCGGTTCCAGTTGACCACCCCGGCACGGCTTTCACGCCAGAAGCGGTCGTAGAGCGCGGCATCGCCGCCGATCAGCCCCGCGGACAGCCCGAACTTGGTCGCGTTCGCCTCGACCATCGCGGCGGCGAAGTCGGGGACGCGGACGACCTGGAGGACCGGGCCGAACAGCTCGATGTCGCGGTCGGCGACGCTGGTCACGTCGATCAGCGCGGGCGTCAGGAACGGCTTTTCCGATATGAGCCGGTCGAGCCCGCGAACTACCTTGGCACCCTTGCCAACCAGCGCGGCGAACCCCGCCTGAAGCGCGTCGGCGGCGCGGTTGTCGATCACCGGCCCCATGAACGGCTGCGGCTCGTCGAACGGCGCGCCGACAACGATCCGGTCGATCAGCCCGGCGACGCGGTCGAGCAGTGGCGCGGCATCGGGGCCTACGATCAGCCGCCGCGCGCAGGTGCAGCGCTGGCCCGCCGACAGATACGCCGACTGGACGATCAGCGCCGCCGCCGCGTCGAGCCGGTCGTCGGCGACGTCCCAGACGACGAGCGGGTTGTTGCCGCCCATCTCGAGCGCGAGAATCTTGTGCGGCGTCTCGGCGAACTGGCGGGCAAGCGCCGCCCCGGTTCGCGGCGAGCCGGTGAACAACAGCCCGTCGATGTCGGCGGCGGCGAGCGCCTTGCCGGTCTCGCCGCCGCCGTGAACGACATTGAGCACGCCCGGCGGCAACCCCGCCGCGTCCCAGCACGCCGCCATGAAATCGGCGACAGCGGGGGTCAGTTCGGAGGGTTTGAACACGACGGTGTTGCCCGCGAGCAGCGCGGGGACGATGTGGCCATTCGGCAAATGCGCCGGGAAGTTGTACGGGCCGAGGACGGCGACGACGCCGTGCGGCTTGTGGCGCAGGACCTGCCGGACCCCCGCAACCGTGCCGCTGCGGGTCCCGGCGCGTTCCGCCTGCGCGGTGATCGAGATATCGACCTTGGCGCGAACGCTGGCGACCTCGGTCCGCGTTTCCCACAATGGCTTGCCAGTCTCACGGGCGATCAGGACGGCAAAGTCCTCGGCGCGCTCGCCGACGATCGCGGCAAAGCGATGGGCGACGGCGATGCGCTCATCGAGTGTGGTCGCGCTCCAGCCGGGGAAGGCGGCGCGCGCTGCGGCAACCGCGGCGGCGGGTTCGCCGGCAGGGCCCTGCCAGACGATGTCGCCGGTGCAGGGGTCGGTGGAGGTCTGGATCATACGCTAAAACCCGACATGCCGCACCTCGTCGCCCAAGCCGACCCGCATCAATTCCGCCTCACCTGCGGGCAAGACCAGCCCATCCGCGCACCAGTCGGCATGCCCGATCCATGACCTGAACTCGCCGAGCCGTCCCGCCGCTAGCAAGGCGCGGGGCAGGCCGCCGCTGCCCTCGGCGAGCTCCCCGACCGGTGCGGCGCGGCTGGCGGCGATCGTCCGCACGCTCTCGGTCGGGCAGGTCACGGTCGGGCCGCCGTCGAAGATGTCGACGTAGTTCTCGTAGCGGAAGCCTTCGGTTTCGAGCATCTTCAACGCCGGCACCCCGCGGGGGTGGGGGTGGCCGATCACCGCCTGCGCCGCCTCGCTGAGCAGGGCGACATAGACCGGCTGTTTGGGCATCAGGTCGGCGATGAACTGGTTGCCGTTGAGGCCGTTGAACTTGTCGGCGTCGCGAAATTCCATGCCGAAGAAGCGGCGGCCGAGGCTGTCCCAGAACGGGCTGTCGCCGTCGTCGGTCAGCACGCCGCGCAGCTCGGCGAGGAGCTTGGCGGCGAAACGCTCGCGGTGCCCGGCGATGAACAGGTAACGCGAGCGTGCGAGCAATCGCCCAAGCCCGCCGGTGCGGAGGTCGGGGTGGAGGAACAGCCCGCCAACCTCGCTCGCCCCGTCATGGTCGGTGACGAGGTTGAGCAGTTGCATCGAGAAGGTCTTGCCGAGCGCGCGCGAGGTCTGCGACGCACTCGAGATCTTGTAGCTGTAGAACGGCCACTCGCTGCCGACCCGGCTGAACACCGCTGCCGTGCCGCCGATGCGGCGCGTCGAGGTTTGTTCGAGGATCAGCAGGTACATCTCGTCGACCGGGCCGGTCAGGCTGGCGGTGAACGAGGCCTCGGACTTGACCAGCCGGGCCGCGAGCGCATCGCGGTCGGGCGGCAGGTTGGTGAAGCCGCCGCCGGTCAGATGCGCGAGCTCGAGTAACGCGTCGAGGTCGTCGGCCCGCGCCGGGCGGATGTGCCAGGTCACCGGGTCCATCCGCTCTGCGCCACGCGCATCAGGACGAGGGCCGACAGGCGGGCGCGTTCGACGAGGCTGGCGGTGTCCATATATTCGTCCGACGAATGGATCGCGCCGCCACGGACGCCCATCGTGTCGACGACGGCGAGGCCGGTCGCGGCGAGGTTGTTGCCGTCGCAGACCCCGCCGGTATCGCGCCAGCCGATCCCCAGCCCGATCGCGGTGCCGCACTCGTGGACGAGGTCGAAGAGGCGGCGCTGGTTGGCGTCGAGCGGCTTCGGCGGGCGAGCGAAGCTGCCGTCGAGGGTGATGGCGACGTCGTGGACTGCAGCGACTGCCGCGACTGCATCGGCGATCGCGGCCTCGGCGGCGGCCTGGTCGGCGAGCGTCGACGGGCGGACGTTGAAGCGGAGCACGGCGAGGTCAGGCACGATGTTGTTCGGCCCGCCGCCGTCGATCCGCGCCGGATTGACCGACAGCCCGGCGCGGACCAGCGCGGCGAGACGGAGCGCGAGGTCGGCGGCCGCAACGAGCGCGTTGCGTCCCTTCTCGGGCTCGCGGCCGGCGTGGGCGGCGGTTCCCCGGACGACGGCTGCGAAGTTGCCCGACCCTTTGCGCCCGCCCGCGAGCGTGCCGTCGGGCAGCGCGGGCTCGTAGGTCAGGCCAAGATGGCACCGCAGCGCGGCCTCGCGCAGCAGTGCCGAGGAGCCGAGCGACGACACTTCCTCGTCGCTGTTGAGGACCACTTCATAGCCGATGCCTGCGGCGAACGGCGACGCCTCGATGGCTTCGAGCGCGGCAAGCATCACCGCGATGCCGCCCTTCATATCGGCGGTGCCGGGGCCGTTGACCGTCGTCGCGTCGAGCCAGCGGCACGCCTGGAACGGATGGTCGGCGGCGAACACCGTGTCGATGTGGCCGGTCAGCAGCACGCGGACCGGGGCGTCGGGGCGGACCACGAGATGCAGGTTATCGCCATGCGCGAGCGGCCGGGCGGTGCCGGTGGCGTCGACCGCATCGACCGGGGTCGGGGCAAGGCGGCCGACCGGGCCCAGCGCGGCGAGCGCGGGTTCGATCGCATCGGCCACCGCCCGAAGGCCAGCGAGGTTGCGGCTCCCAGAATTGATCGCCGCCCACGCCAGTGTCCGATCGAGCATCGCGGCACCATCGATCCGGTCGAGGACCGCAGACTCGGCAGCCGTCGGGGGGTGGATCGTCGTCGTTAGCATGGCGCGGTCTTAGCCGGGGCGGCCGGTTTGCGCCACCCGCAGCCATCGCCGGCGCCGGTTCACCGGTCACATCCGGGCCTAAGTTCAAAATAAGTTCACACAAAAGCGTGTGTTTTGCGCGTTCGCCTTTTCGGCGGGGGTTTTCACTTTAGCCTTCCGCAAGGCTTTCGCTCCCGCCTTTCCGGCGAGACGCGTGACGAGGGTTCACCGATGAGAAAGAACGCACGCCACCCGTTGGCAGCCTGGAGAGGCTAACCCACGCCGCACCCTGTAGGACAGCGAATTCGGCGCGGCTGGCATCGGCCGCCGCTGCACGCTATCGGCGTGACGATGACCACCCTGTCGATCCGCCCCGCGACCGCCGCCGACCTCCCCGACCTCCACGCGCTGATCGAGCGGTCGTATCGTGGCGAAGCGTCGCGCAAGGGCTGGGCGAACGAGGCCGACCTGCTGACCCAGCCGCGAACCGACCGTGCGACGCTCGCGGCGATCATCTCCGATCCCGCGCAGACGATCCTGGTCGGCGAGGATGCTGGCATAATCCGCGCCTGCGTCCAGGTGACGATCAAGGGCGGCGGGCTCGCCTATATCGGCCTGCTCGCGGTCGATCCCGACCTGCAGGCGGGTGGCTTCGGGCGAACGATGCTGACAGCCGCCGAAAACGCTGCAACCGAACGCGGCGCGACGCGGTTCGAGATGACGGTGGTGTCGGTGCGCGACACGCTGATCGCCTATTACGAACGCCGCGGATATTCGGTCACCAGCGAAGTCCGGCCGTTCCCGGAGGACTTGCTCGAAGGCGGGATTCCGCTCGAATTCGCCGTGCTGGCGAAAACGCTATAGCTGCACCGACCTTCGCCCGCTCCCCGGCAGAATGCCGATACCGAACGAAGGCAACGCGGCGGGTCGCTTCAGGCGAAGCGTGCAGAGCGACGGCGGCTGGCGGCTCCGATCATACCGAAGCCGGTGATGAACAGCGCCCATGCCGCCGGCTCGGGGACCGCTGCGGCGGGCGTCGTCGCCGACAGGCGGAAATTGGCATCGCAGATTCCGCTCGCGCAGATGCGGTCGCCGAGGTCGCGCGTGGTCACGAGCGCACCCCCGGCATAGGCGTCGCTGCCGAGCGGAACGCCGGTGTAGATGTTGATGTCGGGGCCGTAGACGAAGCCGAGCAGGGCGGAGGTCGTTGAGACCAGCGCGGTATAGCTATGGCCCAGAACGAGTGTCGTGCCGGTCAGGTCGAAGTCGTACCACGTGCCGACGCGGGTCGCCGGAATGACCGGCAGCGTCGCGGTGCGGGTGGCGATGACCGCTCCGGTCAAGCCGGCGCCGTCGCGCAGGGTGAAGGTCAGCGGCGCGTTGGGCTGGCCCGGATTGAACGTCTCGAACTGGAAACCGAACGACGTCAGGTCGGTATCGGTCGCGGTGAACGACTGGCCGACCGGGCCGTAATACGCAACCTGCAGTGCCCGCTGGCCGCTGCCCGAAATCACCGTGAGGTCGGCCGCCGCCGGCGTGGCTGCGATCGCGGCGACGGCGGCAGCGAGGATGGTCATCGTGCGCATTGTTGGTTCCCGTTTGTTAACCAACGTTACCTGGCATGCACAGGTTACGGTCTCGGGACGGCAGCGTTACTCTTTGTGAACAGCCAGACGCGGATCGCGCTCGACAGGTTGGTCGTCCGCGCCTCGTCGATCTCGGCGATCAGTGCGTTGAGCGGGCGGTCCTGCGCCGCCGCAGCAGCGACGAGCGCGGTCCAGAAGACGGGCTCGAGGCTGATCGAGGTGCGATGCCCGGCGATTGCGACCGAACGCTTGATCAGCCCCGCCGCCACATCAATACATGTGCTGCCCGCCGTTGATCGACAGCGTCGACCCGGTGACGAATCCAGCGGTGTCGCCGGTCAGGAAGACGACGCCGCGGGCGATCTCGCTCGCCTGCCCCAAACGCCCGGCGGGGATCTTGGCGACGATCTTCTCGAGGACGTCGGCGGGGACCGCGGCGACCATGTCGGTGTCGATATAGCCCGGCGCGATCGCGTTGACGGTGACGTTGAACTTCGCCCCTTCTTGCGCCAGCGCCTTGGTGAAGCCGTGGATGCCCGACTTGGCGGCGGCGTAATTGACCTGCCCGTACTGCCCGGCTTGGCCGTTAATCGAGCCGATGTTGACGATGCGCCCGAAGCCGCGCTTGCGCATGCCGGGGAACGCCGCTTTCGCCATGTTGAAGCAGCCGCCGAGATTGACGTCGATGACTTCGCGCCACATTTCGTAGGTCATCTTGAGCAGGGTGCCGTCGCGGGTGATCCCGGCGTTGTTGACGATGATGTCGACCTGGCCGTGCTCGGCCTCGACCTTCGCCACCGCGTCGAGGCACGCCTGGTGGTCGGCGACGTTCCACTTGATCGCCTCGATGCCGGTGCGCGCAGTGAACTCGGCCGCCTTCTTGTCGTCGCCGCCGTAATTGGCGATCACAGTGACCCCGGTCTCCTGCAGCGCGAGGCAGATTGCCTCACCAATGCCGCGGGTTCCGCCGGTCACGATTGCTACGCGTGCCATGTTCTCGTCTCTCCCCAGAGGATGCGGTTAACCCTAGGGCGCGGGGACCCACCCGGCAAGTTCGCGACGGACGATCGCGGTCAGCGCGGCGTTGCCGATCGCCCCGGCATTGAGGCACGGGATATAGGCGAAGTCGGTTCCGCCGGCATCGAGGAAGGTCGCGCGCCCCTCCATCGCGACTTCCTCAAGCGTTTCGAGATTGTCGGCAGAGAAGCCGGGCGACATCACGACGAGCTTACGGATGCCCTGTGCAGGCAATTCGGCGAGGGTGACATCGGTGTACGGCTTGAGCCATTCGGCACGGCCGAGGCGCGACTGGAACGACACGCGCAACGGCGTGGAGATCCGCTCGCCCATCAGCCGCGCAGTCTTGCGGCACTGGCAATGATAGGGATCGCCCTTGTCGAGGGTCGATCGCGGCATGCCGTGAAACGAGGTGAGGAGCAGGTCGGGGACGAAGTCGAGACCGGCGACGCCGTCAGCGAACGAAGCGGCGAGCGCGTCGAGGAAGATCGGGTCGTCGTGGTACGGCGGCAGCGTCCGCAGCGCCGGCTGCCAGCGCCACTTCATCAGCGTCGCGAACACCTTGTCGTTGACTGTGCCGGTCGTCGCGCTCGAATATTGCGGATACAGCGGCGCGATCAGGATGCGCTCGCACCCCGCATCCTTGAGCGCCTGCAACCGGTCGGGGATCGACGGCGAGCCATAGCGCATCGCCCAGTCAACGATCACGCCGTCGCCGAGTGCCGCCGACAGCGATGCCGCCTGCGCGGTGGTAATGACCCGCAGCGGCGAATCGTTCGCCTCGCGGTCCCAGATCTTCGCGTAATTCGCCGCGGTCCGCTTCGGGCGGGTCAGCAGGACGACGCCGCGCAGCAGCGGCTGCCACAGGATCGGCGGCAGCTCGACGACGCGGCGGTCCGACAGGAATTCGGCGAGGTAGCGCCGAACCGGCCCGGTCTCGGGCGAGTCGGGGGTGCCGAGGTTGACCAGCAGGACCCCGATCCGGCCAAAGGCGACCGGCGGGTGATCGGGCGGCAGCGAACTCACGCGAACGGCAAGCTGCGCAGGCGTTGGCCGCTGGCGGCGAAGATCGCGTTGGCGACGGCGGGGGCGATCGGCGGGGTGCCGGGCTCGCCGACCCCGCCCATCGGCGACGCACTGCCGGGCTCGCCATTGACGATGATGACCTCGATCGCCGGGGCCTCGGCGAGCATGAGGACCGGATAGCCGTCGAAGTTGGTCTGCTCGACCGCGCCGTCGGCGAAGGTGATCTTGCCCTTGAGCGCGGCGCCGAGGCCGTAGGCGATCGCACCCTCGACCTGCGCGCGGACGCCGTCGGGGTTGACCACGGGGCCGCAGTCGATCGCGGCCCAGACGCAGATGACCCGCGGCGCGGCGTCCTTGGTGCATTCGACCTCAGCGACCTGTGCGACGATCGAGCCGAAGCTTTCGTGAAGCGCGACGCCGCGCCCGGCGGTGGAGCCGGAGGTTGCCGACGTGCTCGACGGCTCGACCTGCCCCAATGGCCCGGCAGCGCGGAGTGCGGCGGTCAGGACGGCGGCGTGGCGCGGCTGGTCCTTGAGCATCGCGAGGCGGAACGCGCCCGGATCGGACCCGGCGGCATGGGCGAGTTCGTCGACGAAGCTTTCGACGAAGAACGCGCTGAAGCTGTGACCGACCGACCGCCAGAAGCCGAGTGGTACCGGCGTCAGGACGAGCGCGTGTTCGACCCGGACGTGGGCGAGGTCGTACGGGATTTGCGTTGCGCCATCGACCGCCTCGGCGCTGGCTTTTGGCGCGCCCGCCATCGCCGGAAGGTTGCGGGCGGCAAAGCTCGACGTCACGTCGGGGGCCGCGACGCGGCTGTCCCACGCGGCGATCCGCCCGTTTGCTACCGATCCGCGCATCCGGGCGGCGGCGGCGGGGCGGAAGCGGTCCTGCGCTAGGTCCTCGGTACGGCTGTAGATGAGCTGCACCGGGCGTTTGACCGCGCGAGCGATCAGCGCCGCCTGGACCGAGGCGTCGGCCTCGGCCTTGCGCCCGAAACTGCCGCCGATCAGCGTCGGGTGGACGATGATACTGGCCTCGTCGACGCCGAGCGCCTTGGCCAAGCTCCATGTCGTGATCGACAGCGACTGGGTCGGAGCCCAGACCTCGACCTTGTCGCCGTCGACCCGCGCGGTCGCGTTCATCGGCTCGAGCGCGGCGTGGGCGAGGTAGGGGACGGTGTAGTCGGCGGTGATGACGTTGCCCTTCGCGAGCGCGCCCGCCGCGTCGCCGTCGTCGCGGACCGCCTTCGCGGCTCCTGTCAGCGCGAGCCGGGGAGCATCGGACACCCACGGCCCGGCGGGCTTCGCCTGAGCGGCGAACACCGGGACGACCGCGTCGAGCGCCTGGTTTGCGCCGAACCATGTTGTCGCGACGACCGCGATCCATGTCGGGCCGTGGACGACGTCGATCACCCCGGGCAGCGTCTTCGCCTTGGCCGCGTCGGCGCTGACCAGCTTCGGATCGCCCGCCGGGCCCGAGCGGACTGCGGCATAGACCATGCCGGGTACGCGGACATCGATGCCGAAGCGCGCGCTGCCGTCGGTTTTCGCCGGGATGTCGAGGCGCGGGACGGGCTTCCCCATCAGCGTCGACTTGACCCGCAACACCGGTGACGACGGCGCATCGCTCTGGACGACCTTCCCCGCGATGTCGGCAAAGCGGATGCGATTCGCCTTGTAGACGACGAAGCCGTTGGCGGTGTCGCACTGGCTAGCATCCGCTCCCCACTCGCGCGCGGCGGCACTGCACAACATCTCACGCGCCGCTGCGCCGGCGAGCCGCATCGGCTTGGCGAAGCCGCGGACCGACGTGCTGCCGCCGGTCATCTGGACGTCGAAATGGTCGATCACCCCGCCGAGTCCCCAGCGCGCGAAGCCGCGCAGCGCCGACGGCATTCCCGCGGTCGCATCGAGCGCCATGCCGCGATTGGCGTAGATCGGGTTCAATGGCGCGGGTTCGACCGACACCGTGTTCCAGTCGGCCCCTAGCTCGTCGGCGACGATCTGCGCCAGCGCGCTCGACACGCCTTGTCCCATTTCAGCCTGCGGGATCGCGACGACGACGCGCCCGTCGGTGCCGATCTTGACGAAGCCGTTGATCACGGTCTCGTCGGGGGCGGCAGCCCAGTTGAGCACCGCCCGCCGCGGCCAGACCGCATAACCGACCGCGAGCCCCGCGACCGCGCCGGTGCCGATGAGGAAGCCGCGCCGGGTCGTCCGCAGCCGCGACTTCGCGGGCGGCAGCGCGGGCTGAGGCGACTGCACGTTCATCTGGCGGCGATAGCGCACCGCAGGTCCCTTGTCGAAGGGTCGTGGTGACGCGCACGGCGCAGCAAAACGCCCGCCGCTCGGTGTCGAGCGACGGGCGTAGCGACCCTCCCCAGGGTAACTGGTCCCGCGACTAGGCGGCGAATTGGTTCATCGTGTTGTGGCTGCCGCCCGCCTTGAGCGCGGCCTCACCGGCGAAATACTCCTTGTGGTCGTCGCCGATGTCCGAGCCCGACATGTTCTGGTGCTTGACGCAGGCGATGCCCTGGCGAATTTCGGCGCGCTGGACGTTCTTGACGTAGCCGAGCATCCCCTGGCTGCCGAAATACTCCTTCGCGAGGTTGTCGGTCGACAGCGCCGCGGTATGGTAGGTCGGCAGGGTGATGAGGTGGTGGAAGATGCCCGCGCGCTTCGCCGCATCGGCCTGGAAGGTGCGGATGCGCTCGTCGGCCTCGATCGCAAGGTCGGTCGCGTCATAGTCGACACTCATCAGCCGCGCCCGGTCGTACGCGGAAACATCGGCACCGGCGGCGACCCGCGCGTCATAGACCTGCTGGCGGAAGTTGAGCGTCCAGTTAAACGACGGCGAGTTGTTGTAGACGAGCTTGGCGTTCGGGATCACCGCGCGGATGCGGTCGACCATGCCGGCGATCTGCTCGATGTGCGGTTTCTCGGTCTCGATCCACAGCAGGTCGGCACCGTTCTGGAGCGAGGTGATCGAGTCGAGGACGCAGCGGTCTTCGCCCGACCCGGCGCGGAACTGGAACAGGTTCGACGGCAGCCGCTTCGGGCGCATCAACTTGCCGTCGCGGTTGAGGATGACGTCGCCGTTCTTCGCGGTCGATGCGTCGATCTCCTCGCAATCGAGGAAGCTGTTATACTGGTCGCCGAGGTCGCCGGGCTCCGTCGACACCGCGATCTGCTTGGTCAGTCCTGCCCCGAGCGAGTCGGTGCGGGTGACGATGATCCCGTCCTCGACGCCCAGCTCGAGGAATGCGTAGCGGCAGGCGCGGACCTTGGCGAGGAAGTCCTCGTGCGGGACGGTGACCTTGCCGTCCTGGTGGCCGCACTGCTTCTCGTCCGAGACCTGGTTTTCGATCTGGAGCGCACACGCCCCGGCCTCGATCATCTTCTTGGCGAGGAGATACGTCGCCTCGGCATTGCCGAAGCCCGCGTCGATGTCGGCGATGACCGGGACGACGTGGGTCTGATAATTCTCGACCGCAGCAAGGAGCTGCTTTTCCTTGAGGACGTCGCCGGCGGCGCGCGCGGCGTCGACGTCGCGGAACATCATGCCGAGTTCACGCGCATCGGCCTGGCGGAGGAAGGTATAGAGTTCTTCGATCAGCGCCGGGACGCTGGTCTTCTCGTGCATAGACTGGTCGGGGAGCGGGCCGAACTCCGACCGCAGCGCCGCGACCATCCAGCCCGACAAATACAGGTAACGCCGTTCGGTCGACCCGAAGTGCTTCTTGATCGAGATCATCTTCTGCTGGCCGATGAAGCCGTGCCAGCAGCCGAGCGACTGGGTGTAGTTCGCCGGGTCGGCGTCGTACGCCGCCATGTCGCGGCGCATGATCGTCGCGGTGTAGCGGGCGAGGTCGAGGCCGGTCTTAAAGCGGTTCTGCAGCCGCATCCGGGCGACGGACTCGGCGTTGATGCCGTCCCAGCTACCCTTCTGGGCACCGATAAGGTGCTTCACCTGGGCGATATGTTCTTGATATGACATCGAAGTGTTGCCCTACGCATGACTGCTCCGAGGCGGATACGGCGGTGCTGCAATTGCTAAAAGCCCTATCGAAGTTGTGCTGTCACACTTTACAGACTTCGGTTGTGCTGATGTAAGGATTGCACAACCGGAGAGAGTCCTATGTCGAACGACCGCCCTGTTTACATGGGTCCGCGCCTTCGCCGGTTGCGCCGCGACCTCGGCCTGACGCAGGCCAACATGGCGACCGACCTCGACATCTCGCCGTCGTACGTCGCGCTAATCGAACGCAACCAGCGCCCGCTCACCGCCGACATGCTGCTCCGGCTGGCGCGGACATACCGGCTCGATATGGCGACCCTCGCGAGCGACAATGGCTCGGACACGATCGCCCGGTTGCAAACCGTCCTCAGGGATCCGATGTTCGCCGACGTCGACATGCCGGCGATCGAGACCGCCGACGTCGTCAATGGCTTCCCCGGCATCACCGAGGCGTTCTTGCGCCTCTATACCGCGTACCGTGAGGAGCATCTCGCGCTTGCCGATCAAGGTGCCGAAGGGCCGGGCGGAGAGTCGGCGCCTGCCGATCCGGTCGCCGAGGCACGGCGTTTTCTCGCGGCGCGGCGCAACAACTTCCCCGCTATCGATGATGCCGCCGAGGTGCTCGCCGCTGCCGTCGCCGACGCGGGCGGCCTCGTCGCGTATTTGCGCGAGCGCCACAAATTGCGCGTCCGGCGGCTGCCGTCCGACGTCATGGGCGGGGCGATGCGGCGCTTCGACCGGCATCGCGACGAGGTGCTGCTCGACGACACGCTCGACAATGCCAGCCAGACTTTTCAGCTCGCGCTCCAGCTTGCCTACCTCGATCTCCGCGGCGTGGTCGACGCGCCGATGGCGGGGAGCCGATTCACAACCGCGAACGGCGAGCGGCTGACGCAGAAGGCGCTGGCGAGCTACGCGGCTGCGGCGATTCTTATGCCGTACACTGCGTTCGCCCGCGCCGCCGAACGCCGCAGTTACGACGTCGAAGCGTTGGCCCGCCAGTTCGGCGCGAGTTTCGAACAGGTCGCGCACCGGCTGACGACGCTGCAAAAGCCCGGCGACAATTATGTGCCGTTCTTCTTCATCCGCGTTGACCCGGCGGGCAACGTCTCGAAGCGACTCGACGGCGCAGGCTTCCCCTTCGCGCGCCACGGCGGTGGCTGCCCCTTATGGTCGGTCCACCAGGTCTTCCGCCGCCCACGTGAGATCGTCACGCAATGGATCGAACTGCCCGAGGGCCAGCGTTTCTTCTCGATCGCTCGGACCGTTACCGCTGGCGGCGGAGCCTTCGGCGCGGCCCGGGTCGAGCGTGCGATCGCGCTCGGATGCAGCGCCGAGCATGCGGCGAGGCTGATCTACACCCGCGATCCGCTCAGCCCTGGACCCGACACCGCGACGCCGATCGGAGTGACGTGCCACCTGTGCCACCGGACGCATTGCACCGCGCGGTCGGCCCCGCCGATCGGGCGCACTGTCCTGCCCGACGATTTTCGCCGGGCGAGCGCGCCGTTCGGATTTTCGGATATCTGAAGTTATCGGGAGCGCGGGGCAATGGCGGGGCGCGTTACATCGCGACCTCCGCCACCCTCTCCCCAGTACTCCGTGATCCCCGATTGTCAGCCCTGTGGCGCTCCGCTAGGCGAACGTCAACGCTAATCTATCACCTGAAGGGTTTCTTCATGACGCAGCCTTCGCTGGCCGGCATCCGTATCACCGGCGCAATGAAGCCCGGCTTCGAATCGGTCCTCACCGACGATGCACTAACTTTCGTTGCGAACCTCCACCGCCAGTACGAGCCGACTCGGGCTGCGCTGCTCGGCGCCCGAGTCGCGCGGCAGCGGTGGTGGGATGCAGGCAATGCGATCGACTTCGCCCCCGAGACGTCGAGCGTTCGCGCGGGAACGTGGAAGGTTGCCGGGTCGCCGCCCGACCTGCAGGACCGGCGCGTCGAGATCACCGGTCCGGTCGACCGCAAGATGGTGATTAACGCGCTGAACTCGGGCGCAAAGTGCTTCATGGCTGACTTCGAGGATGCGTCGTCGCCGGTGTGGGAGACAATGGTCGAGGGCCAGATCAACCTGCGCGACGCCGTCGCCGGGACGATTACGCTCGAAGACAAAGGCAAATCGTATAAGCTCAACGACAGCATCGCGACGCTGCTGGTGCGCCCGCGCGGCTGGCATCTGCCCGAAGCGCACATGGTCGTCGACGGTGAACCGGTCGCGGGGGCGCTGTTCGATTTCGGGCTGTACTTCTTCCACAACGCCCGCGCGCTGGTCGCCAAGGGGTCGGGGCCGTATTTCTACCTGCCCAAGCTGGAGCATTATCTCGAGGCACGGCTGTGGAACAACGTCTTCGTCACCGCCCAGTCGGTGATGGGGCTCCCGGTCGGCACGATCAAAGGCACCGTGCTGATCGAGACGCTGCCGGGCGCGTTCATGGCCGACGAGATCCTGTACGAACTCCGCGACCATATCGCCGCGCTCAACTGCGGCCGCTGGGATTATATCTTCAGCTATATCAAGTGCTTCCGGGCCGACTCGGCGCATGTCCTGCCCGACCGCGCGGCGGTCAACATGACGGTGCCGTTCATGCGCGACTATGCGCTCCACGTCATCCGCACCTGCCATAAGCGCGGCGCGCACGCGATGGGCGGGATGAGCGCGTTCATCCCGGTCAAGGGCGACGAAGCCGCCAACGACAAGGCGTTCGCCGCGGTCCGCGCCGACAAGGAGCGCGAGGCGGGCTTCGGCCATGACGGCACGTGGGTCGCGCATCCGGGGCTCGTCGGCGTTGCGATGGAGGTTTTCGACAAGGCGATGCCGGGGCCGAACCAGCTCGACGTCATACCCGAAGGCGTCGCCACGCAGGAAGCGCTGACCACCCCCGCGTCCGGACCGAAGTCGCTCGCGGGGCTGACCAACAACATCAATGTCGGGATCGGCTATATCGCGTCGTGGCTGCGCGGACAGGGCGCGGCTCCGCTCCACAACATGATGGAGGACGCCGCCACAGCCGAGATCAGCCGCACCCAAGTCTGGCAGTGGCGGACCACGCGGACGCATCTCGATTCGGGCGAACTCGTCGATGCGGCGCTGATCGAGCGCGTCATCGCCGAGCAGCTCGACGTGTGGAAGGCGGCGGTAGGGGACAATTTCTACACCGCGGGCAAGTTCGTCGAGGCCGCCGAGGTGTTCCGCGAACTGGCGCTGGCGGACGACCTGGAGGCGTTCCTGACGCTTCCGGCGTACGCGCACTACTTCGCGGCGTAGGCAGTCGGCCGTCATCCCGGTTCGCGGGATGACGGCCCTTATCTTAATCCGTGAACGCCTCGACCTCGATACGCTTGCCGAGCATGAAGGCGTCGGCGATCAACTTGATCGGGGCAATATCGAAGTCGACTTCGCGGCGGGGTACGAGTTCGGCGAAGCGTTTGTAAAGCCCTTCATATTCGGCGTGCTGGTCCTGGTCGTCGGTCTTCGTCCCCGCGATATCGAGCATCGCGCCGCCGCCCGACAGCAGCAACGATCCCGCGTCGGTATCGACCGCGATCTCCCACATCTGGTTCTCGACCTGCCGCCAGTCGAGCTCGACGGTGATTGCCAGTCCCGCGATGTCGGTCAATTCGAGCATCGCCGCGATCGGCGTCCCTCGATTGGCCGGAAACGACAGATCGGCCTTGGTGATGAGCAGCGCTTCGGGGAGAATTTCGGTCAGCGACGACATCGCGTTGATTCCGGGGTCGAACACGCCGAGCCCGCCCGGCTCCCAGATCCACGCCTGCCCCGGGTGCCACTGGCGAACATTCTCCTTCCAGCGCACGCGAACGTTGGTGATGTGCTTGTCGGCCAGCCACGCCTTCGCCGGAGCGACCGCTGGGGCGTAACGGGAGTGGTATGTCGCGAACAGCGCGAGGTTCTTCGACGCCGCGAGCCCGGGCAGGTCAGCGATCTCGCTCAGGCTCGCCCCCGGCGGCTTTTCGAGCATGACGTGGAGGCCGTGGTTGAGCGCGGCGCGGACGATCGTGTGCCGGTCCTGCGGCGGGGTGCAGATCGCGATCGCCTCAAGCCCCGGCACGCCGGCGACGAGGGCGTCTAGGTCGGGAAAGGTCGGAATACCATCGACCGCGCCAGACCGGTTCGCGGCCCCGACGAGGGTGAAGGCCGGGTTCGCGGCGATCGCGGGTAGATGCTGGTCGTGGGCGATCTTGCCGACGCCGAGAATACCGAGTTTGATCGTCATGGCTGCTCCCGCTGGTGGGTCGTCGAACGATCCGGCACCTACGTCGGTGCCATACCGGAACGCAACCGGCTAAGCGGTTGGCGCGATCGCCGCCGCGCTCAGCCGAGCCCAAGCCGCCGCGCCGCAGCGTCGGCGGTGTCTTCGGGACGCGTGTTGAAGGCGATCACTGCGTTCGACGCGCCTTTGTGGACCGCGTTGACGACAGCCTCGAACAGCAACAGGCTTTTCGGCGGAATGCGCAGACCGCCGCCGATGACGACGCAATCATAAATCGCCGACGCCAGCTGCTTTTCAATCATTGGACCAGCGCTATCGTCGGGACGAACCATGCACGGATCGACCTGCCAGCCGCGCTCCTCGATCTTGGTGATGCCGAGCGCGATGCCAGCCTTGATCTTCTCGGCATCGAAGCCGGGCGGCAGGGCGGGGTCGGAAAAATCAACCGTGTCGGGATCCTGGCCGACGAATAATATGCGCGTCATCGTGATCTCCCGGGGGTTGGTTGATCCGGCTATGGCCTGTCGAGGTCGCGCGCGACGTGTGGCGACCGCAGGATCGCGTCTATCTTCGCCCCCGCGTCGAAGCTCTCGTCGAGGCGGAAGGTCAGGTCGGGGGTGTACTTCGTCGCCAGCGTCTTGGCGATTTCGCCGCGCAGCCAGCGGCTGTTCTCCTTCAGCGCCGCAAGCACCGCCGCCTCGTCGACTTTTAGCCCCGGGCCGCCGAGCGGGTGAACGAAGACGATCGCCTGCCGCAGGTCGGGAGTGACCCGGACCTCGCTGACCGAGATGATCGTGTTTTCGAGCACTGGGTTGCGGATCTCGCGCCGGGCGAGCAGCGCCGCCATCGCATGGCGCACCTGTTCGCCGATGCGGAGCAGCCGGACCGATTTGCCCTTCTCGTCTTGTGCGGGTTTCATCGGTCAGGCTTTAGCAACAAAGCGCCCCGCGCGCGACCCTTGCGACGCGAGCGCCGCAAGGGTCGCGCGATCAGACGAGTTCGTTTCGCCGGATGAGTTCACGATACCACGCCGCGCTCAGCTTCGGCGTCCGCTTCTGCGTCGCGAAATCGACGTGGTGGATCCCGAAACGCAGCCCATAGCCGTCCGCCCATTCGAAGTTGTCCATCAGGCTCCACAGGAAATAGCCCTTGAGCGGATAGCCCTCGACCGCCGCGCGACGGAATTCGGTCAGATAGTTCCGCAGGTACATGATGCGGTCGGAGTCGTAGACGACGCCGTTGGTCACCGGATCGTCGGCCGAACAGCCGTTCTCGGAGATGTACAGCGCCTTCGGCTTCCACAGTTCGCTGACATTACGGACCGCCCAATAGGCAACCTCGGGGCCGACATATAGCCACGGCGATGCCATCCGCGGCGACGACTTCAGATGCGGCAGGATCGCATAGCCCTGCGGCGAGTCGTCGGCGCGAACGTAGTTCGGCGCGTAGACGTTGAGCGCGACGAAATCGAGCGGGCTGCCGATCGCCGCCATGTCGCCGGGCTCGACCTTGGGGGCCGCCGCGCCTTGTTCGGCGAGATAGCTGTCGAGGTATTCGCCTTCCATGACCGCAGTCAGGAACATCGCGTTTTCGCGCCGGACCGCGTGCTTTGCCGCCTCGATATGCTCGGGTGTCTCGATCACCGGCACGTAGAAGTTGGTGTTGTCGGCGAGCCCGACCTGCGTCTTCGCGTTGCCGTGCGCCCGGATCGCCTGGACGCCGAGCCCATGCGCCAGCACACCGTGATGCCGGACCTGATTGACCGCTGCCGGTCCGAGCCGCAGCCCCGGGGCGTGCTTGCCTTCCTGATGCCCGAGATCGGTGAAACAGCGTAGTTCGTTGACCGTCATGAAATGGTCGACGCGATCGCATAATTTGCCTGCCGTGAAGCCCGCATAGTCGGCGAAGGCCAAGGCGGTGTCGCGCGACTGCCATCCGCCCGGGAGCGCTTGCGGCAGGTCCCAGTGGAACATCGTGACGTACGGCGTGATCCCCGCCTCGAGCAGGCCATCGACGACGCGATTATAATAATCGACGCCTTTCGGATTGGGGCTACCGCGGCCGTCGGGGAAAATCCGCGACCATGCGATCGACAGGCGATACGCCTTGACGCCGAGCGCCTTGAGCAGACCGATGTCCTCGCGGTAGCGGTGATAACTGTCGCAGGCGACGTCGCCGGTATCGTTGTTCGCCACGCGCCCCGGGGTGTGCGAGAACACATCCCAGTTGGTCGCGCCGCGCCCGTCTTCCGCAACCGCGCCTTCGATCTGGTAGCTCGCTGTCGCGCAGCCCCAGACGAATCCGTCGGGAAATTTCAGGTCAGCCGGGCGCGGCGGCGCGGCGAGCGCCGGGGTTGCGGCGGCGGCGGCGAGCGCGCCTCCAGCGGTAAAACCGGCCTTCATGACGTCGCGGCGGTGCATGTCAGTCCTCTCAAGTTGGCGGCGTCGAGCGCTCGCTTCGTCGTTCGATCGGTCGTGTGCCCTCAGCGGCTGATCCGCTGGAGAATTTGTGCGCGCAAGCGGCGAGCTTCGCGGTCATCGGGCTCGGCGAGCGGCCCTTGTACGTGCGGCGGCAAGTGGGCACGCGCCAGCTCCGCCGGGCCGAAAACATAATAGTCGAACAACGACTTCCACGCCTGTTTCTCAGCGAGCGGGCGGTTGCGCAGTGACAACATCGCATGGAGCAACGTCGTCATCGGATTGTCCATGAACGGCTGGGCGTCGTTCCACCAGTAATTGACCAGCACGTTGAAGGGGTCGAGCGCCTCGACCTGATGCCACCACAATGCCGGGTAGATCAGCACATCGCCCGGCCCGAGGTCGGCGACCTGCGCCGCTGCCAGTGCGTCGCGAAAGCCGGGCTGCTGGTCGAAGTCGGGGGCGTCGAAGTCGACCATGCTGACGATCTGGCCCCCGGGGGTCGGCTCGATTGGCCCGGGGTAGAGGTTTGCCGCCTGGTCGGGCGGGAACAGGGTAAAGCGCCGCCGTCCCGCCGCGCAGACGGCGATGTTGTTCGACATGTCCCAATGCGCCGACGCGATCGTCCGATTGCCGATCCAGATGCTCGCCATCGGCTCGTGGGCGTCGAGCGTCGCGCTGGCAAACGGCAGCGGGTTGTCGTTGCCGAAACCCGGAAGATAGGCGGCGATGTCGGTTGAGCCGATGTACATCGACGGTGCCTCGGGATCGTCGAGGTGCATGCGAATACGGTTGAGGTAGTCCCCTAGACCGGTTCGCTCTCGGGCGAAGTTGAAGCCGTCGAGCGCGGCGTTGTAAAAGAACCGCCCTCCGATCGACGACGCGCCGGTGTAGCCGACAACCTGCGCCGGTCCGGCGAAGGTCGACAGATAATCGATCGCAGCACCCGCCGACTCCCTGCCGCGGTGGACGAGCGGCCATGCCTCGGCCAGTCCCCTCACAATTGACGGATCAGGCGACGCCAGCAGCGCGTCGATGCCATCGCCCTCAAGCGTCGATGCCTCGACAACGCGGGTACGGCGGGCGATCGTGATCATCCGGCTCGCTTGGCATTCTTGAGCGCGATCAGCCGCGACACGTTGCCGAGCGACGAGGCGATGTGCACGGCGGCGGCGAGGAGACCCTGACGGTGCAGGCTTTCAAGCGCCGCGCCGCTGAGCCGGGCGAGCGCCTCGATGCCGATCGTATGGAAGTCGACGAGATCGTAGCGCAACGTCTCGTCGAGCTGGATCTCGATGCGGACCGGCTCGATCAGCCCCGCGTCGGCCAGCGCCCCGAACATCGCGGACTGTGCGAGATAGCCGGTATGTATGACCTGGAGGATATCCTGCATCCGCTCGAGGTACGGGGCGTTTCCACCGTGCGGCAGAAATAATGGCTCCCCCGCTGGCGTGACGCTGCCGTCGCGCACGATCCGCTGGTGGGCGAGATCGATATGGACCATTGGCTCGCGCTGACCATCCGGTCCGGTATGAACCCCGATCGAAAATGGGCCGCGGTCGAGCAGGGCGGGGATGTAGCGTGCGATCCAGCGGTCGCCGTCGAGAAACAGATTTTCGTCGCGGTCGAGTCCGAGCAGCGCGAGCGCTTCCCAAGCCCCGTCGGGCGTGCGGTGAAGGACGATCGGAAAATCGCGCTGGACCGCCTCGAACTCGGTCGGGAAGACGGGGATCTGGTTGACCGCATCGCCCCGCTCGGCACCACGCGCGGTGATCACCCGAAGCCCGGCGTGATCGATGTTGTTGAGCCTGACGATGTTGGTCATGGGGCCGGGGGCGTTGGTTGGGCTGGTCGTCGTGGTCATTGCGACGGCAATCTCTCCGATGGGTCGCTCGCCGACGCCAGGTCCGAAGAATGACCCGGAAGCTGCTTTTGCACAACTTGATGCAAAGCGCGCGGGGCCGCGATTGCTCGCGACCCCGTCACTTTGGCCGTTAGAAGCGGTAGCGGGCACCCAGCAGGAAGCGGCGCTGGCCTTCCTGGACGAGCCAGATTTCGTTCGGCGAGCGAGCGTAGGTCTTCACGCCTTCCTTGTTGAGGTTGATCGCTTCGAGCGACACCGCGATGTGCGGGGTGATGTCGTAGCTCAGGTTAAAGTCGAGCTGACCGTAAGGCGCGGTGAACTCGGGGTTGTGCGAGGCATCGCGGTTCAGACCCGACAGGTACCGATCCCGCCAGTTGTAGCTCAACCGGGCCGAAACACCGTTCTTGTCGTAGATTAACGTCGCATTGAAGGTATCGCTCAGGCCGAGCAGCGCGAACTGGTCGACGCTGGGATCCGCCGCAACGTTGATACCGACGTTGCCGCGAACGAGGGTGTACGCCGCTGCGACGCCGATACCACTGTTGCCGAAGAAATACTGACCAGCAACCTCGACGCCATAGACTTCGGCGTCCTTATTGTTGACCGGTGTATTGACGTTGAACTGGAACAGCGGGTCGTTGGGATCGGCGACAATGTCGACGGCACCGATGATCTGGTCGACGAACGCCTGGTTGAGCGCCCGCGCCCCGACGTTGTAGTTAGCGAGGAAGGCCGCGTTGGCCGCAGCGGCGTTGCCGTTGTTCTGCTGGAGCAGCGCGGTGTAGGTGAACAGGTTGACGTCGGTAACATCGGCACCAATCGTCGTCAGTGCGGCTTTCGCAGTGCCTGAGCGGCTGCCGGCAGCGCCCGAGCTCGGATCGCGAAGTCCGAACAGGTTCTTCTTGACGACGGAGTTACCGATAAAGTTGTGCACCCGCTTGTCGAAGAAGCCGATCGACACATAGCTGTCGGGCTTGAAGTACCATTCTAGCGACAGGTCGAAGTTGTCGGAGGTCAGCGGCTGGAGGTTGGCATCGTTCGCCGTTCCAGTGGCCTGACCGCCGACTGCGGTCGCGTCGTTCGGCTGGCCGGCCGAACCCGATGCGAACAGATTGCCGTAGCTCGGGCGTGAAATCGTCTTGCTGAACGAGAAGCGGCTGATCAGGTTGCGCTTGATCTCGAACTGGAAGTCCATCGACGGCAGCAGATTGTTGTACCGACCCGATGCAGCGACCGGCTGATAGTTGGGCGAGACATCGACGATGAAGTCGTTGTCCGACTGCCAGCGAATGTCGAGCGGCACCGCCTGGAGCGAATTCGACCGGACCCGCGTGCTTTCGAACCGCGCACCGGTGACGAGGCTGGCCGCATGGTCGCCGATTTCGCCCTTCCAGGTGAACTGGCCATAGGCCGCCCAGATGTCTTCCTTGACGCGATCGTCTACGAAGGCGTTGATCGTGCTCGGGTTGCCATGCGCCGCGTAATAGCTCGACAGCGCATTGTAGAGCTTGGTCGGATCCTCGGTCCGGAACGCGACCAAGCCCTGTCCGGTGGCCTGGGGGTTGTTGTCGGCGAAGCGGCAGACGAGGCAGAACGTCTGGACCTGACCGGGTGCGATCACGTTCACGTCGCCCGGGTGGATGTTGCCCCAGTCGCCGAGCGTCTGCTGATACTGCGTCTGCGTCGAACGCGTCTTGGTCGTGCGATAGTCGCCTCCGAAATCGATCCGGCTGCCCCCGCCGATATCCCAGCCTGCATCGAGCCGGGCTTCCTTGATGTCCTGCGACAGGCTGGTCGCGACCTGACGGGCGACCTGGCTGCCGAGGTCGCCGGTATCGAGCATGCCGTTGCCGTTGCCCTTGATCACCGGATGCGACGCGCTCGTCGTCGCCGGATCGGTAAACACGACCGTCTGGACCGGGAAGCCGTTGCTGTAGTCGACCGAATGCGAGGCAAGCGTCGGCGAGCTGATCGACACGAGTGTCGAACTCATTCCGTTGGGATTGTCCGGCGTGCTCTTCGACTGGCCGATGTGGCCATCGAGGACGAGGTGGAAGGTATCGGTGACGTCCCACTTCGCCTTGGCACCAAAGTCGTACAGCGCTTCCTTCTGGGCGCGATACTGCTGCTCGAAACCGGCATCCTTGGTCTCGCCCGAGATGACCTCGTGGAGGAAGGTCGTCGTCGCGACCGAGTGGCCGGTATCAAAGGTGACCTGGTCGAACGGACGGTTGAACCAGTTCGACTGGTCCGACCGGCGCTCCTTCTGGATGTTCTGCGCGTAGAGGCCGTCGACGCTCAGGTCGAGCCGGTCGCTCGGCTTGAACTCGATCGTTCCCTGCCCGTTGATCCGCTCGCGCGTGCCTTCGCCGAAGTGGTAACGCAGGTCGTTCGGGCGAGCGACAAGCGAATTCGGGTCGGTCGGCGCGTTGGTGATCTTCGTGGCGGCGTTGACGTTACCGGCCGTGGGATCGATGAACTGCGAATAGGTCGTGATATTCCAGTCATTCGACGTTGCGCTGATGTTGCTGAAGTTGCGCTTCTGATAGCTGCCGAACACTGAAACGCCGAACGTCCCGGCTTCGTTGGTCCAGCCGCCGACGCCCGAAAATTCCGGCGTGACGTGCGAGCCGCAGCTGACACAGTCGTCGCTGCTCATGTCGTACGTCGCCTTGCCGCCGATCGACCCGGTGAAGCCGCTTTCGCGGGCATCGAGCGGGGTGCGGGTGACGACGTTGATGGTTGCGCCGATGCCGCCCGACGGGATTGCGGCGCGGCCGGTCTTATAGACTTCGAGCGTCTTGACGCCTTCCGCAGCAAGGTTCGAGAAGTCGAACGAGCGGCTGGTGTTCCGCGAGAAGTCGGCGCTTTCGTCGCCGCCGACGGTCTGCTGCGAGGTGGCGGCGAGCTGGCGGCCGTTGAGCGTGACGAGGTTATACTGCGGCCCGAAACCGCGAACGGTGACTTCGGCGCCTTCACCGCTGCGCCGGCTGATCGAGACGCCGGTGATGCGCTGGAGCGATTCGGCGAGGTTGGTGTCGGGGAATTTGCCGATGTCCTCGGACGAAATTGCGTCGACGATGCCGGTTGATTCGCGCTTGATCGCGATCGACCGCTCGAGCGAGGCGCGGATGCCGGTGACGATGATTTCGTCCGCCGCCGGAGCAACGCCCGGGACGACCGTGGGACCAGGCTGAGCATTCGTGGCTTCTGCACCCGCCGACGGGGCATTGGTCGCTTGCGCGGATAGATGCGCCGGCAGTGTCAGACATGCCGCGATTGCGATCGTCGATGACGAACGAACAAGATTAGTCGCGTAGATCCGGATATTCATATCAACTCCCCCTAGAGCGGCGCATTGCGTGGCCAGCTATTCTTGATGGGAGCGGTAACATACCGGTTGAAGGTGTCAATCGAGAATGGCGATCGTTGCGCATAGCTGCACTTTGACGCTCTGATTCAATCCCAAGCGTGGTAAAAATATCGCATACGGGTTCAAAGCGCGGTTTAACGAACCCTGAAGCGCGGAAATGCAAATCGTTCGAAATGCCGCAGCGCGGGATAAAAGTCGTATGGCGATAGCGCTACCCACGACGCGTCTATATCCACTACGCTCGACGTATCGCTCTCGCCGATCGATCAAGATCGACGGAGGAAGCGCGAAGGTCTCGTGAAGCGGACCGATGGGGAGGCGGATATGCAGGGCAAACGGGTCGAGCGCGTCGTTATTGCGGGCGGCGGAACGGCGGGGTGGATCGCAGCCGCGGCGCTGGTCAAGCAGCTCGGCCCGTTGATCTCGGTCACGCTCGTCGAATCGGAGGAGATCGGGACGATCGGCGTCGGCGAATCGACGATCCCGACCGCGCGCAGCTTCCACGAATTGCTCGGCATCTATGAAGACGCCTTCATGCGCGCGTCGCAGGCGACGTTTAAACTGGGGATATCGTTCGAGAACTGGGGACATGACGGCACCCGCTATTTTCACCCGTTCGGATCGGTCGGCCGTTCGGTGTGGATGGGCGACTTCCAGCATTTCTGGCTTGAGGCGCGACGGCAGGGACTGACCAACGCCGACTATGGTGATTTCTCGCTCGAGCAGAACGCGGCGCTCGCCAGCCGCTTCACGCGCGATGGTAAGCCGCCCTTGGCCTATGCGTATCACCTTGATGCCGGAGGCTACGCGCGCTTCCTCCGCTCGCTTGCCGAAGCTGCGGGCGTCCGCCGGGTCGAGGGCAAGATCCGCAGCGTGCCGGTCGACGCCGAAAGCGGAGAGATCGTCGCGCTCGAGCTCGAATCGGGCGAGCGGATCGAAGGCGACCTCTTCATCGACTGCACCGGATTCCGGGCGCTGTTGATCGGCGAGACCCTCGGCGTAAAATTCGAGGATTGGGGCGAATGGATTGCGACCGATCGCGCTTTGGCGGTGCAGACCGAAAGCACCGGGCCGGCGGTGCCGTACACGCGGGCGATCGCGCACTGCGAGGGGTGGCGGTGGAAGATTCCGCTGCAGACTCGCGTCGGCAACGGCCTCGTCTATGCGAGCGACTTCCTGTCGGAGGACGAAGCAGTGGCGCGGCTGCTCGGCTCGATCGACGGGCGGCCGTTGTTCGATCCGCGGCCGATCCGGTACCGGACCGGGATGCGAACGAGCAGCTGGTCGCGTAACTGCATCGCGCTCGGGCTCGCCTCGGGGTTCGTCGAACCGCTCGAATCGACGAGCATCCATCTGATCCATGTCGCGGTGACGCGGCTGATCCAGCTGTTCCCGTTCGCCGGGACGACCGCCGCGCTCGCCGACCGCTACAACGCCCAGTCCGCGCGCGAATGGCAGGGCGTCCGCGACTTCGTGATCTTGCATTATAAACAGTCGGAGCGCGCCGACACGGCGTTCTGGCGGCGTTGCCGCGATATGCCGATTCCCGATTCGCTTGCCGAGCGGATCGCCTTGTTCCGCGAATCGGCGATGGCCTATCAGGGTGGTGAGGACCTATTCCGCGTCGATTCATGGGTTTCCGTAATGCTCGGCCAAGGCCTCATGCCGCGCGACTGGCACCGCGTCGCCGAATTGCTCAAGCCCGGTGAGCTGGGGCAGGCGCTTGGTGATCTCAAAAAGGGCATTGCCGCAACGGTCGCCGCGACTCCCACCCACGATGCCTTCATCGCGCGCTATTGCGCGGCGGCGTGAGCCGGCGTCAGCTGGGCGGTGTCGGGCACATTGCGGCGAGGACCGGGGCGATGTCGGTCCGCGGTGCCAGTGTCTTTCCGGCCGCTAACACGCGGTCGCGGATCGTGGCGACCGGCGGCAGCGACGGATCGATGTCCGCCGCATAAGCAGGGTCCGACTCAGCCTTTCCCAGCGTCGTGAAGGCGAAACTCTTCTGACGGTAAAGCGCAAGCAGGCGCGGCAGCATCCGCGCATCGAATGCGCCGGCGTGCATCAGCAGGACATACGGGATGTCGCGACCGTACAATGCCTTTGCGTTGGCGCGCGCCTCGTCGGCGGCGTTGGCGGCGGCGGTAAGATAGCTCGTTTCGAGCTGCGTGATCGCTGCGGCGTCGTGGTTCGCGAGGCAGCGCGCGTACGGTGGATTCCACAAATAGTCGTCGAAGCTCATCGTCACCGCGGCGATGCGGTAGCCGCGCGCGATCAACTCATGGCGCAGCGCGAGGCGTGTCGCCGGGTCGCGACCCTCGGCGAGATACGGGTAGCGGAACCAGTGCCAGTCGGTGGTGCCGGCGAGTGCGGCGACCAGTGACTCGTTGCGGACGATGTCGGCGCTCGCGACCGGTGCGCCAACGTCGTCAAGATTGAGGTGCGACCAGCCGTGGTTGCCGATCGGCAGCCCCGCGTCGCGCCACAATTGCAGCACCGGCATGTCGTTCTCACGCTCGGTCAGCACGCCGTTGACGAAGCCGTAGACCTCGCCGACCCGGGAGGCTTTGAGCGCGGCGACGATGTCCCCGACGATGGCGAGGCGCGTCGTCCCGATCGGCAACGGGCCGTGCGCCGGGAGATCGTCGAAGGTGACCGCGATCGACGGACGCGCCTGGGCGCTCGCCGCGCCGATGGCGATCAGGGCGGCGATCGCCGGGAGAAACCGCCGCCGGCTCATTGCCTCAGCGCGCGATTGTAAGCGTCGCCGATTTCAAAGCGACCGAGCTGTTGCCCGCCATGATCTCGAACTCGCCGGGTTCGACGACGCGCTTCATCTCGAGGTTCCACAGTTCGAACGCGCGATGGTCGAGGGTGAACTTGACCGTTCGCGCTTCGCCCGGCTGGAGCGTCACGCGCTCGAACGCCTTCAGTTCCTTGACCGGGCGCGTCACCGACGGGACCTTGTCATGGACGTACAGCTGGACGACCTCGTCGCCCGCGCGCGCGCCGGTATTGCGGACCTCGACGCTGACATCGACCGTGCCGTCGGGCCGGATCGTCGGCGTCGACAGCCGCGGTTCGCCGACCGCGAAGGTGGTGTAGCTCAGGCCGAAGCCGAACGGGAACAACGGGGTCTTGTCGCTGAACAGATAGCCGCGGTGCGCCGATGGCTTGTAGTTATAGAACATCGGCAGCTGCCCGACCGAGCGCGCGATCGTCACCGGCAGCTTGCCACCGGGATTGACGTCGCCGAACAACGCGTCGGCGAGCGCGGTGCCGCCTTGTTCGCCGAGATACCAACCCTCGATCACTGCGTTCGCCTGCTCGGCTACGCGATTGATCGCGAGCGGGCGGCCATTGATCATCACGACGACGATCGGCTTGCCGAGCGCCTTCAATGCGTCGAACAGCGCCTGCTGCTCGCCGACGAGGTCGATGCTGGCGCGGTCGCCGAGGTGGTTGTCGGCCCAGCCTTCGCGGCTGGTCTGCTCGGTGTCGCCGATCGCGAGGACGATCGTGTCGGCCCCGCGCGCGGTGTCGACCGCGGCGGCAATTCGCTTGGCGTTCTCGGCGGGGTCGGCGAGGGTGACCTTGTCCTCCCACCAGTCGTCGTTCTCGGTGATCTTGACCCCAAGCGACGTGACGATCCTGACGCGCGATCCGACCTTCGCCTTGATCCCGTCGAGCAGCGACACCGTCACCGGCGGCTGGCCGTAATAGCCGCCAAGCCGGGCGACCGCGGCGTTCGGCCCGATCACCGCGATGACCGGAACCGCAGCGCCAAGCGACGACAGCGCCAACGGCAACGTCCCGTCATTCTTGAGTAGCACTATCGACCGCGCCGCCGCGACCTTGGCGAGCGCGCGGGCATCGGCGCTGTTGGTGACCGCGACCGCAGCCTTGGCGTCGGCGTACGGATGCTCGAACAGGCCTGCGCGAAACTTGATCTCGAGCATCTTGCGGACCGCGTCGTCGATCAGCGCGACCGGCACGCGGTTCGCCGCGACCGACGCAGCAAGGGTTTTGTAGCTGTTGCCGTCGGGCAGGTCGCTGTCGACCCCGGCCGAGAGCGCGATAATCGCCGCAGCCTGATGGTCGGGGGCGATGTGGTGGAGGTCGGCGATCTGGTCGATCGCCGAATAATCGCTGACGATCGCGCCGGTGAAGCCCCATTCGCCGCGCAGGACGGTCTGGAGCAGCCACTTGCTCGCGTGGCTAGGGACGCCGTCGATCTCGTTGTACGACGGCATCACCGCCCCAGGTCCGGCGCGCGCGATCGCCTGCTCGAACGGCGGGAAAAAGTTTTCGCGGAGTTCGCGCTCGGAGATCGGCGCCGGTCCGGTATTGGTGCCGCTCTCGGGCTGGCCGTGCCCGGTCAGGTGCTTGAGCGTCGCGAAGACCTTGCCGGGTGCGAGCATCTGCGGCTTGCCGACGCCTTCGAGCCCCTCGATTGCGGCGACGCCGAGTTCGCCGACGAGATACGGGTCCTCGCCGAAGGTCTCCTCGATCCGCCCCCAGCGCGGGTCGCGGGCGATGTCGACGACCGGCGAAAGCGCTTGCGTCACGCCGCGCGCCGACATTTCGCGCGCGGTGACGACGTTCGTTCGCCGGACCAGATCGGGGTCCCAGCTCGACGCCAGGGCGATCGGTACCGGGAAGCTCGTCGCGCCGAGCGCGGCGTACCCGTGCAGGCCCTCCTCATGGAACAGGATGGGGATGCCGAGGCGGGTGTGGGTCAAGGCGTCGCGCTGGAGATCGTTGACAAGTTCGATCGTGCTCCGGACATCGCGGCCGGCAAGGACGCGCGGCGACACCGCCCCGGCGGCGTCGGACGGGCGCGCGAAGCCGCCAATACCGTCGGGATACAGCATCGCGCGCGCTGCCGGATCGAGGCGCTGGTGCGTGTCGAGCAGCTTGACCTTGCCCTCCCACACTGTGACCAGCTGAGCAACCTTTTCGGCGAGCGTCATGCGGGCAAGAAGGTCGTCGACCCGCGCCGCCACTGGCGCGTGCGCGTCCTTGTATAGCGGGCGCTCGACAGCGGCATTCGCCGGTAGTGCGAGCGATGCAGCGAGAATGAGGCCGACAGTGCGCGGACGCGCTCCTGATCGCAGGCGAACTGGCCGCCGGATTGGACGCAAAAGCATATATCCTCCCTCGCGGGTCGTCGCCGGGCTTGACCCGTGAAGCGCAACCCTTTCTTGATAGCGCTAACATGCTTCAATCGCCGAAACCATGTCAATGTCGACCGGCCTGACCAGCATCCGATCGTACGATCGACGTCGCGCGACGACTGCTGGCACGCCGAACATAAAGGTGGATGGTGCGAGGCCTTCGAGGGGTGCGTTGCGTACCTCAAGGCAACATCGTACCGACATCGGGGGAGCAGGATCTTTGGCAAAACCACCGGGACGTCCGCAGCGCCGTTCGACAACGATCAGCGATGTCGCGCTCAAGGCCGGCGTTTCGCCGATGACGGTTTCGCGTGTCATCAACGGCGAGGCAAACGTTCGCCAAACAACCCGCGATACGGTCAACGCCGCGATCGCCGACCTGAATTACTCGCCGAATCCCGCCGCGCAGAGCCTCGCCGGGGCGCAGCCGATCAAGATAGGCATGCTCTACAGCAACCCGAGCGCGGCCTATCTCAGCGAATTCCTTGTCGGCACGCTCGACTATGCCAGCCGCGCCAACATCCAGCTGGTGATCGAGAAATGCGATACCGGCGATCAGGCCGAGGCCGCCGCGCGCCACCTGCTCGCAGGCGGCGTCGACGGCCTCGTCCTGCCACCGCCGCTCTGCGACACCGAGCAGGTCCTGTCGGTCCTGCGCGCGGCCGACGCAATCGGCGTGACGGTCGCGAGCGGCCACCCCGCGCCAGGCTTTTCGGCGTTCAGCATCGACGACCATCGCGCAGCATACGAGATGACCGCGCACATCATCTCGCTCGGCCACCAGCGGATCGGCTTCATCGTCGGCGATCGCGAGCACCCGTCGAGCCTGTTGCGGCTCGCCGGCTTCCGCGACGCCATGGCGGCCGCCGGGCTCGACGTTCCCGACGCGCTGATCAAGTACGGGCTGTTCACCTATCGCTCGGGCCTCGACGCCGCCGAAGAATTGATCGGCGTCGACGGCCCGCCCTCGGCGATCTTCGCGAGCAACGACGACATGGCGGCGGCGACCGTCGCGGTGGCGCACCGCCACGGCATCGACGTGCCGAGCGACCTCACCGTCTGCGGCTTCGATGACACCGCGCTGGCGACGACGATCTGGCCCGAATTGACGACCATTCGCCAGCCGATCGCCGACATGTCGCTCGCCGCGGTCGAACTGCTCGTCAAGGAAATCAGGGCGTATCGCGCGGGCGAACCGATGGAGCCGCAACACTTGCAACTCGACTTCAAGCTTATCCGTCGCCAGTCCGACGCTGCGCCGCGCCGCCGCCCGTCGATCATGGTGTCGCGCCCATGACGCCGGACAAGGAGCCGGTGCGGCGGTTTCGCTCGCGCGACTGGTTCGATGCGCCGGGCCGCTCCGACATGGCGGCGCTCTATCTTGAGCGCTTCATGAATTACGGGATCACCGCCCCCGAACTGCGCTCGGGCCGTCCGATCATCGGCATCGCGCAAAGCGGCAGCGACTTGTCGCCGTGCAACCGGGTCCATCTCGAACTGGCGAAGCGCACCCGCGACGGCATCCGCGACGCCGGCGGCATTCCGATGGAATTCCCGACGCATCCGATCTTCGAGAACTGCCGCCGCCCGACCGCCGCGCTCGATCGCAACCTCGCCTATCTTGCGCTCGTCGAAATCCTTTACGGCTACCCGATCGACGCCGTTGTCCTGACGACCGGCTGCGACAAGACCACGCCGTCGGGGATCATGGCGGCATCGACCGTCGATATCCCCGCTATCGTTCTGTCGGGCGGCCCGATGCTCGATGGCTGGCACGACGGCGAACTGGTCGGATCGGGTACGGTCATCTGGCGCGCGCGGCGCAAGCTCGCGGCAGGCGAGATCAGCGAAACCGAGTTCATTGACCTGGCGAGCGACAGCGCGCCTTCGGTCGGGCACTGCAACACGATGGGGACCGCGTCGACGATGAATGCCGTCGCCGAGGTGCTCGGCCTGTCGCTGCCCGGATGCGCCGCCATCCCCGCCGCCTACCGCGAGCGCGCACAGATGGCGTATGCGACCGGCGTCCGCATCGTCGAGATGGCATACGCCGACCTGCGCCCCTCGAAGATTCTCACTCGGGCGAGCTTCCTCAATGCGATCCGCCTCGTCACGGCGATCGGCGGCTCTTCGAACGCCCAGCCGCATGTTATGGCGATGGCGCGGCACGCCGGCGTCGAGCTGACCCCGGACGACTGGACGACGTTCGGCTACGACCTGCCGCTGCTCGCCGACGTCCAGCCCGCGGGCCGCTTCCTCGGCGAGCGTTTTCACCGCGCTGGCGGAGTGCCCGCCATATTGTGCGAACTCGCCGCGGCCGGGCACCTCGACACCGACTGCCTGACGGTCACCGGCAACAGCCTCGGCGACAACATCGCCGGACGCGACAGCCATGACCGCGAGGTCATTCGCGCCTTCGACGAACCGCTCAAGGAGCGCGCGGGCTTCCTCGCGCTGTCGGGCAATCTGTTCGACTTCGCGATCCTCAGCGTGATCTCAGAGGAATTCCGCACCCGTTACCTCAACCGCCCGGGTGCCGAAGGCGTGTTCGAGGCGCGCGCGATCGTCTTCGAAGGGTCCGACGATTACCACCACCGGATAAACGACCCGGCCCTGGACATCGACGAGAATTGCATCCTCGTGATCCGCGGCGCCGGCCCGATCGGCTGGCCGGGGTCGGCTGAAGTCGTCAACATGCAGCCGCCCGACGCGCTGCTCCGCCGTGGAATTGCCTGGCTGCCGACGCTCGGCGACGGGCGTCAGTCGGGGACGTCGGACAGCCCGTCTATCCTCAATGCCTCGCCCGAAAGTGCGGTCGGCGGCGGCCTCGCCTGGCTCGCGACCGGCGACACGATCCGCATCGATACCAACACCGGTGAGTGCAATGCCCTGGTCGACGACGCCGAGATCGCGCGACGACGCGCCGAAACCCCGCCGCCGATTTCCGCGAGCCACACGCCGTGGGAGGAGCTGTATCGGGAAAAGACCGGCCAGCTATCGACCGGCGCTGTCCTCGAGATGGCGGTTAAATACCGCCGGGTCGCCAAGACGACCCCGCGCCACAATCACTGACGCAACCGGGCCGAGGCGTCGCCTCGGCCCGTAATCGCTCAGCCCACCATGTCCTCGAGCTCACGACCGCGCGTCTCCTTGATCAGCGCGCGAACGAAGAAGAACGAGATGAGCGCGCTCGCCGCGTAGAAGCCGTAGGTCAGCGGCAGGCCGACCCCCGCCGCGAGCGACGGGAAGCTGACCGAGATCGCGAGGTTCGTCATCCATTGGGCGAGCCCCGATACCGCTAGCGCCGACCCGCGCATCTGGTTGGGGAACATCTCGCCGAGCATGACCCACATCACGGGGCCCCACGACAGGTTGAAGAAGACGACGTAGGCGTTCGCTGCAACCAGCGCGATGAGCCCGGTCTGGTCGCTCATCTTGAGCGCCCCCCCGGTCGTGATCGCGGTCGAGAAGCACACCGCTAGGATCGTCAACGCCACCGTCATGCCCGCCGACCCGACGAGCAGCAGCGGCTTGCGGCCGATCTTGTCGATGACGAGGATCGCGAACAGACAAGCGATGATCGACAGGCTGCCCGACAGAATATTGATCTTGAGCGCGTCGTTCTCGCTGAAGCCGACCGACTGCCACAGCACCGAGCCGTAATAGAAGACGATGTTGATGCCGACGAGCTGCTGGAACACCGCGAGCCCGATCCCGGCCCAGACAATCGGCCGGATCTTGCCGGTGGTCTTGTCGAGCAGGTCCGAAAACGACGGCCGATGATGGTCGGTGGCGAGGCTCGACCGGATTGCGGCGACCTTGTGCGGCGCTTCCTCCGGGCCTAACAGCCGTGCCAGCACGACTTCGGCTTCGGCGTCGCGGCCCTTGAGGACGAGGTAGCGCGGGCTTTCGGGGATGAGCAGGAGCGTGACGAAGTAGATCGTCGCGGGGATGACCTGGAGCCAGAACATCCAGCGCCATGCCGGCTGGTCGAACCACAAGGTGCCGAGCGACCCGCCCGCCGAATGCGCGAGGACGTAGTTGGCGACGAACGCTCCGGTGAGCCCGGTGATGATCATGATCTGTTGGACGCTCGACAGGCGGCCGCGCGCCGCTGCGGGCACGACCTCGCTGATGTAGACCGGCGCGAGGATGCTCGCCGCGCCGACGCCGAGGCCGCCGACGATGCGCGCGAGGATGAACATCAGCGACGACGTCGCGGCACCGGCGCACAAGGCGCTGATGATGAACAGGAATGCCGCGATCTTCATCACCGTGCGGCGGCCGATCCGGTCGGCGAGCCGCCCGGCGATGAACGCGCCGGCGGCGCAGCCGAGCAGGATCGCGCCGACGTTGAAGCCGGTGCCGAGCGTCGACAGGTTGAACGCTTTTTCCAGCCCGGCCTGCGTGCCGTTGATGACGCCGCTATCGTAGCCGAACATGAATCCGCCGATCGTCGCGACCGCCACGATCAGCGCGATAAAGGCGACGTTTACTTGGTCGATTGTCTTGGTTGCCACGATACCCCCTCAGGTTTTTATATTTATGATCGATGTCAGTGCAGCGCGACGATCGCTTCGGTCGCCGGAAGCCCCGCCACGTCGACTGTGAAGGCGAACAGGTCGCCGGCTTCGGGCTGCGTTGCGAGCGCCGTAGCGTCGAGGCCCTTGCGCGCGGTCGTGACGTAAGCGGTTTTCAGGTCGGCACCACCGAACGCGATCTTGGTGATATTCGCGGTCGGCAGGCGCACGGTCTCGATCAGGCTGCCATCGGGCGCGTAGCAGCGTGCCGCCCATCCGCCGAACAGTCCGGTCCAGACGTTTCCCGCGCTGTCGACGACCGGGCCATCGGGATAGCCCGCCCCGTCTTCGATCTCGACGAAGGTCTTAGCCGCGCCGAGGCTGTGGTCGTCGTTGACCTCGACCGCATGGATCGTCCGGCCGAGCGTGTCGGTGTGATACAGCACGCGACCGTCGGGCGAGAACGCCGGGCCGTTGGTGATCGCGACTTCGGGTAGTCCACTATGGACGACGCCGCGCGCGTCGAGCGTGTAGAGCGCGCCGCTCAGCGCCGCTTCGGCATCGTCCATCGAGCCAAACCAGATGCGGCCGTGCGCGTCGGTGGTGGCGTCGTTGAGGCGATTGCCTGGGAGGTGCGCTTCGGGGACGACGATCGGCGCGAAGCTGCCGTCGGCGGGGTCGAAGCGCTCGATGCCGCATTGCATGCCGACCGCGAAGCCGCCGCCGCTGATCGGCAGGATCCAGCCCGGCTGCGCCGCGACACTCCAGCTGGTAAGCGCGGTGTCGGCGGGATCGAAGCGGTGGACCTGGTGACCCTTGATATCAACGAACCACAAAGCCTGTTCGCGCTCTACCCAGACCGGGCCCTCGCCGAGCATCGCCCCGACACGGCACGCCAGTTCAGGGCGGCCCGACGGCATCAGCGCCAGCCGGCGTCGACGAAATAATCGTGGCTCGTGCACATGCGCGCATCGTCGGAGGCTAGAAAGAGCACCAGCGCGGCGACGTCGACCGGCATGATCCGTGCGTCGAGACACTGCGCGGCGACGATCTCGGCTTCGCCCTCCGGCGTGTACCATTTCATCTGGCGCGGCGTCTTGACGTTGCCCGGGACGATCGTGTTGACGCGGATATCGAAGCGCCCGAGGTCGCGCGCGAGGCTGCGCGTCAGCCCTTCGACCGCCGCCTTCGCGGTTTGGTAGAGCACGAGGTCGGCGAGCGCGAGATGCCAGCTGATCGACCCGAAGTTGAGGATGACCCCGCCGCCCGCGCGCTTCATCGCCGGGACGACTGCCTGCGCGGCGAAGAACTGGTGGCGGAGGTTGACTGCCATCCGCTCGTCCCAATAGTCGGGCGTGACCTCGGCGATCGAATGTCGGTCGTCGCTCGCGGCGTTGTTGATCAGCACGTCGATCCCGCCGAGCTGCTCCTCGATCGCCGACAAGGTCGTCTTGAGACTGGCAATATCGGTAACGTCGCAGCGCAGGTAGAGCGGGACATGCGCCGCGTCGCCGCTCAGCCGTTCGACGAGCGCGTGGCTCGGGCCGTCGACGATATCGACGAAAGCGACGCGGGCCCCCTGTTCGACGAAGGCCTCGACCAGTCCCTCGCCGATTCCGCTGCCGCCGCCGGTAATGACGACGCGCTTCCCGGCAAGGCTCGGGTAGCGTGCGCGACCAGCCGCAGGCGCTGGCGACAAATCATGCGTCTCTGAGGCGGCGGTGCTCAATGCCCCGATCCCGACAGGAGGCCGCGCCCGGCGAGGTTCTGAAGCAGCTGGCTGATGCCAAACGTCCACGGCGGCGCGAGATTCGATGTCGTCACGCGGTTGACGAGGCGACCGAGCGTCGGCGTCGAGATCGAGACGCGGTCGCCGACCTTATGCGTGAAGCCGCGCCCTGGCTCGTCGCGGTCCTTGGTCGGCGCGAACATCGTGCCGAGGAACAGCGCGAAGCCGTCGGGATATTGATGCTCGCTCATCGTCTGCTTGAGCAAGTTCGTCGGGTCGCGGCTGATCTGGCTCATGCTGCTGGTGGCGGTCAGAGTGTAGCCGTCGGTTCCCTCGATCAGCAGATTGACCTCGGCACGGCGGACGTCGTCGAGCGAGAAAGCGTCATCAAACAGGCGGATGAACGGCCCGATCGAACACGATGCATTATTGTCCTTCGCCTTGCCGAGCAGCAGCGCCGAACGACCCTCGAAGTCGCGCAGGTTGACGTCGTTGCCGAGCGTCGCGCCGATGGCATGGCCGTTCGAATCGGCGATCATGACGATTTCGGGTTCGGGGTTATTCCACGTCGAGTCCGATCGGATGCCGATCTCGGCGCCCCAGCCGACCGTCGACAGGATCTGCGCCTTGGTGAAGACTTCGGCGTCGGGGCCGATCGCGACTTCGAGATATTGCGACCACATGCCGTCGGCGATCAGCCGGTCCTTGAGCGTCGCCGCCTCGGGCGATCCGGGGACGACCTGCTGGAGACTGACGCCGATGATACCTTCGAGCCGCGACCGGACCGCTGCCGCCGCGCCCGGATCGCCGCGTGCGCTTTCCTCGATCACGCGTTCGAGCGCGGAGACGGCGAAGGTCACCCCGGCAGCCTTGACGCAGTGCAGGTCGATCGGACTGAGCAGGTCGAGGCTTGTGTGCAGCGCCTCGAAGGTTCCGAGCTTCGTCCCGAGCGTTTCGTCCAACACGCGCTGCTCGACCAGCATCGACACGGTCGGAGCGGCGGCGGTCATGTCGTAGACGATCCCATCGGCGATAAGAATCGGTACCGGGCCGACAGCGGTCGCAATACGACCAAGGAGGCGGGCGGCCTGCCAATCGCTCGGCAGCGCGTCCGCGGTGATGCCCAGATCCATAATCCCCAAAGCTCTTTTATTGATAGCGCTACCATCGCTGGTGGCGAAATTAGTGTCAAGTTTGCTTTTATCGATGGTGATCGACCCGTCGCGAATGGTCGCTAGGGTCACCACGGTGAAGTGGGCATGCGACCCGCCGAAGTTATGATACCGTACAATCCGCATGGTGACCGCCGCGTTGGATCGCGCTAGGATAGTCTCCCTGGACCGGCGGTCGGACCAGTCGAAGAGGACCGGTATCAGGGATTGCGTCCATGTTCCGCCAACGCTTTACCGACAGTCTGTTTCACTGGAAGTCGGATGACAATCTACTGAGCGAGAAGTACCGGACACTGCTGCCGCAACGTCCGATGATGTACCTCGCGGTCTTCATTAACATATTGTTTCTGGATTATGTGTCTGCCCCGCGAATCGGCAGTGCTGCGTACATCTTGCCGATCGTCGTTTGCGGGGTCATCGCCGTGCGCGTGATCCTCCTCTGGTCGCCGCAAGCGGCGGCGCGCGTGCTGACGGTGGCACAGATGCGCTCGTCGATGACCGCGACCCTGGTGGTGGCGTTCGCCATTTCGATCATCCTCAGCGCCTGGGGCGCAATGCTGGCGTATGGCGACGGTGCGACCAAGGCGTATGTTTCGCTGTTCGCCGTGCTGTGCACGATCAGCTGTGCGGTCTCGCTGTCGAGCCTGCCGCTGGCGGCGTATATCGTCGTCGCCATTGGGACGATTCCGCTGTCGATCGCATTACTGTCGACCGGCGACACGATGCTCGCGAGCATGGGGGCAAACATCCTGCTCGTGTCGCCGCTCGTCATCAGCATGATCTACCGGCAGGACCAGCAGCTCCGACGGATGGTCGAGACGCGCAGCGACATTGCGTATGAAAAGATGAAAGTCAGCGATCTCGCGTACCGCGATTCGCTGACCGGCCTCGCCAATCGGCTGGCATTCCTCGACGCCCTCAAAATGGCCTCCTCGGTACAGCCATCGCGTGCGCTGGCGATCGGGATGGTCGATCTCGACGGCTTCAAGGTCATCAACGATACCTATGGCCACCGGACCGGGGACGAGCTGCTTGTTGAAACGGCGCAGCGTTTCCAGCGGCTCGACATGGGCGACGCGGTGATCGCGCGACTGGGCGGCGACGAGTTCGCGGTTCTTTTGCGCGACGTCGGCGGCCCGGATGACGCGCAGCGGCGCCTCGTCCGCATCGCGAACGCCTTCGACGAGCCGTTCGTCGTCGGCGGCCACGTCTTTCGACTGCGGGCATCGATCGGTCTCGCGCATGATGTGTCGGGCGCCGCGTCGTCGCTGTCGTTGATCAATCGCGCCGACCTCGCGATGTACGAGGCGAAACGCGCGCATAGTTCCGACATCTATACTTTCGAGCCGGAAATGGAGGCGCGGACCCGACGCCGGATCATGGTCGAGCAGGCGCTTGCGTCGCCTGTTGAAAACGACCTCATCACGCTCAATTACCAGCCGATCGTCGATGCGGCGAATGGCCGGATCATGGCGTTCGAGGCGCTGGCACGCTGGACCCATCCCGAACTCGGCGTCATCCCGCCGGCCGAATTTATCCCGCTCGCCGAACAGGCCGGCATCACCAGCCAGATGACGATGCACTTGCTGTCGATGGCCTTGCGGGCGGCGTCGGCGTGGCCGGCCGACGTCGGCCTGTCGTTCAACCTAAGCGCCGCCGAACTGAACTCCCCCTCGATCGCCAGCCGTATCCTGACGATCGTCAGCGAGCTTGAGTTCGAGCCAGGGCGGCTGTCGATCGAAGTCACCGAAACCGCGCTGCTCAGCGACTTCGTCGCGGCACGGGCCGCGCTATCGGCATTGCAGCGCGGCGGGCTCCGCATCCTGCTCGACGATTTCGGCGCCGGCTATGCCTCGATCGGCTACCTGCGCGAAATCCACTTCGACGGAATCAAACTCGACGGCAGCTTGATCGCGTCGTTGATCGAAAGTCCGGCGGCGCATGACCTGCTGGTCGGCGTGCTGCATCTTTGCCGGGCGATCGGCGCGCCGGTGACTGCCGAGATGGTCGAAAGCGCGGCGCAGCACGACCTGCTCCGCGATCTCGGCGTCCAGAAGCTCCAGGGTCACTTCCTGTCGCGCGCGCTGACCGCCGACGATGCGCTGCAAGCGTGTACCGACAACCAGGTGCGCACGCTCCCGGTTCAATCCTCGATCGTATTTCTCAACAAGCGCGAGTCGCGCAAGGTCGCCTGAACCGCGGCGGTCGCGAGACGCGCAAGGCTGCGGGCCGGGCACAAGGCCCGACCCGCCACCTATGCTTTAAAGTGTACGCTCGCGCTCTTCGATCTCGTACGTCTCGATGATGTCGCCCGGCTTGATGTCGGTGTTGTTCTCCAAGCCGATACCGCACTCAAGCCCCGAACGGACCTCGTTGACGTCTTCCTTGAAGCGCCGCAGCGACGACACGTTGGCGACATAGATGACGACATCGTCGCGCATGACGCGAGCCCGCAGGTTGCGCTTGATCGTGCCTTCGATGACACGCGCACCAGCGGCCTTGCCGGTCTTGCCCGCCTGGAAGACTTCGAGCACCTGCGCGCGGCCCACGACGTTCTCGAGGAACTCGGGACCGAGCTGCCCTGCCATCGCCGCCTTCACGTCGTCGATCAGATTATAGATGACGTCGTAATATTTGAGCGCGACGCCGTCCCGCTGGGCGAATTCGCGTGCCTTGGCGTTGGCGCGGACGTTGAAGCCAATGATCGGCGCCTTCGATGCCGCCGCCAGCGTGACGTCGGACTCGGTAATCCCGCCGACCCCCGAATGCAGCACCTTGACCTTGATGAGGTCGGTCGAGATCTTGTTGACCGCGCTGACGATCGCCTCGACCGATCCCTGAACATCGCCCTTGATGACCATTGGATACTGCTGCGCCTTGGCTTCGCGGAGCGCGTTGAACATCTGCGCAAGGTCGGCCGGCGGACCAACGGTGCGTTCGGCGGTGATGAGCCCGGCGCGATACGCCGCAACCTCCTTCGCGCGTGCCTCGGTCTCCATGACGCTGAACGGGTCACCCGCACGCGGGACGCCCGACAGGCCGAGCACCTCGACCGGGACCGACGGCCCCGCAGTCTTGACCTGGACGCCCTTGTCGTTGAGCAGCGCGCGAACCTTGCCCCACTCGGCACCGACGACGAAGACGTCGCCGACTTTGAGCGTGCCGCGGTTGACGAGTACCGTCGCGAGCGGGCCGCGGCCCTTGTCGAGCTTCGCCTCGATCACCGTCGCCTCGGCGGCGCGGTTCGGGTTGGCGGTGAGTTCGAGCACCTCGGCCTGGAGCAGGACCTTCTCGAGCAGGTCGTCGAGCCCGGTCTTCTTGGTCGCCGACACCTCGACATCCTGGACGTCGCCGCCCAACTCCTCGACCTGGACATCGTACTGGAGCAGCGCGGTGCGAATTTTCTGCGCATCGGCTCCGGGCTTGTCCATCTTGTTGATCGCGACGATCATCGGCACGCCCGCCGCCTTGGTGTGGGCGATCGCCTCGATCGTCTGCGGCATGATCCCGTCGTCCCACGCCACCACGAGGATGACGATGTCGGTGACGTTCGCCCCGCGCTTGCGCATGTCGGTGAAGGCTTCATGGCCCGGCGTGTCGAGGAAGGTGACCTTTTCTCCGCCCTTCAACGCCACCTGATACGCGCCGATGTGCTGGGTGATGCCACCGGCCTCGCCCGCGACGACGTCGGTGCCGCGAAGTGCGTCGAGCAGGCTGGTCTTGCCGTGGTCGACATGGCCCATGATCGTCACGACCGGGGGCCGCGGCTCGAGATCGGTATCGACGTCGACCGCGCCGATGACGCCGACTTCGACGTCGGAATCGGACACGCGAACGATGTTGTGGCCGAACTCGACGACCAGCAGCTCGGCGAGGTCCTGGTCCATCGCATCGGTCATCGCCATCGGCGAGCCGAGACGATTCAGCGCCTTGAGCAGGTCGCTGCCACGCTCGGCCATGCGGTTGGCGAGCTCCTGGACGGTGATCTCCTCCGGCACGACGATGTCGCGAACCTGGCGTGCCTGGCCGGCACCGCCGCCGTGGCCGCGATGCTGCTTCTCACGCGCGCGGCGAAGTGCGGCAAGGCTGCGGGTGCGGACGCTGTCGTCGCTGTCGAGCGCGCGGGTGACGGTGAGCTTGCCCTGGCGGCGGTCGTCGACGCGACCGCGCGACGGACGCGCCGGCAGGCCGCGCTTGCCGCCTTCTTCCTCGTCGATGATCGGCGTGATAGTGCCGGGCAGACGGCCAGCGGCAACCTTCGCCTCGGGCGGACGCAGCGCGGCTTCCTCCTCGGCCTTCTTCTTTTCCTCGGCGCGGAGCTTCTCCATGCCGATTGCCTCGGCCTTTTCGATCTCCTCGCGGCGGCGCGCTTCTTCGAGCGCCTGCATCCGCTGTTCCTCGGCCTCGCGCAGCATCGCGGCGAGCCGCTCCTGCGCGGTCAGCCGGTCGGGTGCAGCGGGAGTCGGGGCCGGGCGGCCGCGATTCGGTGCTGGACCGCGCGGGGTCGCCTGCGCCGAACGGACCGGCGGGGCTGGAGTGGGCGTTGGGGCTACGGGCGCCGCAGCAGCGGGAGCTGCCGCAACCGGCGCGGGGGTCGCAACCGGGGCCGGGGCCGGGGTTGCAACGGGCTCGGCGCGGACCGGAATCGGCGCGCGTTCGACCGGGGTGAACATGACCGGGGGCACGACCGGGCGCGCCGGGACGGGCGCAGGCGCAGGCTCGACCGGCGCTGCCACGGCGGGCGTCGCGACCGGAGCCGGTGCGGCGGCGGGCTCGGCAACGGGGGCCGGTGTCGGCTCGGGGGCCTTCGCGACGGGGGCGGCGGGCGCGACCGGGGTGGCGACGGGGGGCGCTACCTGTGCGGGAACGGGTGCGGCCGCCGGTGCGGGGGCCTCGACGACGGGTTCCTCGCGGACTTCACCCGGACGATGGAGGACGCGCGCGCGCTTGACCTCGACCACGACCGACTTCGAGCGGCCATGGCTGAAGCTCTGCTTGACCTTGCCGATCTCGACCGTCTTGTTCAGACCGAGCGGGGCACGCATGCCGAGCTTGGGTTTGTTGTCGTCACTCATGCGTTACCCTGATGCCTTTAGTGGGAGCGGCGTTCGCCCCCATGTCGTTGAAATCCAAGCCGTTGAAGGCGCGCCAGCGGGCAACCGCACCGCTCACGCGCGCCGCCGCCGCCGTCTCGCAGACTGCGGCGTGTACCACATTCTCGCGACCGAGCGCCAAGGACAATATCTCGCGCCCGACCGGCAAAACGATCGACACGACGCTGTTCGGTGCGCCCTTCGCCTTGCCGTCGAGCTTCGCCATGCCGTCGGGCGCGGCGTCGTTCGCGTGGAGCAAAAGCCGGACCCGTCCTGCGCTCAACGCATCGCCGATCCGCTCCGATCCCCAGATGAGGTGTCCGGCCTTGTTTTCCAACCCGAGCCGGTCGAGCGCGCGGCGTTCGAGCCCCGCCGCGATCGTCTCCACGAGGGTGTCGGGGACGTTGATGCTCGTCGTCTTGAATGCGCGCATCAGCACGCCGCGCAGCTTGCCCTTGGCAGCGGCGGTGGCGATCAGCGCGCGATTCGGTGCCAGCCACGCCCCGCGTCCCGGCGCCCGCGCAGCGAGGTCGGCGTGAACTCCGCCGGCGTCGTCGAGCGCAAGCCGGATCAACGCATCGCGCGATCCGTGCTCACCCGTCAGGATGCACTTGCGCTCGGGGGCCGACGGTTTCCCGGTCGGGCCCTGAACGTCGATGTCGGTCGCTATGCCGGTTTCATTCTGGGACATCCGCGTTAGCGACCTCCCCAGCTACTTCCGGCTTCACTTCTTCGTCGAACCAGTGCGCGCGCGCCGCCATGATGATGCGGTTGCCCTCGTCTTCCGACAGGCCAAACGTCTTGAGGATGCCGTCGCGCTTCGCCACCAGCTCGTCACTGGCGAGGTCGCCGAGGTCGTCGATCGTCTTGATCCCGGCATGGCCGAGAACGACGAGCATCGCCTCGGTCAGGCCGTCGATCGCGGCGAGGGCATCTTCGACGCCAAGGCCACGGCGTTCCTCGCGGGCGGCGGACTCCTTGCGGTCGAGTGCATCCTGCGCGCGCTGCTGAAGCTCACCGGCGAGATCGTCGTCGAAGCCTTCGATCGCCGCCAACTCGGCGACGTCGACATAGGCAACTTCCTCGAGCTCGCTGAAGCCTTCGGCAACGAGCAGCTGCGCGAGCGTCTCGTCGACGTCGAGTTCGGTCTGGAACAGCTCGGACTTCTCGACAAATTCCTTCTGGCGCCGCTCGCTCTCGTCGGCCTCGGTCATGATGTCGATCTGGCGTCCGGTCAGCGCGCTGGCAAGGCGGACGTTCTGCCCGCGGCGGCCGATCGCGAGGCTCAACTGGTCGTCGGGGACGACCACGTCGATGCGGTTGTCCTCCTCGTCCATCACGACTTTGCTGACTTCGGCCGGCTGGAGCGCGTTGACGACGAAGGTGGCGACGTCGGGCGACCACGGGATGATGTCGATCTTCTCGCCCTGGAGCTCCTGGACGACCGCCTGAACGCGGCTGCCCTTCATGCCGACGCACGCGCCGACCGGGTCGATCGACGAGTCGCGGCTGATCACGCCGATCTTCGCGCGGCTGCCGGGGTCGCGCGCGACCGCCTTGATCTCGATGATGCCGTCGTAGATTTCGGGGACTTCCTGTGCGAACAGCTTCTTCATGAACTCACCCGCAGCGCGGCTGAGGAAAATCTGCGGCCCACGGATTTCGCGGCGGACTGACAGGATCAGCGTGCGGACGCGGTCGCCGACGCGGAGGACTTCGCGGGGGATCTGCTGATCGCGGCGAATCACGCCTTCGGCCTTGCCGAGGTCGACGACGACATGGCCGAATTCGGCGCGCTTGACGACGCCAGTGATAATCTCGTTCACCCGGTCCTTATATTCTTCGTACTGGCGGTCGCGCTCGGCATCGCGGACCTTCTGGACGATGACCTGCTTCGCCGCCTGCGCGGCGATACGGCCGAATTCGATCGGGGGCAGCGGGTCGACGATGAAATCGCCGAGCGCCGGGTTTTTCTGCAGCTTGGCGGCGTCCACCAGGTTGATCTGCTTGAAGAAATCTTCGGGGGCTTCGACGACTTCGAGGACGCGCCACAGCCGCAGGTCGCCGGTCTTCGCATCGATCTTGGCACGGATGTCGTTCTCGGCGCCGTAACGCGCACGCGCGGCCTTCTGGATCGACTCCTCCATCGCCTCGATGACGATCATCCGGTCGATCGACTTCTCCCGCGCGACGGCGTCGGCGATCGCGATCAGTTCGGCGCGGTTGGCAGTGACGGCGGCGACGCCTTTGGTCGCGGTGGCGGCTTGGGCCATGTCAGTCCTCATCCTGCGTGTTGTCGTTGTCGGCAAATTCGGCCGGGTCTTCGACGATCTGCTCGGCATCGCCGAAATCGAGCGGGCGGCTGGCGGCGATCAATTTGTTGGTCAGCACCAGCTTGGCGCTTTCGATCGCGGCAAACGGCACCGTCACCAGGCCAACCGTCGGTACGTTGAAATCGACATTCTCGCCGGTCACGCCGACGATCGCGCCGTGGAGCCGGGCGCGCCCGTCGATGCTCTCGGTGAATTTCACCCGGACATCGTGCCCGGCCCATTTGGCATAATCGCCGAGCCGGGTGAGCGGGCGGTCGATGCCCGGCGATGATACTTCGAGCGCGTATTCGGCCTCGATCGGGTCCTTCTCGTCGAGCATGTCGGACAGCGCGCGGCTCAATGTCTCGCATTGCTCGAGCGTCAACTGGCCGGTCGCCGGGTCCTCGGCCATCACCTGCAACGTCTGCCCGGCCTTCGACCCGTTCATCTGAACGCGCACGAGGACAAGCCCCTGCGCGGTGGCGATCGGGCCGATCAACTCGGCGAGGACGGCGGCTGTAGCCAGATAAAACCCTTGAAATTTCGCCGATACGGCGAAGGGGACGGTCCGGAGCGACCCGGCCGACCTTCGCAGCATGACGATGTGAAGATGGATGTGATATAGAACACGGGGTGCCCGGGCGCAAGCATAGCACTCGGCATCGATCATATTCTGGTAGACGAAGGCGCGAGCCGCGAGCGGGCAAGTGCCGCAGGCGGCTTGGCCGTTGCCGCGCCGACCGCTATCACGCACGACACTATCGCTCCAAGGAACCCGACGATGGCCGTGACCAAATTTGCAGCCCTGTTCGCCGCCGCGCTGCTCGCCGCGCCGCTAACTGCCGCGCCGATGCCGCAGCCGGTCGCGCCCGAAGCGCGCTGGGTCGCTGTCGGCGCGCTGCGAGTCGCGGCGCTTCACGACACCGACTTCCTCATCCCCAACGACGGCGGGACCTTCGGCGTCGATGCTGGCGTGCCTGCGGTAACGGCGGTGCTCGCCGCAGCGGGGGCGCCGACCGACACGGTCCGGGTCGGGGTCAACGCGCTGCTGGTCGAGCTGCCGGGGCACTTCGTCCTGATCGATACCGGCGTCGGCGTTGCGGCGAGCCAGCTCATGCCGAGCCTCACCGCGGCCGGGGTCAAACCGGGCGATGTTACCGACGTCCTCATCACCCACAGCCACGGCGATCACGTCGGCGGCCTGATCACAAGCGACGGGGCGCAGGCGTTCCCGAATGCGAAAGTACGCATGTCGGCGGCCGAATGGACCTTCCTCCAGGCGAACACCGGCGCGGCGAAGCTGGTCGCGGCGATCACCCCGCAGGTCGCGACCTTCACCCCCGGTACGATGGTCGTTCCCGGCATCACCGCGATGTCGATCCCCGGCCACACGCCGGGCCACGTCGCCTATGAGATCGTCTCGGGCAAGGTGCGGCTGCTCGATATCGGCGACACCGCGCACAGCACGATCGTGTCGCTGGCGAAGCCCGACTGGTCGATGGGCTTCGATTCGGACAAGGCGCTCGGCAAGGTCAGCCGCCGCGCTGAACTGACTCGCCTCGCCGCGAGCCACGAGATGATCTTCGCGCCGCACTTCCCGTACCCCGGCGTCGGCACGATCGCCGCCAAGGGAGACGGCTTCATCTGGGTCCCGGCGGCAGCGGGGAGCTTTACGAACTGATTCCCTTCGCCCGGCACGCGTCGGAGCAGTAACGGACGTTCTCCCAGTCACGCTCCCACTTCTTACGCCACGCGAACGGGCGGGCGCAGGCGGCGCAGATTTTTGTCGGCAGGTCCGCCTTTTTGACGCCCTTTGGCATCAGTCGGCGAGCGTCCGGTCGAGGAACGCCGCGACGTCGCCGAGCGGGATATCGCGGGCGATGAAAGCGTCGCCGATGCCGCGGGCAAGGACGAAGGCGAGGGTGCCGTTCCGCATCTTCTTGTCCTGGAGCATGTGCGCCATCAGCGGCGCGGCGGTCGTCGCGATCCCGCGCGGGTGGTTCGGCAGCCCGGCTTGGGCGAGATGATCGGCGACCCGCGCTGCATCGGCGGTTGGGCACAGGCCGCGCTCGGCGGAAAAGGCGAACGCTAGCGCGCAGCCGATCGCGACTGCCTCGCCGTGGAGCAAGCGGTCGGAGAACCCCGCCTCGGCCTCGAGAGCATGGCCGAAGGTGTGGCCGAGATTGAGCAAGGCGCGGGTGTCGCCGGTTTCACGCTCGTCGGCGGCGACGATCGCGGCCTTGGCGGCGACGCTGGTGGCGATCGCATGCGTCCGCGCGGCGGGATCGCCGCTCAGCAGCGCGGCGACGTTAGCGTCGCACCAGTCGAAGAACGCCGCGTCGCCGAGCAGCGCAGTCTTGATCACCTCGGCATACCCAGCGCGCAACTCGCGCGGCGGCAGCGTGTCGAGCAGGTCGGGATCGATCAGCACCGCCGCCGGCTGGTGGAACGCGCCGACGAGGTTCTTGCCTGCCTTGGCGTTGATCGCGGTCTTGCCGCCGACCGAGCTGTCGACCTGCGCGAGCAATGTCGTCGGAATCTGGACGAATTTGCATCCGCGGCGAAGGATCGCGGCGGCAAAACCCGTCAGGTCGCCGACCACCCCGCCGCCGAGCGCAACGACGACATCGCCGCGCTCGACCCCGAAGCCGAGCAGGCTCTCGACGACCGTTTCGAGCGTCCGCCAGTTTTTCGTCGCCTCGCCGGGGGGCACGATGATCGGCGCTATCGTCAACCCCACCGCCGACAGCGCCGTCCGCAGCGATTCGAGATGGAGGCGCGCCACGGTCGAATCGGTGACGACGGCGATATGCTTGCGCGCGGTCAGCGGCGCGACGATCTCTCCGGCGCGCGCGAGCAGACCGGGCGCGATGTGGACGTCGTACGCGCGCTCGCCAAGTGGAACCGGGACGATCATCGCGCCTTCGCCAGCGCGGCGAGGATCGCGCGGACGGTGGCGTCGTGCGGTGTCGGCTTGCTGCTGATATGGATATGCGCCTCGGCATAGAGCGGGTTGCGGACTGCGGCGAGTTCGGCGAGCACTTCGGCGGGATCGCGGTCGCGAAGAAGCGGCCGGGTATTGCGCCGCCGGACCCGCTCGGCAAGCGTCGCGATATCGGCGTCGAGCCAGATCGCGACCGCGCGGGCGAGGATCAGCGCCCGCGTGTCGGCGGCGACGAAGGCACCGCCGCCGGTGGCAACGACCTTGACCGGTCCGTCGATCAGCCGGGCAATGACGCGGCGCTCGCCGTCGCGAAAATGCGCCTCGCCGAAGCGTTCGAAGATTTCGGCGATCGACAGGCCCGACGCGCGCTCGATCTCGGTATCGGCGTCGACGAACGGCAGGCCGAGCCGTGTCGCCAGCCGCCGCCCGATCGTCGACTTGCCTGCGCCCATCAGCCCGACGAGGACGATCGTCCGCGTCTGCGCCGCTGCGGGCGCTCGCGACTCTGCTGCAGCGGCCCGCGAGGGGAGGGCCATCTCGGCCGGGCTTTTTGCGTCGCACTCCATGACAAGCTTACGCTATACACCGCGCCGAAGACGGGCAAAGCCCCGCGACATTGGTATCGGGAATAGAACGACATGCGGTTTTTGATGTGGGTCTTGCTTGCGGTGCTGCTGATCGTCGTTGCCGGGGTTGTCTATCTGATGACCGCCAACGTCCCCGCGCCGACGCACCATGTCGAGCGCGTCATCCCGAACGACCGCCTTGGCCACTGATCGCCGTCCCCTTGCGCTGCTGCTGATCGCGGCGTTCGCGGCGGGACCGTCGGCCGCGCAGGTTGCCCCCGCACCCGACGCTCCAGCTCCGGCAACCGCCGCGCCGAAGTCGCTGCTGCCCGACAGCTTCGGCGCGGCGCCGTCCGCCCCGGTCGTCGCGCCTGCGCCGTTGGCGCTGCCTGCTGCCCCGGAGGCTGATGCGACGCCCGACGCCGCCGCTCCCGCCGATGTTGCTGCGGCGACCACCGCTGCGACCGCCGCCGCCGAGCCGAGCGGACCGCCGATCGGCAGTGTCGGCCCGCTGACCCCCGACGCGGGCGGCTACGGGCCCGACGTCTTCGCCGGGTCCGACGGGCGCTTCGTCGCCGGCCTGCTACGGCGGCTGCGGACCCCGGTCGCGGCACGCTGGGCGCATATCGTCCTTCGCCGCGCTTTGCTGTCCGAGGCTCCGGCCCCGGTCGGGATCAACCCCGGCGACTGGATTGCAGAACGCGCGCGGACCCTGCTCGAGATGGGCGAGATCGACGGAGCCAAGGCGCTGGTCGACAATCTGCCGATCGACCGGGTGACGCCGCGGCTGGTCCGCGTCGAGGGCCAGGTCCACCTCGCCGCCGCCGACCTGCCCGGCCTGTGTCCGCTCGCCGATACCGGCGGCGCGGTCTCGCCCGACCCGCTGTGGAAACTGAGCGAGGCGATGTGCGCGGCGATGGCGGGCGACGACATCACCGCCGCGAGCGGCTTCGACGGCCTGCGCGACGGCAACCAGGTCGACCCGTTCGACATCATGCTCGGCGAGCGTATCGCCACGATCAGCGGGGCCGGCGGCGGGCGCGCGGCGAACGTCGAATGGGACGCGGTCGACCGGCTGACGCCCTATCGTTTCGGCGTCGCGACCGCCGCGGGAGTCGCGGTGCCGCTGCCGCTGCTGACCAAACTCGCCGAGGCGACCGGCGGCGCGAGCTGGGGCTGGGTGCTCCGCGCGCCCGGACAGGCCGCCGACGTCCGCGCGGCGGCGCTGCGCCCGGCGGCGGCAATCGGCATTGTCTCGGTCGACGACATGGTCAGCGCGATCAGCGCGGCGAGCGCCGATCTCGATCGCAGTGCGCTCGACGCGTCCCCGGCGGGAACGCTGCGCGCCGCTTATGCCGCGCCGACGACGGTCGAGCGCGTCGCGGCGATGCGGACGATCTGGGCAAGTGGCGCCGACGAGCCCGACCGCTATGCCGCGCACGTCGAGACCGCGCTCGCCGCCGCGCGGTTGCCGGTCGATCAAGCGGTGGCGTCCGACGCGCCTGAATTGATTGCGTCGATGCTGTCGGCAGGGATCGAGGACCGCGCCGCCAAATGGTGGCCGGTCGTCGCGCGCGGCGGCGACGCCGCGAGCCGCAGCGCGTGGGCGCTGCTCGCGGTCGGGGCGAATGGCGGCATAGCAGTATCGCCCGACCGCTTCGCCGCTTACGCCAAGGACGTCTCGCCGCACCGCGCGGCACTGCTGCTCGCGGCACTCGACGGCTTGGGCCATGCGCGCGGCAGCGACTGGAGTTCGTCGAAAAGCGATGCCGGGCTGACAGTCGCCAACAGCTGGAGCAGCGCGATCGACGCGGCGGCGGCGGCGCACCGTACCGGCGAGGTCGCGGTCCTCGCTGCGACCGGGCTGCAGGTGCGTTGGGCGGCGGTGTCGCCAGCATATTTCGCGCACATCATAGCTGCCTATGTTGCGGTTGGCTGGAACCACGAGGCGCGAATGCTCGCCGCCGAAGCCGTCACGCGGGGGTGACGGGAGCGGTTACAGAGGCTCTGGCCGACACCCGCGCCATCGCCCTGTTCCTCGACATGTGCGCCGCCGAGCGCGGGTCGGCGAAGAACACGATCCTCGCCTACCGCCGCGATCTCGACGGCGCGAGTGCGCTGCTCGGCGGGCGGCTCGTGGCGGCGACCCCCGATGATCTCGCCCGGCTGGCGCATGAGTGGCGCGATCTCGCGCGGGCCTCGCTCCAGCGCAAATCGTCGGCGCTGCGCGGTTTCTTCGCCTTCCTGATCACCGAGGGAGTCCGCGCCGACGATCCCGCAGCGGGGCTGCCGAAGACCGCGCGCGCTCGCCCGCTGCCGAAGTCGCTCGGGTCGGGCGACGTCGAGCGGCTGTTCGCGGCGCTCGCCGACCGGGCACCGACTCCCGCGAACCTCCGCCTGAACGCGTTGGTCGAATTGCTGTACGGCTCGGGGCTGCGCGCGACCGAGCTCGTCAGTCTGCCGCGGCACGCCGTTCAGCCGGGGCGCGGCTTTGCGATCCTGACCGGCAAGGGCGGCAAGGAGCGGTTGGTGCCGATCGGCCAGCGCGCACTCGCCGCCGTCGCCGCCCACGCTGCCCTCGTCGATGCGAGCGAACGCTATCTATTCCCCAGCGGGGCGAAGCACCTGTCGCGCGTCCGCCTGTTCCAGCTCGTCAAGGACCTCGCCGCCGCCGCCGGCATCCCGCCCGACCGGATCAGCCCGCACGTTTTGCGCCACGCCTTCGCGACGCATCTGCTCGAGGGCGGTGCCGACCTGCGGACGCTGCAGACGCTGCTCGGGCACGCCGATATCGCGACGACGCAGATCTATACCCATGTCCAGAGCGCGAAGCTCGTCGAGCTGGTCAACACCCGCCATCCGCTTGCCGACAAGGTCTGACGGGCGCACACTCAAAAAAACTGGGAGAGTCGCCGTGGCTACCGCCTTCAAGACCGTCGACAACGTGCAGGACCAAGTCAGCCCCGAGGAATGGGCGATCCGTGTCGACCTCGCCGCCGCGTACCGGCTCGTCGCGCATTACGGCTGGGACGACTTGATCTTCACCCATTTGTCGGCGCGCGTCCCCGGCCCCGAGCATCACTTCCTGATCAACCCCTACCAGTTGATGTTCGAGGAGATCACCGCGTCGAGCCTCGTCAAGATCGACGTCGAGGGCAAACCGGTGATGCCGACACCGTACATTACCAACGCCGCCGGCTTCACCATCCATTCGGCGCTGCACATGGCACGTGACGATGCGTTCGCGGTGATGCACCTCCACACCCCGGCGGGGCAGGCGGTCGCCGCGCAGGCGGAAGGGTTGATGCCACTCACCCAGACCGCGATGCTGATTCGCGACGAAGTCGCCTATCATGAGTTCGAGGGCGTTGCGCTCGACCTCGAGGAGCGCGAGCGGCTCGTCGAGGACCTCGGTACCAAAGACGCGATGATCCTGCGCAACCATGGCACGCTGACTGTCGGCAAGAACGTCGGCCAATGCTTCATCAAGATGTATTTCCTCGAGCGTGCGTGCGAGGCGCAGATCATGGCGCTGTCGGGCGGCGTCGCGAACCTTTACCACCCGCCGCAGGGGTCGCCGGAAAAGACCGCCGGGCAGGGCAAGAACGGGCTCGACGTCGTCGCCGACCGCCTCGCATGGCCCGCGCTGCTGCGGAAGATGGACCGGCTCGACCCGAGCTTCCGGAACTAGGCGTTCGGCGGCGGCAGGGCGGGTGCGCGCGTTGCGGCGCGCTGCGCTTCGGAGATGATGACCTCGAGGCGGATGACGCGCTCGGTCAGACTGTCCTGCCGCGCCTCGAGCTTGGCATAATCGGCGGTAAGCTGGTCGACCTTATACTGCAGCAACAGGATGTTACGCGTTCCGCTCAGGATATTGTCGATGATGCTCAAGCGTTGACCCTGAACAAATCGGCGACGCCGTCGAGATCCATCCCGGCAATTTCGCGCGTCACGCGCGCACGAATTTCATCCTCGCGCGCAGGGTCGAGCGCATAGTCGATTCGGGCGATCGTCGCGTCGAGTTGCGCGTTCATCGTCCGCGTCGCCGAGTTGAGCAGTTCGGCGTATGTCTCGAGCTGGGCCATGACATCCGGCGTCAGCTCGACCTCCTCGTACATCTCGTACGCCGACACCGCGCGCTTGATGTATTCGCCCGTGCTGATTCGCGCGGCTAAGGCATGCGACTGGAGCGCGGCCTTCTCTGCGGGGTCGAACAGGACGGTGACGCGGGCAGTAGCGGCCATCGATCGTTCCTTATCATCTTCCTTATCATGATAAGCGCGAGCACGAACTCCTACAAGCCTAGCGCCGCCCCGGCACGAACGGCGCGAGTGCGAGCCATAGCCAGCCAAGGAGCATCGCCGACCCCCCGATCGGCGTGATCGCACCGAACCAGCGCGGGGCACCGAGCGCAAGGCCGTCGAGCGTCGCTGCGAAGATCAGGCTGCCGACCAGCAACGCCCACGCCCCGCCACGCACTGCGGGAGTATCGCGCCAGCTCAGCAAAGCGAACACCGCAATCGCGTGGGGCAGCTGGAACTGCACCCCGGTCTGGAGCCATCCCTTCGCCAGCGGATCGGTCACGCCGTGGACCGCCGCTGCGCCGACCGCGATCGACAGGCACGCGCTCAACGCCGCGAGAGACGGCAGATAGCGCGCGGTCAATTGCTCGCCCGCATCAACTCGCGCGAAATCACCACGCGCATGATCTCGTTGGTCCCCTCGAGAATCTGGTGGACGCGCAGGTCGCGGAACAGGCGCTCGACAGGGTAATCCATCAGGTAACCGTAGCCGCCGTGGAGCTGGAGCGCGCGGTCGACCACCGCCATGCCGGTGTCGGTCGCCAGCCGCTTCGCCATCGCCGCAAAGCGCGTCTTATCGGGGGCATTGTCCTCGACCCTTGCAGCAGCGGCATACAAAAGCATCCGCGCCGCCTGCAGCTCGGTCTCCATGTCGGCGAGCTTGAACTGGGTCGCCTGGAAATCGGCGATCGCCTTGCCGAACTGCGACCGGCCGCGCGTGTAGGTCACCGCCTCGTCGAGCGCGCGCTGCGCCCCACCGAGGCTGCACGCGCCGATGTTGAGCCGCCCGCCGTCGAGCCCGGTCATGGCGATGGCGAAGCCCTGCCCTTCCTCGCCGACGCGGTTCGCGACAGGCACGCGGACCGCGTCGAAGTTGACCTGCGCGGTAGGCTGCGAGTGCCACCCCAATTTGCGTTCGGGCGCACCGAAGCTGACGCCGGGCATGTCCTTGTCGATGACGAGGCAGGTGATGCCCTTCGGCCCGTCAACGCCGGTGCGGACCATCGTCACATAAACGTCGTTGACCCCGCCGCCCGAGATGAACGCCTTGCTCCCTGTCACGATGTAGTCATCGCCGTCACGCACTGCGCGCATCCGCAGCGCGGCGGCGTCGGACCCCGACCCCGGTTCGGTCAGGCAATAACTGGCGATCTTGTCCATCGCGACGAGCGCGGGCAGATAGCGTGCCTTCAATTCCGCCGCGCCGAAGCTGTCGATCATCCACGACGCCATGTTGTGGATCGAGATGAACGCGCTCGTCGACGGGCAGCCGTACGCCATCGCCTCCATGATCAGCGCCGCCTCGATCCGCCCGAGGCCGATGCCGCCGCTCGCCTCCGACACATAGATCGCGCCGAAGCCGAGCGCGCCCGCCGCACGAATCGTGTCGATCGGAAAGATGTGGTGTTCGTCCCAATGGCTCGCATTGGGGGTGATCTCGCTCGCGGTGAAGCGGCGCGCGACCTCCTGGATTTCGCGCTGGTCGTCGGTCAGGTCGAACTGCATGCAAAAGGCTCCGTCGGGAGCGCTGCCCTAGCAGACGGTCGACCGGCCGCCAATTATCGGGCATGCCGCAGGCGATGACTTCCTCCCAGATCGTCGACGCCCTCACCGCCATCCACGCGACCTCGGTCGCCGCGCTCCGCGCCGCACTCGGGGCATACCTCCGTGACGGCACTCCGCCTAATCCGGCGGCGCGCGCGGCGGGGGCGTTCGCCTACCCCGAACTGCGGCTGCGCTACCATGGCGGCGGCGCGCCTCGGCTGATCCGCGCTTATGCCCGCGTCACCGTGCCCGGCGATTATGCGACGACGGTGACCCACCCCGAGCTGTATCGCGACTATCTCGTCGAACAGCTGGATCTGCTCACCGCCGACTTCGGAGTCGAGATCGAGGTGGCGCGCTCGGGGGTCGAGATTCCCTACCCGTACGTTCTCGACGGCGCCGACGACCTGCGGCTCGACACCGTCGCCGCCGCCGACCTCGCGCGCTTCTTCCCGACGACCGAGCTGACGCATATCGGCGACGAACTGCCCGACGGGCTGTGGGACCTGTCGCTCAACGCGACGCGTCCGCTCGCCTTGTTCGACGCGCCGCGCACCGACTTCAGCCTCGCCCGGCTCAAGCACTACACCGGCACGCCCGCTGCCGACGTCCAGCAATATGTCCTGCTGACCAACTACCACCGCTATGTCGACGAGTTCGTCCAATGGGCGTGCCGCCAGTTGCAGGGCGACACGATTTACACCAGCCTGTCGTGCAGCGGCGGGACCGTCATCGGCCGGGATGATCCCGACCCGGCGCGGGCGATAGCCGACGGCGCGTGGCGGCGCCACCAGATGCCGGCATATCACCTGACCGCTCCCGGACGCGCAGGCATCACCCTCGTCAACATCGGCGTCGGCCCGGCGAATGCCAAGACGATCACCGACCATCTCGCGGTGCTGCGTCCCGAGGCGTGGCTGATGATCGGGCATTGCGGCGGGTTGCGCCCAAGCCAGGCGATCGGCGACTATGTGCTGGCGCACGCCTATCTTCGCGACGACCATGTCCTCGACGACGTTTTGCCTCCCGAAATTCCCATCCCGCCGATCGCCGAGGTCCAGCAGGCGCTTCAGCAGGCGACCGAGGCGATCACTGGCTTGCATGGGGAGGCGGTCAAGCCGCGGCTGCGGACCGGAACGGTCGTGACGACCGACGACCGTAACTGGGAACTGCGCTTCAGCCGCACCGCGCTGCGCTTCAACCAGTCGCGCGCGGTCGCTGTCGACATGGAATCGGCGACGATCGCGGCGCAGGGCTATCGCTTCCGCGTGCCGTACGGGACGCTGCTGTGCGTGTCGGACAAACCGCTCCACGGCGAGATCAAGCTGCCGGGACAGGCGAACCGCTTCTACGAGGGCGCGATTTCCGAACACCTGCAGATCGGGATCGCGGCGATCGACCGGCTGCGCGCGGCGGGGGACCGGTTGCACTCGCGGAAGCTAAGAGCGTTCGACGAGCCGCCTTTCCGCTGAAGCGCGGCAAGCGATAAGCGGAAAACGCCCTTCGCGTTTGCCGCTTATCGCGCGACTCGCGCGAAGCCGGCCGGCGGGTCGGCGAACCTTCATCGCCGAACCCGACCGACGGCGCGGCTTTGCCGCGACGCCCTCCAAGCTTAAGTTCAAAATAAGTTCACACAAACGCATGTGGTTTTTCGCGCTGCACCGGCTGTTTGATAATTGGAGCCAGCGCTCTCGACGGGACCAACAATGAGAAAGAACGCGGAGTTGCCCGGTGGCGACTCGAGTGTTTGACGGTACGCCCGGTACGGGGGTGTAGGACAGAAGATATCGCGGGCGGGCGCGGGCAAAGCCCGCGCCTTCGTCGGACAGGTTCGGCGGCTTTAGGCCGCCGCCCCGCCGGCCGGGCGCTTTCGCGAGTCCGCGCGCTGCTAACAAACGCGAAGGGCGTCCGCTTCGCTGCGCATGGCCGCTAAAGCTTGACCACCATCTTCCCCGTATTCCCCCCGGTGAATAGCCCCATGAATGCCGCTGGGGCTTGGTCGATGCCCTCCATCACCGTCTCTTCGGACTTGATCCGGCCTTCGGCGATCCACCCGCCCATCTCGGTCATGAACTGGTCGCGCAAGCTGGCAAAGTCGCTGACGATGAAGCCCTGGATCTTGAGCCGCTTGCCGACCACCAGGATCATGTTACGCGGCCCCGGCACGACTTCGGTGGCATTATATTGCGCGATCATCCCGCATTCGGCGAAGCGCGCGAACGGGTTGGCCAATTCGATCGCGACCTCGAGGTGCTCGCCGCCGACGTTGTCGAAATAGACATCGATGCCCTTCGGAGCTGCCGATCGGACGGCGTCGAGCAAATTGCCGGTCTTGTAATTGATCGCGTGGTCGACGCCGACCGACCGCAGCCAGTCGCACTTCTCCGCGCTGCCCGCAGTGGCGATCACCGTGCAGCCCTTGAGCTTGGCGATCTGCGCGACGACCGAGCCGACCGCGCCCGCACCCCCGCTGACGAACACTGTCTCACCCGGCTTCGGCGCACCGATCTGAAGCAGCCCGGCGTACGCTGTCATCCCCGGCATACCGAGGACGCCGAGGAACGCGCTGGGGCTGATCCCGGCCAACGTCGGTAATTTATCGAACATTCCCGGCATGGCGGCAAAGACCGTCGGGTCGACGACGAATTCCTCGCGCCAGCCGAGCATCGACGTTACCATATCGCCGACCGCGTAGCCGTCGGCGTGGCTCTCGACGATTTCGCCGATCGCGTGGCCCTGGAGCGGCTGGCCGATCTGGAACGGCGGGACATAGCTCGGGCGGTCGTACATCCGTCCGCGCATATACGGATCGACCGACATGAAGCGGTTGCGAACGCGGATCTGCCCGGCGGTCGGTGCGGCGAGATCGACGGTGGCGACCTCGAAATTATCGGCGACAGGCATCCCCTCGGGACGGCTCATCAAGCGAATTTCACGGCTCGTCGTCATGCTCGAACTCCCCACGGTGCATTTGGTTGACGTATCGGGCAACCGGGCGGCGCTGTCGAGGCGTCGTCGGTCCGCCCGTCAGATTTGGAAGGGAATTTCGCCCAGTGCGTCGGGGACGAACACCGATCCGGGGCGGAACAGCTTGTCGAGCCCGGACATCTGATCGCCGCTGCACAATTGCTCCTCGAGCCGCTCGGCGTCGCGGCGGCGGAACTCGGCTTCGATCGCGACGATCGTCTCGGGATCGGTGTCGAGCAGCGCCAGCGCTTCGCGGCCGAGCGCGATCGACCCATCGAAGACCTCGCGCACCGTCGCATCGACATTCGCCCGGGTCAGCGCGAGCAGGTGGATCCGGTCGAAGGCGCGCGCGAGGATCTTCAAGTGCGGGAACGCCGCGCGGATCGGTTCGAGCGTGGCTTCGGGCGGCCACGCGCCGTCATTCGCCAACACGAGCAGTTGCGCTCCCTCTGCCCCCGCGGCGCGAAGGACGTCGACCCGCCGACCGTCGCCGAAATAGACGCGATTACCGAACAGGTTGCTGACGTCGATCAATTCGGGGTCGAGGTCGATCGCGATGACCTCGACGCCGCGCGCGAGCAGCATCTGGGCGACGCCCTGCCCGAACCGCCCCGCGCCGACGAGCATGACCCGCGCGTCGGCGTCGCGGTGGACGACCTTGTCGGGGCCGTCGAGATCGGTACGCTTCGGCGCGGCGCGGTTGAACACCGCGGCGAACTTCGCGGCGAACGGGGTCAGCACCATCGACACCGTCACCACCGCGCCGAACAGGTTCGCCGCCGAGGCATCGATCAGCAGCCCGCGCTGCGCCTGCGCAAAGAGGACGAAGCCGAACTCGCCGCCCTGCGCGAGCAGCAGGCCCATCTGCAGCGCACGGATCCAGCCGGTGCCGAACAGCCGCGCGAGCCCGCCGATGACGACGGTCTTGGTCGCCATCAGCGCCGCGACGAGGAGCACGACCATGACCGGATTGTCGCGCAGCACCGTCAGGTCGAGCGTCATCCCGACCGAGACGAAGAACAGCCCGAGGAGCAGCCCGCGGAACGGCTCGATGTCGGCCTCGAGCGCGTGGCGGTACGGCGATTCGCTGAGCATCACCCCGGCGACGAACGCGCCGAGCGCCATCGACAGGCCAAGGCTTTGCATCAGCAGCGCCGCGCCGAGGACGGTGAACAAAGCGGCGGCGGCGAATGCCTCGCGCGCGCCGAGCCGCCCGATCAGCTTGAACAGCGGGTTCATCAAATAGCGCCCGGCGAGCACCAGCCCGGCGAGCGCGGCGACGGTCAGCGCGGCTGTCTGCCAGCCGGGCCGAGCGGTCGGGTCAGGCAGCCGCGACAGCGCGCCGACGACGGTCAGGAGCGGGACGATGGCGATGTCCTGGAACAGCAGGATGGCGAAGATGCGCTCGCCGAACGGGGTGTCGGTCAGCTGGCGTTCGGCGAGGAGCTGCATGACGAGCGCGGTCGACGACAGACCGAGCGGCAGCCCGACGACGAGCGCCGCCTGCCACGACAGGCCGGTGACCCCGAGCAGGACGCCGGTCAGCGCCAGCCCGCACAGCGTCACCTGCAGGAAACCAAGTCCGAAGATGTCGCGCCGTAACGCCCACAGCCGCGACGGCTTGAGTTCGAGGCCGATGACGAACAGCAGCAGGACGATGCCGTATTCAGCGATCTGGCCGATACCATTGGTGTCGGTGACGAGGCCGAGGAGTCCGGGGCCGATCAGGATGCCGGCGGCGAGATAACCGAGGACCGCGCCGAGCTTGAGCTTGGCGAACAGCGGCACGAGGATGACGACCGCAGCGAGATAGACGACCGCGTCGCGGAGCGCGGACGTATCGTGCATCACGCGGGGGTCAGCGCGATGGTGCCGACTGCGGCCTGATCCGCCGCCTGTGCCGCCGCCTGAAAGGCCAGCAGGATCGATCCGTGACGCGCCTTGTGCGGCCGCGCCGGGGCGAACAGCTCGAGACCGGGCCATTCGCCCGGCGCCTCCGCGTCACCTTTGAGATATGCAGCGAGCGCATCGCGCGCGGTGGCGATCTCGGCGCGGGTTCGCCCGGTGATGTGCGTCCCGAGCAGCGACGCCGAGGCCTGCCCCAGCGCGCACGCCCGGACCTCCTGCCCGAAGCGCACGACGCGGCCGGCATCGTCGAGGTCGAGGTCGACGGTCACCCGGCTGCCGCAGATCGGCGACACCCGGACGACGCTCGCCTGCGGTGCGTCGAGGCGCACGGCATGCGGGATCGATGCGGCGAGGCGCAGAATTTGCGTGTTGTACAGGGTCTCGCTCATGCCAGCCGATATAGGCGATGGCATCGCCGCCGCCAAACCCGCGGCCGCGCGATTGCTGTGTTTTACAGTGCCGCCTTCCAGCGCAGGCGGCGAGTGCCCGGCCCAAATTGCGACCGCTTGATCCTGCCCCGACCGGCAGTGGCGTTTGTACGGTTTCGCCTTTAGCTTGCATTGACATACCCACCCGTCTTCGCTTAAGGTGTGTCGGTAGACTGATGACAAGGAGCGCGATTAGCGCTTCGCCAGGTTCGACGCGGGGGGAGAAGCAAATGCGGTTACTTTATACGGTCTCGATGCTCGCTATCGGTGCAGCGGCGCTTGCCTCGTCACCGTTGGCCGCGCAGGTAGCGACCGCAGGTCCAGCCGTCGTACCCGAAAGTGAAGCGCTCGAAACGATCGTTGTGACCGCACAAAAGCGCGAAGAGAATGTCCAGAAGGCTGCATTGTCGATTACCGCGCTTTCAGGCGCAAATATCGACAAGCAAAAAATCTTGTCACTGGCCGATCTTGCCAGTAGCATTACAGGCATTTCATTTACATCGAATTCACCGCAGTCGAACGAAATCAATATTCGCGGTGTCGTCAATACGCGCCTGAGCTCGCCGACTGCCGATCAATCGGTTTCAACCTTCGTCGACGATGTCTATGTCAGCCGTTCGGGCAACCTCAACACGTCGTTCTATGACCTCGCGCGGATCGAAGTCTTGCGCGGGCCGCAGGGCGTGCTGCTCGGCAAGAATGTCGCCGGCGGCGCGATCAATATTCTGTCGGCGCCTGCATCGTTCGATACATCGGCGCGGATTTCGCTGACCTACGGCAATTACGATTTGAAGCAGACCAGCGGTTATGCAACCGGCGCGATCACCGACGCGCTCGCCGCGCGCTTCTCGTTTCAGACGATCAACCATTCGGGCTATGCCCGCGACGTCATCCATAATGTCGACCTCGAAAACCTCGATTCGGTCCAGTTCCGCGGTCAGCTGTTGTATAAGCCGAAGGACTCCGACTTCACCGCGTCGCTCATCGTCGACTATTCGAAAGACACCAGCGACGGCATCAACCGCGTCGGCGTCCCCGACCCGGTCCTGACGGGTGTCCGGCCGTGGTCGACCGGGCGTGCGCTGATCGCCGCGCTGCGCCCGGGCGGACTATCGGTCCGCCAGAGCCTGCCCGACTGGCCGACCTTCGCCGGCGATGCCTCGCCGAGCCCGCAATATGTCCGGCACAAGAATGCGAGCTATATCCTCCGCCTCGAAAAGGATGTCGCCGAAGACATCCGCCTGACGAGCATCAGCGGCTTTCGCGATGGCCGCGCGTATACGCTCTACGATCAGACCGGCCTCGGGCCGACGAATCCGTACAACGTCATCACCACGTTGCTGTTCGCCGAACCGGTCAACTTCATCGAGGACGACCATCAGTTTTCGCAGGAATTCCGCCTGACGTCGAACTATGCCGATAGCCGCTTCGACTGGATCGTCGGGGCCTATTACCTCCACAACAAGGTTCACGTCTTCGCGCGCTTCTGGGGCGAGACGCCGTTCCAGCCGGGTGGACGCCCGCCGTTCGCGCTCGCCTCGCTGTCGGGTGAATCGCATTGGGACGACGCCGCGCTCAACCAGGACATCGCCGGTTTCGCGCAGGTCGGGTTCAAGATCACGCCGCGGCTCAAGCTCGAGGCGGGGGTTCGCTACACGTACGACAAGAAGGACGGTACCCAGACCGGTACCGTCATCGCGACCGGCGACCGCTTCGTGCCGACCGACCCGACGCCGCTGACCCCGCTGACCGCAAACCCGGGCTTCACCACGCCGTACGGCAAGCATTGGCAGCGGACGACGCCGCAGGCGACGCTGACGTGGACCCCGGCCGACGGCATCCTCGCGTATGCGACGATCTCGACCGGCTTCAAGGGCGGTGGCTTCCAGAACGACGCGCCGAATGCCTTCGCCGCGCGGACGCCGTACGACCCCGAGACGGTGACCAACTACGAGGCCGGGTTCAAGACCGAATTCTGGCAGCATCGCGTCCGCGTCAACGCCGCGTTCTTCTATGAAAAGTACAAGAACCTGCAGGTCCAGCAGACCAGCGCAGCGTGCCTGTGCAACATCATAAACAATGCATCGTCGGCGACGATCAAGGGCATCGAAGGTGAAATCCAGGTTGCGCCGGTGTCGTGGTTCCGCATCTTCGGCACCGGCGACGTGCTCGACTCGCGCTACGACCAGTTCGTCGACACCAACGGCGTCAACAACACCGGGCACTTCCTCCAGCGGACGCCGACGTGGCAGGCTTCGCTCGGCGTCGAGGCGACGACCTCGCTCGGCAGCTGGGACCGGGCGCTGTCGGGGCGGGTGACGTACCGCTATCAGGGCAAGATGTACTGGGCTCCCGACAATTTTAACTGGGAAAATCCGTACGGCCTGATCGATGCGCGGGTGTCGCTCAAGCTGCCCCATCGCGACTGGACGGTCTCGGTCTATGGCCGGAACATCGCCGACAAGCTGTATCGGACGAACATCATCGCGTTCTTCGGTGACCAGGTCTCGACCTACGCCCCGCCGCGGACCTACGGAATCGAGCTGAGCGCAGGCTTCTAGGGGGGCAGCGCGCTACGGCTTGGCCTGCGCCACCCACGGTGATCCGGGGGTGGCGTAGTCGCTGCGGAACCAGCGCGGGTAGCCGTGGATCGTCTGGCCGCCGTCGACGAGGATCTCGGCCCCGGTGATATATCCGGCGGCATCGCTCAGCAGGAACGCGGCGAGCGCGGCGACGTCACCGGGCGCGCCGAGCCGCCCCGCTGGGGTTTCCGCCAGGACATCGGCGCGGGTCGCCGCATCGTCGAGCAGCGATCGCGTCATCGACGTCTCGATCACCCCCGGCAACACCGTGTTGACCCGGATGCGGTGGACGCCAAGTTCGGACGCAAGCGATCGCGCGAGCATCGCCAGCCCCGCCTTCGACGCGGCATAGGCACCGAGCAAGTCGCAGACATAGTTCGCCGCGGTCGAGGCGTTGATGACGATCGCGCCGCCGCTGCAGCCTGCGATCATCGCCCGCGCCGCACCCGTCGCGATCAGGAATCCGCCATTGAGGTTGACGTCGACGTGCCGCCGCCACTGGGCGTAGTCCATCTCGACGAGCGCGCCGTAGCGGCCAAACCCGGCGTTGACGAAGGCGCCGTCGAGGCGGCCCCAATCGGCGATCGCCGCGAAAAGCGCCGCGACCGCGTCGGGATCGGTCTGGTCACACGCGTGCGCGAGGACGTCGCTGCCGATCGTCGCCGCGACCGCGTCGAGTTCATCGGCGCGGCGGTCGGTGACGACGACGCGCGCTCCCTCGGCGGCGAAGTGGCGCGCAGCGGCGGCGCCGATATCACCCGCGGCGCCGGTGACGAGGATCGTCCGGCCGTGGAGGATCGCGGTCATCGCGCGGCCGGATTGAGCGACTTGGCCATCGCCTTGGCAAGCCCCGACGGATCGCGCGCGAGGTGGGCGCGGACCGAGACCGCATGGACGTCGGTATCGTGCTCGGGGATATTGTGGCGCGCGGCGAGCAGCCCGGCCTTGCCGATGTCGCGCGGACTGGTCTTTTCGACCCAGGTGACGTGCGCCGCCATGCGGGTGTCGACCGAGCCGACGATCAGCGCCGCGACATGCGTGCCCTGCGGCGCGAGTTCGGCGCGCAGGCAGTCCGATGCGGCCCGCGCGGCAAACTTCGACGGGCTGTAGCCGCCCATATTCGGCACCGCGACGATGCCGCCCGCCGACAGCACGTTGATCACCGCGCCGCCGCCGTTCACCTTGAGGATCGGCGCAAACGCGCGGACCATCGCGACCATGCCGAGATAGTTGGTCGCGATCTCGGCGCGCATCGCGGTCATGTCGGGGGCGCTGAGCAGGGTGGTCATGCCGAACGCGCCGGCGTTGTTGATTAGCAGGTCGACGTCGGGGCACGCCGCCGCCGCCGCTGCGACCGCGGCATCGTCGGTGACGTCGAGCTCGATCGCGACCAGCCGCGGGTCGCGCGCCGCCGCCGCCTGTGCGTCAGCGAGCGAGCGCGCGGCGACATAGACGCGGCGCGCGTTCTGCGCGAGCAGCTCGTCGACGAAGCCCTCGCCGATACCGCGGTTGCCGCCGGTGACGATCGCAGTACAGCCGTCGATGTTCATGGGATCAGGCTTCCTTGGTCAGGTGGGAGTAGAAATCGGTGAAGGCCGCCTCGCCGCCGTCGAAGCCCGGGGCGGGCGGGGGTGGCGGTGCGGCGGCGAGGGCTTCGGGGGTCGCGGCGTCGGCCATCGCGCCCTCGATGGCCAGGGCACGGCGAACGAGATTGCCGCCGGTCACCCAGATTTCGCCGGTCGCTGTGCAGGCGCTGCTCGTGAGCCAGACGGCTGCGGCGGCGGCTTTATCAGGGGCGAGGCGCGGATCGACGGTGACCCCGGGTGCCGCGGTCATCGCCGTTGCGGCGTACGGGCACAGGACATTGACTCCGATCCCGGCGCGACGCTGCTCGTGCGCGAGACTGAGCGCATAGGCGGTGATCGCGCCCTTCGATGCGGCATACGCCGACCGCCCGCGGACCCCATACAGGCCGCCGGTCGACGAGACGAACAGGATGCGCCCCGATGGCGACGCCGCGATATGCGGGAGCGCGGCGTCGATTAGCGCGGTATTGGCGAAAAAGTTGATCGCCATGACCTCCGCCAGCGCGTCGGCTGGCAGGGCAGGGATCTTTGCGGCCGGGCCGGTGATTCCCGCATTGAGGATTAGCGCGTCGATCCGCCCGAACGCCGCGAGCGCGGCCGCGACGATCACCGCCGCCGCCCCCGGTGCATCGACAGCGTGGAGATCGGCGACCGCGTCGCCGCCATCGGCACGCAACGCCGCTGCAAGCGTCTTGGCAGATGATGCGCGATTGCCGTGATGACGGTTGTTGACGACAACCCGCGCGCCGCGTGCCGCCCACCCTCGCGCGAAGGCCGCACCGAGGCCCTTCCCAGCACCGGTGACGACGACCACCCGTCCGGTATCGCCGTTGAAATCGGTGCTGGAAGATGCCGCCATGCCGCGACACTAAACCTGTCGGTATGGTAGTGAAAGTCTAAACCGTCGCCTCGACCGCGATGTCGGCGGCCCGACGCGTCACGGTAAAGGTCACGTCGTGCGCGACGACCGGCTCGTGGCACGCGGAGCAAGTGACGACGGTGCCGAGTTCATGGCCGCACGGCTTATGGGTCAGCCGCACCGGCGGACCCTCGGGCGAGCAATAATATTTGTCGCCCCACTGGAGGAGCAGCAGCAGCGCCGGGTAATAATCGACGCCCTTGCGGGTAACGCGATATTCCGACCGCGCCGGACCGGCGGCATATTGGTGCTGGCGGATGATCCCCGCGCTGGTCAGCCATGCGAGTCGTTCGGCGAGGATGTTGGTGGCGATCGCGGTGTCGCGGCGGATCTCGTCGAAGCGGTGGATGCCGGTGAAGATCGACCGCATGATCAGGCTCGCCCAACGGTCGCCCATCAGCTGCGCGGCGTCCTCGAGGAGCGAGGTCGCGACGCCGCTGCTCGCGCGCTGCTGACGGCGGCGGCTGTAGATCGGGGCCATCCAGCCGACACCGGGGCCTTTGATCCAGTCGACATCGGGGGCGGCGACCTCGGCATGACAATGCTTGCAGCTCGGCACCGGCTGGAACACCGCGCCGCATTTGCTGTGGGTCAGCTCGACGCGGATCTTGTCGGTATCGGACCGCCACAGGCTTTCCCAGCGCAGCAGCATCAGCGCGGTCGGATACAGGTCGTGACCCTTGGCGGTCAGGGTGTAGTCGAAGCGCGGCGGGCTCGTCGAATACGGCGTCTTGGTGAAGATGCCCGCCTCGATCAGCCGCTTGAGCCGATCGCTGAGCAGCGCCTTGAGCAGCCCGGTCATCCGCCAGAAATCGTCGAAGCGCCGCGCCCCGAGCCAGCTCGCCTCGATGATCAGCAGCGACGGTGTGTCGCCGACGGTCTCGAGCGCGCGCCAGATCGAGCAGGTGCGGATAAGGTTGGTCGCTTGCATTGTCGCAGCGACCATAGCCTATGGCAGGGCGGTGCGTCGAGACGCGTAACCCTCAGTGCGTCGTCGGCGCCGGGTGGAAATCTTTATCGAGACCCATCGCCGCGACGAGTTCGGCGCGGTCGTAATATTCGCGCCACGCCTTGATCTTGTCGCCCTCGACTTCGAGGACGCCGACAACCGGAACCTTGCCGGCATTGCCATTGAAGACGAACTCGTCGGTCCGCTCGATGAAGACCGTGTTGCCGGTGACCGCGATGTTATGAATGTTGAGGGTAATCGACTCGGTCCCGGCACCGAGCAGGTCGATCCGCTTGCCGATCGCTTCCTTGCCGACGATAGGTTCGAGCATCATCGAATGGAGGACGCCGTCGTCGGTGAACAGGTCGGTCACCTTCTTCCAGTCGCGGTGATCCCACGCATCGATCATCGTCTGGACGACAGTCTTCGGGTCGCTGTGCATCATGGGCTCCTTCGCGGCGAGAGAGGCGGCGGGGAGCACGAGCGCAAGCGCGATCAGCAACGAACGTAACATCGATCGATCCCCCCAAAGGTATGTTTATGAAAGAACCTATGAGCGACTCGGTGACGCGCCGTCAAGACTAACTTGCACAATCGAACCGGTTGAATTACGCCTGTTCACATGCAGATCGAACGCCTCCCGCCCGTCGTGGCGTCGCTCCGGCCGAGCAATCATCCGTATTTGAACGGCGCGTGGACGCCGCAGCACGAGGAGGTCACCGCAGTCGACCTTGACGTCATTTCGGGCGCGATCCCGACCGACATCGACGGCATCTATCTGCGCAATACGGAGAACCAGCTCCACCAACCGCTCGGCCGCTACCATCCGTTCGACGGCGACGGGATGATCCACGCGATCGACTTCAGCAACGGTTCGGCAACGTACCGCAATCGTTGGGTGCGGACGCGGTGTTTCGCCGCCGAGCAGGACGCGGGCGGGTCGCTGTGGGGAGGGCTGATGGACGGGACCGGCGTCTCGCTCCGCCCGGGCTTCGGCGCGCACGGCCGCCTCAAGGATTCGTCGAGCACCGACATCATCGTCCACGCCGGCAAGGCGATCTCGACCTTCTACCAGTGCGGCGAGGGCTATGTCCTCGATCCCGAGACGCTCGACCAGTCGGGCCTTGCACCGTGGGTACCGCTCGACGGCATCTCGGCGCATCCCAAGGTCGACGACCGCACCGGCGAGCTGATGTTCTTCAACTACTCGAAGCATGCGCCGTACATGCATTACGGTGTCGTCGACGCGCAGGGCCAGCTGACGACGTACCAGCCGGTGCCGTTGCCCGGGCCGCGCTTGCCGCACGACATGATCTTTTCCGAACACTGGTCGATCCTCAACGACCTGCCGGTGTTCTGGGATGCCGAATTGCTCAAGCGCGATGTCCATGCGGTCCGCTTCCACCGCGATATTCCGGCACGCTTTGCGCTAGTCCCGCGCCATGGCGGCGAGGTCCGCTGGTTCGAAGCCGCGCCGACCTACGTCCTCCATTTCCTCAACGCCTACGAGGAGGGGGACGATGTCATCGTCGACGGCTATTTCCAGGAGAATCCGACCCCCGGACCGGTCGCCAACGACGACGGCTATGGTCACCTGATGGCGCACGTCGACGAGCATAGCTTCAAGCCGACGCTCCATCGCTGGCGCTTCAACCTCGCCGATGGCTCGACCCGCGAGGAGCGCCTCGACGAGCGCCTGCTCGAATTCGGCACGATCAACCAGGCGTACGCCGGGCATAAGTACCGCTATGCGTACAGCACGACGACCAAGCCCGGCTGGTTCCTGTTCAACGGCTTCGTCAAGCACGACATGCTGACGGGCGAGTCGACGGTGTTGCAGCTCGACGAGGGTCGCTACGCGAGCGAGGCACCGTTCGCCCCGCGCGTCGGCGCGATCGACGAGGACGACGGTTATCTCGTCAGCTTCATCATCGACGAGAATCGCGGCACGTCGGAGTGCATCTTGATCGATTGCAAGGACTTCGCTGCCGGTCCGGTCTGCCGGATCGCGCTGCCGCACAAGATTTCAAGCGGCACCCACGCGCATTGGGCCGACCGCCGGGTCCTCCGCCAAGCCTAGAGCCAGGCGAGGACGAGCGAGCGCAAGTCGCTCCGGACGACCTTGTTCATCGCGTTGCGCGGCAGCCGGTCGACGACAACGATGCGCTCAGGGCGCTTAAACACCGCGACATCGTGCGCGCGCGCCATCCACGCGACGACGTCGGCGAGGGTCGGGGTTTCGCTGCCCTTCGGCACGACCGCCACCGCGACGCGCTCGCCGAGCCGGTCGTCGGGGATGCCGACCGTCGCGGCTTCGGCGAGCAACGGCATGCCGACGAGCAGGTCGTCGAGTTCGGCGGGCGATATATTGACGCCGCCACGGACGATGATCTCCTTCGACCGCCCGACGAAGCGGTAGAACCGCGCAAGCGCTCCGTCGCCGGCGATCTCGAACAGGTCGCCGGTGCGGAAGTCACCGTGTTCGTCGAACGCCGCTGCGGTCAGCTCGGGCGCGCGCCAATAGCCGCCGAAGACATTGCCGCCGCCGATCCTTAGCTCCCCGGGCAGCCCGGGCGTCGTGATCGTTGCGCCCGTCGCCGGATCGGCGAGCCGTGTCCGCATCACGCTCGGCGTCAGCCCCGGCCACTCGACGTCTTCGGCGCCGTAACGCGGAAAATAGCGCGCGCGTTCGGTCGTGTCGGGCACGTCGACGTGGCTCGAAAACAGCGACGCGCCCTCGTTCGAACCGAAGATGTTGCAGATCTGGATATTGTGCCGGGTCAGCCAGCCGTCGATCAGCCATGGCGACAGCGGCGCCGACCCCGACCCGATCGCGCGCAGCGAGGCGATCGCCCCGCCGGTTATCAGCCCCGGCTGATTCAGCAGCGCGGTCAGCACCGCTGGCGGCGCGATCGTGTAGGTCACGCCCTCGCTCGCGATCTGGCCGAGGAAAATACCGAGGTCGAACGGGTGGTGGAGCACCAGACGCCCGCCGAGCAGCAGCCACGGCAGCACCAGCCCGCCGATCGAGCCGATGTTGACCAGCGGGAATGGGTTGAGGAGGACGTCGCCCGCGACCATTCCGGTCGCCTCGGCGACGACGCGTGCGTTGAGCAGCCAGTGATTATGGTCGCGCGGGACGCCCTTCGGCCGCGACTCGGTTCCCGAGGTCCAGCAGATCGTCAGGACTTCGGCGGCGTCGGTCGGGTGATCCTCGACGTATGACGCGACCGTTGCATGATCGGCGGCCGCCGCGAGTGCGCCGATGTCGGTGACGACGCGCATGTCCAGAACGTCGGCCGCCAGCCGCGCCGCCAGCCCCGCATGATCGTATCCGGCGAAGGTCGTTACGGTAATGAAAGCGCGCGGGGTGGTCTGGGCGAGGATGTAGGCAAGCTCGTGTTCGCGATATTGCATCACGACGGGCGTGACGATCAGCCCGAGCCGCGCGCTGGCGAGCAGGACGACGACCGCGTCGACCGTGTTCGGCAACTGGACCGCGATGATGTCGTCCTTGACGAGTTCGAGCGCGAGAAACGCCGCCGCCGTCCGCTCGACGCGCTCGACAACCGCGCTCCACGTCAGCCGCTCGGGCATTTTGCCGTCGAGCGCGGTCCGGTTCGGCGGGTCGATCAGTGCCACCGCATCGCCGTCCAAGGCTGCGGTGCGCTGGAACAAGGCATCCACCGTCGTCCCCTGCCACCAGCCACGGGCAACGTGATCGGCGACCCGTTCAGGCGGTGTCAGGAACATTTTTCTCTCCCCAAGGTCACTTGCATAAAGTAACTGACATGCCCGGACAAGTCGGTTAGACCCGGAGAATGGGGTGGCAGCAAGCATGATCGGCGTCGTTCAATGGGCGACCGGAGCGATGGGGCGGACGTCGCTGCGCCGCATCCTCGACCATCCCGGGCTCGATCTGCGCGGGGTCTACGTCTACAATCCCGCGAAGGCCGGGGTCGATGCAGGAACGCTGGTGAAGCGCCCGCCGACCGGGGTCTTCGCAACCGCCGACCGCGCCGCGATCCTCGCGACCGACGCGACCGTCGTCGTCCACACCCCGCGGATCACCTTGCCGTACGATGCGCTCGTCGACGACGTCGTCGCGTTGCTCGAAAGCGGCAAGAACGTTGTTTCGACCGCTGGCTTCCACTGGCCCGACGCACACGGCACGGCGTATGCCGACCGGCTGCGCGACGCGGCGATCCGGGGCGGCGTGACGCTTGCCGGGGTCGGGGTCAATCCGGGAATGATCGTCGAGCGGATCGCGCTCGCGGCGACGGCGATGTGCGTCGACCTCGACCGGATCATCGTCCGCGAGACCGTCGAGGCGAGCGCGATGGCGTCGCCCGCGTTCGTCTTCGACCTGATGGGGCTCGGCTCCGACCCGGCGGCGGGAGACATCCGCGACGGACCGCTCGGCGACCTGTATTCGACCTTGTTCGGCGAGGTGCTCCATTTTGCGGCGGCGGCGATGGCAACGACGGTCGCGCGGATCGTCCCCGACCATAGGCTAACCCTCGCACCGCACGACATCGTCATCGCCGCCGGGACGATCGCGCAGGGCCGGGTCGCGGCGACCGAGTGGCGCTGGACCGCGGTGATGGCGAACGGGGTCGAATTCGTCCTCGCCATCCTGTGGACTGCCGATCGCGCGCTCCACGACGGGCTCGTTCCCGGGCACTGGACGATCGACATCGCCGGGCGGCCGAACATCGCGATGACGCTTGATATCACCGAGGCCGATCCGACGCGGCCGCCGTCGCGCGCGCTGACCGACGCGACGATGGCAGTGGCGATCCGCGCGATTCCCGACGTCGTCGCGGCGCCCCCCGGGCTGTTCGCGTATCAGCCGACAGCGTGGCGGGCATGACCGTATTTATTCACGACGCCGTCCGTACTCCGCGCGGCCGGGCGCGGCCCGACGGTGGACTCGCGGCGCAAACCCCGCACGGTCTTGTCGCCCACCTCGTCGATGCGCTCGAAGTGCGCGGCCGCGATCCGCGGGCGGCGCGGCTGCTCGTGCTCGGCTGCGTCGGCCAGGTCGCGGCGCAGGGCGGGCATATCGCGATGGTCGCCAAGCTCGCCGCCGGCCTCGATCCGGCGACGGCGGCGCACAGCCTCAACAATTTCTGCGCCTCGGGCCTGTCGGCGATCGGCCATGCTGCCGCCGCGGTGGACGCCGGGACGACCGAATTCGCCCTCGCCGGCGGGGTCGAGATGCTGTCGCGCGTCGCCTTCATGGCCGACGCCGCCGACTATTACAGCGCGACCGACTTCGCCCCGCCGCTCCGCTACATCCCCGTCGCGCTCGCAGCCGATTTACTCGCCGAGGTCGAGGGCATCGATCGCGCGGGGATGGACGCGGTCACGCTCGAGTCGCAGACGCGCGCCGCTGCCGCCGAGGATCGCCCGGCGCTGCTCGCTTCGCGGATCGCGATTGGCGGGCTCGACCGCGATGAAGCAGTTCGCGCGACGACCGCAGCCAAGCTCGCAGGCATGCCGGCGGCGTTCGCCGGGATCGCCGCCGACTATCGCGGCGTCATCGGTAACGCGCCGGTCGACCATCGGCACACGCTGGCGCACGCCCCGCCGATGACCGACGGCGCGGGGCTCGCGCTGATCGGCCCCGCGAGCGGCAACCCGCGCGCGCGCATCGTCGCCTTCGCCGAGGCGGGCGGGGAGGCGCGGGCATCGCTGCTCGCCGGTTTCGCTGCGATGGACCTCGCGCTGGCCCGCGCCGGGCTCGACCTCGCCGACATCGACCGCATCGAATTCATGGAGGCGTTCGCCGTCACCATCGCCAAATTCCACCGCGATCGCCGTCCCGACCCGGCGAAGGTCAACGTCGGCGGCGGCCACATTGCCAAGGGCCACCCGATGGGGGCAACCGGCGCAATCCTGTTGTCGACGCTGCTCGATGCGCTCGACGAATGTGGCGGGCGCTTCGGCCTCGTCGTCGCGACCGGTGCGCAGGGCGTCGGTGTCGCGATGATCGTCGAGCGCCTCGCATGACGCGCTGGCCCGGCCTGCGGCTCCCGGTCGTCGTTGCACCGATGTTCCTCATCTCGGGGCCAGAGATAGTCGTCGCCGCCTGCCGCGCAGGGGTCATCGGTGCGTTCCCGACCCCCAATTGCCGGACGACCGCCGAGGTCGGCGACTGGATGGCACGAATCACCGCGCAACTCGGCCCGGGCGATGCGCCGTGGGCGGTCAACCTCGTCACGCATTCGACCAACGCGCGCCTCGCGGACGACCTCGCGATGGTCGCGAAATTCCAGCCGCCGATCGTCATCACCGCGCTCGGCAGCCCGCGACCTGCGGTCGAGACGGTCCATGCCTATGGCGGTATCGTCCTCGCCGACGTCGTCACCGTCGCGCTCGGGCGCAAGGCGGCTGCGGCGGGAGCCGACGGGCTCGTCTGCGTTTCGGCAGGGGCGGGAGGGCATACCGGCATGCTATCGCCGTTCGCCTTCATCTCCGCGCTCCGCGCCTTCTTCGACGGGTCGATCTGTGTCGGCGGCGGGATTGCCGATGGCGCGGGCATCGCCGGCGCGGTCGCCGCCGGGGCCGACCTCGTTTACATGGGCACGCGCTTCCTCGCCGCCGCCGAAAGCATGGCGGTCCCGGGATATAAGGCGATGGTCGTCGCGTCGGAGCTCGACGACCTCGTCGTCAGCAGCGCGATTACCGGGACGGCGGCGTCGTGGCTGCGGCCGTCGCTCGCGGCAGCGGGCTACGACCCCGACGCGCTCGGCGGGCCGGCACAGCGCGATTATGGCGGCGACCCGGCGAAGAAATGGCGCGACCTGTGGGCTGCGGGGCAAGGCATCGGCGCCGTCGGCGCGGTCGAGCCGATCGCCGCGATCGTCGACCAGCTTGAGGATGAATTCCGCGTCGCTGCCACTCGGCTCGCCGCGTGGCCCGACTCACCAGTTCGATAAACAACCTTGGGAGACGCACCGTGACCGAACAGGAAATCCTCGACTTCGCCGAAAAATTCGTCGGCGCGATCCAGAGCGGCGACGTCGCCACCGTCCGCGCCTGCTACGCGCCCGGCGCCAAGCTGTGGCACAATACCGACCGCGTCGAGCAGACCGTCGACGAGAACATGGCGGTGCTCGACTGGTTCGTCCGGACGCTGCCCGATCGCAACTACCGCGTCGTTCGCCGCGTTGCGCTCGCCGACGGTTTCCTCCAGCAGCACGTCCTCGAGGCGACGCTGCCCGACGGCACCGCGTGGTCGATGGACGCGTGTTGCGTCATCAAGATCGAGGACGGCCTGATCACCCGGCTCGACGAGTATCTCGATTCGGCGCAGGGCAAGGCACTGCGCTCGTTCGGGCGGTAGCGCGGCCGCCGATGCGGGGGCCGCGGTCCCCGCATCACGCCGCCTTGGGAAACCACGGCACGAACGCCGGGGTGCGGCGGACATAATCGTCGTAGCCTGGCTTCTTGCGCTTCATCCGCCCCTCGATCGTCGGGGCGCCCGACCATTTCATCAGCGTCCACGTCAGCAGCACCGGGCCCGGCAGCGCCCAGAGTCCGGTGCCGGTCTCGGCGGCGATCGCGAACAGCCCCCACCACGTCAGCGCATCGCCGAAGTAGTTGGGGTGGCGGGTATAGCGCCACAGGCCGCGGTCCATGACCTGTCCCGCGTTTGCTAGGTTCTTGCGGAAGCGCGTCAGCTGCCAGTCGCCGATGCTCTCGAAGACGATCCCGCACAATGCCATCCCCGCGCCGATCATCCCGAGCGTTCCGACCGGCGGGCCGCCGTCGACCTGCCCGAGCTGGACCGGCAGGCAGACGATGAACAGCATCGGCGCCTGCGTCGCAAAGACGAGGACGAGCGTCGCGCGCGCAAAGCCCCAGCCCTTCGCCTCCTGCGCGCGACCGAGCATGACCTGATAACGGCGGTCGGGGCCGTGATCGCGCCACCGCCACAACATGTACCCGCCGAGCCGCAGCCCCCACAAAGCGCACAGGCCGAACAGCAGCGCCTTGCGCGTCGGATCGCCGTCCGCCTGGATGAACGTCGTCCCCGCCATCGCCACCATGCCGAGCGCCCAGACGCTGTCGACCGGTGTCACGTCGCGCGTCTGGAGGCAGATCGCCCAGAGCAGGAGGAACAACAGGATCAGTATCGCGGCGTTCGTCGCCACCAAGGTCAGCGCGGTCATCATAGTCCCCCTTAGATGACGCCGACGCCGGGTCCCGGCGGCTCGGCGTACAGCGCGGCAACCGCGGGCTGCCGATTGTCGAGTACGGCGCGGCGGTTGATCGTGCCCTTGTCCGAAATCTCGTTGGCGTCGACCGACGGCGGGGTAGCGAGCAGCAGCACCCGGCGCACCGTCGCCGATCCGCCATGCTGCCCGGCATTGTAGCCGCGCAGCCGCTCGACGACCGCGTCGAGGGTCGCCGCCGGAGTCCCCCACGCCAGCACGGTCAAATAATCGCGGCCATCGTCGGCGAGTACGACCTCGCCCACCAGCCCGGCGAGCGCCTTGAGCAGGCCGTCGCGGAGCTGTCCGCCATAGACCCATGTCCCGTTCGACAGTTTGAACTCCTCCGCCAGCCGTCCGGCGAAGGCGAGGCCCGCCTCGGGCACTGCGGAATCGTGGAACACCGCGAGATCGCCGGTGCGGTAGAAGCCCTCGTCGTCGAACGCCGCTGCGGTCTTGGCCGGGTCATCGAGATAGCCGCGCATCACATTCGGCCCGCGTAGCCGCACCTCGAAGCGCTCGTCGTACGGAACCAGCTTGACCTCGAGCCCTGCCGCCGGGAGGCCGATGCCGACCTTGTCGGTCGGGAAATGGATGACCATGCAGCCGGTGACGGTCTCGGTCATGCCGTAGCCGGTGGTCATGTGGATGCGATGCCCGGTCTCGGCGACCGCCATCGCCTGGAGCCGGTCGAGGACGTGCTGAGCAAGCCCCGCGCCGCCATAGAGCATCAGTCGCAGCTTGCTGAAGAACTGGCGGCGGAGGACTGCGTCGGTCTCCATCGCGTCGACGAGCATCGCATAGCCGAGGGGCACGTTATTGAAATACGCGACCGGGAATTCGCGCAGGTTGCGGATCGTCGCGTCGAACAGCCCCGGCGCGGGCTTGCCGGCATCGACGTACAATGTGCCGCCCTCGAGCAAGGTCGCGCGCAGGACCGACGACCCCGCCGCGTGATGCCACGGCAGCCAGTCGAGCATCGTCCCGCCCCAGCCCGCCGCCTTGCCGATCGCAAGCAGACCCTGCTGCGTGCACGCGGCGATATTGTCCTGCGTCGTCGGCACGACCTTCGGCAGGCCGGTCGACCCTGAAGTCAGCATATACGAAGCGAAGGCTTGCGGATCGACCGCGGCAATTGCGGCTTCGACCGCCGGGGTTATGGGGGTGGCGACGACGTCGGCCCACGCCGTCGCACGCCCGCCGAACAGTGCTGGGTCGGGTGTCACCACCGGGATGTCGCCGCCGGCCGCGACGACCGACGCGGCAAGCGCGGGACTGGCGTCGGTATAGATCAGCGCCGGATTTGTCTTGGCGATGACGTGGCGCAGCCGCGCACGGTCGCCGCCCGCCATGCCGTAGGCGAGGCCGACCGGGCAGTGGATCACCCCGGCGGCGTAGGCGGCAAAGGTCAGGACTGCGGCGGGGAGGGTGTTGCCTGCAATGACGATGATCGCCCGGCCGCGCGGGACATGGTCGAGCAGCCATTGTGTCGCCGCGTCGATGTCGTGCTTGAGCGTGGCATAGCTCGTATGCGCCCATTCCCCGTCGGCCCCGCGAAACGCGAGCGCAGTCTTGTCCCCGGCGCGGGCGGCGCTCGCGGCGAAGGCGGCGGGAATGTTCGCCTCATACGCGCCGAGCTCGATCCTTGAGCGGATGACGATGCTGCCGTCGTCGCGGCGATCGACCGCGAGGTCGACCGGCATGAACTCGGCCTCGCGGAACGGGGCCGCGAGCGCTCCCGTCGCGCTCATCGGGCGACGGGGCGGCTTACCAGTTCGGTGACCTGGACCGGGACCGGCTTCCCCGCCTTCTGGTCGTCGATCACGCTGCGGTCGACGTAGTCGCGCCAGCCGCTGATCTTGTCGCCGCGAAATTCGATGACGCCGCAATACGGCGCGATGATCGTCTTGCCCTCGGGCGTGTCGTATTCGTCGACGCCTTCGACGAACAGGCGGTCGGCGGTTTCGGCGTGGGTGAAGATCCGCCACCGCACCGCGCCGACTCCCGGCCCGAACGCCGCGAGGAACTTGCGCGCTTCGTCCTTGCCGTGCGCCGCCGGGGCGACCGCGGCAGCGTAATGCCAGACGATGTCGTCGGTCATCGCGGCGAAGATGAAGTCGGTGTCCTTGCGCTTCCACGCGTCGATGACCGCGCTGAATTGCTTAAAACGAGTGTCCATCTTTTTCTCCCCTGCTGACGCCGCCGCGGGTCCGAGCAGCAGCCCGGCCGCGGTCGCCGCGACAAATTCACGTCGATCGATCATGCCGCCGCGCGGTCGACGATGAAGCTCACCGTCGTCGTCGTCGAACCGCCGATATTGAGCGTCTGGACGGTCTTCGCGCCCTCGACCTGATAATCCCCGGCGGTCCCCGTCACTTGCTTGAACGCGTCGAGCGCCATGCGAATGCCGGTCGCGCCGACCGGGTGGCCGGTGCCGATTAGTCCGCCCGACGGGTTGATCGGCAGCGCGCCGCCGCGCTCGATCGTGCCGTCCTCGATCGCCTTCCAGCTTTCGCCGGGGGCAGTGATGCCGAGATGATCGATCGCCATATATTCGGTCGCGGTGAAGCAGTCGTGGGTCTCGATCAGGTCGATCGCGTCGAGGTCGATCCCGGCGCGGGCGCGCGCATCGACGATCGCGCGGCGGACCTGCGGGAAGACATAGGCATCATCGCGGCTGTTGCGGATCTTCTGCGAATAGCTGATCGGCGCCGAGCGGTGCCCCCAGCCGGCAATCCGCGGCAGGCTGTCGAGGGCGATGCCGCGCTTGGCGGCGTATTCGGCGGCACGCTTCGGCGAGGCGAGGAAGACGACCGCGGTGCCGTCGGTGACCTGCCCGCAATCCATCTTGCGCGTCCGCCCTTCGACCACCGGGTTCGCGGCGTCGTCGGCGGTGAAGCTTTCGGGCGTGAATTTCCACGCGCGCGTCTGCGAATTCGGGTTGTGCTTGGCGTTGCCGAAATTGATCTCGGCGATCCGCATCAGGTGCGCGTAGTCGAGGCCGTAGCGCCTTTCATATTCGTCGGCGAGATCGGAAAAGGCGCGCGGCCAGACGAACTTGGCGTCACCGAATTCGTGGCCGTTCCACGCCGCCGCGCCGAGGTTTTCGGCTGCGGTCTGGCCCGGCACGTTGCGCATCTGCTCGAGCCCGACGACGCAGGCGAGGTCGTAGCGCCCGGCTTCGATCTCGGCGGTGGCGGCGAGCATGGCGACGCTGCCCGACGCGCATGCCGCCTCGTGACGCGCCGTCGGCAGGCCGTCGAACACTGGGTCGACGAGGCCGAAGAAGCCGCCGAGCAGCCCCTGGCCGGCGAACAGGTCGCCGACGAAATTACCGACGTGGCCGGTGTCGATCTCGGCCGGATCGAGCTTCGCCGACGCCATGCCCTCGTTGATCACCTCGGCGAACGCCCCCGCCATGTCGATCCCGCGTCGATCCCAGTTATGCGAGAAATCGCTCTGCCACCCGCCGAGGATATATGTCATCTAGCGCGTCCTGTCCCAAGTGGGTTCGGTTATACAAGTGTCGCGGCGAGGCGCAAACGCTTTGTTGCGGCGGAAGGATGGGCGGATTGCTCGATCGCGGGTGCAAACGGTCATCCCCGAAAAAGCAGGGCCCATCTCCTAGGGTCGGTTGATGAAACCCCGCGCTCACGAGGATCAGCGTCATTGTATCAGCGAAATATCATCCGCCGGAGAAACTGCCGTGAGACGTAGCGTCAGGCGCGCCGCCACGTCGTGCCGCCGGGGCCGTCTTCGAGAATGATGCCCTGCGCCACGAGATCGTCGCGGATGCGATCGGATTCGGCGAAATTCTTGCCGGTGCGCGCAGCGGTGCGGGCGGCAACGAGGTCGTCGATAGTCGTGGCGACCGGCGTCGCATCCGAGGTCGCCAGAACAAGTTGCTCGGCATGCTCGGGGATCGGCTCGAGCAATCCCATCAGCCCCATCGCCGCGCGCATCCCGCCGACGTCGTCGAGGCGCGACAGGCGCGCGATCGCCGCCACCACGGCGGGTGTGTTGAGGTCGTCGGCCAGCGCGGCAATCACGCGCTCGGGCACCTCGGTCGCGGCGACGTCCGAGCGTCGAACGAAACCCTGCCAGCGGTCGAGCGTCGCCTTGCTCTGCGTGAGCAAGTCCTCCGTCCACGCCAGCGGCTGCCGGTAATGCGCGCTCAGCAGCGCCAGCCGCAGGACTTCGCCGCTCCACCCCTGCTCTAACAGTGCATCGACCGTGACCACATTCCCCAGCGACTTCGACATCTTCGTGTCGCCCATGCTGAGAAAGCCGTTGTGCATCCATACCCGCGCCAGCGGCGCACCGTCGTGGGCGCAGCTCGACTGGGCGAGTTCGTTCTCGTGGTGGGGGAAGATCAGGTCGAGCCCGCCGCCGTGGATGTCGATCGTGTGTCCAAGATGCGCGGCGATCATCGCCGAGCATTCGATGTGCCACCCCGGACGCCCGCGGCCCCACGGCGATTCCCAGCCGGGCTGTTCGTCCGCCGAAGGCTTCCACAGGACGAAGTCGGCGGGGTTGCGCTTGTACGGCGCGACCTCGACGCGAGCCCCGGCGATCATCTCGTCCAATGGGCGGCGCGACAGCCTGCCGTAATCGCCCGGCGCGGCAACGTCGAACAGGACGTGGCCCTCGGCTTCATACGCGGCCCCCTTGGCGATCAGGTCGCCGATCATCGCGACCATCTGCGGGACATGATCGGTCGCGTGCGGCGCGAGGTCGGGCGGCTGGACGCCGAGTGCGCCCATGTCGGCGAGGTAGTGCGCCTCGTAGCGGTCGGTAATGACCTTCGGGTCGACGCCTTCCGCGACCGCCGCCGCCATGATCTTGTCGTCGATGTCGGTGATGTTGCGCGCGTAGATGACGTTTTTCGCGCCGTAGGTGTGGCGCAGCAGGCGCTGGAGCACGTCGAACACCACCGCGGGCCGGGCGTTGCCGATGTGCGCGCGCCCGTAGACCGTCGGGCCGCAGACGTACATCGTGACGCGCTTCGGATCTGCAGGTTCGAAGTCGACCTTCGCCCGGCGCATCGTGTCGTAGAGGCGGATCGGGCTCACAGAGGGGTCTTGCTGCCGCTGTCGAGCAACCGGTCGAGTGCGCCGCGATCGTCCTTGTCATAGCCCTTGGCGGCAGGGTGCCCGCGGCTTGGCCGGTCGTGCCCGGCGCGGTCGCTGCTCACCGGCTCGTCGACCGTTGCCGCCGGGGCCGGGTGGCGGCGCTTCTCGACGAAATCGACCATCGCCTTTGACGTCACTTCGAGCAGCGGCGCGGTCCGCGATGCGGTCAGCCACAACGGGCGCGGCGCGCCGTCCTCCATCGTGTCGTAGCCGAACTGGACGATCAGGAACAGGATCGATGCCCCGATCAGCCCCTTGAACGCGCCAAAGCCGAGGCCGAGGACGCGGTCGACCGGGCCGACAACCGATGACTTTGTGCGGTCGCCGAGCTCGCCCGCGATCATCCGGAAAACGATGAACGTCGTCAGGAAGATCGACGCGAAGGCGAGGATGGCCGCGCCAGAATCGGTGCCGGTGATGTGGAGCGCGACGGTCTTGCCGACCGGATACAGGAACCGCACCGCCATGATCGCCGCGACCCACGCGAGCAGCGACAGCACCTCGGTCACGAACCCGCGCGCGAGGCCGGCGAGGCCCCCCAGGAGGATGAGCAGGAGGACGACGATGTCGAGGGCGGTGAGACTGGCCATGTTGCGGGGGTGTTAGCGGGTCCCGCCCATGCCGTCATCCCCGCCTTCGCGAGGATGACGGCCAACATTTTGGTCAGGTCTTCACACCCAAATGATCGACCAGCCCGGCGAGCGTGCGGAACTTCGCCGTGCGCATGCCGCCGCTCGCGTCGGTGCTCCCCGGCACCAGCGCCGCGGCGAAGCCGAGCTTCGCCGCCTCCTTGAGGCGCAGCCCGGCGTGGCCCACCCCGCGGACCTCGCCCGACAGCGCGATTTCGCCGAACGCGACGGTGTCGTGCCCGACCGGGGTCTCGGTCAGCGCCGAGACGAGCGCGGCGGCGACCGCGAGGTCGGCGGCGGGATCGTTGATCCGCAGCCCGCCGGCGACGTTCAAATAGACCTCGCAATTCGAGAAGCTCAGGCCGCAGCGCGCTTCGAGGACCGCGAGGATCATCGCCAGCCGCGCGGTGTCCCAGCCGACGACGGCGCGGCGCGGGGTCGCCCCCGACGGCAGGCGGACGACGAGCGCCTGGATTTCGACGAGGACCGGGCGGGTGCCCTCCAAGGCCGGGAACACCACCGCGCCGCTGACCGCGTGCTCGCGGTCGGTGAGGAACAGGCTCGACGGGTTGGCGACCTCCTCGAGCCCGTCGGCCCCCATCGCGAAGACGCCGATCTCGTCGGTGCCGCCGAAGCGGTTCTTGACCGCGCGGAGGATGCGGTACTGGTGGCTGCGCTCGCCTTCGAAATACAGCACGGTGTCGACCATGTGTTCGAGCACGCGCGGCCCGGCGATCTGCCCGTCCTTGGTGACGTGGCCGACGAGGACGAGCGCGGCTCCCGATGTCTTGGCATAGCGGATCAGCTCGTGCGCGGCGGCGCGGACCTGGCTGACGGTGCCCGGGGCGCCTTCGAGCGTGTCGCTGTGCATCGTCTGGATCGAATCGATGACGACGAGCCCCGGCGTCGTTCCCTGCCCGAGCGTCGTCAGGATATCGCGGACCGAGGTCGCCGCGGCGAGCGCGACCGGAGCCTTGGCGAGTCCCAGCCGCCGCGCGCGCAGGCGGACCTGATCGGCGGCCTCCTCCCCCGAGATATACGCAACGCGGGTGCCGTCGAGCGCCATCCGCCCGGCGGCCTGCAACAATAGCGTAGACTTGCCGATCCCAGGGTCGCCACCGATCAGCACCGCCGACCCCGCAACCAGCCCGCCGCCGAGCGCGCGGTCGAGTTCGGCGATCCCGGTCGAGGTGCGCGGCGGGATGGCGACGTCGTCGTCGAGCCCGGTCAGCCCGATGCCGCGACCGCCGCTGCTCAGCGAGTGCTTGGCGCTGAAGGCGGTAACGACCGGGGCCGCCTCCTGCTGGATCGTGTTCCACTCGTTGCAGTCGCCGCATTGCCCCGCCCAGCGCGGACTCGTTGTCCCGCACGATTGGCAGACGTAGCGAACGGCGGCACGGGCCATGCGATCTCCGGTGAACGAAACAGGAACATAAGCGCGCGGGCGACGGCACGCAACCGGATTACTTGCGGGTGTGCCGTCGGTAATCAAGCCAATCTTAATGGATTATGGTTATTGAACCGTAACGACTTGGGTGCCGGGGATTCGGGCGCGCACAAGATTGGCGATGGGGATGGGTATGACACGACTTTTCAAGCGCTTGGCGATTGCCGCGATTTTGGTGCTCCCGGCCGCCGCTGACGCCAGCGTGTGGAAGATCAATGGCGTGTTCAGCGATGGCACCGCGCTGGCCGGACGCTTCTCGTTCAACGTCTACGGCTTCCTCGACACCGCGCACCTGACGACGCAGGCGCAGGGCGTGTTTACCGGCGCGACCTATGCGGTCCCCAGCGACTCGGCGTCGAACACCGCGTTCGGGCTCGACGTGAACCAGCACGATTACACCGCCGACCTTCATCTCGGCTTCGCGTCGGACATCACGACGGCGACCGGCAGCGTCGCGCTGCTGACGTCATCGTATGAATGCCGCGGGTCGGGAAACTGCTACAACGCGAGCGGCGGCGACGTCCGCTATCTGGTCTCAGGGATCGCGACGGTCCCCGAGACGGCGACGTGGGTGATGCTCGTCGCCGGGCTGGGCTTTGCCGGTGCCGCACTCCGCTACCGCCGCTTAACGCGCGCCTGATCCGCCTTCGCCTTGCGGCTGACCGGTGGCGACGGTCAGGCTGGCATCGCGGTCAATAGAGCTGCCAGAGGAGCGCGACCGCCACGGTCAGCAGGCCGATGCCGGCAAAGAAGGTCGCTTCGGCAATCCGCTCGATCCACTGCCTCGGCCTCTCGCTGCGGATCACGACGTACGACAGGAACGTGCTGCAGAGCAGGCACAGCGCCGCCACCCACGCCACCTCGTCGGCATAAGTGATCGCCGTCGAATGCGTCAGCCGCAGTCCGGTGAGGATGAAAAAGCACACGCCGAGCAGGTTGGTCGCGGCATTGAGGATATTGGGGTGGCGATCCATCCCCCTGCTTGGCACTTCGCCGCGTGGCTGTCACCGCTCGCGCCGCGCGCCTAGACCGCTTTCGGTTTGCGGTTGACCAGCGCGGTGATGATCGGGCTGCTCAGCAGCGGGATCAGCGCAAGGTGCGGCGAGACCATCGCAAAGCCGAACGCGAGGACGCCGACGATGATGGGGGCCCAGCCCGCACGCGCCCAGCGACGCAGGTCGTCGAGCCCGCCCGGCGCGGCGAGCGGCCCCTTCATCGCATAGCGTTCGAGAAGCAGGTTGAGGACGCCCGCGAGCGTCAGCCATCCAGCATAGACGCCGACCGCAACCCGCGTGCTGACATAATGGCTGACGAGCGCGGTCGGGAACGGCATGAACGCGATCGTCATCAGGAACAACATATTGCGCCAGATCAGCCCGTCGTCGACGCTCTGCAGCCGCCCGAAGACACGGTGATGGCCGATCCAGAAGCGCCCGATGACGAAGAAGCTGACGAAGAAGCCGATATATTGCGGGATGAGATCGGCGAGACCCTGGGCGATGCCCTGCTCGGTCTCAGGCGTCGTCACCGGCAGATGGACCTCGATAATCAGCAGCGTGATCGCGATCGCGAACACCGCGTCGCTGAAGAACGCCAGCCGCTCGAGCTGGAAACGGTCGTGGCTCTTGTCGGTCATGTCGCCCCCTGAGCGGTGAAACTATTCGGGGTTCCGGCCGAATGATAGCGTAGATGGACGGCAGGGAGGCGTGACGATGCGCGAGAAGGAATTGCGGCTCGCGCTCGTCTGCTACGGCGGGGTCAGCCTCGCGATCTACATGCACGGCATCACCAAGGAGGTGTGGAAGCTGCTCCGCGCGTCGGCGGCGCGGACGCACGGCGAGGCACCGTCGGGCGATACCGAGATCGTCTACGCGGCGCTGCTTGATGAACTCGAGCCGCATCTCAACCTCCGCGTCCTCGTCGACATCGTTGCAGGGGCGTCGGCGGGAGGCATCAATGGCATATTGCTGTCGCACGCGATCGCCGGCGGGCACGACATGGAGCCGCTCCGCGACCTGTGGCTGGCGGGGGCCGACGTCGACCGGCTGCTCGATCCGCAGGCGGTCGCGCACGGGCGGATGAGCAAGTGGTGGGCGACGCCGCTCGTCTGGTATGCGCGGTCGAAGGGCTATGGCATGGCCGACGACGTCGTCGATCCGGCGGCGCGGGTCGAGGTTCGCGCCAAGCTGTCGCGCTTCATGCGCTCGCGCTGGTTCCGCCCGCCGTTTTCCGGCGTCGGCTTCACTGCGATGCTGTACGACGCGCTCAAGGCGATGGAGACCCATGCGCCTGCGCCGCCGCTGATCCCGGAAGGGCTGCCGCTCGACCTCTTCGTCACGGTGACCGATTTTCACGGGCGCCCCGAGGCGCTCGCGCTGCACTCGCCGCCGCAGATCATCGAGACCGAGCATCGGCTGGTGATCGACTTCCATAGCAGTGGTGAACACGCCGGGCCGCGCAGCATTGGCGACCCCGCCGAACTCGCCTTCGCCGCGCGCGCAACGGCGTCGTTTCCGGGGGCCTTCCCGCCGGCGCAGGTCGGCGAGATCGACGCGGTGCTGGCGGAGCGCAACGCCGCGTGGCTGGGGCGGACGGCGTTCCTCAAGCGGATCTTCCCGCGCCGCGCGGCGATGGGGCAGGTCTATGAGCAGGCCTCGCTGATCGATGGCAGCGTGCTCAACAACCGTCCGTTCGGCCCGGCGATCGAGGCGCTGCGTCACCGCCCGGCGCACCGTGAGGTCGACCGCCGCTTCGTCTATATCGACCCCAAGCCCGGCGCGCACGGCGGCAAGAGCACGCCCGGGGAGCCGCCGGGGTTCTTCACGACGATCCTCCGCGCGCTCGCCGACATTCCGCGCGAGCAGCCGATCCGCGACAATCTCGAGGCGATCGCGGCGCTGTCGGTGCGGGTCCGGCGGCTGCGGCAGGTCGTCGACGGCATGGCGGGGCAGGTCGACACGGCGATCGAGGGGGCAATCGGCGCGCGCTTCTTCTTCCTGCCGCTGTCGGCGGCGCGGCTGTCGGACTGGCGGTCGCGGGCGCAGACGGTCGCGGCGCAGCGTGCGGGCTTTGCCTATTCGGCATACGGCCAGCTCAAGCTCGCGCAGGTCGTCGACGGCATTGCTGCGCGGATCGCCGCACTCGGCGGGTCGGGCCCGGGCGTCACTGCTTATGTTGCCAGCCAGGCGCTCGTCGTCGAGGATGCCGCCGAGCGCGGCGGGGCGGGGTCGGCGTATGTCGGCTTTCTGCGGCGTTTCGATCTCGACTTCCGCATCCGGCGGCTTCGCTTCCTGCTGCGGCGGTTGAACCGGCTCGCAGTGGCGCAGATCGACTTGGCCGACCGCCATGCGATCGAGGCGCTCAAGGCATCGATGTACGCGTTGCTCGCCCCGTATCTCGACCGGCGGCGCGACGAGTTCTACGGCGATGACGTCCGCGCCGGCGTGGCGGGCGAACCGGCGGCGGCGATGGCGGCGTTCGAGGCGGCGCTCGACCTGCGCGCGCTCGACACCGCGACCGACGCGCGGCTGGTCGAGCTGTTCGCGATGGACCTGACCAAGGATGTCCGCCGTGCGCTGCTCCGCGCCTATCTCGGCTTTCCGTTCTACGACATCGCGATGCTGCCGCTGCTCCAGGGCGACGGGCTCGACGAATTCGATGAGATCAAGGTCGACCGGATCGCGCCGGAGGACGCGACGACGATTCGCGGCGGCGGCTATATGGCGACGCTCAAAGGGACGCAGTTCAACTCGTTCGGCGCGTTCTTCAGCCGCGCCTACCGCGAGAACGATTATCTGTGGGGCCGCCTCCACGCCGCCGACCGGCTGATCGACATCGTCGTGTCGACGGTCGACGATGCGATCGACCCGGTACGGATCGCCGCGCTCAAGAAAAAGGCGTTCGACGCGATACTCGACGCCGAACGCCCGTTCCTGACGGCAATTCCCGACCTGTTCGCGACACTGCGCCGCGAGATCGACGCGGCTTAGGCGGCCGCTGCGACTGCCCGGCGTGACCGCATTCCGGCACCGACAAAGCCGAAGCCGCTGATCATCAACGCCCATGCCGCCGGCTCGGGAACCGAACCGATTGCGACGCTGGCGCCCGGGGTGGTCTCGACGCGATACCCGTGGAGGTTCGACCCGGTGAAGTCGGCATAACCATATTGGGTGCCACTGCCGCTATCGAAGCGGAAGCCGAGAATGCTTTCCGAGCCCGAATACTGGATTGTCGTCGGGGTCGCGAACGACGAGAAGCCGGTGAACGTCGTCGGCCCGATGTCACCGCCGCGATTGGCGAAGAATACCGATGGCTGCGGGCTCGAGTAGAAGGGGAAGCCGAGGCTCGTGACCTCGAGCCCGCCGCCGGTCGAGACCGCCTCGGGGCTGAACGAATACGCGCTCTTGTCGATCGTGCTCAGCGTCAGGCTGTTCCCGCCGCCGGTTTCGATCGTGTACGGCGTATTGTAGGTGCTTGCGTTGACGATCGTCGTCACGACCTTGGCATTCGCCATCGCGGCGACACCGATCGCCATTATCCCGATGCTGCCCGTTATCCAGAATCGCATGCTCGTCTCCATCGCCATCTCAAAGTCCCCCGCGGCACTACGGGGCTGGAGGACGGGCGGACGCGCGTTTGATTAACTATGAGCCTGTATTTGCGATGAACCGAAGCGGTACGGATCGCTCGATCAAGATGGTTAATAACCCTTCGACATTCATCCACCGAAACGAGGTGTCGCCGACGTGAAAACGGCGCAGCGGGATTCCCGCCGCGCCGTTTCGAAGTTCGGTGCTTGCTGGCTTACTGTGCCTTGATCGCCCCCGACGACATGCCCTTGATCATGTCGAGGTGCTTCTCGACGACCGGGACGATCATGCCGGCAGTGGCCTTGAGCTGCGGCTTGTCGCCCGACATCGCGAACTGCTTTTGGAACATCAACGTGTCGCGGTGCGCCTGGATCTGCTGCTTCTTATACAGCGTGTCGCGCGCTGTGCCCGACGTCCGCTTCAGGCTGTCGATCATCGATTCCTGCTTGGGGGTCATCTTGGGGGTCATCGCGGGCAGGCCATCGGCGGCAGCCGCCGCCATGACATCGCTCGTCGACTTGCTGTGGTCGGCGATCATCATCTGGGCGAAGCTGGCAACCTGCGGATCGGCGCTGCCGGTTTCGAGCTTGGCCGATTCGATTTCGAACATGTCGGACGCGCCCGCCTTCATCACATAGGTCTTGGCGGGGAGCGCAATTGCCGATGCAGCAACCGGAACAAGCGCGACGGCAGCAGCAGCGAGCAAGGTAAATCTCTTCATGGGAAACTCCTGTTTTCGATCGTGCCGGTCAATGCCGCTCCCGTGGCGAGGTTCCCGCCGGGTTGCACCCGCCGGGACCCCATGCTAACGCCCCGCTCGCCTAACGCCGGGGGTCCGCCCTGCGGTTCCGCGTGGGGCATCCGGGGCAAATCTGCTCATTGGCTTCCTGTTTTGGGCGAGTTTCGTGGAAACATCGGGCGGCATCGTTGCTGGACTATCGGGGCGTTATGCCACAGCCCTGTTCGACCTCGCGCGTGACGCGAAGGCGGTCGACGCGGTTGCGGCGAGCCTATCGTCGGTCACCGCCGGCCTCGCCGAATCGGCTGACCTGCGGATGCTGACGACGAGCCCGATGATCGACCGCGCGACCGCGACCCGGACGATCGAGGCGGTTGCGACCGCGATGCAGCTCGACCCGCTGACCGCGAAATTCCTCGGTGTCCTCGCACATAACCGGCGGCTGTCGGCGCTGCCGGCGATTATCCGCGACTTTTCCAAGCTGACTGCGAGCCAGCGCGGCGAGATCACTGCCGAGGTCACGAGCGCGCACCCGCTCGACGCCGACCAGCAGGTCCAGCTCAAGGCCAAGCTTCGCGCCGGGCTCGGCGCCGATGCCGCCCTTATTCTCAACGTCGATCCCGAAATCCTCGGCGGGCTGATCGTCCGCGTCGGATCGCGGATGGTCGATAGCTCGATCCGCACGAAATTGAACACGCTCGCCACGGCGATGAAAGGCTGACGATGGACATCCGCGCCGCAGAAATCTCGAAAGTCATCCGCGACCAGATCGCGTCGTTCGGCACCGAAGCGCAGGTCAGCGAAGTCGGCCAAGTCCTATCGGTCGGCGACGGTATCGCCCGCGTCTTCGGCCTCGACAACGTCCAGGCGGGCGAGATGGTCGAATTCCCCGGCGGCGTCCAGGGCATGGCCTTGAACCTCGAAGCCGATAACGTCGGCATCGTCATCTTCGGCTCGGATTCGGGCATCAAGGAAGGCGACACCGTCAAGCGCACCGGCACGATCGTCGACGTGCCGATCGGCAAGGGCCTGCTCGGGCGTGTCGTCGACGGCCTCGGCAATCCGATCGACGGCAAGGGTCCGATCGAAAACGTCACGCGCAGCCGCGTCGAGGTCAAGGCCCCCGGCATCATCCCGCGTAAGTCGGTCAACGAGCCGATGCAGACCGGCCTCAAGGCATTGGACGCGCTCGTTCCCGTCGGCCGCGGCCAGCGCGAGCTGATCATCGGCGACCGCCAGACCGGCAAGACCGCCGTCGCGATCGACACCTTCATCAACCAGAAGGCGCCGAACGCCGCCGCCGGTGACGACGACAGCAAGAAGCTGTTCTGCATCTATGTCGCGATCGGCCAGAAGCGTTCGACCGTCGCCCAGATCGTCCGCGCGCTCGAAGAAAACGGCGCGATGGAATACACCATCGTCGTGGCTGCTACAGCAAGTGAACCAGCCCCGCTCCAGTTCCTCGCCCCGTACACCGGCTGCACGATGGGCGAATATTTCCGTGATAACGGCATGCACGCGGTCATCGTCTACGACGACCTGTCGAAGCAGGCGGTCGCGTATCGCCAGATGTCGCTGCTGCTCCGCCGCCCGCCGGGCCGCGAAGCCTATCCCGGCGACGTCTTCTATCTCCACTCACGCCTGCTCGAGCGCGCCGCGAAGATGTCCGACGCGCACGGCAACGGCTCGCTGACCGCGCTGCCGATCATCGAGACGCAGGCGGGCGACGTGTCGGCGTACATCCCGACCAACGTCATCTCGATCACCGACGGCCAGATCTTCCTCGAGACTGAGTTGTTCTTCCAGGGCATCCGCCCCGCGATCAACGTCGGGCTTTCGGTCAGCCGCGTCGGTTCGGCGGCGCAGACCAAGGCGATGAAGAAGGTCGCCGGGACGATCAAGCTCGAGCTCGCCCAGTATCGCGAGATGGCGGCGTTCTCGCAGTTCGGCTCCGACCTCGACGCCTCGACGCAGAAGCTGCTCAACCGCGGCGCCCGCCTGACCGAGCTGCTCAAGCAGGGCCAGTACAAGCCGATGCCGTTCGAGGAGCAGGTCGTCAGCATCTTCGCGGGCGTGAACGGTTATCTCGACAAGGTCCCGACCAAGGACGTCACGCGCTACGAAGCCGGCCTGCTGGCGGAGGCGCGGAGCAACCACGCCGACGTCCTCACCGCGATCCGCACGTCGAAGGACATCAGCGACGACACGAAGAAGGCGCTGAACGCGATGCTGACCGAATTCGGGCGGACGTTCGCGTAAGCGGGCGGCTGGGGAAAGCTAGATGGCATCGCTCAAAGCGCTCAAGCTGCGGATCTCGTCGATCAAGTCGACGCAGAAGATCACCAAGGCGATGAAGATGGTCGCCGCGGCGAAGCTGCGCCGGTCGCAGGAAGCCGCCGAAGCCGCGCGCCCGTATTCGGAGCGCATGGCGGCGGTGATGGCGTCGCTCGGCTCGCGGATCACCGTCGGACCTGAATCACCGAAGCTGCTCGCCGGGACCGGGGCCGACCAGACGTATCTGCTCGTCGTTGTCACCTCGGAGCGCGGGCTCGCGGGCGGGTTCAACACCAACATCGTCCGCATGGCGCGCAAGCGTGCCGACGAGCTGATCGCGCAGGGCAAGACCGTCAAGCTGCTCCTCGCCGGGCGCAAGGGCCGCGCCGCGTTCATCCGCACCCACCGCGACATGATCCTCGACACGCTCGACCTCGTCCACGGCAAGGCGCAGCTGTTCGCCGACGCGCAGGTCATTGCGCAGCAGGTCATCGACCGCTTCGCGCACGGTGAGTTCGACATCGCCGAGCTGTTCTTCTCGCGCTTCCGCTCGGCACTCGTGCAGGAGCCGACCACGGTCCAGCTCATCCCTGCAGCGCTGCCGGTCGCCAAGACCGCCGAGCCGGTGGTTGCCGCCGGAGGCCCGCCGCCCGCCGCGATCGAGTATGAGCCCGACGAGGAATCGATCCTTGCTGACCTGCTCCCGCGTAACCTTGCGGTGCAGATCTTCCGCGCGATGCTCGAGAACCAGGCGAGCTTCTTCGGGGCGCAGATGACCGCAATGGACAACGCCACGCGCAACGCCGGCGACATCATCACCCGCCTGACGATCGTCTATAACCGCACCCGCCAGGCGGCGATCACGACCGAACTGATCGAGATCATCGCGGGCGCCGAATCGCTTTGATAGCGCGCGCTCTTCTCGCGCTCGGAGCGCTGGCGATCGTCGCTGCCGCGCCCGTCGGGCCGAGCGCGGCGGAGTTTAGCGCGCTGCGGACCGCCAAGGGCGAGACGTGTCCGCCGATGCGCAAGCTGTCGTGCGCCGCACTCGGCGACCCGAGCGAGCTGAAGTGTTCGTATCAGGAGCGCTTCACCCGCGCGAAGTGGACGCCGACGACCGCGCTCGTCGCGAAAAACGGCACCGGCTGGGATTGGCTCGACGGCGGCCCGCGCTGCTCGTCGCTGCCGCAGCACTAGGATCGAAACGATGGCGTACACGACCACGGCAACGACCAAGGGCGGACGCGAAGGCCGCGCCATCCTCGACACCGGCGCGCTCGCGCTGGCGATGGCCCCGCCGAAGGAAATGGGCGGCGCGGGCGACGGGCATAACCCCGAGCAGCTGTTCGCGCTCGGCTATTCGTCGTGCTTCGGCTCGGCGCTGATGCTCGTCGCGCGCAAGCACGGTGTCGACGGCCAGAAGGCGCGGGTCTCTGCGGCGGTCACGCTCGGCCAGAGCGACACCGGCTACGACCTGTCGGTCGAAATAACGGTGTCGGTGCCCGGCGAGGACCGCGCCAAGGTCGAGGCGATGGTCGCCGAAGCCCATCAGATCTGCCCCTATTCGAAAGCGACACGCGACAATATCACCGTGACGCTGACCGTCGTCTGACCGATTTCTAAGGACCGCATCATGGCCACCACTCTCACCACCAACAACATCGGCCGCGTGTCGCAGGTCATCGGCGCCGTCGTCGACGTCCAGTTCGACACCGAGCTTCCCGCGATCCTGTCGGCGCTCGAAACCCGCGTCGAAGACCGCCGCCTCGTCCTCGAGGTCGCCCAGCACCTCGGCGAGAACACCGTCCGCACGATCGCGATGGACGCGACCGACGGCCTCGTCCGCGGCCAGCCCGTCACCGACACCGGTTCGCAAATCCGCGTCCCCGTCGGTCCGATGACGCTCGGGCGCATTCTCAACGTCATCGGCGAGCCGATCGACGAGCGCGGCCCGGTCAATGCCGAGATCACGATGCCGATCCACGCCGAAGCGCCGCTGTTCATCGACCAGTCGACCGAAAGCGCGATCCTCGTCACCGGCATCAAGGTCATCGACCTCATCGCCCCCTACGCCAAGGGCGGCAAGATCGGGCTGTTCGGCGGCGCCGGCGTCGGCAAGACCGTGCTGATCCAGGAGCTGATCAACAACATCGCCAAGGGGCACGGCGGCACGTCGGTGTTCGCCGGCGTCGGCGAGCGGACCCGCGAGGGCAACGACCTGTATCACGAATTCCTCGAAGCGGGCGTCATCGCCAGCGACGCCGACGGCAACGCGATCAGCGCCGGATCGAAGGTGTCGCTGTTCTACGGCCAGATGAACGAGCCCCCGGGAGCCCGCGCCCGCGTCGCGCTGAGCGGCCTGACCAACGCCGAATATTTCCGCGACGTCGAGGGGCAGGACGTTCTGTTCTTCGTCGACAACATCTTCCGCTTCACCCAGGCGGGCTCCGAAGTGTCGGCGCTGCTCGGGCGCATCCCGTCGGCGGTCGGCTACCAGCCGACGCTCGCGACCGACATGGGCCAGCTGCAGGAGCGGATCACCTCGACCAACAAGGGGTCGATCACCTCGATCCAGGCGATCTACGTCCCCGCCGACGACCTGACCGACCCGGCCCCGGCGACGTCGTTCGCCCACTTGGACGCGACGACGACGCTCAGCCGCTCGATCGCCGAGCTCGGCATCTACCCCGCCGTCGACCCGCTCGATTCGACCAGCCGCGTGCTCGAGCCGCGCACCGTCGGCGACGAGCATTATGCCGTCGCGCGCTCGGTCCAGGAGGTGCTGCAGAAGTACAAGTCGCTCCAGGACATCATCGCGATTCTCGGCATGGACGAGCTGTCGGAAGAAGATAAGCTGACAGTCGCCCGCGCCCGCAAGGTCCAGCGCTTTCTCAGCCAGCCGTTCCACGTCGCCGAAATCTTCACCGGCACCCCGGGCGTCTTCGTCGCCATCGAAGACACGATCAAGGGCTTCAAGGCGATCGTCGCGGGCGAATACGACCACCTTCCCGAAGCGGCCTTCTACCTCGTCGGCACGATCGAAGACGCGGTCAAGAAGGGCGAGCGGCTGGCGCAGGACGCGGCATAATGGCCGAAACGCTCCACTTCGAGCTCGTCAGCCCCGAGAAGCTCCTGCGCTCGGGTGAGGTGTACATGGTCGTCGTTCCCGGCACCGAGGGCGACTTCGGCGTGCTGCCGGGCCATGCACCGCTCGTGTCGACAATCCGCCCCGGCGCGATCCAGGTGTTTCCGACGAGCATGAACGACGTGCCCGAGCGCATCTTCATCGACGGCGGCTTCGCCGAAGTCGGTCCCGACGGGCTGACGATCCTTGCCGAAAGCGCGATCCCGGTCGGCGAGCTCGACGTCGAGGGTGCAGCGCGCGATCTCGCCGCCGCGCGCGAGGCGCTCCGCTCCGCGAGCGGCGAACCCGAGATCGCGGCGGCCGAAGTCCGCATCGCCAAGCTCGAAGCGATGCAGGCAGTCGCGGTCAACTAAGCCACGTGAATCGCTCGAAAGTCGTAACCTTCGGGTTAATGGCAACTTTCGCGCGACTTTGGTATTGATCGCGTAATGACCGGCTGGACCCCTGACGAAATACCGTGGGCGCGCTTCGAGCGCGCTGCGGTCGACGCCGACCTGCTCGCGGTGATCAAGACCGCCGCGCTCGTCGAGGCGAACGCCGCCGACTATGTCGCATACCTCAGCGGCGTGTTCGCGGGTGACGCGGCGTTCCTCGGCGAAATCGAGCGCTGGGGGGTCGAGGAGCAGCAGCACGGCGCAATCCTTGGGCGCTGGGCCGAGCTCGCCGACCCGGGCTTCGACTTTGCCCGCGCGCTCGAGGATTTTCGCGCCGGGTTCCAGATTCCGCAGGGCGTCGACCAGTCAATCCGGGGATCGCGCTGCGGCGAACTCGTTGCCCGGCAAGTCGTCGAGACCGGCACCTCGTCCTTTTACTCGGCGATACGCGACGCAACGCCCGAGCCGGTGCTGCAGGCGATCGCCGGGCGCATCGCCGCAGACGAATTCGCCCACTATCGCCTGTTCCAGACGCATTTCACCCGTTACCACGCCGCCGCGCCGGTCCCGTTGCGCACCCGGCTAGTCGTCGCCGTCACGCGCTTCAGCGAGGCGGGCGACGACGAACTCGGCTGGGCATGGTTCGCCGCGAATGTCCTGCCGTACGACCGCACCGCGCAATATCATCGCCGCTACACCCGCGAATACGGCATCCGTGCACTCCGGCTGTACCGCCGCCGCCACGTCGATAATGGCGTGCGGATGCTGCTTCGCGCGGTGGCCTTGCGCCCCAATGGCACGCTGTTCCGCATGGCGTCGGCGGCAATGTGGGGCCTCCTCCGCCTGCGGGTCGCTACCGCCGCAGGATGACGTACCACGCGCCGCCGCCGCCGTGGCGCGGGTGGGCGGGGCGAAGCGCGGCGATATAGGGACGCAGGTCGGACGACTGGAGCCAGTCGCGGAGCGAGGCGCGGATCACCCCGCGCGGACGCCCAAAGTTATTGGCAATGTCGTCGCTGTCGCGTGCGCCCTTGCCGGTAATGACAAGCATGATCCGCGCGCCGCCGGTCGCCGCTTCGACAATCATCCGCGTCAGCAGTGCGTGGGCGCGGTCGCGCGTATAGCCGTGCAGGTCGACCGTCAGGTCGGGGGCGAGCCGCCCGCTCCGCATCTTGCGGTCCCAGCCGCCGTCGAGCGTCGCCGCGTCGACGGCGATCCGGTTCGCCGCGGGGGCGCGCTTGGGCGGCGGGGGTGCAGGCGGCGGCTGGTCGACTATGACGCGCGGGGCGGGGCCGACGATCGGGCGGACGCGTCCCGGCAGCGGCCGGACCGACGCCGCGACCTGCGCCCATAATGCGCTTTCGTCAGGGTGCAGGCGGCGCGCCATGGACCAGCCTTTCGGCGGCGGCGGCAGGCAGGAGCAGGGTGACGCTGCCGGTCGACGACAGCCCGCCGGCGGTCGCGCGCGCCGCTGCTCCGGCTCCCCAGAAAACGTCGAGCCGGTTCGCACCCTTGATCGCGCCGCCGGTGTCCTGCGCGACGACAAGGTTGCGGAACGGCGCGCCGTCGACCGTCGTGTCGAGCCACACGGGGCCGCCGAGGACGACGAACTTCGGGTCGGCGGCGACGCTGACGCGTGGGGTGAGCGGGACGCCGATCGCGCCGGTCGGGCCAAGGTCGGCGGGGGTCGTCAGGACGCGGAAGAAGACGTAGCTGCGGTTGGCGCGCATCAGTTGGCGCCCGTCGGCGGGGTGGCTGCGCATCCAGCCGATGATGCCGTCCATCGTCGCCTGCCCGGGCGCGAGGACGCCGCGATCGCGGAGCAGCTTGCCGATCGCGGTGTAGGCGTGGCCGTTCTGGCCGTCGTAGCCGACGCGAAGGATCGTGCCGTCGGGCAGCCGCAATCGTCCCGATCCCTGGATCTCGAGGAAGAACGCCTCGTACGGATCCGCCGCCCACGCGAGTTCGAGGCTGCGACCGGTGAGCGCGCCGTCGTCGATCGCGGCACGATCGAAATAAGGAACGAAGGTCTTGCCCGCGATCCGCCCGCGGACGTGCTTTCCGTTCAGGCTGGTGTCGAATGTACCGAGGTCGAGGTCGATAAGGTCGAGCGGGCGGCGGTAGAGCGGCACCGCGAAGCCCGGCGCTGCGGTGCGCGACCCGGCGAGTTCGGGCTCGAAATAGCCGGTATCGAGGCCGCGACCGTCACCGGCGACCACGGGGCGGAGCGCGGTGGCGAAGAATGCGCGCGGGTCGGTCGCGGTCGCGGCGG